>NZ_JBXWMK010000001.1:0-755844 GCF_059609785.1 Ruegeria sp. YTSC003 | reverse complement strand
TAATCAAACCAACCAGATGAGCCACATCCTCTCTTAGATCAGAGCGCCATCTGTCCCAAAATCCCTGACGACGGACAGCTTGGCGAAGACGGAACCCTACCGGGCGGAAGAGCAGACGTTGATGTTGATGTCCGGCAGACTTTTGTAAACGTTCAAGGAGCCTACCGATTTGCGAACGGAGTCAATGCTTCGGGTCGACGTTACGCAGCAGATGCCACAATTGGCGTTCAGTGGAACCGGCTTAAACAAGAAATCGACATAGTTGGTCCTGGGCCCGGTGTAACGCTGGGCGGAACAGAGGATTGGTTCGAGCCGATGATCGCGCTCCGCTATGCGATGGAAATCAATGATAAATGGAGTTTCGCCAGCCGCGCCGAACTAAGTGGCTTCGGCGTGAATGGCGATGACCTGCAATACCTGCTTCTGGCCGGTTTCGACTGGAAAGGCTGGGAGAACACGTCCCTGCGATTTGGTTATCAGTTCTACGGAATTGACTATTCTACTGACCGCTCGGGCGGGGAGTTTGCCTATGATGTGGACCAGAATGGTATCTATGCTGCCGTCGCGTTTCATTTCTAAGATTGGCGGACGCAGCAAGACATGGGTTTGGGTGGGCTCAGCGCTTGCGAGTCTTGCGTTTGGCGCAAGCCAATCGATTGCAGATCTTGTGTCCCCCTACGGCGGAGAAACCGCGCCGAACTTTGTCGAGCTTTCGGTGCAGCCAGATCATGTTCGCGTTATCCTTGAGGTCGATTTGAGCGACTATCCCATATTCGTCATTCCAGATGATGGTTCGGGTATGTCGCTGGCTGAGCGTACGGGTCAAAACCTTCAGGTTTGGGCAGACGGCGAGGAACTGACCAGCGCGACGAATACGATTGATGTGCGACCCCGGACTTCGCGGCAGACAGCAGCGAGCGCTCAGTACCGACCACGCCCACGCAGCGAGTACGTCGTCTATGTGGATATGGAGTTTCCGTTCAATGGTAAGCCTGAACGGATCAAGTTTATTCCCCCGCTGAGCCCAGACGGGATTCCCCTGGCTTCACTTGGCGTTGTGGCCGAGCACATGGGTGTTCCGGTGACAGACTATCGTTACCTTTCTCAGGCTGAGACGATGCTGCCAGATTGGGATGATCCTTGGTTTAGCAAATTTGAGAATCCAAATTTCACCCGACACCACAAGTCCCCGATGATGTCTTTTCTGGCAATGGAACCGCGCGTCGTCCGGCACGAGATAATTTTGCGTTTGAAAGACTATGAGACTTGGGCGGATTTGGACTTTGGGGATACTGACCGGCTGACCACAGATGATGTCGTCAGGATCAAGTCTGGCGTCTCGGACTTTTTTGAGACCAGAAACCCGCTCGCCGTCGACGGCATGCCGATGAAACCGGAAACGGTGCAGGTCTCACGTATCAAAGTTGGGGCCGAAGGTTTGCGTGTTCTTCCGGATGAAGCGGAGGCAATCCGAAAGACGATGCTGCTGGGTGTTGTCCTTTCCTATCCGGTTGCGACCTTGCCGAACCGAGTTGATCTAGCATGGGAGCTTTTCCCGGATGGTCTGGATGTGATCCCGATCACCCTCTCCGATCCGGCTGGGGCAGTCCCTTCCCAGATTTATGCAACTGACCCCGTAGTAAACTGGAACAATCACCTGAAAACTTGGACAAACCCAAGAACGGGCCCGGTCGTTGTCAATGTCGCAGGTGTAACTCAGGTGCCTTCGATTGCGTTAGGCTTAGGCGTTTTGTGTTTGATATGCGCCTATTTTTCGTTGCAGCGTACAAACGGTCAGCGCCTGATCTTGCTTGGTCTGACTGGGGCATTCGGTGCCGCTGCGATTGTCACATACTCGTTGCAAAACCTGTCGACAGCGCCCGAGCCGGATGAGATCGCAACGCGTCAAATCTTAGAAGGGCTGGTGACCAACATCGGAACCACGATGCTTGAGACGCGAGATGACAATGCCGTGGCGACGATGGAGCCATATGTCGAAGCAATCAATCGCGACAAGGTTCAAGCAGAAATGCGTCGTGGCTTGTCGGTTACTTTGCCCTCTGGCGCCATGGCTCGCGTCGAAGCGATTTCAGACCTGAATGTCGAGAGCTTCACGCCCGGCGAAGAAAGAAATCAGCATCAGGCCCTCGCCAGTTGGACTGCCCGTGTAAGCGGAGGTCATTGGGGGCATCTACATAGGCAAGCGGTTTCTTATCGTGGCTTGCTAGATGTTTCGCGGCATGGCGACCAATGGATGCTTGATGACCTGACGATTATAAGCGCCAAAACAGGAGGGTAATTCTGTGGTAGTGGTTAGGTTGTTTTTTGCCACGTTCCTGTTTGCCATGATCTTTTTGTGCGCAGGCAGAGCAGAGGCGCATTTCAATCTAAACCAGAATGTCCGCATTCATCATGTGGCCCATTCGGAAGATGGCTTAGATGTCTATTTGCGCCTTCCGATGCCGTATTTGGTTGCGGAGCTCGTCGGTCCCGAAGGCCCGGACGGTTTGCCCGAACCAGCACCTTACACATACAATCAAATCGAAGATGGCGTGCTCATGCACTACTTGGATAAGGCCGCATTTCACAAAGACCCAACCGGCTTGGCTCGTATTGCTGTAAACGGCTTTGTGCTATCTATCGATGGTCACCGACAAACATCAGTAATCGTCTCGATAAGACTGCATCCAATGGGGCAAGAGCCCGGATTTGCTACGCTTAATGAGGCACGCGCGGCACTTGCTCAAAGAGATGATTTTCCAACAACGGAGATTTATGTTGGCGAGGTGATGGTTGACGTTCATCTGCGCTTTGTGACGGGAGAAATTGGAGCATACAGTTTATCCTACACTTCTGATCCGGGGCTTCCTGGACAAGAAGAAACGGCGAACCTGATCCTCGATTATAACGAGCAGGATGTTCGGACATTTCGTGCGCGGGGCCTGATGCATACCCCGGTTGATGTTTCCGGATCTGCGACCGCAGCCGCTTCGACCTTCTTTGTTGAAGGTATTCGGCATATTTTGGAAGGCCCCGATCATGTTCTCTTTGTGCTTTGCATGATCATCGGTGCTTTGAATTTACACAGCCTTCTCGCCCGTGTCACAGGCTTCACCCTAGGCCATACGGTAACGCTGATTTTGGGTTTCTTTGGCTTCGCGCCGAGCGGGGCGTGGTTTATCCCAACTGTCGAATTGGCAATAGCACTTTCAATAATCTACGCCGCTGCAATGGCGGTTTGGCCGCCAGAGAAAGGACATGGCGACCTCAAGGCCTTTGCCATCACGTCTGGCATTGGGTTACTGCACGGGTTTGGGTTCTCGTTCATGTTGCACCAAATTCTACGTGTGGATGCACCAAACGTTTGGCACAGCCTGTTGGCCTTCAACGTTGGAGTAGAGACTGGACAAGTCATGATCGTTCTATTGGTCTGGCCGTTGGTGTTGTTGTTGCGCAAACAACCAGGTCGTATCTGGGTCGGCTCTCGCGCCGCTGTTGCCGCTTGCGCAAGTCTGGTCGCAATGGTTTGGGTAGTAGAACGGGCAGAGTTCTTTCTCTGACACTTGGGTTGTTGACATGAAGCACGCAGCTGCTGGCAATCTGACACGCGGCTTTGGCCGATGTGCGGTCAGTTCTTTGCGTGTCACTCAATCTGCAAAGTCTTGGATTGAATGTCCGGTTTGGGCCGCCTGTGTAATATGATTGGGGCTTCTGATGGATGCTGCAATGATTTCGGTTTCAAGGCAATAATTGTCGAATATGCTTCGGATATCGCGGATGAGATCGATCCCGTCCAAACTGATGTCGTCCAATCTGCCAATGAAAGGCGACACATAGGTCGCGCCGGCTTTCGCAGCTAAGAGTGCTTGATTGGGTGAGAAACAGAGCGTGAGGTTTGTGCTGATACCTTCCATTTTGAAATGAGCACAGGCTCTGAGGCCCTCCAAGGTCAGCGGCAGTTTGACAACGACGTTGTCTGCGAGGGACGCGAGTTGCTCTCCTTCCGCAACCATTCCTGCGGCATCTAAAGCTGTAACTTCTGCCGACACAGGCGTATCCGTAAGAGTGCAAATTTCCGCAATGACTTCTTTGAAATCGCGGCCGGACTTTGCGATTAGACTTGGATTGGTGATAACTCCATCCAATAATCCGAAGTCTATCAGGTCTATAATTTCGTTTACTTCTGCGGTGTCCACAAAGCACTTCATAAGCTTCCCTCATCGTGTATAGGACGACGTTAATTGCACTGGAAAACGTCGGTAACCGTTAGTACCAGCAGATCGCTTTTGCGTCGGTTGTGTCTGATCAAAACGCGTAACGCATACCGAATTCGGTGTAATTCTAGTTCAATGTCAGGTCGGCTTTTTTGCTTTCTCTGAAGACAAGTTCAGCATTCGGCAGATCGATATTTGTCGCGCGTTGCAGGGCGGCTTTTGGGTCAAACCCATACTTGATCCAGCGGTTTTGCAGCCTCCTTTCAATCTCCTCCAAAGTCGGACTGATAAAAACCGTTGCGGCATAGACATCCGACAATTTTCTCCACGGGTCGCTTTTCATCAGAAGGTAGTTTCCCTCAACGACGATAGTCGGAGTTTCTGGGTGAACAGCAATCGCGTTGGCAATGGCCAGATCCATTTGGCGGTCGAATTTGGGGTGAAAGGACTCTTGTTGTGTAGACTGCAGTCCTCTGATTGCATTGCAAAACCCAAATCCGTCGAAGGTTTCTGGCGCGCCTTTTCTCGCTAGCAGACCACGCGACTCAAGTACGCGATTGTCCAGATGATAGCCGTCCATGGGTACCAGCGAGGCTAACGGAACCGCAGAACATTGTTGTGCGTTCAGCGTTTGCACAACGGTTTCTGCCAGATTCGACTTTCCGGATGCAGGGGGGCCGGCGATTGCGACAATCGTCCGAACCCCAACCTGCCTCCGGGAGGAGATCAGGTCGCACACGCGCTTTGCGTCCTGCTCGATCACGCGGCGTCTTCTTTTGGTGGTTCTTTGGCGCCGGTCATAAAGGCCACGGCGTCGGACATCGTGTAATCCTTGGGATCAATGGTGCAGAGCCTTTTGCCCAGCCGATGCACATGGATGCGATCCGCGACTTCGAAGACATGTGGCATGTTGTGACTGATCAGGATGATTGGAATGCCACGTGCGCGTACGTCTTGGATGAGTTCAAGCACCTTGCGGCTCTCTTTCACGCCCAAAGCTGCTGTGGGCTCGTCCATGATGATAAACTTGGTCGCAAAGGCGGCTGCGCGCGCAACGGCAACGCCTTGGCGCTGGCCGCCGGACAACGTCTCTATCGCCTGGTTGATCGACTGCACGGTCATCAGGCCAAGCTCGGTTAATTTTTCGCGGGCGAACTTCTCCATAGCTTGCCGGTCGAGCTGACGCATGTATTTGCCCATGAAACCCTTTTTGCGGATCTCGCGCCCCATGAACATGTTGTCCGCAATTGAAAGGGCAGGAGACATGGCAAGCTGCTGATAGACGATTTCGATACCCATATTGCGGGCGTCGATTGGAGAGCTAAAGTTTACCTTCTTCCCTTCGATCAGAATCTCGCCCTCATCCGGGATGGTGGCCCCGCAAATCGCCTTGACGATGGAAGATTTACCCGCACCGTTGTCCCCGATAACTGCAAGGATTTCTCCTTGTCGCAGTTCAAAGTCGGAATGGTCGATGGCGGTGACGTGGCCATAACGCTTCACGATCCCGCGCCCTTGGACGACTGGAGTTGTGTCTGACATTAGCCCGATACCTTTCTGATCCACTGGTCGACTGCGACCGCTGCGATGATGAGAAGACCGATCAACAGGAAGGTCCACTGTGCATCTGCGCCCAGAAGCCTCAGCCCCAGAGTAAACACGCCAACGATCAGAGCTCCGAACAACGATCCCAGAATGGATCCTCGCCCGCCGAACAATGAGATGCCCCCGATCACAACCGCGGTGATACTTTCAATGTTGGCCAATTGGCCGGAGGTCGGCGAGACCGACCCGATGCGCCCAATCAAAGCCCAGCCCGCAAAGGCGCAGATCAATCCGGACAGCATGTAGACGGACATCAGAGTTCTGTGGACGTTGACACCGGAGAGCTCGGCAGCCTCTGGATCGTCTCCGACCGCATAGACATGCCGCCCCCAGGCCGTGTGTTTGAGTGCATATGCCAACACAAAAATCAGGACGAGCATGAAAACGACGCCAACTGTAAAGGTCGCTCCACCAATGCTGAACTTGGTTCCAAAAAACTGAAGGAACGGCGCGTTTGCCTCAATATCCTGACTGCGAATGGTTTCGTTCGCAGAATACAGGAAGTTTGTAGCCAGAACGATTTGCCACATTCCAAGCGTGACGATAAATGGCGGGAGCTTAACTCGGCTGACAAGCCACCCGTTAAGGGCTCCGATCAAAGTTCCGACTGCAAGCCCGCACATAACGGCAATTGGCACTGGAATACCGTACCGAAACGTAAACTGCCCCATGATGACGGAAGAAAAAACCATGATCGCACCGACGCTCAGATCAATTCCGGCCGTCAGAATAACAAGGCTTTGCGCGGCAGCCACGATGCCCACAATCTGGACCTGTTGAAGGATCAAAGTCATTGCGAACGGAGAGAAGAACTTTGAGCCCAGAAGCAGGCCAAAAATCAACATTGCACTGACTAAGACAATAAGAGGTACAAAGGATGGATTGACGTGAAGAAGATGCTGCAACCTCCCCAGAACGCCACGCCGATGGTCCTCAAAAGCCGCAACAGTTTCTGTTCTGCTAGCAGCGGATTCAAATTCCTGGGCGCTTTGGTTTGCTTCGGACATATCTCCCCCTTTTCGCGGGCGGCGTAACGCCCACGAGATCAGTGTACAGGAAGTTTCGGTTTGCTGGTGAAAGGAGTGATGAGGCGCTCTCATGCGCCTCATTCATTAGGTCTTTTTAGCCCCAGCAGAGTTCTAAGCCTTCGGCGACCGAGATCGAATCCACGCCATCAACAGGTTGGTCCGTGATGAGCGCGACTCCGGTATCGTAGAAGTCTTTTCCGGGCGTGTTTTCAGGCTTTACGCCTTCTTCAGCCCATTTTTTGATAGCCTCGACGCCAAGCGAAGCCATCAAAAGCGGATACTGCTGGCTTGTGGCACCAATAACTCCGGCCTGCACATTTTGTACACCGGGGCAGCCACCGTCGACCGAAACGATCAGCACATCGTTTTCACGTCCAATAGATTTCAATGCCTCATAGGCACCTGCCGCCGCCGGCTCGTTGATCGTGTGAACCACGTTGATCGTCGAGTCCTTGGCCAGAAGGTTTTCCATGGCACGGCGCCCACCTTCTTCGTTGCCGTCGGTCACGTCACTGCCGACCAATCGAGCATCAGATTCATCGCCGATGACATTGGGGTCTGCCAGGTCCACACCGAAGCCGTCGAGGAAGCCCTGATTGCGAAGAACGTCCACGGTTGGCTGACTGACGTTCAGATCAAGCGTCGCAATTTTGGCGTCAGCCACTGCGTCGCCCATCTTTGCCTTCGCCCATTGTCCGATCAACAGGCCAGCTTTGTAGTTGTCAGTCGCAAAGGTTGCGTCAGCGGAATCAATCGGGCTTAGCGGCGTGTCCAGAGCGATAACCAACAGGCCAGCGTCACGCGCCTGCTGAACAGCGGGGACAATCGAGCTTGTGTCCGAGGCCGTCAGGAGAATTCCCTTTGCGCCGTCGAGAATACAAGTTTCAATGGCCTGAACTTGAGTTTCATGGTCGCCGTCGATTTTACCGGCAAAGGCCTTCAAGGTCATGCCAAGCTCTTCGGCCTTGGCCGTTGCGCCTTCCTTCATCTTTACAAAGAATGGATTGGTATCTGTCTTCGTGATCAGACAAACGGTTTCTCCGGCTGCGTGAGCAGATGCAGCAGCCACCGTAAGCGCGGTAGCAGATGCGGCAATCTTGAATAGATTTTTCATGTAGTCCTCCCAGAAAATTGTTGATGCCCCGCATGGCAGGCCAACGAGACTCGCCCTCATCCTCCAATGAAGGTCTATTTCAAGAAACTGTGATTCTAGTCCTTCTGTCAATAAATAAATAAAGTTTATTTATTAATTTACCGAAGTACCTTTTCATAAGAAAACAAGGTGTTTATGTTCAGGCTTATGGAGAGAGAAGCGCTCAACACACTGACCGGTGGGGTAAGTCAAAGCGGGGTTCGCGATCACAACGAGCGTCTGATTTTGACAGTTTTACAACGGCATGGGCCCGCCGCAGGCGCCGACGTCGCGCGATTAACGGGCCTGTCTCCTCAGACTGTATCAATCATTCTGCGCAAGCTAGAAAAGGACGCGATTCTCAAGCGTGGTACTCCACTTCGCGGGAAGGTTGGAAAGCCCTCAACCCCTATGGAATTAAACCCGGAAGGCATCTTGTCGGTTGGGATGAAGATCGGGCGGCGTAGCGCCGATCTGCTCTTGATCGACTTTACTGGCACGCCGCGCCGCCAACTTTCCACGACTTATGACTATCCGCTACCAGAGGTCATTTTCGGTTTTTTGGAGTCTGGTTTGGAAACGCTTCTGTCCCACGAGCCTCAGAGGCTTCGTGATCGTGTTTGTGGGATCGGGATCGGGACTCCATTTGAACTTTGGAAATGGCACGATCTGTCTGGGCTTGCTGCAAAAAAATTTAGGTCTTGGAGAAACGTGAATTTCTTTTCCGAGGTCGCCAAGTTCAGCGATTTGCCGGTTTTTGTGGTCAACGACGCGACAGCCGCCTGTCACGCAGAGCATCTCTATGGACGTGGGGCAGAATACCGTGACTACTTCTACTTTTTTATTGGCTCAATGATCGGCGGCGGTGTTGCATTGAACGGCACCGTGTTCGAAGGCAACCAAGGCAATGCCGGTGCATTGGGCGCCATGCGCACGACCGGTCCTTTGGGTGAAAGCCAACAACTGATCGACACGGCGTCGCTGTTTTTGCTCGAGGACCGATTGATCGAAGCGGGTGTCGACCCGGGGATTCTATGGGAGAAGCCGCAGGACTGGAGCAGCATTTCCCGCTATGTCGAGCCGTGGATTGGCACCACGGCGCAAGAATTAGCTAAGGCCGCTCTTTCAATCTGTGCTGTCATCGACTTCGAGGCCATTCTTATCGATGGCGCGTTCCCGCCTGAGGTTCGGGAAGAACTGGTGTCTAGGGTTCGCCGTTACTTAGTCAATCAAGACAAACGCGGCTTGATTCCTCCGGTCGTTGAGGCCGCTGCGGTTGGGGAAAACGCTCGCGGCATTGGGGCGGCTAGCAGCCCAATTTTCCGCCAGTTTCTATTGAATACCAATGCTGGGCTTTCTGGAATGTAGAGGAAGCTCGTCGTCGTCAAACTTCCTGATCAAGAAAGAATCGCGGATCCTGCTCAAGGAGGCGGCCTTTGAAGGGCCGCTTTGGCGCGGTTGCAGCGCAGTATAGAAAAAGCAGCGGAGGACCGGATTGGGCCGTCTGCGTGATCAGCTGGCGGCGGGGCAGGAGCCTGCGCTGAAAAGGCACCGAGGTCCGTAATGAGCCCATAGTGTTCGCGTCTGTTATTTTGCGTTTTGGCAATGGTAGTGTGTGAGCAGCCTGATAGTGATGATGTTTATTAACCAACTCGCATTCACGGTCGATTGGACAACCTATTTTGCAGAGACTTACACTTCTTGCCACCGCTCTTTTTTTGCTGTCCTAATTTGGGCATTTTACCCACGCGAAAACGACTTGAACCGACCAGACCCAGAGTTCTTGGCGACCGACGCGTATTTTCGATTGGGCGATTTCGTGATTTCTGTGCCAGTGGTATCGGTGCAAAGACTTACCGAGCCGCCAAACAACACTGATCCTCTTCCGAAGTTTAGAAATAGCGGGCCATTCGGTGAGTCTCGGTGGTTTGCGACCCAAAACTATAAAACTGCGATGCGCGAATTTGCAGCTGAGCCAACACAGCCCGCGGAAGTATCTAATATTAGACTAAATTTTGGTGTCTACGGAACCTACGGCGAGTACGGCATATCACAAGAAATTTGCCCAAAGTTGTCGTCGGAGTGGAGCCGGAAGGCATGCAACAATCAGCTTCGAATGGAGCTGAAGAACCTCCCTGCTGATTTGTATTTGTCCACCGAATTGGGTCTGAAAGTATTTGAACACCATCATTTTGCAGGGCTGCCGAATGCAGAGGTGGCGGCTCTAATTGATGAGATGTACCCCATTCAAAACAAGGCAAATGTGGCTTGCGCTGACGGTCAAAATAAATGCTACGCAGCCATTTTGATAGCAGATGGGATTTATGCCGTTTGGTCTTTCATCTGCACAAATGCTCACGAGGCTGTCTGCGAAAACAAACTTATTGCAGAGGGTGCCGAAGTCCTAAAGTTTGTGGCAACTAAACTCCGAGCCGGGTAAAAGGCAAAGTCGGCTTTGTCCGCAGAGCGGACATTTGGCACTCCTTTTTGTTGACTTTTGATTGTCTGCCCTGAGCCCAGAATGACCGATGCCGCACCGTGCATATCTGCGCAAAGCCGCACTTAGTCGAGCCTGACATTGCGACCGCAGCTAAGGTCTGCTGTTTATGGTCGACTGTTACTTTTTGCTGTTTGACAGAATGGTATAATCGCAAAAAGCGGCAAGCCGTCGTTCCCACTACATTCCTTTCGTGGGCCAACGGAATTTGGACAAGCCAAACGCCCTTGGCCGTCAGCGTGAGGACGCTGCCCTCCCCCTCAGGGAACCCTATTAGACAGGGCCGTGTCCTTGGCTGCGCCTGCGGACCGCACCACCCCTGTCGAATAGCAATGCCTCACCCCGTCCAGCGTTCGCCACGTGGCAGAATAGCCGGCACAGGCAGCTTCGCTGTCTGGCCTACAAATCAGCCCTGATTTTCCGAAAGGGAAGTCAGATCAAGCGAATCTGTTTGCGTGAGTATGAAATGGGGAGCGGGTTAGTCTATGGCACAAAGGTCAAATTCACCTGATGCCCAACGTTAGGGGCGCCTTCTGATGTCGAATGTTCACTGCTTTTCTGGTCCAACTATGACGGTTGGGTCGGTCTCGTGTGACTTTCAGCATTTATGTCGGGTGGCACATAGTTTTTTCATTTCTTCCTGGTTAATTTATTGATTTTAAACAGGTTGAATTTTCTCCGACGCACCAATCTTGTCATTTTGTGACTCAAAGGCCTTTCATTTGGACACGCCACTAAAACGACCCAAAAGCGATTACGCTGAAAACCGATATGCGGTCTGTGCTGCCGCGTAGTACAGGCTTTTTTGCTCTTCCTGGGTCAACTCGGCAAACAATTCGTTAAATGCGGTCCAAACCCTTTCATAGGACGATGTAAGCTCCTCGACCGGAAAATTACTGCCTAGCATGCACCGTTTCGAGCCAAACACATGTAGCACGTGCTCAACCAAAGGCCTGATAGTATCAACGCTCCAATGTGGGTCTGCTCGCGATCAACCCGAAATCTTCATGAACGTGTTCGGAAGCGCGGCTAGCGCGTTGATACCTTCCATCCATACTTGCAGTGCATGGTTATCACCCAAATCTGGTGACCCCAGTTGATCGATGATAACAGTCACATCCGGATGGTCCGAAAGGAACACCGCAAACTGGCTGAGGTGAGTATGCCAGCATGTCAGATCGAACGAAACATTAACATTGGCCAGCTTTGCAAAGCCGCGACACCAGGCGGATTTCTTCAGCATGTCTTCTTCGAGAATATCCGGCCGAGGTAAAGGCTTTTCCCACCAAATATCTTGGCGGATACCAGCGAAAACAGGATGGCGCGCATGTCGCTCCAGTTTGCTTTCCAAATGTGGATCGGAAAGATCCGCATAGGCGACGAACCCGGCGATCTGGTTGCCATTCGGATGCTCATCAACCGTTTTCTGAAGCCACGCCGTCTCTTCAACGGGGTCAAGCGCATGGTTGACTTCTGCCTGCACAACTACGAACGAAGTGCCCACATTTGAAGATTCAGAGATCGCATCATCCAAAAGATAGGTTTCAGGCAGATTGGAAAATGACCCGCTTTGATACCAACGATAGTCAAAGCGAGCTGTGTCCCAAAGGTGAAGATGCGTATCGACCTGCTGCATTTTCATATCTCCGTGCACAGTGTGCTGGAGCCTACCACAGTCCCGTACGACCAATGACGACTTTACGCTTTTCGAAGCTTTTACATCAACCAACGAACGACCCCTCTCACCCTGACGAATCCAAGCAAACCGCCGAGGTAAAGGTTCATCGAGGCGCCAAGTGCAATGAATCCCGAATGTCCGAAGACCGTAACTGTCTCGATGGCCTGTTCGGTGCCAGACACAAGGCTGAGCCAGGCCAGGCATTGGGGAACAATTCTGTGCTCACCAAATCCACGCCTGCACCTGCGCGGTTAGCGCAAATCCAAAGACACGTGCAATTAACCACATAGCGATGAGGCGAGGGAAGCAATGCCGAAACCTGAGTGGCGAAAGTCATCAGGCCCGAAGACACAAAGGTCGAAGCCCAGACATAAGTTCGCGCCCGCATGCCATTTTCAGAGAACCAGCTTGCAACTTCAGTCCCTGTCGACTCGATTGTGGGAACCGCGCTTCCGCGGGCGACAAAGCAGAAGACTAAAAACGCGCACGTGAAAAGAACGTTTATGAATAGAAAATTTCCTGCGGTGAGGCGCATTGGCAGTTCTTTCATCTAAAAATCGTAGGTCGGCAATTTTCTGACCTGTGCAACGCTTGTGGAATGTCGAAATGGATGCTGATGTCTAATTCAGAATAAACCGCACCCAGCGCAGAACCTCGACAAGGTAACTTGTTTCCACTCTTCAGACTGATTGCAGGCAACACCGATCATCTGAGGACGGAAAGCTCTGGCATGCCGGAGCTCTCCTGGTCGAGCCAATGTCCCTGTTGTGATGTTCAATCAGTCGGTGAATTTGTATTCTCCCAGATCGCACAGGTTCAGCCGAAAATCCTTGGCTTCCCAACCGTCGGCAAAAGTTCCGCGAATGTCATAGATGCAGGTCGTCAACCGATCAGCAATATCAACATCAATTTCGTATCCTGGTGCGAGGTAAACACCAGCCAGGAGATTTTCTCCCAATCGCCGGATGACGCTGGAGAGACATTGAATTCGACAAGATCAGAGCTGCTTTCATTGTAGAGGAGGAATGCGAAGTCCTCCGCTACCGCAGGGGAATAGGCCGCTGTGGCGACTGCAACCAGCGCCGCCAGGATAGGTTTTTTTATCTGATAGATCCTTCTGTAAGAGATAATTTTCGTCGACCAACTACTTGAACGAGATGTGAGTGACGGCACGGCGGTTCTGAAGTAAACCAGCCTGCATCGCGTAGCGCAGCCAATAAGAAGCTTTATTCCTTACCTCACCATAGGACGCGCAGACCAGCGGTTGCACCGATGCCGCAGTTGCCGCTTGTCTCGATGGACTGGCGGTAAGACACTTCTCCAAAAAGGGCGCTTCCGTTGGTCCAATCCAGAGCTCTGCCATAACCGATTTCAGCCCAGTTTCTGTCACCGCGCGAGGACAGTTCCGCACCGGAAACGGTGACGTTGGATACACTTGAGAGGTCATGGATTAAGTTTTGAAGTTGTAGTTGGCGATATAGCGCTCCCGCATGTCGATGGCCCCCCAATCGACCAGTGTCGCCTCTCGAAGGCGAACCCCCGTGTCAATCAGGTAAATGAACAGGTCGTAGGCCTTTGACCGTGCTGAGGCGTCGGGATATACAGCGTCTTTGGCGGCCCATATTCGCAAGGGGCATCAGACCAGCGCAACCCATTGCGATTGATGAAAATAATGCCGCTCAACACACGCCGATCATCAACCCTCGGCTTGCCATGGCTCTTTAGAAGGTAAGGCCGAAGACGCTCCATCTGTTCGTCTGTCACTCAGAATAGATTGCTCATGATATACCCCTGAAACAATGGGGCTTTACGCACGCAGCCGAGTTAGTGGCAACATATTCAATGGGTCCAGAACTAATTTGAGTTTATCATCTTCCGTTCACACGCGTTTTTTTTGAGCGTTTCTTTCATTCAGAAATTTCATCGTGTTTTTTAACCCTTGCCGCATGTGGTCTTCAAGGTGATCCAACATGGCATCCAAGCTGTTCCCTTGGGCAAGGTGGAGGTATTTGTCGTGGGAATCCCGGAGTGGACCGCCGCGCCCGTGCGCTTTTTGGTGCATAGCAAAGTAGAACTGGAGGTTAGGTTTTAGGCGCTCCCAGCTTTGCAGTAGAAGGTTATGCCCCGAAAGTTCATAGCACCATGAGTGAAGGTGCATTTCAGCCATGATCGCGCCGTAGGGATCGTTGTCCGAGATGCAGTCGCATAGCCTGTCGTTGCGCATTTGCAGGTCGGCGAGGCTCATGAGGTCACGTTTGTCCCAACAGAATTGAAACGCCATCTTCTCGAGTCCCGTTCGGAACGAATAGATTTCGTCCAGATCAATCGGATCCAGCGTACGAAGGAAAGTTCCGCGATAAGGAATGTAAACAAGAAGCCCAATCTCACTCAATTGAACCATCGCTTCGCGCAATGTAGCGCGGCTGACATCCAACTGAGCGGCGACCTGGGTTTCAAGCAGTTTTGCCCCGGGCTCCAGATCTCCGGTCAAGATTAACTTCTGCAGGCGCTCCAGCGTTCTGTCTTTCAGTGTATCGCCGGATTTCTCTGCGGATGCTGTTTGTCGTGTCATGTCGATCCCGTTGATAGAACACCCTGTGAATGGAAAGCGAGATTACTTCGTGAAGCCAGGATAGCCAGAAAATTAACCGCAGCTGAACTTCCATTTTCGGTAGGGTGTTCAACTGCAGCGACCTCATTTCAAGGTAGCCAACATTTGGAAGATTGTCGACAATTACTCGAATTGTCGACAATTGTAAAAACACGTAGTATCGTCGTATCAGGTGGGGATTCGAAAAGCTCCGAACCTTGGCTGCGACGACGAACCCATCGGCAAGAGATGATCACACGGTCTGGAACCGGAGTGACGCAACAGGTGAAAAGGGAGTTATACATGTTGTCGACCGGCATCCTCAAAAAGAGAATACATACCGGGCTTGCAGCGTTTGGCGCGGCCGCGCTTCTGGCCGGTGCCCCGGCTAAAGCGGAAGAGTTTCTGACAATCGGTACTGGCGGTGTCACCGGCATTTACTATGCCGTTGGCGGCGGCATTTGTCGGCTGGTCAATCAGAAACGCAAGGAACATGGCATTCGCTGCTCGGTCGAGAGCACGGGTGGTTCAGTTTACAACCTGCGCACTATGCGCGAGGGTGAGTTGGAAATGGGAATTGTCCAGTCCGACTGGCAGTTCCACGCCCTGAACGGGACCAGCCTGTTCGAAGAAGACGGGCCAGATTCCGAACTCCGCAGCTTGTTTTCGCTGCATCCTGATACGGTCATTATCGCCGCTCGCAAAGACACCGGCATTGAGTCCCTGGACGATCTCGGCGGTCGGACCATCAATTTGGGCAATCCTGGCTCCGGCACACGCGGCACCGCTGAAGTTCTCGTGGACGCTATGGGCTGGGACATGGATCACTTTGGACTGGTGACCGAACTGAAATCAGCAGAACAATCTTCGGCCTTGTGCGATAATACCATTGAAGCGTTTTTGATGGTCGCGGGTAACCCGGTGGCAAACGTTTTGGAAGCTGCCACAACATGCGATATCAACATCATTCCTGTTGACGGCGATGCAGTACAGACGCTGGTTGAGAGTAAGCCCTACTATGGGAACGTAACCATACCAGGCGGTCTTTACCGAGGCGTAGATGGAGATGTTCCGTCCTTTGGTCTTCCGTCCACTTTCGTGACCTCCTCAAATGTACCGGAAGAAACCGTGTATGTGATGGTCAAGGCGGTTTTTGACAACTTTGATGCCTTCAAGTCATTTCACCCGGCTTTTGCCAACCTCAAGAAAGAGGAAATGGTGATAAATGGGTTATCCGCACCAATGCATCCCGGCGCCGAGCGCTATTTCCGCGAAGTCGGGCTTCTTAACTAAACAAACAACCGAGGTGGCGGTTGCCGCCGCCTCTGCACCCTTTCAACAAAACGCCCACCTACGAGAAACAATATGAGCGAGCAAAGCCTGAGCCATTCCACTCACGACGCGCAGGAAGACGCGCGCAATCAAGACATTAAGATCTTTCTAAACGGAAAGATCGTGCCGCGAGGCGAGGCGGTGGTGTCCGTCTATGACTCTGGCTTCATGCTGGGCGATGGCATGTGGGAAGGGCTGAGGCTCTATAATGGCACGTGGGCGTTCTTCGACGAACACATGGACCGGTTTTTCAATAGCTGCAAAGCCGTTTCGATCGATGTTGGCATGACCAAGGACGAGGTCCTGCAAGCGCTGAATGAGACCGCTAAGGCCAACGGTATGACAACGGACGCGCATTGCCGGTTCATGGTGACACGCGGGCCAAAGGACAAGCCGTTTCAGCACCCCGGGTTATCTCGATCCGGACCTACGGTGGTTGCGATTATGGAACATTCGAAACCGGCAGACAGCCTAATGAACAAGGGCATTCGCCTGGCCACTGTGCCTCAGGTGCGCGGCCTGCCGATGAGCCAGGATGCTAAGTATAACAGTCACTCGAAACTGAACTGCGTTATCGCATGTCTGCAGGCTGAACAGGCTGGCGCGGATGAGGCCCTCATGCTGGATCCACTTGGGTTTGTGAACACCACAAATGCCTGCAACTTCTTCATTGTACGCCGCGGTGAGGTTTGGACCTCCACTGGAGACTACTGCATGAACGGGGTCACTCGCCAAAAGGTCATAGACCTGTGTAGGGCCAACGACATCCCGGTGTTCGAGAAGAATTACTCGCTTTATGAAGCGTATGGAGCCGACGAGGCCTTTTTGACGGGCACTTTCGGTGCGCAAACACCTGTCGCTTCAATTGACGGGAAAACGATCGGAGAACATGAAGGTGCTGGCCCGATGACACGTCGCCTACGCGAGCTCTACAAGGATCTCGTGAAACGAAGCACCCTGAAGGTTGCGAGTTGAGTTCATGGTAAAGATCGCGGCTTGCGCCTGAACCAACTGGCAGGCGCCCGAACGAGGCTCTTTGACGTTCAAAATCAAAAATCGCCGCAGCCATATGGATCGCAAGACAAACCTTGCACGGCCTGGTCTGAACTGGGCCGAAGCCAGCAGCGTTGATGGCGAGCAATTCAAGCTTGAAGCATTCTGTCGGCTCGCAATCTCACCGGACCCGAAGAACACACCGTTTTTTCAGTTCATCGAAAACCCATTGTTGAATTCGGCGCAATCCAGCGTCACCCTGATCGGCCTGCGGACGAGGATTGTTTTCCAAGGAAGGTCTGTCCAATTTTTCTTGGCAGGCGGCGCATGGAGTAGAGTTTTCGCCGCCCAGATGGATGATTCTTGGGTTCAGACGCGTGCCAAAATGTGCATTTTCGGTTATTTGGCATTTTTTGTCATAAAAATGAATGAAAATTCAATTAGTTATCTTCGCCTACGGGAAACCCCCAATTTCTGAATACAGGTCGATTCGTTAGGGTTAATGCATCCAAAGAATTACTGCGGACAATACCACTTTTCCCCGATGAGGGGCTGGCTACTTACCCCCTCGGCCGGCCCCTCAACCGCCTTCCCAAATCCCCCTGCCAGCAAACTTTTCCCCTATCCCTGCAATGCCTCCAGGACGAGTGCGGGTAGTTTGTGCGCGTCATCATAGCTGAACCTGTGTGGGATCTCTTCCACCGGAGTTTTTCGGTAGCCTTCCGAAAACAAAAGAAAGGGCACGTTTGCACGACGCGCAGTTTCGGCATCCACTTCGCTGTCTCCTACATAGAGCCGGGGTCCGGCGCTGGCGACCGCGTTGAAACTTGCCTCAAGGTGCGCGGGGTCTGGTTTGCGAACAGGCAGTGTATCGCCGCCAAACACTGTATCGAAGTGATGTGCCAGATCCAGTGCGTCCAGGATATGACGGGCGGGTGCCTCAGGTTTATTCGTGCATACGCCCAGAACGCAGCCCATTTTGCGCAGTTGCGCCAGCGCCTGTGGGACGCCCGCGTAGGGAATTGTTTTGTCGCTGGAGGCGGCAGAGTAGTGGGCCAGCGTCAGTTTGGTCAATTCGCCGTGGCGCTCTATCGGCAGGTCGTGATGGTGGATCATGCGTTCGACCAGTTTTGGCAGACCGTTGCCCACAAATTGCTTGATCGTGCTTTCCGGCAACGGGGCGACGCCAATATCCAGCAATGTCCGGTTGGCGGCCGCTGCAATGTCCGGAAGGCTGTCTACCAGTGTTCCATCCAGGTCGAACATGATTGTTGCGGTCATCGGTTTCCCCGTCGGTTAATGCGTGTGAGCCAGACCTAACCTGCATGAAATCTTTGCGCAATCACCCCACATTCGCGGTTTCCATCGAATAGGGTTGACATACCTGACTAAATTAATCAGATTAACGGAAAGACCCCCTCAGCCAACCCAGTTCGGGTCAGCCATATTGTTGAAAGCGCGAACAAATTAAGGCCCTTCGCCCGAGAACCTACTGGAGTTGTCCTGATGAATGTGCAGACCCCGAATCCCAGCCAGTCCTATGCGGTGTCCATGCTTCCGGCACATAAGGCCGAAGATCTGACCAAGGGTGGCAACCTGGCCCATATCGAACTGGGCGATCAACTTTATACCCTGCGTATCACACGCGCCGGCAAGCTGATCCTGACGAAATGAGCACGCATTCCTCTCGCGGTGGCGCTGCGGTTGGGCGTCTGTCCGACCTTAGCCCGATCGAAGCCGGTGCTGTGATGTATCTGCGATTATGGAGCGAAAGTCCCGAGGCCCGTGCGGATGCTGCAAGCGATTTCGAAATTGCGCTTGGCCTGGATCAGGGGCGGGCTGCAGTGATGACGCTAGATCGTCTGTGCGGGCTGTGTGCCCACCACAGCCGCCGTCCCTTGGTACGGCATGGGCTTGGCTGTTCCTGCCTTGGTGCAGACGAAAACTGTTTTGCCCAGATGATCGCTGCCGCTTCGGAAGGTGCGCGTGAAGACGCGATGATGATGGCAACGCTGATCGTACGACCAGACTTTGCCCCGGCACTGGCGTCACTGTCCGAAGAGATGGGTATGGTGCTGCGCCGGATGACCGCGTCAATACCCCTGCCGACGACAGGGCATAAATCCCCCTCGGCCATGCTGCACTAAGCG
Organism: Ruegeria sp. YTSC003; assembly: GCF_059609785.1. Taxonomy (NCBI): domain Bacteria; kingdom Pseudomonadati; phylum Pseudomonadota; class Alphaproteobacteria; order Rhodobacterales; family Roseobacteraceae; genus Ruegeria; species Ruegeria sp. YTSC003. The sequence goes on along the minus strand of NZ_JBXWMK010000001.1, from coordinate 736,625 downwards.
GCTGGCGACTTCAAAACCCCGGCCTGTCAGAGCCGGGGTTTTTTGTTTCAGCAACACCCACAGCCCGCGTGGTGGTGGTCATGATCGCAGACCGAGGTGGGGGCGTAATCGCCGACCTCGGATAGGACCTTGCGTAATGCCCATAGGATCATGTCGACATCTTCAGCCTCAATCGTCAAAGGCGGGCGAATTTTCAGGATGTTGTCCTTGGGTCCTTCGCTGCCGATCAGGATACGGTGATCGCGCATCCGGTTTTTGACATAATTGCAGATTTCGGTGCCTTCGGATCCGTCCGGATTGATCAGTTCTACGCCCAGAAACAAGCCCATACCGCGCACGTCACCGACACAGCCGAAATCAGCCTCAATCTGTCGGAGCCCATCCATCAGGCGCGTGCCCATGTCACGGGCATTGTCCTGCAGCCCCTCGTCATCGACAATGTCCAGCACCTCCTTGCCGGTCCGGCAGGACAGGGTAGAGCCGCCAAAAGTCGAAAAGAACTCGATCCCGTTGTTGAAGCTGTCTGCGATGGCTTTGGTCGTGACCAGTACGCCCAGCGGATGGCCGTTGCCGATGGGTTTCCCCATAACAACGATATCCGGCAGCGCGCCCTGGTGTTCAAAGCCGAAATAGTAGTCGCCAAGGCGACCAAGGCCCGTCTGCACCTCGTCAGCAATGCAAACACCTCCTGCTGCACGGATTTTTTCGTAGACGGCTGACAGGTACCCCTTGGGTGGAATGATCTGGCCGCCGACCGAGGGGAAGGTCTCGGCGATGAAGCCAGCCAACCCCTGGCCTTTGGCCTGCAACGCGGCAATAGCCGGATCAACCAGATCGGCAAACTTCTGTGACCGATCGGGATCGTCGCGTCCGAACGAGCCACGATAGTCATCAGCCACCTCGACCAGCTCGACCCAATCGGCCTGGCCAATGCCGCCGGGTTTGTTGAACTTGTAGGCAGAGACCGCCACTGCCGCGTTGGTATTACCGTGATAGCCATGATCCGGCGTCACGATCCCTTTGGCCCCGGTATGCGCCCGTGCCAGTCGTAGGGCCAACTCGTTGGCTTCCGTGCCTGAGTTTACGAAGAAGCAGACTTCGAAATGGTCGGGCAGCTTGGACAGAATCTTGTCGGCAAACGCAGTCTGAGCGGGGTGCAGGTAGCGGGTGTTCGAATTCATCCGCTTAAGCTGGTCGGCTGCCACGGCCTGAATGCGCGGGTGTGCATGACCCACATGAGGGACGTTGTTATAGGCATCCAGATAGGGGCGGCCCCATTCGTCGAACAGATGATGCTTCCACCCGCGCACCAGCATGACCGGATCATCGTAGGTCAGGGACAGGTTGCCACCGAAATGGTCATGCCGCCCTTGCAGGATCGCTTGCTTGTCGGTCGGGCGATAGAACACCTTGTCGTCCGGCAGATTCAACAACGCTGCCGGATTTGGACAGACGGCGTGCCACAGCTCCATTTCGTCAGGATCACCAACGCCGGGCCAGTCGTTTTGCATGCCATTGGTTGTCAGGGCCAGTTGAAAGTGCACATGCGGAGCCCAGCCGCCGTTTTGCGTAGCATCCCCCAATCGCGCAAAAGCCGCGCCCTGCGCCACAGGATCGCCCGGTTTCAGTCGGTCGCAGACTTCGGGGTCGAGATGACCGTAGAGTGTATAGAACGGATCGCCCTCGGGTGTTTCATGATGCAGAATCACGACGCCGCCATAGTCCAGATGCGCGTCACGGTTTTCGACCGCTTCGACCCGACCGCTCATCGGGGAATACAACACGGTTCCGGCTGGGGCGAACACATCCACCGCCAAATGCACTGTCCGTCGGTCAGAGGCTTTCCACGGCCCTTTGCGGAACGCTGGCTCGGCATAGATCAGGCGCGGTTCGTTGTAGTAGCCCAGCCAGAGCCCCTCACCGAATTCCTCACCGAATTCCTCACCGACACGCGCGGCTTCATCCAGAGGCATGTGGAACGGGTTCTGGGGCCAAGTTGAATTCTCGACCGAAAGCGATCCCATCGGAACATCGCTCAGGTCCTGTTCGAACATCTGCGCGAATTGACCGCGATGTTCGGACAGATAGGCGTGGATACGTTCGGCCCCGTCGGTTACCGGCAACCCGCAGGCGGCGCGCAGCCGGGCGAGCATCAAGCCGCCATTCACCCTGTCGTTTTCCAAAAACCGCCAAGCGGGGGCCTGACTGATGGTCACATAAGGGTCGTCCGGATTGTCCGCCGCCATCAGGGTCGAGTTTACCACGGACACGGCCAGCCGCATCCGCAGCAGCGGCCAGATCAAATCGACCTCGTCAGCACGCAGACGATTGGCGGCGTGATAGCCGCGGACCAACGCCGTCAATGCCGGCTCGGGTTTTGGGTGGTCCAGGACGATATACGCCCCGGCTATCGCCAGATCGCAAATACGCGGTGCGGCGCACATGTCGCCCAGGTCGATCAAGCCAGAGACGGTTTGCCGCTGACCCAGTTCACCGTCGACCAATATATTGTAGTCGTTGGCATCATTGTGGATCGCTTGCTTCGGCAGGCCCGCCAGAGAGCCCGAGATCGCATCGAATTCAACGCAAATCTCTGACAACATTGCCTGCCGCGCAGGGTCGGCAATGGCATCCAACTTGTCCGAAATCCAGCCCGCCTGTGTCAGGTCCCATTTGAAATCCGCGCGGTGTAGCCCGTCGTGAGTAAACCGTTCCAGTGCCCGGTCGGTTGCGCCTAGAACGCGGCCCAGTTTCAGGATCAGTTCCTCGGATTTCGGCGCAGCCTTGGCATAGCATTGGCCGGGCAGGCATTCGAGCAACCAAACCAGTCGGGGCTGCCCATCCTGATCAGGGATTTCCGGGAGCAGCGCACCGTTGATATCCGGAAAAACACTGGGAAAGGGCAGTCCCGGTGCCTCGGCGGCAACGTGTTTCAGCGCCTTTATCTGCAGGTCAATGAACTCTGCCTCGCAACCCGCGCGCATGACTTTCAGTACGTAGTCCTGACCATTGGTGGCCTTGACCAGAAAGTTGAGGTCATATTCGCCGTCCAGCCGGTTCAGTTTGGCCTCAAGCCCCCAATGGATGCGCAGGGCGTGGGCCCAGAATTCGGTCAACTCGGTCATCAGTGCGACGGTCCTTTAATCCAGCGCGCGCAGGCGTTTGATCAGCGAGGACGTGTCCCAGCGCCCGCCGCCCAATTTCTGAACGTCCTTGTAAAACTGATCGACCAGAGCGGTAACAGGCAGCGAAGCCCCCGTTTCATTGGCCGTATCCAGACAGATGCCGAGGTCCTTACGCATCCAGTCCACCGCAAACCCATGTTCGAAATGGTCATCCAGCATTGTCTCATATCGGTTTGCCATCTGCCAACTGCCCGCCGCGCCCTGACTGATAACTTCAACAACTGCGCGGCCATCAAGGCCCGCCTTCTCGGCAAAGTGCAGCGCTTCGCTGAGGCCTTGCACCAGACCGGCAATAGCGATCTGGTTGCACATCTTGGTCATCTGACCTGCACCGCTGTCGCCGATACGACGGCATATCTTGGAATAGACCTGCATAATCGGTTCAGCCGCGTCATACGCCGCCTGATCCCCACCGCACATAATCGACAGAACCGCATTTTCTGCCCCTGCCTGACCGCCCGAGATCGGAGCGTCCACAAAAGCGATGCCTTTTGTTTGCCCAACTTCGTACAAATCGCGTGTCACCATGGCCGAAACAGTGGTGTGATCAACAAAGGTCGCCCCATTGGACATGCCGCTGAATGCGCCGTCTTCACCTGTACAAACCATCCGTAGATCGTCGTCATTGCCGACACAGGCCATGACGAAATCTGCACCCTGCGCGGCCTCTCGGGGGGTTGTCGCCATGGCGCCACCATGTTGGGCGACCCAAGCTTCGGCCTTAGTGGCGGTGCGGTTGTAAACGGTCACCTCATGACCTGCGGCCTGCAAGTGACCGGCCATGGGGTATCCCATGACGCCCAGACCCAGAAACGCGACTTTTGCCATTTGGAGATCCTCTCTGCTGTCCGGTCCCCGTCTTTTTCAGCGGGCCGGATTGTTTAGCAGAGACAAAGCAAAGCTGCGTCCAAAGGGCAACCCCGCGTCACGCTTTGCCGCCCAAATCCTGTAGGATCGGGCAATCGGGTCTGTCGTCCCCTGCGCAAGCGTCGATCAGATGGCTCAGAGTGTCCCGCATGGCGTTCAGGTCAGCGATCTTGGCTTCGATCTGAGCCATATGCGCGCGGGCCACCTTTTTGACATCGGCGCTGGCACGGGTTTCGTCCTCGTACAATGCCATCAGCGTCCGGCAATCCTCGATCGTGAATCCCAAGGCGCGGGCGCGGCCCAGAAAATTCAGTTTGTGCACGTCCTGACTGCGAAACCTGCGGTATCCGTTGTCATCGCGCAGGGGCTTTACCAGGCCGATATCTTCGTAATACCGGATCGTCTTGGCGGGTAGGCCGGTCTGGCTTGAAACATCGCCGATATTCATGAGGTCACCGTTTGCGTTGCATGGCCTTGCGGGGTGTCAGGCAGGCTGGCCCGGACGCGCCGCAAACGCAGTGCATTCGAGACGACAAAGACGCTGGACAATGCCATGGCCCCTGCGGCAAGGGCCGGGGACAGAAGGTGGCCGCCAAACGGGTAAAGAACTCCCGCAGCAACCGGGATAAGCAGGATGTTGTAACCAAACGCCCAGCCTAGGTTCTGCTTGATGTTGCGCATGGTTCTGCGGCTGATCTCGACCGCGTTTGCGACACCGCGCAGATCACCCGACATCAGCACCACATCCGCAGTTTCAATCGCTACATCGGTGCCGGTTCCGATGGCGATTCCGATATCCGCCGAAGCCAACGCTGGGGCATCGTTGATGCCATCCCCGACAAAGGCCAGTGCGCCGAACGTGTCGCGCAGAGTATTGATCGCGGCAAGCTTACCATCGGGCAGCACTTCGGCCGTGACATGATCTATGCCCAGCTTGTCCGCCAGCGCCTGCGCCGTCCGGGCGTTGTCGCCTGTCACAATCGCCAAAGTTAGCCCCATTTCGTGCAACCGCCCAAGCGCCTGCACAGTGCCGGGCTTGATCGGGTCCGCGACCGCAAGCATTGCAGCGGCCTGACCGTCGATGGCTACAAACAAAGGGGTTGCGCCTTCTTCGGCGCGCTGGTTGGCCTCGGCCATCAGGTCCCTGACGGTTATGTCGTTCTGCTCCATCAATCTGGCCGAACCGATCAGCAGCTTATGCCCCTCGACCACAGCCCGAACACCCAGCCCTGTGAGCGAGTCAAATTCGGATACCTCAGGCAATTCAGATGGTCCGGCACGAGTGATGGCAGTGGCAACGGGATGCTCTGACCGTGCCTCTACGGCGGCCGCCAAACGCAGAACACTGTCGCGGTCAAAGCCGTTTGCGGTCGTAACGCTCTCCAGTTCCGGCCGGCCCAGCGTGAGTGTCCCGGTCTTGTCCAGCGCGACCACCTTGGCTTGCTGCAACTGCTGCAACGCATCGCCTTTGCGGAACAGCACGCCCAATTCTGCCGCGCGGCCGGTGCCGACCATGATTGAGGTTGGTGTCGCAAGGCCCATGGCGCAGGGGCAGGCGATAATCAGAACCGAGACGCCGGCGACCAGCGCCAATGGCAAAGCCGGTTCCGGGCCGACGAACATCCAAATGGCGATCGTAAAAAGCGCAACCCCAATAACCACAGGAACAAACCTTGCAGTGATCCGGTCGACCAGCCCCTGGATCGGCAGCTTCGCTCCCTGCGCCTGTTCGACCATGTGGATGACTTGCGCCAACACCGTATCGGCACCAACGCGCGTTGCGCGTACCCGCAGCGCTCCGGTGCCATTCACCGTACCACCGACGACCTGATCTGATGGCGACTTGCCGACCGGTATCGGTTCGCCGGTGATCATGCTTTCGTCCACATAAGAGGTACCGTCCAGAACTTCGGCATCCACGGGAACCCGTTCGCCCGGGCGGATCTGCAGGGTATCGCCTACTGTTATGTCAGCGATGGGCCTGTCTATGAAGTTCCCGTCCTGTTCGACCCGTGCCGTTTTGGGCTGCAATCCGACCAGCTTGCGGATTGCGGCCCCGGTCCGGCCTTTGGCGCGCGCTTCCATGACCCGGCCCAGCAGTATGAGAACCACGATGACCGAGGCGGCCTCGAAATACACATTGGCGCTACCCTGCGGCAGGATCTGCGGGGCGAAGGTTGCGATGACGGAAAACAAATAGGCGGCCCCCGTTCCCAAAGCGACCAGCGCGTTCATATCGGGCGATCCGCGCATCAGCGACGGGATCCCCTTGGTATAGAACACGCGCCCGGGGCCAATCAGTATGGCCGAGGTCAGTGCGAACTGGATGAGGTGGCTGGTTTGCGTGCCGATTGTGGCCTGGACCCAATGGTGGAAGGCCGGGATCATATGCCCGCCCATTTCCAGAATGAATACTGGCAGAGCCAATACCGCTGCGAAGATCGTCGCGCGGGTCAGCGCATGCGCTTCGTCGGATTTCGTGTGGTCTGTTTGGTCAGCCGTCATGCTGTCTGCCACGCGCGCAGGGTATCCTGCTGCCTCAGACAAACTGGCCAGCTTTTGCGGGTCGGTGGCCCCGTCGATAAACGTGACCACAGCGGTTTCGGTCGCAAGATTGACTTGTGCGTCGACGACCGCAGGATCAGCAGTCAGCGCTTTTTCGATCTTTGCCACGCACGAGGCGCAGGTCATCCCGCCAATTTTCAGGGTCGTCTGCTTGCTGGCCGCCGGATACCCGGCGTTGCTCAGGGCGTCAGTCAGTGCGTTGATCGGCCCGGTATGTGTGACCTGCGCCGTTTCGGTCGCGAAGTTGACCGAGGCATCGGTCACTTCTGGCACCGATTGTAACGCGGCTTCTACACGCCCCACGCAGGAGGCGCAGGACATGCCCGAGATTTTGAATTGTGTTGTTTGCGGTGTAGCCATGTGACTCGTCCCGATGTCTGATCTGCCCTCCAAATGGGGGTTCCAGTCACGGGAAGGTCAAGGGGTATCGCGGATTTTCTTTTTGCAACCCGCGTGTCGGCGTCACCTGTTCGCAAACATTTCTAGCAAGAGAGAGTTGTAGGTATCCGGCGGCGGCGATCTGACGGCCTCGGGGGAGGCGAAGAACGCAAGCGACACTGCGGCCGTGGTCAGCGCGATGCCTACAAGAATGAAACCGGCCATATTCAATGAAAATCGCGACATGGGTAAAGTCCTGGTTCGAGAGGTTCATCAGGCGCTGTTGGGTCAGGGCCGTTTTGCCAGCTCTTGCTTCAACCTGTCGTTTTCGGCCTGAAGTTGCGCCAATTGCTGCCCTAGCGAGTTCAGATGTGGACGAAGCTCCGCCTCGGTAAAGCGGGGCGTGATGTGGCGCGGGCAGTTCCAGTCCAGCGCTTCGACCCGGATGATGACGGCGCGTTCAGCCGGGGCATCGGCACCGTCAGGATAAAGGCTGGTCGTGGCATCTTCGCCCTCGGTGAACGCGACCCGGCCAAGAATTTTCAGTCGCCGCCGATTGGCGTAATCCATCAGGATCATTGCAATCCGGTCATTACCATCCAGGTTACCACGCGAGATATACTGTTTGTTGCCCGAAAAGTCGGCATAACCGATTGTCTGCGGTCCCAGAACTTTGAGAAACCCGGTCGGTCCGCCACGGTATTGCACATATGGCCAACCCGTTTCGGACACGGTGGATTGATAGAACCCATCCCGCGCTTCGATAAAGGCCTTTTCAGGCTCGCCGATTTCATGACCTTGCTGCGGGCCACTTTCGATGAATTTGGCATAGGTCTTGGCAGATCCCATCCGTTCCTGATGGGCTCGGACGGCAGGTGTGAAGGTCAGTTCGGAAAAGGCGCGGGGCATGAGTATTCCTTTCAAAGTCCCAGATCGGACAGGCTGGGGTGATCGTCGGGACGGGGGCCTTGCGGCCAGAAAAACAGACGTTCGGTTTCCGCAATCGGCAGGTCGTTCAGCGACGCGTGCCGTTCGGCCATTCGACCATCTTCGGCAAATTGCCAGTTTTCGTTGCCATAAGACCGGAACCACTGGCCGCTGTCGTCACGCCATTCATAAGCATAACGAACCGCAATGCGGTCACCGGAATAGGCCCACAACTCTTTGGTCAACCGATAGTCCAGTTCCTTGTGCCACTTGCGTGTCAGAAAGGCATGGATGTCTGCATGGCCGCTTAGGAATTCTGCCCGATTTCTCCACTGGCTGTCTTCGGTATAGGCCGGGGTCACGACATCCGCATCACGGCTATTCCAGGCGTTTTCTGCCAATCGCACTTTTTGCGTTGCGGTTTCCAGGGTGAACGGGGGCAGCGGAGGACGGTTCATGCGCGGGTCTTTCAGGTCAGAGAAGCCGCCATCAAGGCGATGGTCAAAAGAAGGGGGATGTACTGGTGCGAGAGAGGTCTGGTGCGGGGTCTCATATGTTCGCTCCTAAATTTACTGATCGGTACACTGTGCCGTGAATGTGTACAGATCGGTAACCTTTTTCAAGTGTTGAGTTGGATTTATTTGAACTAACATTTTTCGTCTCCTAAGGAGAGTAAGTGAAAACAGCAGGTTAGGTTGTGTCTGTTGCAGCCATCGCTGCAGTGTATTATGTACCGATCAGTACATACAGGAGCTGACAGATGCGCCCGAACAAACGTGACGAGCTGGTCCGCAAGGCATTGCAGGTCTTCTATCGTGACGGATTTCACGTCACCGGCATGGACAAGTTAGTGGTCGAGACGGGCGTGTCGAAAACGTCGATGTACAAACATTTCCGTACCAAGGAAGAGCTGATCCTGGCGGCTTTACAGTTGCGGGATGAGAACTTTCGCAAATGGTTCCTGCAACGCGTAGATGAGCTAGCCGATACACCTGCCGAACGGCTGATCGCCAGTTTTGATGTGCTGGGCGAATGGTTCAAGGAGGACAGCTTTCGCGGATGCATGTTCATCAAAGCGGGCGCAGAGTATCAGGAACAAGATCACCCGATCCATGTGCAAGCAGCCGAACACAAGCATCTGATGCTCGAATTTCTCACCGATCTGGCCCGCAAGGCAGGCGCACGTGATCCCGAGGCATTGGGATGCCAGCTGCTGCTCTTGCAAGAGGGCGCAATCGTCACGGCCGTTCTGGTAAAAAGCTGCGATCCTGCGCGAGATGCAAAGGCAGCGGCACAGGTTCTGCTGGATAATGCCCTGGCTTGACCGGGTTTAAACCTGTGAACGTAAGGTCTTGTACGAAAAAGACGTTGCGTAGCAATCCGGTAGATGGGTTGGTTTGCGCGATGCCCAACGCTACCCTTATCGAAATTCGATTTGGGAGAAACCTATATGTCGCTATTCAAGCCAACCGCCAACTGGGTCACTGACGAACATCAGATGTTTGCCGAAATGGCAAACCGGTTCATGGACGACGAACTTGTACCCAATATCGAACGCTGGAACCAAAACGGCATGGTCGATCGCGAATTCTGGAACAAGGCCGGGGATATGGGTTTGATGGCCGGCGCTATTGCCGAGGAATATGGTGGCGTAGGCGGTGGGATTGGATTTGACGCGGTCACGATGTACGGGCAAGCCGCACGCGGTGACTCGGGTTGGGGTTTTGGAATTCAGTCGATTGTTGTCCATTACCTGAACGCCTATGGCAGCGAGGATCAAAAGCACAAATGGCTGCCTCGTTTGGCATCCGGTGAAATGGTTGGCGCTTTGGCCATGACCGAGCCCGGAACAGGTTCGGACGTTCAGTCCGTTCGCACCACCGCAGACAAGGACGGAAATTCCTATCGCCTGAACGGATCCAAGATCTTTATCACCAACGGCCAATCCGCCGATTTGATTCTGGTGGCTGCAAAGACGGATAAATCGCAAGGGTCCAAGGGCGTATCGCTGATCGCAGTAGAAACCGAAGGCGCAGAAGGATTTCGCCGGGGTCGTAACCTCAAGAAATTGGGGATGAAGGCCAACGATACTGCCGAGCTGTTCTTTGAAGACGTCAAGGTTCCGATGACGAACCTGATCGGACCAGAAGAAGGCCAGGGCTTCTATCAGATGATGAAGCAACTGCCCTGGGAACGCCTGACCATCGGCATCATGGCGTTGGGCGCGATCGACTTCGCAATTGCCGAGACAGTGCGTTATACGCAGGAACGCAAGGCCTTTGGCCAACGCGTTATGGACTTTCAGAACACGCGTTTCAAATTGGCTGAGTGCAAAACCAAAGCCGAAGTTCTGCGCAGTTTCGTCAATGACTGCATCGCACAACTTGAGGCGGGCACGTTGGATGCGGCGACGGCCTCGATGGTGAAATATTGGGGTTCAGAAGTGCAGAACGAGATCATGCACGAATGCCTTCAGCTGTTCGGTGGGTACGGGTTCATGATGGAATACCCGATCGCTCGGCTTTATGCGGATGCGCGGGTGCAGATGATCTATGGCGGCACCAACGAGATCATGAAAGAATTGATCGCCCGCTCGCTGGATAAGTAACGCACCCAAAGGGCTCCCGCCTGTTGTCAACGTTTTTGGAAAACGTCTCCTCCCGTTGGGTCGGGCAGGTGCGGGCGCAGCCCGCACCTGCCCGACCCCTCTGCCGTCCGCAGGACGCAAGGCCGGAGGCTGCGCAGTTTGGGATCAGAATTGGCCAACCTGACCTTGGAGCCATATCCGAAACGACCGTAGCGGTTCGGATTCCGGCCGTGACTGCGGCCAGACCAAAAAGAATTGCCCAAGGCTGATGCGGGGTCCGTTCCATGCGGGAACCAACCTTTTGGTTTTCAGTTCGTCTTCAATCAGATAGCTGGGCAATAGCGCCGCTCCCAACCCGTGGATCGTGGCCTGCACCATAGTCGAGAACTGATCGAACAGCATTCCCCGCATCCCTGATACGTCACGCCCTTGTGCCGCAAACCATCGCTCCCAAGCGTCCGGTCGAGTCTCTAGATGCAGCAGGGGAGCCGTCATTAGCCAGCTCAAGTCCTGCTCCTGATCTGGCAATAGGTCCGGAGCGCAGACCGGAACCACATCTTCACGCATGATCGGCAGGTAGTTGACGCCCGGCCAGTTCTTTTGGCCGAAGTGGATGGCGGCATCAAAATGTTCGGTCTCGAAGTCAAACGGCTTGAGGCATGTGCTCAGGTTCACAGTCACTTCGGGGTGGCGACGGGCAAAATCCTGCAGGCGTGGTGCCAGCCAGTGCATTCCAAAGGCGGGCAGGATGGACAGGTTCAGCGACCCGCCTGTTGGGTTGGCCTTCAGTTTCAGTGACGCCAGCGCAATCTGGTTCAGCGCTGTGCGCGCCACCTGAACATAATCTTTCGCGGCGGAGGTCAGGTGCAATCGCATTTGATTGCGCTGGATAAGCGCGACACCCAGTTGTTCCTCCATGGACTTCAGCTGTCGGCTGATCGCGCTTTGGGTTAGCGACAGCTCCTCGGCTGCAGCCGAGGCACTGCCGAGGCGATCAACCGCCTCCAATGCCAGAAGAGAGGGGATCGAGGGAAGAAACCGACGGGGCGCAATCATATGACTAATCCTCATACCTTTCACACGGAATATCACTGGCAATTGCAGCGCGCCAGCCCGATACAGAGGTGTGGATTCCAGCGTGGATGTGGACCAATGAACCTGACGACCAGTATTAAAGAGTTTCAGCCCGCCGACCGGTTGAATGGCATTGAGCTGTCAGAGATCGTTCGTATCTCAGAGCAGGCCGCGCGTCTTCGCGCGCAGGGTGCCGACGTGATTGCGCTCAGCACAGGTGAGCCTGATTTCCCAACGCCGCCGCATGTTGTTAAGGCGGCCCACCGCGCAGCTATTGACGGGCAGACGCGATACCCCGCAACGGCAGGAACGCCCGCCTTGCGATCAGCGATTGCGACTGAGGCTGGCGCGCGCCCCGAAAATGTAATCGTTTCGACGGGTGCCAAGCAGGTTTTGTCCTCCGCAATGATGGCAACTCTGAACCCTGGTGATGAAGTGATTATGGCTGCTCCATTCTGGACAAGCTATGCGGATATGGTCAGTTTGGCTGGCGGTGTCCCCGTAGTCGTCCGCTGTCCGGCGACGCAGAAATTCAAACTGACGCCGGATCAGTTGGAGGCCGCGATCACCCCGCGCACGCGTTGGCTGCTGCTGAACTCGCCGTCCAATCCGACCGGCGCGGTCTATTCCAAGGCGGAATTGCAGGCGCTGGGCGCGGTATTGCAAAACTATTCTCAGGTCTGGGTGATTTCTGACGAGATTTATCAACACCTGTCTTTTGTGCCTTTCACGCCCTTTGTGCTGGCCGTTCCCGAATTGGCGGAACGAACGTTGATCGTAAACGGCGTGTCCAAGGCCTATTCCATGACCGGCTGGCGCATCGGGTGGGGAATTGGCCCTGCTGAGTTGATCAACGCGATGGTTGCCGTGCAGGGGCAAATCACGTCGGGGGCGTGTTCGATTGCCCAGGCTGCAGCATTGGAGGCCATCAACGGGCCGCAAGGCTTGCTGGCAGAACGCCGTCGGGAAATGCGAGAGCGCCGCGATCTGGTTGTCGAAGGGCTAAACGCCGCTGGTCTGGAATGTGCCGTGCCGGATGGCGCGTTTTACGTCTTTCCCAAAACTCATGCGAAAATGCCCACAGACCATGAATTCTGTCGCTATCTGCTGGATGAGGCGGGCGTGGCGCTGGTGCCGGGGCGCGCGTTTGGGATGCCGGGGCATTTGCGGCTTTCTTTTGCCTATGCCACCGAAAGCCTGCAAGAAGGTATGCGCCGTATCGCGGACGCTACCGCCAAGTTGTAACTAAGTAAGACCGGAAGACACCCAATGGATCGCGCCCAGATCGTTCACGAGAATTTCCTGACCCGGGTCGCCAAGCGCGACTTCCCCGAAGGCGCAAGCCCGAGGCCGGGGCTAAGCGGAACCGATGCGGTGTCGCTGTTCCGGTCACAGGTCCTTAGCCGTGCATTGGACCGGACCAGCCGGGCCATGCAGAAGGCGGGGCAGGGGTTTTACACCATCGGATCATCCGGCCACGAAGGGATGGCAGCCGTGGCGCATGCATTGCGTCCGACCGATATTGCCTTTCTTCACTACCGCGACGCGGCGTTCCAGATCGCCCGGGCCGAGCAGGTGCCGGGCCAGCAAATTGCGTGGGACATGTTGCTGAGCTTTGCCTGCTCGAAAGAGGATCCGACCTCGGGCGGGCGGCATAAGGTTTTGGGTTCAAAGGCGCTGACCATCCCGCCGCAAACCTCGACCATCGCCAGCCATCTGCCCAAGGCTGTGGGTGCTGCTTATTCGTTAGGCGCCGCGCGGAGACGCGATCCTGAACACCGTGAACTGCCCTTGGACGGGATTACGATGTGTTCCTTCGGGGATGCCTCGGCCAACCACTCCACCGCGCAGGGCGCGATCAACACCGCAGGCTGGACCAGCGTGCAGTCGACGCCTTTGCCGCTGTTGTTTGTGTGTGAGGATAACGGGATTGGAATCTCGGTCAAAACGCCCAAGGGTTGGATACAGGCGTCGATGGAGCATCGCCCCGGGATCAAGTACTTTCAGGCCAACGGTCTGGATATCTACGAGACCTACGCAGTGTCCAAGGAAGCCGCCGAGTATGTCCGCTCCCGCCGCAAACCTGCCTTCCTGCACCTGAAAACCGTCCGCCTTTACGGACACGCAGGCGCTGATGTGCCGACTACATACCTACCAAAATCCGAAGTGGAGGCGGACGAGGCCAACGATCCCCTGCTGCACTCGGTGCGCTTGCTGGAACAGGCCGGGGCGTTGGCGCCGGAGCAGGCGTTGAAAAACTACGAAGATACCTGCGCCCGCACGGACCGCATCGCGGCGGAGGCCGCAACCCGCCCGCATCTGGCCAATGCGTCCGAGGTTATGGCCAGCCTGATCCCGCCAAAGCGGATCTGTAAGCCCACCAACGGTCCCAGTACCGAAGCGCGCGCCAAGGCCTTTGGCGGCGACATGCGGGCAATGGATGATCCGCAACCCATGAGCCGTCTGATCAACTGGGCGCTGACCGATCTGATGCTGGAACACGGCGAGGTCGTCTGTATGGGCGAAGATGTCGGCCGCAAGGGCGGCGTCTATGGCGTGACCCAGAAACTGCAGCAACGCTTTGGCCCGGACCGGGTGATCGACACGCTGTTGGATGAGCAGTCCATTCTGGGACTGGCCATTGGCATGGGGCATAACGGGTTCATTCCGATCCCCGAAATCCAGTTTCTGGCCTATCTGCACAATGCCGAGGACCAGATCAGGGGCGAGGCCGCGACCCTGCCCTTTTTCTCGAACGGGCAGTTCACTAACCCGATGGTTCTGCGCATCGCGGGGCTTGGGTATCAGAAAGGGTTCGGCGGCCATTTCCACAATGACAACTCGCTGGCTGTCCTGCGCGACATTCCCGGCGTGATCATTGCATGCCCGTCGACAGGCGCAGATGCGGCTAAGATGCTGCGCGAATGCGTACGGCTGGCGCGCGAAGAACAGCGGGTCGTGGTCTTTCTGGAACCTATTGCCCTTTATCCGATGCGCGATCTGCACGATGCAAAGGACGCAGGTTGGATGACGGCGTACCCGTCGCCTGACCAGAGTATCGCGCTGGGTGAGGTTGGCGTGCATGGCGAGGGTAAAGATCTGGCCATGGTCACTTATGGAAACGGGCATTACCTGTCGAAACAGGCTCTGCCCGAGTTGGAGGCAGCGGGCGTGAAAACCCGTATCATCGACATGCGCTGGCTGGCACCTCTCCCGATTGAGGCTCTGCGTCAGGCCACAAAGGGTTGCAAACACGTCCTGATCGTCGACGAGTGCCGCCGTACTGGCAGCCAGTCCGAGGCGCTGATGACCTTTTTCACCGAAAACAGTCCCTCTACCCCTAGCGCGCGCGTCGTGGCCGAAGATTGTTTTATCGCCACTGGCCCCGCTTATGCTGCTCCGCTGCCGTCGAAAGAGGGGATTCTCGCCGCTGCGCTAAAACTGACGGGGGGCCGCTCATGACCCGCACAGCTGTCGTGATCTGCCCCGGTCGGGGTACATACAACAAGCCCGAGCTTGGCTATCTGCATCGCCACCACGCGCAGCGGACTGCGATGTTTAGGCGCTTCGACGCGATACGTGCCGAAGCAGGGCAAGAGGCCGTTACTGCATTGGATGGCGCAGCGCGGTTCACAGTTTCCAAGTATTCAAAAGGCGACATTGCCTCACCGCTCATCTACGCAGCTTCGCTGGCGGACGCGCAATCGCAGGCCGATGATATCGAAGTGGTCGCGGTCACCGGGAACTCGATGGGGTGGTACATTGCATTGGCCGCTGCCGGGGCGTTGTCGCCTGAGGACGGGTTTCGCGTCGTGAACACGATGGGAACACTGATGCAGGATCACCTGATCGGCGGTCAATTGGTTTACCCCTATGTTGCCGATGATTGGGCGGACGACGCCGCGCGCAAGACCGAGCTGTTGGCAGATGTGGCGCGCATCAACGCAATTCAGGATCATGATCTTGCTTTGTCCATTGAACTGGGCGGAATGCTGGTTCTGGCAGGCAATGAAATGGGGCTGAAGGCGTTCGAGGCGTCGCAACCCGCCGTGCAGGACAGTTTCCCGATGCGTCTGCCAAACCATGCCGCGTTTCACACATCCTTGCAGGCACCGGTCGCTGCCGAAGGGCGTGCGCGTTTGGGAGCGGACTTGTTCGGACAGCCTGAACGCCCCCTGATCGACGGTCGCGGAAAGGTTTGGTGGCCGGGTGCGACGGATACGCATGCGCTTTGGGATTATACCCTGGGCCACCAAGTGACCGAACCCTATGACTTTACCCGTGCGATCCAGACCGCCGCGCATGAGTTCGCGCCAGACGTGTTCATTGTTACCGGCCCCGGTGCGACCTTAGGTGGCGCAGTGGCGCAATCTCTTGTTCTGGCGAACTGGCGGGGCATGGGTAACAAGGCTGATTTTCAAGCGAAACAGGATGCGCAACCCTTCCTGATCGCCATGGGGCGCGAGGATCAAAGAGCGCTTGCAACCGGCTGACACTGCCCTGATGATCCGCGCAATTTCAAGGAGCGCGACATGAGCGACCACAACCAGTCCCTTTGGCTGAACACATGCCGTGAACATGTCGAACCCAGTGTTTCGACCGGTGATTTCACTGTTGATCTGGCGGTGATCGGTGGTGGTTATACCGGCTGTTCTGCGGCGCTGACCGCGGCCAAGGCTGGTGCTTCGGTCTGTCTGCTTGAGGCGCATGACATCGGTCACGGTGGCTCGGGCCGCAATGTCGGGCTGGCGAATGCGGGGCTGTGGTTGCCGCCCGCTGAGATTCGCGCGCATCTGGGTGACATGGTTGGGGATCGGCTGGTTGACCTTTTGGCTGCTGCTCCATCAGAGGTGTTCAGCCTGATCGACCAGCATGGGATAGACTGTGAACCTGTGCGCAACGGAACTCTGCACTGTGCGCATTCGGCTGCGGGCCTCCGGGACCTGCAGGTCCGCCATGCGCAACTCAGCGCTGCTGGCGCACCGGTTGAGTTGCTGTCTGCAGAACTGACAGCCCAACGCACCGGCAGTGCGGCCTTTGGTGGCGCCCTGTTCGATCCGCGCGCCGGAACCATCCAGCCATTGGCATATGTGCGTGGATTGGCGCGTGCCGGGGTTGAGGCTGGCGCGTTAGTTTCCACGCAAGACCCGGTTCAGTCCATGCAGCAAATGGATGGAATCTGGGTGTTGAAGACTGCTCGGCGCACGGTGCGCGCCAAATGGGTCATTCAGGCGACCAATGCCTATCACCGTGATCTGACCGCATCGGCCCCCGCTTATGTACCAGTCTATTATTTCCAATATGCCACGGCCCCATTGTCGGACAATCTGCGCGCTAGCGTTTTGCCGGGGGATGAGGGGTGCTGGGACACAGACCTGATCATGACCTCGTTCCGAATGGATCAAGAGGGGCGGTTTATCATCGGTGCCATGGGTGATCTGGATCAAGCAGGCGGCGGGATTCACAAGAGCTGGATCAAGCGCAAACTGGCACAGCTGTATCCGCAACTGGCCGATCAGCCATTGGTCGAAGGGTGGCATGGCCGCATCGCCATGACGTCGGACCACATCCCGAAGATTACGCAGATCGGTCCCAATGCTCTGTCCGTTCATGGATTTTCGGGGCGTGGAATCGGGCCAGGCACTGTCTTTGGCCGCCTTGTTGCCCAAAGTCTGTTGCAGGACGATCCAAGCCTTTTGCCGGTGCCCGCAGTCCCAGAGTATCAGGAAAAGTGGATAGGGCTACGCCGCGCCTATTTTGAAACCGGCGCGGCGCTGACTCATTTTGTAAAAGCGCGGTTCTGACCTCAGACCGCGCGGGTGATGCCGCCATCAACCCGGATGTTTTGACCGGTGATATAGCCGCCGCCTTCTGACGCAAGCATCGCCACGACCGAGGCGATCTCGTCATAGCTGCGTCCATAGCGGCCCATCGGGATGCGCGCGCGGAATTCCTCTTTCTCTGGCAGGCTGTCGATGAACCCTGGCAAGACGTTGTTCATCCGGATGTTGTCAGCCGCGTAATGATCCGAGAACAGCTTGGTGAAAGCGGCCAAACCTGCGCGGAACACGCCCGAGGTTGGGAAGACAGGGTCGGGCTCGAACGCGGCGAAGGTCGAAATGTTGATGATCGATCCACCACCTTGCTTCTGCATAATAGGTGTCACCAGCCGGGTTGGTCTGACGGCGTTCAGGAAATAGACGTCCATACCGGTGTGCCAATCCTCGTCCGTCAGCTCCAGCACTGGCGCGCGCGGTCCGTGACCGGCCGAGTTGACCAGCACGTCGATGCGCCCCCAATGAGTCATCGCGGTATCGACCAGTTTTTGCAGATCATCCGTCGACTGGTTTGACCCGGTCACACCAACGCCACCCAGTTCGTGCGCCAGCGCCTCACCCTTGCCCGAAGACGACAGGATACCTACCTTAAATCCATCTGCGGCCAGACGTCGGGCTGAATCTGCGCCCATTCCGCTGCCGCCCGCTGTTATCAGCGCCACTTTGGTCATGTGATTTCTCCATTCATTGATGGCATGAAGATGCGCTTTGGCAATCTGATTGACCAATCAGTTCTGCTGGCCTTATGATGTAGAAAAACTACAGGGTGCTACGATGGTGGCTCTTCCCCCTCTGAACGCCTTGCGGGCTTTCGAAGCTTCGGCGCGCCATCTGAACTTTCGCATGGCTGCCGAGGACCTGGGCGTCACCCAAGGTGCTGTCGCCCAGCAGGTACGCGGACTTGAGGCGCGATTGGCTGTGACGCTCTTTGACCGCCTGCCGCGTGGCCTCGCGCTGACCGAGGCCGGGCGCAGGTTCTATGCGCCCTTGCGCCGGGCCTTCCGACTGATCGAAGAGGCCGTCGAGGATCTTTCTGGGGACAGACAAATTACTATCTCAGTCACGCCCAGCTTTGCCTCGAAATGGCTGGTTCCCCGTCTTCAGGACTTTACGCGGCACCACCCTGATATTGCCGTGCAGGTCGACGCGCGGGAACGGCTGGCGGATTTCCAGGGGGACGGTGTCGACATTGCTGTTCGGCAAGGGCGCGCGCCTTTTGGGCCGGGGGTGGTCGCAGTGCCTCTGTTTTCTACAACATTCGTTCCGGTTTGCGGTCCTGAGATGGCGGCCAGGATTGCGCATCCTGCTGACCTGACAAAGCACACTCTGCTGAACGACACCCATGGGCTGTGGCCTTTGTTCCTGCAGCGGGCAGGGATCACCGGCAAGCCGAAGATGATGAGTTTCAGCCAGACCAGCCTTGCCATCGATGCAGCCGTGTCGGGCCAGGGCGTTGCGCTTGCTAACGAACCGCTTGTTTCTGCCCAGTTGGCCGCCGGTCAGTTGGTGCGCCCGATCCCGGACGAGCTGGTCGAGGACCTGGGCTTTTACATCGTGACACCTAAACAGCCACGCCAACCCGCGCTGGTCGCAGTGATGAAAGACTGGTTGCTGTCTCAATCCTGAAGCGTCGCCGCGATGGCTTCGATCCTGTCACGCAACCAGCGATGTGCCGGGTCGTTGGATGATCTTTGGTGCCAGACCATGTAGATAGAGACAGGGTCGCACGCGAAGGGCAGAGGTGCACAATCCAACGCATGTAGCGGCCCGTGTTTCATCAACGCCGTATCGGTTGAAATCAGGTCGCCGCCTTTCACAAATGAGGTAATGGCATTGAAATGCGGCAGGGTAACCGTCGGTGGCCTGATCTGGTTTTGATCGACACCCCGCATAACAGCGCGCGAGCTGCGGCCATCGGCAAAGCGCACTTCGACATGCTCGGTTTCGCAATAGGTTTCCCAACTGTCCGGAGGAGATCGTCGTGTGCCATCATAGTAGATCATCAACGGACTGCTGAGGATGCGCTTTTGAAAGATGTCCGGTCCATCCGGCGGCAAAGGTGTCAGCATCAATTGACACCGATCGCTGCGCAGCAGCTCAGGGTCTGGAACACCTGATGGGATAAACCCCAACCCTAGCCGCACGCCTTCGGTCCGTACTTTTTGCAGCAATTGCGGGAAAATCAATTCCCTCGGCATGTCGTTTGTGGCGATGTGAAAGACCATCTCTTCGGACAGCGGGTCGAACGGGCGGTCCTCGGTCAGTGCGCGCATATTGTCCAGAACCTGCTGCACGGGGTCTTTCAGGGACAAGGCGCGCTCAGTAGGGGTCAGACCTTGCCCTGATCTGATAAATAACGGATCGCCCAGAACCACCCGAAGTTTGGACAGGGTGTGGCTGATGGCCGATTGCGTCACGCCAAGCCGATCTGCGGCCTTGGATACCGAGTTTTCTTCGAGAATGGTCAGAAAGACCCTCAGGACTTTGCCATCCAGATCCATGAAATCTGTTTTGCTCATACCGCTTATGATTATTCATGAATGGATTTACTGTCCACGCCGCATTAGGTGAGACCTAGAAATCAGGAGGCGCACGATGGGGATCCGCTTTTTCTCGGACAAGAACCGGCCGGTCCACATGGGGCCTTATCCGTCAGAGCGGCTGGCACGTCAGAGCGTTGTGCCGGACCTGTCTGCCGTGCCGCCGATGCCCGTACTCAGTTTTCACCGGCCGGATCAGCCTGAAAGCATCGTCAACGCAATGGGTGAGTTTCAGGCGATGATGGACGCTATTCGTGATGGGTTCGTGAATGCTGTGCCCTCTGAAATCCCGGCTGATCCGAGCGCGCGGGCGCATCACCTGAAGGCCTTTGGCTATTTCAATGACGCGTCGATGATGGGGTGCGGGCCTTTGCCTGCCGAGGCGATGCTGCCCCAGCCGCGTCGTAACCCCGACCTAGATCGACTGGCCCATGCGCTGAAGACCCGGCAGACCAAGACGCTGGCGTCGGGTATTGATGTCATTATGGCCGACCTTAAGGAAAGTATGGAGGCGGCCCCCAAGCCGATGGACACCCACCGCCACGCCATCGTCTTTGTCTATGAACACAACCGTGATCCGAACCCGGATGAGCCCGGCTCTGAATGGATCATGGATGCGCAGGACCACCGTTCCTGTTTGCTGGCGACCGAAAATGCGGTGGTGATTGCCAATTACATCCGGTTGTTGGGGTTCGATGCGCGGGCGCATACCGCGATGTCCTCTGAGGTTGATCTTGGAAAACTGGCGGTGGCGGCTGGTTTGGCCTCGGTCGAGGATGGCGATGTTGTCGTGCCGTGGCTAGGTACGCGGTTTGGCCTGGCAGCTGTTACAACCGAGATGGAGATTGCGCATGATCGACCGCTGCAATCCTTGGCGCAGCAACCGTGGTTTCGCACTCAGGGTCCGGCGTGGTGGCTGGGAACGGGGTTCGCCAAGAACGCGCTGAACCGGGATGCTTACGCCAAACGACGCTACGTGGACGGGGCGCATCCGTTCGAGAAACTTAAGCGCATCGAGGACCCGACGACCTACATCGACGAAGAAAACGTGGCCCGCGTTCCCAAACGCGCCGACATGTTTGCCCGCGCACAATTCGGGGATATGGGCAAACCGCTGCAGGATGCAGCCAGGGGGGGGCATTATGTGCGCAAGGCCGCCCCCAGTTTCGCCCAGCGCCGTTCACTGGGCGCATTTGTGCTATTGCAGGATGGCGACAGCGCAGATGGCTCGCGCCCGACCGATGCCGCCCGAAATGCCGCGAATATCAAGGCCGCGACCTATTTCATTGGAGGCGATGCCGTGGGCCTCAGCCGTTGCCCGGAATGGGCGTGGTACTCTCACGACGCGACCGGAGAAGAGATCAACCCGCCCCATGATCAAGCCATCAGCGTGATCATCGATCAAGGCTATGAAACCATGGAGGGGTCCAGTGGCGACGACTGGATCGCAGTTGCCCAGTCGATGCGCGCCTATCTGCGGTTTTCGCTGTTGGGCGGTGTAATCGCGCAGCAGATCCGCAACCTGGGTTACAAAGCCAAGGCGCATACGGTCATGGATGGCGAGGTGCTTCAGCCGCCGCTTTTGCTTCTGTCCGGATTGGGCGAGGTCAGCCGGATTGGTGAGGTCATCCTGAACCCCTATCTCGGGCCCCGGCTCAAGTCTGGCGCGGTGACGACCGACATGCCGATAGAGCACGACAAACCGATTGATTTTGGCCTGCAGACTTTCTGCGAAAGCTGCAACAAATGCGCGCGCGAATGCCCTTCAGGGGCAATCACCGCAGGGCCAAAACTCATGTTCAACGGCTATGAGATCTGGAAATCCGACAGTCAGAAATGTGCGACCTATCGCGTGACCACGCCCGGCGGAGCGATGTGCGGGCGTTGCATGAAGACGTGCCCGTGGAACCTTGAGGGTATCTTCAAGGAACGCCCGTTCCGCTGGGCCGCGATAAACATCCCGAAAGCCGCGCCGGCATTGGCGAAACTGGACGATGCCGTGGGTAATGGCGGATTGAACGACACCAAGAAATGGTGGTGGGATATCGAATTGCAAACGGACGGAGCCTATCGTCCGACGAAACACCCGCTGAACCGGCGTGACCTGCAGACAGATCTGGACCTGAAGTACGACGATCAGACATTAGCCGTCTATCCCGCCTATCTGGCCCCCCATCCGTGGCCATATCCCTTTGCGATGGACCGCGAGGCCGGGATTGCGGCCTATCAGGCGATGGTGTCAGCCGAAGAATACAAAAACCGCAAGGCAGAAGGGGATACGTCGATCGTGCATCGTTACTCGATCGCGGGCGATGCGCCGGTGATGCGGGTTGCGCTGACCAAGGTCGACAAGATGACGGCGGATGTGACCAAGTATGAATTCTCGGCCCTGAATGGTGCGCCTTTACCGGATTGGACCGCCGGGGCGCATCTGGATGTGCTGGTCGCGCCTGAGTTTCTGCGCCAGTACTCAATGTCGGGGGACCCATCGGACGGGTCAGTCTATCAGATCGGCGTTCTGCGCGAGGATGAAGGACGCGGCGGTTCGGCCCTGTTGCATCGAATCTTCAGCGAAGGGCGCAAGGTCTTTATCTCGAATCCGATCAACCATTTCGAACTGGATGAGAGCGCAACAAAGACTTTTTTGATGGGCGGCGGGATCGGCATCACCCCGATGATTGCATTTGCTCATCGGTTGCACAGCTTGGGCAAGCCGTTCGCGTTACACTATTCCGCCAGCACCCGCGCTGGGGCTGGGTACCTGGACGATCTGGCGGCGATGCCCTGGGCCGACCATGTGCATTTTCATTTCTCAGATGAAGGAACACGCGCCGATCTGGATGCCGTCTTGTCGGGGTATCAGGAAGGGTGGCACGTCTATACCTGCGGACCGGATCGCTACATGGACGGTGTCATACAAGCGGCCGACAGTCAGGGATTTCCCGAAGAGGCGCGGCACCTGGAGTATTTCTCAGTTCCGGAACAGCCGGAGTATGAAAACCATCCCTTCACGTTGAAGCTGGCAAAATCGGGCAGGGAACTGACCGTCCCCGAAGGCAAAGATGCCGCTCAGGTATTGAACGAGGCGGGTATTCACGTGGATGTTAAATGCGCCGACGGTATATGTGGCGTCTGCAAATGCGGAGTGGTTTCCGGCGATATTGAGCATCGTGATTTCGTTCTGTCCAACAAACAGCGCGAGGGCGCGATCATCTTGTGTCAAAGCCGTGCGGCTGAACCTGACGGTGTGATCGAACTCGACCTCTGATCTGAGGTCTGAAAACGACTTCGATAAACACAAAAATTGGTCGTTCCAGCCATGGACGCCGTGGGGTAGCTGCACTAACGTCCCCTGCGAACCCCAGTGAATCCTGATCAACAGGTGCGAGGTATTTTCATGGATTATCACAGCCCCGCCAGCTTTGCCGAGGCGTCGGCTCTGGCCGCGAATGCGACGGGCATTACCCGGTTTCTTGCAGGAGGCACCGATGTACTGGTGCAGCTGCGCTCGGAACTGGTGACACCCGACACGCTGATCGACATCAAAAAGATTGATGGCGTGAGCGACATCAACAGCAATGCAGATGGCAGCTGGACGCTGGGAGTCGCTGCCACCGGTGCAGAAATGAGCGAGCACCCCGAACTGGGCCGGGATTGGCCCGGTGTGGTCGAGGCGATGGACCTGATCGGATCAACCCAAGTGCAGGGGCGCGCAACGCTGACCGGGAACCTTTGCAATGGCTCTCCTGCGGCGGATTCCGTGCCTGCTATGGTCGCCGCCGGAGTGACCGTTACCGTGACAGGCCCGGGTGGCGATCGCGAAGTTGCTGTCGAAGATATCCCGACCGGCCCTGGCAAGACATCGCTGGCCAAGGGTGAGCTTGTCTCGGCTGTCCATATCCCTGCACGAGGTGAGGACGGCGGCGACGCCTATCTGCGGTTCATACCACGCACCGAGATGGATATTGCTGTTGTCGGCGTAGGGGTGAACCTGCGTTTGGACGGCGACACTGTTACCGAAGCCCGCGTGTCGCTGGGTGCTGTCGCCCCGACCGTTCTACTGGTTGAAGACTGCGCGAAGGCCATCATCGGCAGTACGTTGAACGATGCCGCGCTTGATGCGCTGGCTGCTGCGGCATCCGCTGCGTGCAACCCGATTGACGACAAGCGCGGCACCATCGCGTTCCGCACCGAGGTCGCTGGCGTTCTTGCCACGCGCGCCGCGAAAATCGCCTATGCCCGTGCGAAGGGAGAACAAGCATGAGCAAGTTCCACGTATCCACCACTGTAAACGGCGACTCGGTTGAATACCTCTGCGACCCGCGCGAAACCCTGCTGGACTGTCTGCGCGACAAGCTGAACCTGACCGGCGCGAAAGAAGGCTGTGGTACTGGTGACTGCGGCGCGTGTTCCGTCTCGGTCGACGGGCGCCTGGTCTGTTCCTGCCTGATGCTGGGGGTAGAGGCCGATGGCAAGCAGATCGAAACGGTCGAGGGCATCGCGGATGGCGACGTTCTGCACCCGCTGCAGCAGAAGTTTATCGAACACGCCGCGCTTCAGTGCGGCATCTGCACACCGGGCATTTTGGTCGCGGCCAAGTCTCTGTTGGAAAAGAACCCCAACCCGACAGAAGAAGAAACCCGGTACTGGCTGGCAGGGAACCTGTGCCGCTGCACCGGTTATGACAAAATCATTCGTGCCGTCATGGAAACGGCGGAAGAGCTGCGGGAGGCTTCGTAATGGCACTGGACGATCGCAAATCGGAATTTACTTTCGTTGGCACCCGACCGAACCGTCCCGACGGATTGGACAAGGTTACGGGCCGCGCGAAGTTCGGGGCAGATATCTCGGCACCCGGCATGCTACACGGCGCGATCCTGCGCTCGCCCCATGCCCATGCGCGGATCGTGAAAATCGACGCTTCGAAGGCCCAGGCGCATAAGGACGTCAAAGCCGTCGTGACTCGTGCGGACTTTGCCGACGTCCCGTTCAAACCGGGTCTGGAAGGCGAATTCTGGAATGTTCTGGAAAACGTCATGGCAGGCGAAAAGGCACTGTATGACGGCCACGCTGTAGCGGCCATTGCGGCCACGTCGGCGCTGGCAGCGCGCGATGCGCTCAAGCTGATCGAGGTCGAATACGAGGTGTTGCCCCACGTCACCGATGTGGACAAGGCGATGGCCTCGGATGCTCCGGTCATTCGCGAAGGTGCCGCGGACTATTCAGTTCCTGAAGGAATGCATCCAAACGTCGTGCGGTACCACGAAAGCGGACACGGTGATGTCGAGGCTGGCTTTGCCGAGGCCGATCTGGTCATCGAAGACAGCTTTGTCACTGAGGCGACCCATCAGGGTTACATCGAGCCGCACGCCTGTTTGGGTATGTTGGGCAATGATGGCAAGGGTGAGCTGTGGTGCACGACCCAGGGCCACTGGATCGCGCAGAAAACCTGTGCGGCGCTGTTGGGGATTGAGACCGCACAGCTGCGCGTAACAGCGTCCGAAATTGGCGGCGGCTTTGGTGGCAAGACGACTGTGTTCATTGAACCCGTTGCACTGGCGCTAAGCCGAAAGGCCAACCGCCCGGTCAAACTCGTGATGACCCGGTCCGAAGTGTTCCGGGCAACTGGCCCGACGGCCTCGGCGTCGATGGACATCAAGATCGGCATGAAGAAGGACGGTACCATCTCGGCCGCGCAGGGCGTGTTCCGCCTGCAAGGTGGCGCGTTTCCGGGCGCGCCGGGCGATATGACCGCCATGTGTGCCTTTGCGCCTTACAATCTGACCAACGTCAAACAGGTTGGCTATGACGTTATGGCCAACCGACCGAAACAGGCAGCCTACCGTGCACCCGGTGCACCAATGGGGGCATTTGCCGTTGAGTCGGTGATTGATGAGCTGTGCAAAAAGCTGGACCTTGATCCTGTCGATGTACGCCTGAAAAATGCGGCGTATGAAGGCACAAAGGCCAGCTACGGCCCGCGTTATGAGCGCATCGGTCTGGTTGAGACGTTGGAAGCCGCCAAGGCGCATCCGCATTACTCAGCCCCGCTGAAGCCAGGGCAGGGGCGCGGCATCTCTTGCGGGTTCTGGTTTAACCACGGTGGTGAAACTTCGGTCTCGCTATCTCTGTCTGAGGACGGTTCGGCCCAGTTGATGGTCGGTACGCCGGACATCGGCGGCTCGCGCGCTTCAATGGCGCTGATGGCGGCTGAGGTGCTGGGCATTCCCTACGAAAACATCCGGGTGACCATCGCCGATACAGCGACGCTTGGGTACAACGACGTCAGCCACGGCTCTCGCGTGACGTACGCCTCCGGTCTGGCGACCATCAAAGCAGCCAAACACGCAGTCGAAAAACTGTGCGAACGTGCGGCGGCCAGCTGGGGAATTCCGACGGACGCAGTCAAATGGGAAAACGGCTGTGCGGTGCCCTCGGGCCCCAATGCCGGTGATTTCGATCCGCGGCCACTGGCCGATATCACGGCCCATATGGGTTCGACCGGCGGTCCGATCTCAGGCCACTTTGAGGCGACCCCGGAAGGCGCAGGTGTGTCGTTTGGCACTCATATCGTTGATGCCGAGGTTGATCCGGAAACCGGCAAGACCTCGATCACCCGCTACACTGTCATCCAGGATGCCGGGAAGGCGATTCACCCGACATATGTGGAAGGCCAGTATCAGGGCGGTGCCGCGCAAGGCATCGGCTGGGCGCTGAACGAAGAGTATATCTACGGCGATGACGGTCGCCTGCAGAACTCGATCTTCCTCGACTATCGCATCCCCGTCGCCAGTGACCTGCCGATGATCGACACGGTGATTGTCGAAGTGCCCAACCCCGGTCACCCCTTCGGTGTGCGAGGCGTCGGCGAGACCGGCATCGTGCCGCCTCTGGCCGCCATTGCCAACGCCGTGTCCCATGCGGCTGGCGTGCGCATGCGTCAGTTGCCGATGTCGCCGCCGCGTATTCTGGCCGCGCTCAAGGACGATGGTTGAGGTTCATCTCTGGTCCGGCCTCCGGTCATTGACCGGGGGCCAGCAGGTCGTCGAGGTTGAAGCCAAGACGACCGGAGAACTGTTACGCGCATTGGTGCTGGCCCATCCACAGCTTCAAGGTCCTATTGATGCCGGGGTGTCTATCGCAATTGATGGCCGCGTTATCGCCACAGGGCTGACCGAGCCAATCCCTGAAGGCAGCGAAGTTTACCTGATGCAGCGGTTAAGGGGCGGTTAGGCCTCTGGCGACCACGGTTCGCGCCCGACCATGCGGTCGGCCTCGGCAGTGATATTGTTCATATGCTGCTCAAGGCTTTGGCGCAGCTCTTCGATTTGCTCTTCTGATGCTTTGCGCGGCACGGTCTCAGTCCACTCGCGGCATAGAAAGACTCCCGTGTTCCGCCAGGGGCGGGGCATCAGCAGACGATCCCATGTACCCGCTTCGCTGCCATATTGTGCAGAAAAGGTGATCCCGAAGATTCGTTTGCCAGACGTGCGCGCCCAAACCAATGGCACCGTGGAAAGCACACGCTCGGGTCCACGTGGCCCGTCAGCTGCGATGCCGATGGAAACCCCTTGTTTTATCTTGCCGATCACTTCTCGCGAAACGGCGACGTTGCTCTTGTGTTTGCTGGCCATGGCGATGGTGTCCATGCCGAATAGTTTCTGTACCCGACCTACCATGCTGCCGGCCCGCGCAGACGAAGTGATTGAACAGATGCGCCCTTTGTCCAGCGGGAAGAAATACGGCGACTGCGCCAGCCTTTGGTGCCACAGCACCACGATCACCGGCTCACCTTGTTCGGCCAGTTGGTCCAGTTCTTCGTATCCGATGCGCTGCCATTTGGTGTTGCGATTGACCATCCGGATATAACTTGCGATGCGGCGCGCGGCCCAGTTCAAAACGGCTTCGCTGTCGGCGATCTTTTTGCGGATACTCACGGATTGGGTCCCTCGTACTGACCAAACCGTGTCTTATAGAACTAAACGCTGCACGCAACTTGTTTGTCGGGTGCATTAGTCGCGCGGAATTTGAAAAAGCCTCTTGAGTCCGCTGCGCGGCTGGCATATTTGATGCGCACCTTAGGGGTATAGCTCAGTTGGTAGAGCGACGGTCTCCAAAACCGTAGGTCGCGGGTTCGAACCCTGCTGCCCCTGCCATTTCCTCATTGATCTGCGGCCGTTTCATCGTAAAGAACGAAACCAAGCTAGGTATCCTGCAATAACTTGGCGTGCTATCTGAGTCTGCAGGGACCCGGACGCAAGGCGCGATTCCTAACTTTTTGAACAACGCCGCAGCACGGCATTGATTGCTAGAAAAATTTGAATTCGTCGACGGGGAGCATACTGACCAACCGACCGTTGTTTGAGTCCCGGCCCGCAGGTGACTTTGAGATGAAGTCTTCGAAGTTAGGCCCGTGCAGCTTCATAAGCCGAGACCTCTCTATCTCGTGAAGCAAATAGAACAGCCCTCCGCGTTTGCCCTTTAAGGACTCTGGCACGGTGAGCGCTGCGACGCTCTTAGAATATTTTGACTGCTGCTCTATTTTGGCCACCGGCATTCGCCTTTTTTGCGACCGTATCAACTGAAAGGAAATATGGCAAATATGTGGCGTAGAAATTTCTGCCAGTGTTGCATACGGGAATTTTGAGACCCGTTGGCTTCTAAAGGCGGCTGAATCTGACCGATCCATTTTCTACAACCAACCGGCTTCACGCCGCATGCGATTGTACGAGGCTTCAAAAGACGCCCATTTCGGTGATGAAGTCTGCGTGGGCCATCATATTCTCCTCCATCGCGTGCTCGGTTGTTCATTCCACTCAGATTGGCGGCTGTGTTGAGCCTGGGATTTGGATGGGATTAACATTGGTTTAGCCAGGTGCCGCGCAATTCGATCAATCCGGTTTCCTACACCTTTGGAATGGCCTATGGTCCAGCCCACAATAGACAGGCGGAAGAGGGTTCATGTCGCGTTTTGATGGTTACTTCCTGCGGCAGCTGCTGATTCTGTTCGGCTTTTTCACCTTGGTTCTGGTGGGTGTGTTCTGGATTACCCGTTCCGTCAGCCTGTTTGATCGGGTGATCAGTGGCGGCCAACCCGCGATGGTGTTTCTGGAATTCACCGCACTGACGTTGCCGACCCTTATCCGCACCGTGATGCCGATGGCGGTGTTTGCTGCAGCCGTCTATGCCACCAACCGCCTGAGCCGTGAAAGCGAGATGACGGTGATGCTGGCCACAGGGACTAGCCCCTGGAGATTGGCGCGCGCAGTGTTCGTATTTGGCATCCTGACCGGTCTGATGATGGCCGCGATCAGTGTCTTTCTGCGCCCTGCATCGGTGGAGCAGCTAGAGCAGCGCCAGGCCGAGGTTGCCGGAGACGTCACTGCCCAGCTTTTAAATGAGGGTGAATTTCTGCACCCCGCGCAAGGCGTTACGGTCTACATTGGGAAAATTGATTTGGATGGCACGCTGTCCGAGGTTTTCGTATCGGATCGTCGGAATGAAGAGGACCCGGTAAGCTATTCCAGCAAGACGGCTTATCTGGTCAACAATGGCACCGGCATTCACCTGGTGATGGTGGACGGGATTGCATTGCGCCTGAATCCAGAAGGCAGAACGCTGTCTTCGACGCTTTTTGCGGATGCTTCTTATGACATCTCGGAACTGACAAATTCCGACACCGGCGCTATGCGTAGTCTTGAGGCGATCCCAACGCTCGAATTGTTGCAAGGCCGGGATAGAATTCTGGCGACCGAGCTGTTTTCCGAAGGGGAATTGATCGAAGAGCTGCATCAGCGCTTTTCATGGATCGCCATTTGTATCGCGGTGGCAATGGCTGGGTTTTCAACCTTGATGCTGGGCAGTTTTTCGCGCTTTGGACTGTGGCCGCAGATTTTCGGCGCGTTCACCATTCTAGTCCTGTTAGAGGGTGTCCGGGGCTTTGTGGCGCCGGTTGTGATCGATGATCCGAACCTGTGGATATTGCTATACCTGCCGGC
Source organism: Ruegeria sp. YTSC003 (assembly GCF_059609785.1). Classification (NCBI taxonomy): domain Bacteria; kingdom Pseudomonadati; phylum Pseudomonadota; class Alphaproteobacteria; order Rhodobacterales; family Roseobacteraceae; genus Ruegeria; species Ruegeria sp. YTSC003. The sequence goes on along the minus strand of NZ_JBXWMK010000001.1, from coordinate 706,667 downwards.
GATTATCGGCGTCCTTATTTCGTGCGTGTTCCTGTTGATCGCCGGGCGACCATTGCTGCGCACCCGATCGCGGGGGGCGAATGGAACCTTGTCGCAGGCTTAATTCGCCGCGCGCAGTTCAGTCAGGCAACCCACCACGTCGTCAAACGCCTCGCTATCCCGTCTGGCCACCAAGTAAAGCGGCAACATCAGATCCATCGCTTCGGCAACTGATACCAAAGTGCCGTCGCTCAACTGATCTCGAATTACATATTCGGGAAAGTAACCCGTACCGCCGCGCCGTAAAACATAGCGCAGACCCATCATGCAATTGCCCAAAAAAAGTGTCTGACCTGCCGCTTTGCGCGCTGCTGAACGCACGTGGTCCTGATAGATTTCGCCCAATTCGAGATTGACGAAAACCGGGTCTTTGTCGGCGTTGGGGGTTTCGACCAACAACAAACGTTCAGGCGCCAGTTCGTGATATAGAACGCGCCGATCAGATGGTTTTTCGTGGGTCAGTGCCGCATCCAATACATGCGTCGCCACGGCCTCGACCATGTTGAGGTCATGATCGTAGTTCAGGGTTAGCAACAGCTGGCCATGGCGCTGTTCGTAACGAACGGCCAGATCGACCAGCAATGGATCCCAAACGCTGAGCTGTGCACCAAGGCGCAGGGCAATCCGGTGCGGTGTCTGGCCCGGCAGATCGCGCGAGGCGAAGGACCACAACGATAACATCTGCTCGGCATAAGGTCGAAACTGCCGTCCGAATTCCGTCAGGTTGGTGCCGCCTGCGCCCCGAGTGAACAAGGGCTTTCCGGTTTCCTCTTCGATCAGTTTGACACGGGCGCTGACCGCTGTCTGTGTGATGTTGAGGTGTCGTGCAGCGGCATGGAAGCCACCGGTGTCTGCAACGCACAGAAATGTCTCAAGGGCTTTGATTTGCATTTTGAAAGTATTTTTTGATCGAAGTGATAAAATCAATTCATTTTTTTCAGCTGCTGTCTTCGGATATGCTGGCTTTAGCAGATCAGCCAGAGGAAACATCATGCTGGACAAAAGCCACAAACCTACCTGGACCAGTTTTGAAGAGGCGACCAAAGCCGATTGGGACGCTGTCATGGAGTATGAAGAGGCGTTCAACGCTGCCCTTCCTGACCGAATTCTGGACGCGATCCGTTCCCTGGACGAGGCGTGGACGCCATATCCGGTCAACCGTTACCAGCACAGCCTTCAGGCCGCGACACGTGCCTATGAGGATGGTGCAGATGAAGAACTGGTGGTCGCGGCACTGATTCATGACACCGGAGATATTCTGTCACCATATAACCACGGTGAGCTGTCGGCAGCGATGATGAAACCTTATGTCAGCGAAAAAACCCACTGGATATTAAAACACCACTGCGTGTTCCAAGGCTATTACTACAATCACCACCTGGGCGGTGATCGCAACGCCCGCGACAAGTACCGCGACAGCCCCCATTGGGAGGACTGCCGTTACTTCTGCCATGAATACGATCAGAAGGCGTTTGATCCGGACTACCAGACCAAACCGCTGGAGTTCTTTGAACCCATGCTGCGCCGCGTCCTGAACAAGGGCGAGGGCCATATGGAACTGAACGAAACGTCCGAGGGTTAACAGGCAGCCATCAGGCGATAAACGATCTGCGCGGCGGTGAAGTCCCAGGCGGCATTGCCGTTCGGGGCCAGTTCGACCACGTCGAAGCCTACGCATTTGCGGCCTTTCAGGGTGTGTTCTACCAGCCGTAGCGCCTGATAATATCCAAGGCCACCCGGCACCGGAGTTCCGGTGGCGGGCATGATTGCCGGGTCCAGCCCGTCGACATCGAAACTGACATAGACCAGCTCGGGGAAATCCTCTGGCAGGTCGACGGCATGGATATTGCCTGTGACCAGATCTTCTGCATCCACGTGGAAGATGTGGTTTTTCAGGCGGCTCTGCGCCTCTTCAGTCGAAAAGGCACGGACGCCGAACTGAGCCAATCGAACGCCTTCCTCGGCCAGCAGATGCATGACTGAGGCATGGCTGTGTTTTTCCCCCTGATAGGCGTTGCGCAGGTCAGCATGGGCGTCGATCTGAACGATGCCGATTGGTTGACCTAATGCGCGCGCCACTCCCATGACGGCACCGTAACTGAGGGAATGCTCTCCGCCCAAAGTCACCGGAACCTTGCCCGCGCGAACAGCGGCTTCGGTGCGCTGGGAAAGGCGGTTCATGATCTCAGCAAGCGAAGCATCGCAATCCACTGGTTCTTCGGTGAAGATCCCCTCGACGCATGGTTCAGCATGTCCGGTAATGCGTTCCAGCTCATTGCTGGCCTCGATGATGGCATCAGGCCCTTTGGCCGTGCCCGAGCCGTAAGAGACCGTGCGCTCCAGCGGCACAGGGATCACGCGAAAGCGGGCATCTTCAGTCCGCTCGGCTTCGGTCAGTTCACTGTCGAGGAAAATGCTCATGAAAGTCTGTCCTTAAAGTCGTCATAGCCGAACTGCTTGATGATCTTCAGCTCGTCCGTTTCACTGTTCCACAGCGCGATGGTAGGCAGCGGTACGCCATTGAATGTGTTGGTCTTGACCATCGAATAGTGGGCCTGATCCAGGAAGGCAAAGCGTTGGCCGATTTCCAGTGACTGATCCCATGTGTAATCCCCGATCACATCACCGGCCAGACAGGAGGGGCCGCCCAGACGGTAAGTATGGCCTGCTTCGGCCTCATCCATTAGGGCGGGGCGATAGGGGGCTTCGATCACGTCAGGCATGTGGCATGTGGCCGAGATATCGGTGATTGCAAGGTTCATGCCATTGGTGGGCAGGTCGAGAATTTCGCCGACCAAGATACCTGCGTCCAACGCGACCGCCTCACCGGGTTCGAGATAGACATCGATGCCGTATTTCTCGCGGATGTCCCGGATGAAAGCCACCAGCCCGTCGCGGTCATAGTCGTCGCGCGTGATATGATGACCGCCGCCAAAGTTCAGCCATTTGAGTTGGCCGAGGAAGGGCTTGAGTTTTGGCAGGACCGCCTGCCAAGTGCGCTGCAATGGCGCGAACCCTTGTTCGCAGAGCGTGTGCATGTGCAGGCCATCAACCCCGGTCAATTCGTCGGTCGTCAACTGACTGATTGGGGTGCCAAGGCGAGAGCAGGGCGCACAGGGGTCATATTTGGGGATCTCACCTTCGGAATGTTCCGGGTTGATGCGCAGACCAACCTGAACGCCAGCGTTCCGAGCTTTGGCAAGAAACCGGTCTTTTTGCGCTGGTGAGTTGAATATGATGTGATCGGACAACGACAGAATTTCATCGATGTCTGCGTCCTTGTAGCCGGCGCAGAAGGTCGCGACCTCGCCACCATATTCTTCGCGACCCAGCCGTGCTTCGAAAATGCCGGACGCGCATGTGCCGCCGAGATGTAGGCGAACAAGCGGGGCAAGCGAGAACATCGAGAATGCCTTGAGCGCGCTCAGCACATGTGCGCCGGATCGGGTTCCAATGTCGGAGAGAATGGTCAGGTTCCGCTCGACGGCCTTTTCATCAACCACGAAGCAGGGGCTTGGCACGCGGCTCAGGTCAAAGCTGCGAAAGGCTCCTGCGTCTCCGGCCTGTGTGGTCATCATGTCGGACATGTCCGGCGCCTCCGAATTGTGGAGAGGCCGGAGGCTCTGCCCCCGGACCCCCGGAATATTTTGGAAAAGATGAAGTTAGAACTCGACCGGACCGTCGAGTTCGTGGACCTGCCACGGCAGACCGTGCTCGTTCAGCATGTCCATGAAGTTGTCCGGATCCAGCTGTTCCATGTTCCATACGCCGGGCTCGGACCAGTTGCCTTTCAGCACCTGCGCCGCACCGATCATGGCGGGGACGCCCGTGGTGTAGCTGACGGCTTGGCTGCCGACTTCTGCGTAGCATTCTTCGTGGTCGCAGATGTTGTAGATGTAATAGGTCTTCTCGCCCGAGCCGTCCTTGGCCTGACCCGTGGCGATGTCACCGATGCAGGCTTTGCCTTTAGTTTCGGCACCCAGATCGCCGGGATCGGGCAGCAGAGTTTTCAGGAACTGGATCGGGATGATTTCCTTGCCGTCATGCATCACCGGGTCGATGCGAGTCATGCCGACATTTTCCAGCACCTTGGCGTGGGTGATGTAGGCGTCGCCGAATGTCATCCAGAAGCGGGCACGCTCAATCTCGGGGAAGTGGGTCGTAAGCGACTCCAATTCCTCGTGATACATCTGGTACATGTTTTTTTGGCCGATGGCGGGGAAATCGTATTCGACCTTTGTGGTCATCGCCGGGCTGGTATGCCATGCGCCGTTTTCCCAGTGGCGCACTTCGGCCAGCACTTCGCGCAGGTTGATTTCCGGGTTGAAGTTGGTGGCGAATTCCTGATCGTTCGAGCCGCCATTGGCATCCAGAACGTCGATCTGGCGAATGGTGTCCAGCTTGTGTTTCTTCAGCCATTTGGCGAACACGCTGGTTACACCCGGATCGAAGCCCGAGCCGAGGATGGCGGTCAGGCCTGCCTCTTTGAACCGGTCCTGATAAGCCCATTGCCAGTGGTATTCGAACTTGGCCACATCTTCGGGTTCATAGTTCGCAGTGTCGAGATAATGAATGCCCGCCTCAAGACACGCATCCATCAGCACCAGATCCTGATAGGGCAGGGCGAGGTTCACCAGCAGTTCGGCCCCGGTTTCCTTGATCAACTTGACGGTATCTTCGACCTTATAGGCGTCCAGCTCCGCCGTGGCGATGTCAACGCCCACGCGATCTTTCACTGCCTTGGCGATGGCGTCGCATTTCGATTTCGTGCGGCTGGCTAATGTGATTTCGGTAAAGATATCCGAATTCATTGCCATCTTGTGCACGGCCGCGTGCGATACGCCGCCTGCGCCGACAACCAGTGTTTTGCCACTCAAAGTTCCCATGGGGGTCATCTCCTCTCTGGAGTTATTCGTAATAGGTGTAGCCGTTGATGGAGTCGCGATAGGCGCTCATCAGGGTTTTGCGGTCCTTGGCCATCAGAGTACCGGTCGAGATCGCCTCGTCCACCATTTTGCGGAACGCGGCGACACAATCGTTGGGGTCGAACTCGACATACGACAGAACCTGGCTGATCGTGTCGCCCTCTTGCTCGTGCAGCAGGTCAAAGCCGCCGTCCGCGCGCAGGTCGATGGTAACGACGTTCGTGTCGCCGAACAGGTTGTGCAAATCGCCCAGTGTTTCCTGATAGGCCCCGACAAAGAAAACACCCATGAGGTATTCCCGATCTTCGGGCAGGGAGTGCACAGGCAGGCTGGGCGAGACACCGTCGGCCAGGATGAACTGGTCAATCTTCCCGTCGCTGTCGCAAGTGATATCGGAGAGAACCGCGCGACGATCAGGCGTTTGGTTCAGGCCCTGCAGGGGCACAATTGGGTGTAACTGGTCGATCGCCCAGACATCAGGCAGCGACTGGAACAGCGAGAAGTTGCAGTGATAGATATCGGCCACTTTCTCAAGCTGATCATCGACATCCGTGTCCAGATCGTCGCTTGCGGCCAGTGCCTTGAGACGGGCCATCAGCGACAGATAGATCCGTTCGGCGCGGGCCATCTGGCGCAGGTCCACATAGCCGCGGCGGAACAGCGCGCGCAGTTCGTTGCGGTAGAAATTCGCGTCGTTCCAGCATTCCTGCAGTCGGTCGCTGCTGAGATAGCCGTTGATCGCCGCAAGATCTGAGACCAGATGGTGATCGTCCGCTTCGACCTCTGGGCCGTTGGGCGCATCGTAAAGCGTGCTTTCCAGCACGTTGAACACCAGCATCGACGATGTCGCCACCACGGCGCGGCCGCTTTCGGTAACCAACGTAGGGTGGTTCACTTCTGCCTCATCCATCGCGTAGGCGACGGTCTCGACAACATTGGCGCAGTACTCCTCGACCGTGTAGTTGATCGAGTTCTCGGCGGCCTTCTTCTCACCTGTGTAATCCACGCCCATACCGCCGCCGAGGTCCAGATGGGTGAGCGGCACGCTTTCGCGCGTCAGTTCGGTGTAATACCGGCAGGCTTCGCCCACCGCGCGGCGCACATCGTTGACGTCCTGCACCTGCGAACCAAGGTGTGAGTGCTGTAGTTTTAGGCAATGCAGCAGGCCCGCCGCTTTCAGCTTATCCACCGTGGCGACCAGCTGATCGGTGTTCATACCAAAGGCGGACCGGTCGCCCGAACTTTCCTCCCACTTACCGCTGATCTGGTTGGTCAGTTTGACCCGCACACCGATCAGGGGTTCGATGCCCAGTTCGTTATAGACCTGGATCACCGTGTCAGCCTCTTTCGGGCTTTCCAACACAATGACCGTGTTGAACCCAATCTTGCGGCTGAGGATGGCCAACTGAATGAATTCGGCATCTTTGACGCCGTTGCAGACAATCAACGCCTCGGGGGCGAGACGGTGCGCCAGCGCGACCACCAGTTCGGGTTTGGATCCGGCCTCGAGCCCGTAGTTGTATTTCTTGCCGAACTCGACGATCCGGTCGACCACTTGCGCCTGCTGGTTCACCTTGATCGGGAAGACACCGCGATAGCTGCCCTTGTAGCCGGTGCGCGCAATCGCATCGCGAAAGCTCTCGTTAATGTGGACAATCTCGTGTTCCAGATAGGAACTGACGCGCAGGATCATCGGGGCCTTGATGCCACGTTCATCCAGATCACTGAGAATACCCGGTAAGCTGATCGCTTCAGCCTCGGGTGCCATGGGATTACGCAGACCGATTTCGCCCTGCTCCGTCACCTCAATGAGACCTTTGCCCCATTTCTCAACTCCGTAGATGGAATGCGGTGCGTCGGGCGTGTGTTTCAATCAAGTCAGTCCTTGTAAGTCAGGGTGCCAGTTTCGCGCCCGCCAATACGGCAGCTATATGATTCTTCCAAGTGTAATCTATGGGGCGGAGTTTTCCGAATTTATGCGGTAGCACGAATTGGGATCAGATGATTGTCCCATTGGCAATTAGACCGGTTGGATATTTGGGCTTTGTTTGTGGACAATTGCCCGATCACACCAGTCCCGGTTGTGAACACAAACCCGTTTGATGCGGTGCCAAGGCCGCAAACATCCTCGTGCAGGAAGACGCCATCAAGCTGTCCATCCGTGACCCGAAAACGGTGCAGGGCATTGCCGCGGGGACAGGTGATAGCGACTGTTTCGCTTGCACCGGAAAAGGCGATGCTGCCCGCATATCCCTGCAACGTACTTTGGTCAGCGTCGGGCGCGCTGAGTAGTAGGGGTTTTTCGCCACGGCGATGCAAACCCAAGAGGGGAGGGTGTTGCGATGAGTCGCCCTGCCATTGCATCGCGAAACCGATCAAACCGTCAGGTCGCACCGCCAGATGGCGGATCGAGTTTTTGTGCAGCTTTTGTGGCAGTTCCACCTGCTCAAGAACCCCGCCATTTTGATCCAGATAGGTCAGGCGCGGTTGCATCACAGGCAGGTTGAGTTTGGTTCTTCCTGCTTCTGGATGGGTTTCGATCCCGCCATTTGCCACAACCAATGTGCGACCATCTGGCATCAGACGCATATCATGGGGACCGACACCGCCTGAAGCGAACTCCCCAATTCGTGTGTGGTCATCCGTGTTCCAGACACCAATCACACCCTGACCGGTCTCAAAATCGTTTTCGGTGGTGAACAGCCGCGTTCCATCGGTTGAGAACACGCCATGCCCATAGAAATGGCGGCCTTTCGGGGCTTCTAACACAGCGGTCTGTGTGCCGGTCGCGCAGTCGATGATGATTGCAAATGTTCCCGGACGGCGTGCAAAGGCCACCGCCTGCGCGTGGTGGGGATGCGCCGCCGCCGCGTGCCCGCGCGCGGGCAACGGCAGAGAAAACAGGATGTCGCCGCCCGTATCCAACCCGGCCAGCCGAAAAGTCCCATCCGGGAACAGTGCGGCGGCCAGATAATCCGGTGCGCCGACAGCTGACCATCCACGCAAGGGCGCAAAGCTGGCAGCAGCCAACCCAGCAAGAAAACTTCGTCGGCTCGTCACGGTTCAATCCCCGTCCAATGAGTTGAACCCGGCATTGATGCCCAGCGTGGGGCTAAGCTCGGTCGAGGCAATGGCGCGGATATCGTTGATGGATTGTTGTAGCGCCTCAACGCGGAACCGTCCCTGCAGGTTTGCCACCCCGGCAAATGCCGGATCGTCCAGCGACTGCGCCCGATCGATGGCGGCGGCGAATGCGTCATCCAGATCGGCGGCGATTTCCGGGTGATCTGCCGACAGACGCGCGGCCAGGTCACGCAAAGCGATCAATGACAACTCCACATGGCGCAACGAACGTTCGGAACGCCGCGCCTCGGCGCGTTTGGGGCGGGGACGGTCGAAACTTCCCAATGGGCGACCAAGGCGGGTTTCGGCGGTGAATTCCAGACCGGTCGTCAGGGCCTTGTAAAGCTCTTGCATGGCTTCGTCTTCAGACCGGTATGGACTGTTCTCACCCGGGTTTGCCAATGCGCGTGCGTAGTCCGCCCAATCTGCATCAATTGCCCCGGCATTGCAGTTGATGTCTGCGGTTATGGCCTGCATCAGCGCGCAGCGATACTCGGCTCTGCCCAGATCGGTGAAGCGTGGATCGTAGAGCATCAGTTCCAGCGCGAAAAAACCGCGGCCGGCCACGGAGGTTTCCGCAAAGGCATCCGGGGATTGAATGGCTGTATCCTCAGCAGAAATCAGGCTGGACAGTGCTTTAGGGGTGAATCCCTTGGTATCGGGCCAAAACGCTAATGCAAAGGCGCGGTCCTCGACTTCGGATGGGCCAAAGCGCAGATGACTAACCGAAATCCAATCGTCAAACGCGTCGTTGTATGCATTGCGAAGCTGGGTCGAGTTCGGGTCACAATCCGCCTGCGCAGCATCGGCCAAAGCGTTGGTGGATTCTGACAGGGCGGAATAGCCGGGTAGGATATGAGCCTCGATGGCGTCGGACAGGATCGGCTCGCGATCTTGTGCGTTTGCGCCCAACGGCAATGTCAGGGAAAGAGCAAGTACGAAGGCGCGCATGGGTCAAAGGCTTTCCAAAAAACGGATAAGGGCATCGCGGTCAGGCTTAGGCATCCCGACGACCGTGTCACGCGCTGTCTGCGCCTCACCGCCGTGCCACAGGATCGCCTCGAGCAACGATTGCGCCCGCCCATCATGCAGAAACTGCGTATGGCCCGATACCTGTTGGGTCAGTCCGATCCCCCAAAGTGGTGGTGTCCGCCATTCACGACCCGTGGCGCGGGCCTCGGGCCGGTTATCGGCAAGCGCTTCGCCCATGTCGTGCAGCAGCAGGTCCGAATAGGGCCAGATCAGCTGAAAACTATGCTCGGGGCGGTCTTCCATGCGATGTGTCACGAAAGAGGGCGTGTGGCAGGATGCACAGCCGGTGTCATGGAACACCTGCTTGCCGCGCAACACCTGAGGATCGTCCAAATCGCGGCGGGCCGGTACACCCAGATTGCGGCTGTAGAACGCGACCAGATCCATGCCGACCTGATCAATTTCAAAGGTCCGGTCGTCGCCATCGCCGTGTGGAGCGTTTACGCAATCCACCTGCGCCGCCGTGCAATCGCCGTGCGCAGCCGGATAGAGGGGGCTGGAAATGCCGATATCACCGGCAAAGGCTGCAGCGGATTGCTCCATGATCGTGGGCATGCCCGCCTTATGACCAAACCGGCCCATCATCGGCGCGCCATATTCAACTGCCCATACGATGTTAGGCCGGCCGGATATTCCGTCGCCATCCTCATCTTCCGGGTCCGCATTCGACAGTAGGTCTTGTACCGGGATCGCCTCGAGCAAGCCCAGGCCGATCATCTGCGGAGCCACGCGGGGGCTGATCATCGCGTCAGGATGCAAAGGGCCATAACCCAGATCGGCAGCTTCGTACGTAGGACGCCGCAAAGTGACGACTTCCCCATCCGACAAAGTGACGGGAACGTCTTCGTAAGTGATATCAAGCCGGTACTCTGCCGGGTGGCCGGGAAGGGCCAGATCCTGCATTTGCCTGCCGTAATTCGGTTCGGGACGGGTGGCGAAGTAGTCTTCGATCTCGGCGTATCCGTCCTCGGGGGTTCCGGGGATAGACACGCGCAGGAACATCGAAATTGCGTTATCATCGGGGCCGTTGGGAGTATGCCCACGCCCGTCTTTGATGTGACAGCGTTGACAGGATCGTGCGTTATATAGCGGCCCCAACCCATCTGAGGCCAACGTGGAAGACGGGGAAGACACCCAGATCTTCTTGAACAGGCCGTTGCCGACTTTGAAGTCCAGCTCCTGCTCGAAACTCAGGTTGCCTGAGGGCTGCGAGAACGCATCTGCGTCGATGCGCGCGCGGACAGTTGCGGCCCCACCTGGCAGCTCTTCAAAGCGCTGAGGCGCGCTGAATTCGACAGGTGCGGCGGTAACCCGCGCAATCCTTGCATGTTCGTCTTCAGTTCTGGGAAGGTAGTTGAGGTGAAGATCCCGCAGCTCTGCCGACAGGGATTGGGTAGCCGCAAGCGCGGCCACCGGCAAAAGGGCAAGCTTACTCGCCTTCGTCCATTTTCGATGCGTTGAGTTGCGCATAATTGGCTTCGCCAATCCTTTCGTACAGGTCCAGCTGCGTTTCGAGGAAATCGATATGCCCTTCCTCATCCGCCAGCAATCCTTCAAACAGAGACATAGTGACGTAGTCGCCAGCGCTCTGACAGTATTCGCGCGCTTCCTTGTACAAGGCCCGGGCGTCGACCTCTGCGGCCAGATCACATTCCAACGTCTCTTTTGGGGTCTGGCCAATGCGCAACGGGTCAAGTTGTTGCAAGTTCGGGTGACCGCCCAGGAAAATGATTCGCTCGATCAGCTTGTCCGCGTGCCCCATTTCTTCGATGGATTCTTCGCGGCTTTTCTTGGCCATGTGGCCGAGGCCCCAATCCTCTTGCAGGCGGTAATGCAGCCAATACTGGCTGACCGCCGTCAGTTCATGCCGCAGAGATTTGTTGAGATATTCTATGACCTTGGGGTCGCCCTTCATCTGCATTCTCCTGTGTTGCCTCGCTGCGAAGTGCGCGAAGCTGCATCGGGACCTCCAACTTATCGCTGGAGCGCATCGAGTCTAGAAAAAGCGGCATGCACCCGCCACAATCTGCTGATTTTCCAAGGGCATGGTAGATTTTACCAGGTGTAATGACCGCGTAAGGATCAGACGTGCGCATCCAGTCGATAGCTGCGCGGATATCGTGATCCGAGATGTTTGTGCAGTGGCATACGATCATAGCAATCAGGGCTCTGAGTTGTATTTCTTACTGTATTAGTAAGTTAATTTAGAAACGTCCAGAGGCAACAGATCAAAGGTACCTCACAAGATTTGGAGGCGGTGTGAAACTGCCGCCTCCGTTTGGCGCGAACCTTGTATTTTACTGGAAGACCGCGTCTGGGTTGTCCAGGCTGTCCGAACCTTCGAACACGATCTGGTCAAGTTCCAACGTGGTCACAATGCGCTCGATCGTCTTTGTCTGATCGACCAGGCCGTTAACGCCGCCCATGATCAGCACTTCGCCGCCTTCGTTGCCGCGTTCCAGCATCTGGTCATAGGCAAATCCGGCTTCCGCGGTTGATTTCAAACGTCCCAGAGCCTGCATGGTGTTGGCCAGTTTCACCTTCATCTCCGCGTCCAGAGATGGGTCGCTGGCGATCACCAGATCCGACAGCGATGCGCCTGAAACCGGAGTGCCGTCGATGCGGGTGTAGCTGCCCAGATAGACGTTCTGAACGCCGAGACCATCGTAGTAATGGCTGTTATGTGTGTTGTCCGAGAAGCAATCATGTTCTTCCTCGGGGTCGTTCAGCATCAGGCCAAGGCGCATGCGTTCACCGGCCTGCTCACCATAAGACAGTGAACCCATGCCGGTCAGAATGGCGCTGACGCCTGCGATTTCGTCGGCAGTCAGGACTGCGCGTGCTTCGCCACCTTCGGCCCATTGCGCCGCCATCCATTCCAGATCGCTGACCAGCAGGTCAGTCGCAGCGCTCAGGTATTGTGCACGGCGGTCGCAATTGCTGTTTGTGCAGTCGTCACCCTGAACGTAATCGGTGTACGGACGGTCGCCTGCGCCCGCGCCATGGCCGTTCAGATCCTGGCCCCACAACAGGAACTCGATCGCGTGGTAGCCTGTGGCAACATTCGCTTCGATTCCGTCGGCTTCGTGCAGGGGCTCGCCCAGCAGTTCCGGGGTGATTTCGCTGGCGTCGATGGTTTTGCCTGACAGCTCGAACGTCGGGTTGGCGATGACGTTCAGTGCGGCGAATTCGTTCTCGTCAGTTGGACCACCATAGGCTGCGTCCACATAGTCGATTAGCCCTTCGTCCAGCGGCCATGCGTTTACCTTGCCTTCCCAGTCGTCGACGATCGCGTTGCCAAAACGGTAAACCTCGGTCTGCTGGTACGGAACACGTGCAGCAATCCATGCAGCGCGTGCTGCGTTTAGTGTGGCGTCTGACGGATCAGCGATCAGCGCGTTTACTGCGGCCTGCAGCGACTTTGCCGCGATCAGGCTGTCGTCATATTTGGCTTCGGCGATGTTCGCATAGGTGGTCAGAACGTCGATCTTCGCGGGGGTTTCGGCAAATGCTGCTGTCGCGATCCCAAGGGTCAGTACGCTGGTGGCGGCAAAAAATTTGGTCATGGAGGTGACACTTTCCTGTCAGAAAAAACTCACTAGCGCCGCTTCAGCGACGCGCACGCACCAAAAACTGAGTGAAATAGTAAGGTAAGTCAACCTGAGTCTTATTGTCGGAAATATATGTCGCACCCTTTCCCCATAATTGGCGGGGTAGGTGAGCCGAAGCCGCGATTGCACGGGGTTTTAATCACATTAGAATGGACTGTGTGATTCTTTGTTGGGTGGTGCTTTGTTTATGAAATGTGCAGCCATTGCTTTGATGCTGACACCGGCGATTGTTCTATCGCAAGTGCAAGGCCCTGCCCATAAACATGGTACGGGATATGTGAATATCGCCTTTTCTGATCAGGCATTTTCTTTATCCCTCAATGTGCCTTCTGCAGACATTATCGGTTTTGAAGGCCCGGCCGAAACCGATGACGATCGCGCGCAGGTGGCGGTTGCGGTATCAGACCTGTCCAAACCTTTGGGCTTGTTTGTGCTGCCGGAAGAGGCCGGATGCATTACCGCGTCGGCCAATGTCACACTTACGGGTGAAGGATTGGGGCAGGACAATACCAACGAGTCTGCTGATCAAGATCAACATAGCGACTTTCTGGCCGACTACCTGATTCAGTGCCAAGATATTACAGCGCTGGCTAATATCCGGTTTGCGTATTTCGAACGGTTCGAAAATGCTCAGAAGTTGATCTTGCAGGTGACCCGATCCGGTCAAACCAGAACGTATGAGATAACTCGGGACCAACCGGATCTGGCAATGTGAAATGCCAAAACGCGGGCCATGCGGTCGGCCCGCGCCCATATACGATGCGAAGGGCGCAATCACACGGGCGCGACGAAAGCGCCATGGACAGCACCCATCGTGCTGTCAGTGTACGAAACGCAGTTCCGAAAAACTCTGCCGCCACTCTGCAACCTCGGCGGCGATATCCGCGCCCGCCAATCCAGAAGTGATCAATGCCGCCAACCGATCAGCGTCCTGAGACGTCATCCCCCATCTGACCAGTTCAGGCGTCCCGAACCGAAGGCCGTTCATGTCCCCTTTCACTTCGGGTGCAGGCAGTCCAATTCCGCAAGCAAGAAACCCAGCGCGGTGCAGCGTTTTGGACGCCGCTTGCCCGCCACCATAAGAGTCTGCCAACACAGCAAACTGGTGCGAGTTGGTAAATCCTTCCCGACCCGCAAAGACGGGAACACCACGAGCGTCCAATCGTTCTGCGACCGCTTGCGCCATCGAGATCATTTCGGCCGCGTATTGTTTGCCGAAATCGCGCCAGTCCAGCATTGTTACGGCCAATGCTGCAGACTTGGCCGCGTCGAAGTTTGCCGTCATTCCCGGAAAGGCAATCGCGTCGAGCTTTTGCGCAATCTCCGCGTCATTGGAGACGATCAAACCACCGGCGGGGCCGCCCAGGCTTTTGTAAGTGCTCATCGTCATGAAATGCGCGCCCTCGGCCAAAGGATTGCACCACGCTTTGCCTGCGATGATCCCGCATTGATGGGCGGCGTCGAACATGACCTTGGCCCCGATCTCGTCAGCGATCTGCCGGACCTCTTTTACGGGATGTTCGAACAGATTGAGGCTGCCCCCGATAGTGATCAGCTTGGGCCGTTCTTTCAGCGCCAACGCGCGTAGCTGATCCAGATCGACCGTATAGCCGTCACCATCCGTTGGCGCCTCAATCGTGCGCAGACCAAACAACCCAGCACACCCCCCAAGGTGATGAGTCACGTGCCCACCAATCGAGGCTGGCGGTGCAATGATTGTATCGCCCGGCTTGCAGGTCGCCATAAACCCATAGAGGTTGGCAATCGCGCCTGACGGCACCCTAATTTCGGCGAATTTGGCTTCAAAGATCTCGGCGCAAAGCTCGGCGGCAATCACTTCAATCTCTTCAATAGCTTCCAGCCCCATCTCGTACTTGTCGCCGGGATAGCCCAGCGATGGTCGGGACCCGATGCCGGATGACAACAGGGCCTCGGCCCTTGGATTCATCACATTTGTTGCCGGGTTAAGGTTGAAACACTCTTGCTCGTGGATCTCGCGGTTCCGCGTCGCAAGATCGCCGATCCGTTTGATCAGCTCATCAGACGCGGCCTGAGACGCCTTGGCGGCGATTTGCTGAACACGGGTTTCGCACTGATCCGGGACCCAGTTTCGGTGTGTGATTGTCATGTCTGTGACCTCCTGCTTGTCACCAGATTGAACAAACGGGGCGACATCGCAAATCAGAATTGCTATTTCTTGGCGTAGAAAAACTGAGTCTAAGACAATGGCTGTTCTACCAAGACGCCCGAAAGGGCCACCTCTCAACGCACTCCGCGCTTTTGAAGCTGCAGCAAGGCTGGGCAGTTTCGTCGCTGCTGCCGAAGAGCTGAGCGTCACTCCCGGTGCGATTTCGCAACACATCAAAACGATTGAGGCTTGGGCGGACGTGCCGCTGTTCCGGCGAAACGCGCAAGGGGTTGAGCTGACCGCGCCTGGGCGCCACTTGGCCAGTGATTTCACCCAGGCCTTCGATCAGCTTGCCGCCGCAACGCAGAACCTGCGGAACCTGAGCCCGAGCGTTGAGATCCACATCGCCGCCCTGCCTTCGGTCGCGCAACTTTGGCTGCCGGCGCGTTTGGGGCGCATCCGAAACACTTGGCCGGACATGAAGTTCTCGGTAACGGCCATGGAAACACCGCCTCGCCTATCACGTGATCTGTTTGATCTTTCGGTCTTCATTGCCGATCCTGATGGGGCGGCTGATCAAATTGTAGTCGCGAAGGATGTCATTTTCCCGGTTTGCGCGCCAGAACTGGTCGAGCGTTTCGACTTTGAAACCACCCCGCTGCTGCACGATCAGACATGGCAGGACGATTGGCGGCGGTGGTCCGAGGAGACGGGGACAATTATCAGCGATCCTACCAAAGGGCCGAAATATTCGCTTTACGGTCTTGCAGTCGAAGAGGCCAAGTCCGGGGCCGGTGCCTTGATGGCGCATGGATGCTTGATCGAGCCTGCGCTGAAGGCCGGGCATTTGGTGCGTGTATCGGCGCAGGCCTGCGAAACAGGCCGGTCGCTGATGATAACTCTTCCGCATTCATCGAGGCGACGCGCGGAACTTGATGAAATAGTTGAGCTGTTGCGGGAAGATTAGTGGCAAGGGAACCAATGATCATTGCCCGCGAAGAGTAACAGAATTTTGCGAGGACTGGTTCGGACGCCCAATTTGGATGAGAACCTCACACAATAGACCTTATAATATATAAGCCCCAATACCCTCGAGGGTTAAACGGAACGGTCAGATTTACCTGCGGCATATTGGTTTGTGGACGGTGGCAAGCCCACCGTGCTCGATGTTCCAATAATCAACAACCCGACACCAACGACCGGACACTGGAACATCTGGGACACTTACTCGCCGGACAACGAGGTATCTCTCGTCGCAACCTAATGGCACTGAGCGCGGCAAGCCACGCCAGTAGCCTACCGTCAAGAGATTTGTACGTGATAGGCAAAACTGTTGCATTGCGGCGGGCCAACAGCACTCGTTCTCGAATTCTACGTACACTCAACTCGCGTCATATATTGTGTACTTTGCAGCATGCTAAAACCCATTTGGAAGGGCAGCCGAAAGTTGTTCGTTGCATTCAGAACTTACGGCGGACAGTAGACATCCGCCGCAATTGCAAAGAAGCCATCAGAAAGTGGTGCCAAAAACTTCGGTTTATGCGTTTTTTCATTCTTCAAAACGATAAAAGCGTTTTGCGGTGATATGAAACACGTCGTCATGGTCCGATTTTGAGATGATCTGTTGGTGACAGGAAACAAGATCTTTGAAAGTTGATGTTAGGCTATCAACTGGGAAATTCGATCCGAACATGCAGCGATCGCTGCCAAATTGAGACAAGCAATTTGAAACGATAGGCGCGACACTTTCTGCGCTCCAGTTGTGATCGAACATTCCAAGGCCGGAGAGTTTGCAATAGACCTGCGGAAGGCTTGACAATGCGGTCAATTCGTCAGCCCACTTTCGCAAACCTGGCGGAGTCCGGTCATACGGTGAACCTGCGTGGCACAACGCCGTCTGGGTTTCCGGAGCTTGCGCAAGGACATCTGCAGCTTGACCCATAAGTTCAGGCAGTAGTTGAAGGTCAAAGGAAAGACCGCGGCGGCCCAGTTGCTTCAGTCCAGCCAAAAACTCTGGGTTTTTTAGCAGCGAGTTCGTTCCAGTTGAGGCATCTTCGCCCGGAGCACGGCCAATAATCTGACGAACGCCACGTACAGACGGCAGGGTTTGAAGCCGGTCGAGTTGTTTGTCCAGATCATCAGCGGTCAGATCGCAGAACGCCACTTGCACCAACGGCCAGTCTGGGAACCGGTCGGTCACTGTTTGCACCCATTGCGCTTCGGCCCAGGGGTCAGCCGCGCCCACCTGAATATGGACCGAGGCGCCGAAACCCTCGGCTTTGGCATCTGCGCGAAATTCCGGCAGCAAATAGTTTCGTTGGATGGGGGAGGGGTCGCCAAAGAAACGAGCGACGCCCTTTTCCATGAGCCAGGGGTAGTTCACGGCAGACAGGTCCCACAAGTGGTGATGCGCATCTATTCTCATGGCGTTTCGATCCCCGTCGTGCGTTCCAGAATATCGACACCTTGCGCATTCCAGAAATGCAACAGGTCAATGAAGACCCAGTTTTCTGCCAGTTTGTCACCAGCGCGGCGATAGATATCGATCACCCTGAATTCGCCGGGCGTACCGGTTGCGGGCATACCCATGAACCCACCGGACGGAGTTGCCGTGAAGTTGGGCCAGCCGAAGAACCCGCCATAATGCCCCTCGGCCAAACGGCAGAAATGATTGGTCTTTGACCGGTCTGCGAAGGCGGCGCGGAACGGGCCTGAGTGCTGCTTGGCATAGCGTTCTATCGTGTAGGTCGCGCCGATCCCTTCAGGTCCCCACCAGATCATGTCTTGGTGCCAGGTTCGGGCCAATTCATCCTCAAGCGACAACCCACTGTCCCATTGGCCCAGATCCGAGATCATCGCGTTGATGACTGCCAGCGTCCTTTCGCCTTCTTCAATGGGCTGCTCGTTCAGTAGCAGACCGTTATGGGGCCTTGGTCCGGGTTGCACCAAATGCGCCGCTGTTTGCGGGGGAAACGGATTCTGCCCGGCTTGCACCATCAGGTGCGGTATGTCGAAATACATCGCTGTTTCGACAATCCTGTCACCGGCGACCTTGTAGAACGCGCAATAGGGCAGGAATGCCAGCTTGCCAGTTGGGCGAATGCCCAGCCACGGACGGTCGAACAGCCCCATCAAATGCCCCATAGATACGACCCAAACGTGGGCCTCGTCCCGCAGCGAGTTTTGCCCCGCAAACAGGATATCTACACGGTTCTGCTGGCGGGTTAGGCTGCTCTTTAGTGGTTGCCAGAACTGCCGGGCAACCTGTTCGGCGCCATTGATTTCGTTGAATGGGTGAAAGCCGCGCCACTTCAGATCCGGGGCGCAGTATTGGCCCATTGCCTTCGGGATTTCTTGTTCTGTCGCGGAATCCAACGCGGTGTGAAACGCAGAGACGAGTTTTTTTTCTGTCTGAAAGGTCACGGTATTTGCCATTGTGATCAAAGTTTTACGAGAGGCACGAAGCCGGGTTGAGTCGGGTATTTGCGTCAGTTTTGCATACGTATGCAAAAAAGTCTTGCCTGAATTGACGTATGCGAATTACAGTTTTGCAAACGTATGCAAAATGATTCCTTGCAGGGGGCACCATGGCGGAAATTCAATTGCGGAACGTCGGCAAGCGATGGGGCTCATTCGTTGGGGTTCACAATTTCGACCTGACCATTGCTGATCGCGAGTTTCTGGTCCTGCTCGGCCCCTCGGGCTGCGGCAAGACAACGACGATGCGGATGATCGCCGGACTTGAGGACGTGACCGAGGGCGAAATCTTGGTCGATGGCAATGTGGTCAACGATCTGGAGCCGAAGGACCGCGACGTTGCGATGGTGTTCCAGAGCTATGCGCTTTATCCCAACATGAACGTCTATGAAAACATCCGCTTTCCGCTGAAAGTGCGCGGCATCGACCCGTCGACCCATGACGAGAAAGTGCGCCGCGCCAGCGCGATGGTCGAGCTGGACGACTTCCTGCATCGTAAGCCTGCCGAATTGTCAGGTGGTCAAAGGCAGCGTGTGGCACTCGCCCGTGCCATTGTGCGCGAACCCAACGTGTTCCTGATGGACGAGCCTCTTTCAAATCTGGATGCTAAACTGCGGGTTTCCACCCGGGCGCAGATCAAAAATCTAAGTCATGAGTTGGCCGTCACCACCATCTATGTAACCCATGACCAGATTGAGGCCATGACTTTGGCCGACCGCGTTGTGGTGATGAAACAAGGCGTGGTTCAGCAAGTGGGTAGCCCCACGGAAATCTACGACATGCCGGCTAACACGTTTGTGGCCAGCTTCATCGGCTCACCCGCGATGAATTTGATGGATGGCGAGGTTTCGGGCGGCGTGTTCCGAGCCGAGCATGTCGAAATTCCAGTCGATGCTCCGGACGGACCAATGACACTGGGATTCCGCGCAGAAGACGCCAGCCTTGCCGAAGGGCAGGGCCAGATCACAGCACCCATTTACACGCTGGAATTGCTGGGCGACGCGACCATGATCTCGGTCCGGGTCGGCGGTGCTCTGGTATCGGTCAAAGCCGATAAAGCCTTCCGCGCCGAGATTGGCGAGACAGTCTCGTTATCGGTGCCAAAAGAAATCTGTCACCTCTTTGAAGCTGAAAGCGGTGCGCGGATTGGGGACCACCCCCACAAACAGCCCAAACGGGCTTAACACCGGTCCGGACGTCGACGACGGACCGATCCTGACAGGGAGAAACGCATGAAACTCAAGACGATCCTTATGGCAGGTGCCATGTCCATCGCCGCCACCGGCGCATGGGCGGAATGTGCCTTTGAAAACGACGTGCCACTGAAGTCGCTGTCCGCCGGGTTTGAAGCCTGGAAAGCGGTCACCGATGCAATGGCGGAATGCGGTAACTTCAGCGCTTCGCTGGACCAGGAATTCCGCGAAAAGCAACCTGAGGCATTTGCCGCTGATCCGGCGCTTTATCAGATCGGCGGTGTTTCGAACGCAACTCTGGTGCCTTTGCTCAATGCCGGTACGATCCGTCCGCTGGACGATCTGGTCGAGAAGTACGGTCAGGATTTGCTGCCCAATCAGTTGATCAAAGTCGATGGCAAGACCATGGCGATTGCGATGATGGTGAATGCGCAGCACCTGATGTATCGCGACGATGTTCTGGCTGAACTGGGCATCGAAGAACCCAAGACATATGGCGATGTTCTTTCCGCGGCTGCCAAGATCAAGGAAGCCGGCGTCATGGACTATCCCATTGGTGGGACGTTCAAGACCGGTTGGAACCTTGGTCAGGAATTCGTCAATATGTATTTGGGCGAGGGCGGTTCGTTCTTTGGTGACGGCAACATGCCTGCAATCAACAACGAGCAAGGCGTAGCGGCGCTGGAAACCCTGAAAGCCATGACCGAGTATATGGACCCAGAATATCTGGTTTCCGACTCGACCTATGTGCAACAGCAGTTCCAGCAGGGCAAGATTGCCATGGCGAACCTGTGGGCCAGCCGTGCCGCTGCGATGAACGATGAGGCCGAAAGCCAGGTCGTTGGCAAGGTGACCATGGCCGCGGCTCCAATGGGATCGGCGGTTCCGGCGACCACAATCTGGTGGGACGGTATTGTTCTGGCTTCGAACATGAGCGACGAAGAAGCGGATGCTGCCTTCCGCGTCGCACTTGAGGGCATGGACACCGATACGGTCAGTGCGAACAACGATGTCGCAGTATGGCTGAGCACGGCCTATTCGGCAGGCCCTTTGGCTGCAGGTGCTGCAGCGTCCGCTGAAGGCGGCGCCAAGGCTTACCCGGCTTCCGGTCCTATGGGCATCATGCACACCTCGTTGGGTAACGGACTGGCCGACTACCTGACCGGTGCCAAAGACGCGCAGACGACTCTGGCCGATATCGAGGCAGACTATGTCACTGCCGCGAAAGAAGCGGGTCTGATCAGCAACTGATCCTCCCTTGGGAGGGCTACGGCCCTCCCATCCCTTTCCCCCGAGAACCATTAGAAAGGCAGAGCCATGAACTTCCGGACATTTGCTGCTTTTGTCGGTCCCTCTGTCTTTATGATGCTTCTCTTCATCGCGTTCCCGCTGGTCAGCGTGTTCAAGCAGAGTTTCTATGTCACTCAGCCGATCTATGAGACGGTTGAAAAAGAAACCTGTACCCCCGGTTTCCTGACCCAGACCTGTGTGACTGAAAATGTGTCGCAGCCAAAGCTGGATGAGCATGGTGAGATAATCACGCAAACCCAGTACGTGGGGTTGCAAAGCTATCGCAATGTTCTGGAACCTGACCGTGCATGGCGCGCCATAAGTGATGGCAGCTGGCATGTGCTGTCGACGATCAATTTCTGGAAGGCCCTGCGGTTCACTCTGACGTTTACTTTGATCACCCTGCCGCTGGTGGTCGGTTGCGGGCTTGGGATTGCCATTCTGATAAACAATGCCGCGCGTTCTATCCGCGGCCCGGTGATATTCGTCTCTCTGCTACCTTTTATCATCACTCCGGTGATCGGAGTTCTGTCAATCAATTGGCTGTTTCGCGGCGACGGTATCCTGACTGCGATGATGGAATGGTGGCTGAACCGTGACATAGCCCTGTTTGCCCAGGCTTGGACGATTGAAGTCCTGATGATGATCTACCGCGTCTGGCACGTGGCGCCCTTTGCGGCCATCATCTTTTACGCCGGTCTCCAAACGGTTAATCAAGACAGTTTGGAGAGCGCGGTAATTGACGGGGCGACCCGCTGGCAGCGGCTGAAATACATCGTCATTCCGCATCTGATGCCGCTTATCATATTTGTATCAATGATCCACCTGATGGACAGCTACCGCGTGTTCGAAGAAATCGTAGGCTTCTCAAGCCAGGGCTATGTGATCTCGCTACAGTGGCTGACCTTTGACTACCTGACGCCGGATCAGGCGGGTAACCGGTCGATCAGCCGTGCCTCGGCCAACTCGATGCTGACCATGATTGGCGTTGTCATCCTGCTTATCCTTCCGCTGCGCCGCACATGGCGCGATCATAAAGGAGGTCACTGATATGTCCTCGCGTGCGCTTCGCCAGCCTTTTGGCCTGCGGCTGACTTCAAACATCTTCCTTGCGCTGTGGTGCCTGATCGCGGCCTTCCCGATCTTCTGGATCGTGGTGATGAGCTTCAAGTCGCCAGTGGATGCCTTCGACAGCAACGCGTTGAACGTGATCTTCGGTCCTGCCACTCTGGGCGTTGGCAAAGGTCTTTCGCTGCTGGACATCATTCTGGGCATCGCGGTGATTTGGGCGACGATTGTGATCTCCACAAAAACACTCCCGTCGATGGTGAAGTCTTACACGAAACCCGAGCAAGAATGGTTTGGCTGGGTGATCGGCGTGCTGGTTGTTCTTGTTGGCTTTCTGCTTGCATTCTTTGTCGTCCTGCCCGCCGTTCTAAACGTGCTGAACCCCTGGTTCGGACCCTTGGGTCGGGACGTGCTTGGCCTGACCACCGAACACTACAAGACCGTCTGGATTGACCGGGGCTTTTCAAACAACTTCAAAAACTCACTGATCGTGACAACAGGTGTGGTGACCGTGTCGCTGACCGTTGGCACGTTGGCGGGATATGGTCTGGCACGGTCTGGATCGACTTTGGCTTTCTGGATCCTGATTGTCGCCTTGGTGTTCCGGGCCCTGCCGCATTCGGTGCTGGTGGCCGGTTATCTACCGGTATTCATCAACTCGGCCGAGTGGCTGGCCCCGATCCTGGGTGAAAACGCACCGACGCTGTATGGCAAGCCATTTGCGGTGATCGCCGTTCTGGTTGCGATCAATCAGCCATTCACGATCTGGATGCTGCGTTCGTTCTTTCAGAATATCCCGGCAGAGCTGGATGAGGCTGCGCGCGTTGATGGTTGCAGCCATTTTCAGGCCTTCCGCCGTGTGATCATGCCGGTAATGTGGCCGGGGGTGATCACCACAGGTCTGTTCAGCTTCCTGCTGGCGTATAATGACTTTCTTGTCACTGCACTGCTGCTGGATGCGCAGAACCAGACCATGGTTCCCGCTATTGTCGGCATGTTCAACCGAGAGACGACAACAACCGATCAGGTGGTCGCGGTTGCCGCCGCCGTGTCGATCACTGCGCCGCTGATCTTCCTTGTTCTGATCTTCCAGCGCCAGATCGTCAGCGGTCTGACAGCCGGAGCGGTCAAAGGCTGATGAGCAACCATGCACGCCATAACGCCATGTCGCGCCACCCGGCGCTGAACAGGATGCCGAGGGACTTTCTGAGTATAGGGGCTGCGATCCCCAAACTCTCTCTCTGGCAACCTGAAAGGACATAGACATGAAAGGTTCCCGTCCCGAACAAGCTGTCCTGACCCGCGACACGGACATGAGCAAAACCGAAGACACGCGCCGCGTGATCGAAACCATGGTGGATGGTCTGAACGATCACCGCATTGATGACATCGGAGAATTCTTCACCCAAGGCTTCCGCTGGATGGGCAATCAAGGCTGCGGCACCAAAACCGGGCTGAAAGAGTTTCAGGAAAACTGGCAGCGCCCGTTTCAAGCGGCGTTTTCGGACAAAACCTGCATCGATGAAGCCCGTCTTTACATGGGCGAATGGGCAGCAGCCTTTGGTCGTCAGGAAGCAACCCATACGGGTGAGTTTCTGGGCATCGCCCCTACCGGCAAGCGGGTCGAGATCCGCTATATGGATTTTTGGAAAGTCGTTGACGGCAAGATCGTCGACAACTGGGTGAATGTCGATTTCGCACATGTCGCGGCGCAACTGGGCGTCGACCTGTTCAACGGCGAAGGCTGGGAAGCATTTGACCGGGGTGAGAAATGTCCACCCCGGCCCGAAAACTGAGGATTGGAAACATGGCAATCGAGTATCTTAAACGCGGCAAATCCGATGCGGACCGGGCTGAAGATGATGCCAAGACCCGCGCCGTGGTTGAGGCGACGCTGAAAGACATTGAAACCCGCGGTGATGCTGCGGTGCGTGAGTTGAGTGAGAAGTTCGACAACTACTCGCCAGCCTCGTTCCGCCTGAGCCAGAAGGAAATCGATGACTTGATCGGTCAACTGACCGATAGGGAACTGGCCGACATAAAATTCGCACAGGAACAGGTGCGCAACTTTGCGCAGGCTCAGCGGGATTCAATGCTGGACATTGAGGTCGAAACCCTGCCGGGCGTGATCCTTGGCCATAAGAACATCCCCGTACAATCGGTCGGATGTTATGTCCCCGGTGGCAAGTTCCCAATGGTGGCCTCGGCTCACATGTCCGTGGCCACGGCTTCGGTCGCGGGTGTCCCTCGTATCATTGCCTGCACGCCTCCGTTCAAAGGCAAGCCGAACCCAGCAGTGATTGCGGCCATGCATTTGGGTGGCGCGCATGAGATCTACGTTATGGGTGGCATACAGGCCATTGGTGCGATGGCTTTGGGCACCGAGACGATTGATCCGGTCCACATGCTGGTTGGCCCCGGCAACGCTTTTGTTGCCGAAGCCAAGCGCCAGTTGTTCGGGCGCGTCGGCATTGATCTGTTTGCAGGTCCCACCGAAACCATGGTGATCGCGGACGAGACCGCGGCAGATGCCGAGCTATGCGCAACCGACCTGCTGGGGCAGGCCGAACACGGATACAACAGCCCCTGCGTGTTGCTGACAAACTCTGAAAAGCTTGCTAATGAGACGCTCTCCGAGGTGGACCGCCTGTTGGGCATCCTGCCGACCGCCGACACTGCGAAAGTGTCCTGGGAGGAATATGGCGAGGTGATTGTCTGCGACACGTATGACGAGATGCTGCAGGTTGCCGATGATATCGCCTCGGAACATGTGCAGGTGATGACGGATCGTGACGACTGGTTCCTTGAGAATATGACCTGCTACGGCGCGTTGTTCCTTGGTCCGCGCACCAACGTGTCAAACGGGGACAAGGTGATTGGTACGAACCACACCCTGCCAACGAAGAAGGCCGGGCGCTACACCGGTGGGCTTTGGGTCGGGAAGTACCTGAAAACGCACAGTTATCAGAAAGTTCTGACCAACGAGGCGGCGACACTAATCGGCGAATACGGCTCGCGTCTGTGCATGTTGGAAGGTTTTGTAGGCCACGCAGAACAGTGCAACGTCCGCGTGCGTCGCTATGGTGGCATCAATGTGCCCTATGGCGAACCCGCGCCGTATCGGGATGCCGCTGAATGAGTGACAGGCATACTCAACACAAGGCCCTGATCGCTCCGCTCAGGGCCGCGATGTATGATTTTTCCGAGGCCGGTGTTCGCGCGGCACTGGCCGAGGTAACGGCCTCGGACGCCGTTTTCCACCTATGCCATCCCTTTGGCGACAGCATTGGCAGCGACGCTTTCTATGACCGCGCCTATAAAGATCTGTTGGTTGCCTGGCCCGATCTGGAACGGCGGGATTATATCGTCATGGGTGGACCGGATGAACATGGTTCTGACTGGATTGGATGCGGCGGCTACTACACCGGTACGTTCACCGGCCCGTGGCTGGACATCCCGCCGACAGGCCACCAGGTCACCATGCGGTTTCATGAGTTTTACCGTTTCGAAAACGGCAAAGTTGCTGAAATGCAAGCCCTTTGGGATATCCCCGAGGTTATGATTCAGGCAAGTACCTGGCCCATGGCCCCCAGTCTTGGCCGCGAATGGCACGTGCCCGGGCCGGCCGCGCAGGACGGGTTGGTACCTGGGCCCCATGATGAGGCCAAAGGTAAAGAGACCTGCAAACACATCATCGACATGCTGGAGCACCTCAAGAAACACCCGTCGCAAGGCGGCCCCGAGGTGATGGAGATGGAGCGGTTCTGGCATCCCCGTATGAATTGGTACGGCCCCTCAGGCATCGGCACCGGACGAGGCTATGCAGGATTCCGTAACTGGCACCAGATTCCGTTCCTGAACGGGATGCCGGATCGCGGGAAATACGTCGAGGACATCACCTACCATTTCTTCGGCGATGGCGAATACGCGGCTGTGACCGGCTGGCCTAATATGATCCAGACCGTCACCCATGACGGATGGATGGGGATCGCGCCTGCGGGCCAGAAGATCACCATGCGCAGCCTCGATTTTTGGCGGCAGGAAAACGGGCGCATTCGTGAAAACTGGGTGCTGGTCGATCTTCTGGATGCTTATCGTCAGCTAGGCGTTGACGTCTTTGCCCGTCTGCGGGAATTCAACAAGGCCCGAAACATGGGGCGCATTGATATACCGGATGGAATGAGCTGATGACTGAACTGCCGCGCACCCCTTCGTTTTCCCTGACAGGAAAGACCGCCCTGGTGACAGGTGCCTCTTCAGGCATTGGGCAGGGCTGTGCCGTGGCGCTGGCCGAGGCGGGCGCGCATGTCGTCTGTGCGGCCAGAGGCGAGGACCGGTTGAATGATACGGTGGCTGCTCTGCAGGGGCAGGGCTGGTCAGCCGAAGCGCTTGTGCTGGACCAGGGCGATCTGGGAAAGCTGAAACAGCTTTTCGAAACGCGAAACTTCGAAGTCGTGGTGAACTCGGCCGGGGTCGCCCGTCATAGCCCCGCAATTGAAACGACACCCGAAGAATTCGATGTCGTTACCGGCGTCAACTTGCGTTCCGCCTACTTCCTTTCCGCCTATGCTGCGCGTGCCTTGATCGATGCTGGCAAGCCAGGGTCCATAATTCATATCTCCAGTCAAATGGGCCATGTGGGCGGCGTAGACAGGGCGCTTTACTGTGCAACCAAGCATGGGCTCGAAGGTATGGTCAAATCCATGGCCATCGAATGGGGCAAGCAGGGCATCCGAATCAACACGGTCTGCCCGACGTTCATTCGAACGCCTCTGACCCAATCCACCTTTGACAACCCAGAACGCGCCGCGTGGATCATGGAAAAGATCAAACTGGGTCGCGTGGGCGAGGTCGAAGATATCATGGGTGCGGTACGCTACCTCGCCTCGGATGCCTCAGCGCTGGTTACAGGCACCTCGATGTTGATTGACGGAGGTTGGACAGCAGATTGATGGCTGAGAAAGTAACATCACTCCAGGTCGCGCAACTGGCCGGTGTCAGCCAATCCGCCGTCAGTCGCGTCTTCACGCCGGGCGCTTCGGTCAGCAAGAAGACGGAAGAAAAGGTGCGCAAAGCCGCGACTGAGCTTGGGTATCGCCCCAATGTATTGGCGCGCGCGATGGTGTCGGGCAAAAGCCGCATCATCGGTTTGGTCGTCGCCTATTTGGACAACTATTTCTACCCCGAAGCGCTCGAGAAGCTGTCGAACGAGTTGCAGGAGCAGGGCTATCACGTCCTGATTTTCATGGCCTCCAGAACCGCCGGAAACATTGACGACGTTATGGAGGAAATTCTTGATTATCAGGTTGATGGCGTGATCCTGGCCTCGGTCGCGATGTCGTCCGATATCGCAACACGGTGCCAACAAGCTGGTGTGCCGGTCGTGCTGTTCAACCGTAGTCAGGATATCGACGGGATCACCTCGGTGACCTCTGACAATTATTCCGGCGGCCGCAAGGTCGCTGAATTCTTTATTGCCGCAGGCCACGGTCGCATCGCTTACATTGCCGGTTGGCAGGGTGCCTCAACCCAGCGAGACCGCGAGGCCGGGTTTCGCGCCGCTCTCGGTGATGCAGGTCAGGATCTGTACGCCTATGAAATAGGAGAGTTTCTGACCGAGAATGCGCGATTGGCCGCGCGCCGCATGTTTGATGTTGAACCGCAAAAACGACCCGATGCGGTGTTCGTCGCCAATGACCATATGGCGCTTGCCGTGATGGACGTCATTCGGTTTGAACTTGGAATGCGTATACCAGAAGATGTTTCTGTCGTTGGATACGATGATGTTCCGCAGGCCGGATGGCTTGCCTATAATCTCACCACCATTCGTCAGCGCGCCAACCTGATGGTGGCGGAAACCGTTGATGCCTTGTTGGACCATATTGAAAACCCGGCAGTTGCCGCAGCCCGCAAGGTCGCGATTGATGGGCCGTTGATCGTGCGCACTTCGGCACGGCTGCCCAAAGGCTGGACCCCGCAAAGGATGAAAACATGAAAGGCTTTGATCCCAAGTTCCGGGATTTTCCCGACTATATCATCGGAATTACCAAAGAGATCTGGGAAGACCGGGGCATCGCAACCCTGCACGAGTATTACAGCGAAGATATCGTCGTTCGCTCACCCGGTTCGGTGGTTTTGGGAAATCAGAATGTGATCGGCGCGACGATGGCGACCCTGGCCGAGTTTCCGGACCGGCAGTTGATGGGTGAAGATGTGATCTGGTCGGGCACGCCGGAAGAAGGCATGCTGAGCTCTCACCGCATCCTGTCTACTGCCACGCATCTGGCCGAGGGGGTTTACGGCAAACCTACGGGTACAAAACTATGCTATCGAATTCTGGCCGACTGCCACGCCATCGACAACCAGATCAACGACGAATGGTTGATCCGCGATCAGGGCGCGATTGTGCGGCAGATGGGCTGGAACCCAAAGGAATACGCCGCTGGTCTGATTGCGCGCGAGGGCGGTAAGGACAGCTGCACCAAGCCTCTGACCCCCGAAATCGACCAGCCCGGCCCCTACAAGGGTCGCGGAAATGATAATGCGTGGGGGCAGCGATATGCTGATATCCTGACCCGGATCATGAGTGCCGATATGGGCACAATCGCGGCTGAATATGACCGTGCGGTGCAGTCTGAGTATGTGGGCGGCGTCACGGGGCATGGTTGGAATGCCGTCGACCGGTTCTGGATGGGGCTGCGGGCGAGTTTCCCGAATGCTGAATTCAAGATTGAACACCAGATCGGGCGCGACGACCCGGATATGCCGCCGCGATCAGCAATTCGCTGGAGCCTTTGGGGCAAGCATGACGGCTGGGGCATGTTCGGGGCGCCGTCAGGGGCACAGGTTTATGTCCTCGGGATCAGCCATGCCGAGTTTGGCGCACTGATTGCGGGGCAACCGCAGTTGCGCCGTGAATATACTCTGTTCGATGAAACCTCGGTCTGGAAGCAGATCCTGTTGCAGAGCGGAGAGGTCTGAGTGGCCCGTCCGGTCGTATATCGTATCCTTGCAGGTGGTCTGCGTGAAACCGGAGCCCGTCGACGTTTCCATATGTTCCGTCAAAGCCTGCGGGCGCGGCGACTGAATCTGCGCCCTCCAGGGGAGTGAGCGCCTGTGCCGCCAGAGCACACGAGCTTGCATTCCAGAAAACAAAAAATCGGATCATACGTCATGACCAAATCAGCCATCACTTCCCGCATTGTCCGCTACGGCGAGCTCCAACCCTGTAAAACCGCATTTATCGATGCCCATACGCCGGGCAGCGATCAGAAAGAGAATTTCACGATCATCGGCGGTGGCGTCTCGGAATCGCCAGATCAGCATGTGCACATCACCGACAAGATCGGCTTCAACATCGGTGCCGCAGGTCAGCCGCCGAAATGCCGGAACTCATTGCACAGCCACACAACGGCCGAGGTTTTCTTTGTTGCCAAAGGACGCTGGCGCTTTTTCTGGGGCCTTTATGGCACCGCTGGTGAGTTCATCGCCGAGGAGGGCGATATTTTCAACATCCCGACCGGCATCTTCCGTGGTTTCGAAAACGTTGGCCAGGACTACGGTATGATCATGGCAATCCTGGGCGGTGACGACGCGGGCGGAGGCGTCACTTGGGCTCCTCAGGTCATCGAAGATGCGCAGGCGCATGGTCTGATGCTGGGCGACAATGGCGTTCTGTACGACACCAAGAAAGGTCAGGAGCTGCCTCATAATGTGCACCCAATGCCCTTGCTGACCGAAGAGCAGTTGAAGGGCTACCCTGAGGTTCCGGTTGAGGATGTCGTCGGCAAATATGTTGCACGGTATTGGGATCTGATGGCGTTGTCGGCCAATAAGCCTGCGCAGGTGATTGGTGAGAGCGGGTTGATCAAGGATAAGCCGGGGTTTGCGGTAGACTTCCTTGGCCGGGGGTCCTCTGTGACCGAACCGATTGCGGCGGATAAACCTGTGGTTCTGATGCCAGCCAGCGGTCACTGGCATATCTCGATCGACGAGCACGAAACCACAATTTCGACAGGTGACACGGCTCTGGTTTTGCCCGGTGAATCCTATAGCGTTCAGCCATCAATGACCGGGCAGGCGGGCCTGTACCGGATCACTGCAACCGATGAACCGGCAGGAGCGACCTGGACAGGATGAGCGCAGACCCGAACGACACCCAAGCCATATATGAGCGGCAAGCCACAGAGTATGACAAGCGCCGCTCTAAAGCCCTTTTCGAGGCGCGCTGGTTGGCGCGCTTCACGGCCAGCCTCAAACCGGGTGACCACGTACTGGATCTGGGCTGTGGCACAGGCGATCCCATTGCGCGCTGGTTTATGGCCGAAGGGTTTGACGTCACGGGTGTCGATTTTTCCGCAGCCATGCTGAAAATCGCCAAAGAACGCTGGCCGGACGGGGATTGGCGGATGGCTGACATGCGGGATTTTGAGCTGGATCAGCAATTCGATGGGATCATCGCCTGGAACAGCTTTTTTCACCTGACGGCAGATGAGCAGAAGGGCTGCATCACCCGCATGGCACGCCATTTACATAACGGTGGAATGCTGATGTTGACCGTAGGCCCACGCGCTGGGGAAGTCAGCGGTACGGTCGGATCAGAGCTTGTCTATCACGCCTCGTTGTCCCCGGCCGGTTATGCAACGTGCCTTGAAGAGAACGGGCTGCAATTGACCGGCTTTTTGGCCGAAGACCCCGAAACTCAAAGCCATACTGTGCTGATGGCACGAAAACTGTAAGGAGGTCTTTATGGCCGTAAAAACCACACATGTTGGGTCTTTGCCCCGAACACAGGACGTCGTGGATCTTATCTTTGCCAGGGAAAACGGCGAACCTTATGAAGCAGCCGCGTTTGATACGTGTATGACCGCCGCAGTCTCTGAAACGGTGCGCAAACAGGTCGAAGCCGGCGTTGATATAGTCAGCGACGGTGAGACTTCGAAGATTTCTTATGCAACCTATGTCAAGGACCGCTACACCGGGTTTTCCGGCGACAGCCCTCGAAATGCGCCTGCTGATTTGAAGATGTTCCCCGGCTTTCTGCAGCGGCTGGCCAATGACGGCGGCACGCCGCAATACGCCCGACCAATGTGCACCGGAGAAGTGCGATCAAAAGGGCAGGGTGAGTTAGAGAAGGACATCGCCAACCTCAAAGCGGCTATGGCGCAGCATGGGGTCGAGCGCGGTTTCATGAATGCCGCGTCCCCGGGCGTGATCTCACTGTTTTTGCAGAACGATTTCTACCCCACGCGTGAGGCCTATCTGGCGGCGCTGGCCGATGCCATGAAAGAGGAATACGAGACCATCGTGGCCGCAGGTCTGGATCTGCAACTGGATTGTCCCGATCTGGCCTTGTCGCGCCATATGCTGTTCACAGACCTTTCAGACGACGCGTTCGTCGAAATCGCCGATATGCATGTCGAGGCGCTGAACCACGCGCTTCAGAACGTCCCGCAGGATCGCGTGCGGGTGCATATCTGCTGGGGCAACTATGAGGGTCCGCATTGCTGCGACATTGCGATGGACAAGGTGTTCAACACCCTGATGGCGACCAAATCGCGCTATGTCCTCTTTGAGACCTCGAACCCGCGTCACGCCCACGAGTGGACTGTGTTCCGTGACCGCAAATCTGAGATACCAGATGACAAGGTTCTGGTCCCCGGGGTGGTCGACACCACCACCAATTTCGTCGAGCACCCCGAGCTTGTGGCCCAACGGATCGAACGTTTCACGGGAATCGTCGGCGCGGACCGGGTGATAGCAGGCAGCGATTGTGGCTTTGGCACCTTTGCGGGCTTCGGCGCGGTTGACCCTCAGATCGCCTACGCCAAGTTGGCCGCGCTGTCTGAGGGGGCCAAGCTGGCCTCGGCATGATACCCGTGATCTTCTTGCCTGGCATGATGTGTGACGCCCGCCTTTTTGGTCCGCAGATCAACGCTCTGTCAGGCAGGATGCCGGTGATGACATTCCCGTTGTCGCGACACGACAGCGTGCAAGTCATGGCAGATGACATTCTACAAAATGCGCCGGCTGAATTTGCGCTGGCTGGCTTGTCGATGGGGGGGATCGTGGCCATGGAAGTATTGCGTCAGGCCCCTGCACGTGTCTCGCGCCTGGCCTTACTCGACACAAATCCACTGATTGAAAAGCCAGAAGTTAAAGCCCGCCGCGCGCCCCAGATTGCAACCGTTCGCGACGGCAATCTGAGGTCGGTAATGCGGGACGAGATGAAGCCCAGTTACCTGTCCGACGGGCCTAACCGGGGGGCTATCCTGGATCTGTGCATGGCAATGGCCACCGACTTGGGCCCTGACGTATTTTTGCGCCAATCGCGGGCGCTGATGGATCGCCCGGACCAAAGCGCGACGCTGACGGCTTACACGGGAAAGGCTTTGGTCCTGTGTGGGCAAGAAGACAGGCTGTGCCCCGTTGAACGCCACCAGTTGATGCACGATCTATTGCCAGACAGCGCGCTGGAGATCATCGAAGGCGCCGGGCATCTGCCGACATTGGAACAACCCCAAAAAACCACAGCGGCCTTGATCCGCTGGTTGGAGGACACATGACGCCATCCCTTTTGTCCCTGCTTCGCAAGGTCGACACCCCCACGGTCTGCAATGCCATCGAAGTGGCACAGGGCAAGCGCGGGTTCGACGATTTTACGCGCGGTACCATGCTGTGTTCAGCGCCCGAAGAGCCCGCGATCGTCGGCTATGCCCGTACGGCCAAGATCGCGGCGGTCAATCCGCCGACTGAGCCGCCTGAAGTCATCAAGGCCCGGCGCATGGCTTATTACAAATACATGGCCGAAGCCCCCAACCCGTGCGTCGCTGTGATCGAGGATATGGATTTTCCGGATTGCATCGGAGCCTATTGGGGTGAAATCAATACATCCGTCCACAAGGGTTTTGGTATGTCCGGAGTCGTAACCAATGGCGTCATGAGGGATCTGGGCGACTTACCCAAGGGGTTCCCGGTCGTGGCAGGTTCCGTCGGGCCAAGCCACGGTTTCGTCCACGTCCGCGAGATCGATACACCGGTTTCCGTTTTTGGCCTGACGGTTAATCCTGGCGAATTGGTGCACGCCGACCGTCATGGCGCGTTGGTCGTACCCGGTGATGTCGTTGATCAGCTAGAAGCCGCAATCCAAAAACTATTGGTGACAGAACGCATCGTCTTGGATGCAGCCCGCCAACCGGAGTTTGATTTTGATGCTTTTGAGACCGCTTGGGCGGCTTTCGAAAAAGCCAGGGTCTGATTGTATGAGACTGAGAGTATGAATGCCGATGGGGTGGATCCGATGATTTACACCTAGGGTCAGGATGCATTGATTTTTGCTGCGCTGGATGATTCACGGTTCGGAAAACTGAGCGGTAACATGAGCTACCTTTATTGACTGACCGACGAGCAGATGGCCAAGCTCCTGCCTTTTTTCCGAAGCCGCACGGCAAGCCTCGGTTATATGACAAGCGGGTGTTGAGCGGGATTATCTTCGTCAGACGCAATGGGGTGCGCTGGCGAGACGCCTCGGAAGCCTACCGACCGCTCGGCTATTTCGTTATGGACACGTCAGTCTTAGTTTGCCCGGAAAATCCCACCAAATTGTCTGAAAGCTGCCGCCGCGCTACACATAGTGCCAAATTTTTTCCGGAGTTTGGAAGGGAATTTCCGCACAAAGTATGGAACAATGATGCTAGCTAGCATCGGCTATCAAAAAAAAATATTTTTTTATTCAGATGGTTATTTGGGGGATTTGGTAGCGGAGGAGGGACTTGAACCCCCGACACGCGGATTATGATTCCGCTGCTCTAACCAACTGAGCTACTCCGCCATGAGTGAGAGGCGATTTAAGCGAGGGGCCGGAAAGGGTCAAGGGGGAAACACCGACTTACGGAGATTATTTTTGCCCCGATCAATCTGCTTTGGTTGCCTGTTGTGCGGCGACCCCAGGAGTATCAGCAATTCTACGAATGAAGGCCGCGCAGGCGTCGGGTGCGGTGATCGGGATCATATGGCCCAACCCTTCGATCTGTTCGTCGCTCAATCCGAACCGGGTCATGGGGGCACCGTTGGCGGTGGGTGAAAGTATGGTGTCTTGCGCGCCGTACAGAATGCCGCCGGGTACGGACAAGTCGGTATAGCGGTCTACCTGGGCTCCGATACTTTCATCCACCCCTACAACATCCTGCGACGCGGCAATGAAGGCCGAAGGGCGCAACCCCAGCGCACCGCCGGCGCGGTCCAGAAAGTCATCTGGCGCGGGTTCCGGATAGAAAACGGCTCCCAATGTATGCGGGGCGGTCTTAGCCGATATGGGGACAGCGATCGTGTTGCCGATAAAGTTGCGCAACCACTCGGTACGTATTTCCAGCGGTTTAAAAACTTGCGGCGTGTTCGACAGCTTTTGCGTCAACGGGGCGAGCAAAGCGAGCGCTTTGGCTTTCTCCGGGTGTTCCAAAGCCATGGCCAGCGATACGGCCCCGCCCAATGAGTGCCCGACCAGAACGGCGTTGGAAATGCCTTTGGTGTCCAGAAACTCTTGAATCATGCGGGCCTGTTCGGGCAAGCGCCCAAGATCGGCGCTATCGCGGGTTGAGTATCCGCAGCCAGGGCGGTCGACTGCGATGACGTGATAGTCATCCGCCAACAGGTCCATCAGAGAATAGGTGAAATGCTGCAGTTGCCCCGCAAGCCCGTGGATCATGATGACTGTCTGCTTAGTGGGGTCGCCCTTTTCCACGTAATGAATGCTGCCGCCGCGCACCGGGACAATCTGTCCAAGTTGCGGGACGCGCTGCAACCCCTGCCGGGTCAGTCGCCGGGTCCACAGGTTCATGCCGACAAAGAAGCCGCCGACCAGAAGGGCGATAATTAGAATTGTGGTCATCTCATCACTTTCCGCCTGAGGAAGGGGCAGGTTGGTATTGTTCCAGCCCGGATTGCGCCATGCGCTTTTCATACTCTGAAACGGTCCCGGGCCAAAGCGTCGTGTTCCGGCCCAGTGCATCCTTATACCATGAGGCGCAGCCACCCACCTGCCATACGCTGCCTTTGTGCCGTTCGCGCATCTCCTGTTCGAAGGCTTCCTGGTAGTCCGGGCGGGGTGTTATAATCTGCAGTCCGTCGCGGTTCATCTGGTCCAGCACTCGGCCGATGTGGCGAACCTGTGCTTCGATCATCAGCACAACCGAGTTGTGACCGAGGCCGGTATGTGGCCCGAGCAAGATGAAGAAATTGGGGAAACCTGCGATGGCAGTACCCAAATGCGCTTTCATTCCGTCCGACCATGCCTGGCGCAATGTCAGTCCATCGGATCCCGTTATGTCGAGGCGCTCGACGACATCTGTGACATGAAACCCGGTGCCCCAGATCAGAACGTCAGCATGTGTTCGGCTTCCGTCAGAGGAAAGGATCTGATCGCCCTCAATTGATGCCACACCGTGCGGGAGAACTGTCACGTTTTCACGCGCCAGTGCCGGGTACCAATCGTTCGAGCTGAGGATGCGTTTGCAACCGATCCTATAGTCCGGCGTCAGCTGTTTGCGCAGGCCTGGGTCGGCGATCGCGCTTTCCAACGATTTGCGCCACATCTTCATGGCAAAATTTACCATCCGTTTTTCGCCGCTGAACACGCGGTGGCGATACTCGAAGACCATGTAAACCAGTTTCCGGCGTGCCCAAGGTAACACCGGGATGCTGCGATAAAGGCGGCGTAACCAGGGCGCGATTGGGCCATCCGGGCGGGGCAGGACATAGGGCGCGCTGCGTTGAAAGATTGTGACGTGTGCAGCAGTTTTCGCAATCTCTGGAACAAACTGGACAGCGGATGCGCCGGTTCCGACAACTGCGATGCGTTTTTCCTCAAGCGGCGCGTCGTGATCCCACTCGGCAGAGTGAAAGCAAGGCCCGGGAAAACTGTCCGCACCGGGTAAATCGGGGATGCTGGGCAGATGCAGCGCTCCTATGGCCGAGACCAGAAACCGCGCCGACCAGCGCTGCCCACTTTCGGTTTCCACCTGCCAGCGCATGCCGTCCCAGCGGGCAGATTTCAGCTGTTGATCGAAATGGCACAGCTCGTAAATCCCCTCATCAAGGCAGACCTTTTTCAGATAGGCCTGAATTTCAGCACCGCCCGCATAAGCCCGGCTCCAGTCCGGGTTCAGATGCGTTGCCATGGAATAGAGGTGCGATGGGATATCACATGCGACACCGGGATAGGTGTTCTCACGCCACGTCCCGCCAATCTCATTCGCTTTTTCAAGGATCGCAATATTCTTGATGCCCCGTTTTCGGGCCTCAATCGCCATCGTCAGGCCGGAAAATCCAGCGCCGACGATCAGCATATCGGTTTGATATTCCATGCGCCCGTCCCTCCCAAAACGACCGATATGGTTGGGTCAGACTATAGGCGCTGGAATGCGTGAGAACAGCCTCTTGTAGGGTCAGGCGCCTTTCACGGTTTATTCAGCCGCGCAGGATTTCACCATTTGGATCAAAAGGCGGCTCGGACAGAATGGTCGCCTTGTGCGGATGTCCCAATACCATCACCTCGACCTCATCCCCTGCTTTGGCACCGGTCACAAAGCCAAGCGCCAGAGACATGCCGACGGAATAACCATAAGCGCCTGAGGTCACGCGGCCGATACCCTGACCATTTTTGAAGATTGGCTCACCGCCAGTCGCGTCGGCGTTCGACGCGCTGGTGTCGGCCTCATCCAGTTGCAAAAGGACAAGCTGTTCGCGGGCAGGGTTGGCTAAAACGGTCTCGGCTGCGTTCTTGTTCAGAAAGTCTTTACTGAACTTGCACAACCGATCCAGACCTACCTCATGCGGCCAGTATTCGGGGCTGTATTCGCGGCTCCACGATCCATACCCCTTTTCGACGCGCAATGACATCAGTGCCCGGCTTCCCACTGGGCCTGCGCCAAACTCCTGACCGACCTGAAGCAGGGCGTCATACAGGCGGGCCTGATCTTGGGTGGCGCAGTGCACCTCCCAGCCCAGATCACCCGTGAACGAGACCCGCAGGGCCAACACCTCAATCCCGGCCAGTTCGACTTTCGCCGACCGCATGAACGGAAAATCCTCCGTGGCGAGTGAGGTATTAGTGAGTCGTTGCAAAATCTCGCGCGATTTTGGGCCCGCGACGTTGAACCCGCACACAGCTTGGGTCTTGCTTTCGAAAGTGGTGCCCTTGGGCAGAGGAACCTGCTTGAAGAACCGCTTGTGATAGCGTTCCGCCATGCCTGAACCGATGACCCAGAATTCGTCCTCGGCCACGCGGGTAACGGTGAAGTCCCCAGCGATTCCTCCGCGTTTCGAGATCAGCGGCGTCAGGCAGGACCGACCTACAGCCTTAGGCATAGTGTTGGCGAAAACTGCGTTGAGCCAACCCTCGGCCCCGGGGCCTTTGCAGACATATTTGGCAAAGTTCGAGATGTCGATGATCCCTGCGCGGTCACGCAGCATACGGCATTCCTCGCCAACCGGCCCCCACCAGTTCTGGCGCGTAAAACCATTGGTGTCTTTGGCACCCGGAGTGTCTGCGAACCATAGCGGATGTTCCCAACCAGCATTCAGGCCGAAGACCGCACCCATTTGAGCCTGCGTGCCGTAGACAGGGCGCGTACGCGCCGGACGACCTGCGCTGCGCTCTTCGTTGGGGAAGTGAATGGCGAACCGGTGGGCGTACTGGTCCTGAACGCGGGCCATTGTGAACTCTTTCGTCGCCCAGTCATCGAACCGAGCCATATCCCAGGCGAACATATCGTACTGCGTTTCACCCTCGATGATCCATTGCGCCGCCATCAGGCCCATGCCGCCAGATTGTGAGAAGCCGGGGATGATACCGTTGCAACAGAAATAGCCGTCGACCTCGGGCACTGGTCCCATCAGCACGTTGCTGTCGGGCGACCAGATCATCGGCCCGTTGATAACCCGCTTGATACCGGCTTCACCCACGGCGGGCAGACGTTCGATGGCGTTCATCATATTCTCTTCGATCCGTTCC
Source organism: Ruegeria sp. YTSC003 (assembly GCF_059609785.1). Lineage (NCBI taxonomy): Bacteria > Pseudomonadati > Pseudomonadota > Alphaproteobacteria > Rhodobacterales > Roseobacteraceae > Ruegeria > Ruegeria sp. YTSC003. The sequence continues at coordinate 668,772 of NZ_JBXWMK010000001.1, read as the reverse complement.
AGATCGTCGGGGAAGAGATCATGCGCGAAGTCGAGTGGCGTGCCGTCCTCGGCCCAGAATTTCATGTCCTTTTCATAGGCGCCAACCAGCAGGCCCTGACCTTCCTGCCGCAGGTAGTATTCGCCGTCGCGATCACTGACCGAAGGCAGGCGCGTACCATGCGCGGCTACGTCCGCCATGGTTTCGGTCACGAAGTACTGATGCTCGGTCGGTTGCAGGGGCAGCTCGATGCCAGCCAATTTAGCGACTTCGCGACCCCACAGACCGGCGGCATTGACGACCCAAGGGGTACGGATATCGCCTTTGGGAGTCCGCACAATCCAGGTGCCATCTTCTTGCTGGTCGGTCGCGGTGACGGGAGTGAAGCGATGAATCTCGGCCCCACGCTGCCGGGCGCCCACCGCATAGGCATTTGTGACGCCCGAAGGGTCCACATTGCCACCGTCAGGTTCGTACATCACGCAGCGGATGCCATCGTAGTTGACCAGCGGGTTCAGTCGCTGGGCCTCTTCGATGCTGATCTCATAAAAGTTCATGCCGTAAAGCTTGGCCTTAGCGGCCTGCAACTTCAGCTGATGTTCGCGTTCTTCGGTCTGCGCCAGATACAGCGAACCAGGCTGGAACACGCCACAGCTTTGGCCGGTTTCGGCTTCAAGCTCTTTGTACAGGTTCATCGTGTAGTGCTGAATGCGGCTGATATTGGTGCTGTCGTGCAGCCCGTGGATGTTCGCCGCGGCGTGCCAGGTGGACCCGGATGTCAGTTCATCCCGTTCCAGCAGAACCACATCCGACCATCCCAGTTTGGTCAAATGATAGAGGATCGAACACCCGATCACCCCGCCGCCAATCACCACCGCCTGTGCATTCGTTTTCATGAGCCTGCCGTATCAAAGTTGGTTCCGCCGCCATGTGTCATCATCGCAATGGCACCGGCAACGGACATTAATTTCAAGTTGGGTTGAGTGAGTTTAATCTGAAGCTAAACTCAGAAATTCAGCTTATGCGCCCGGCCATATGCGACCAGCCGCTGGTTCAGCGCATCGGCTTCAGGCGCGCCGGATTCCAGTGCGAAAATGAAGGCATGGGTCAGGTAAAAGCAGGCCGCGTCGATGTCCCACGCCGTTTCGCGCTCATCCGCGGCCAGCGTATAGTACCGGATCAGGTCGGCAGGATCGTTGCGATCATGCGCGTCCAGCAGAAGTCGATCCAGTTCCTGTTTGTCCATAGTTTTCCCTATTTGTCGTCGACCTGCCAACCTCTGACTGGCTGGCCGATCCAATAAGGTTAGCCTGCGCGGCCGTTTTCGACTTGCGTCGCGACCCAATGGTGGAAGTTATGCGTCGGCCCGTCCATCGCAGGCGAAAACCGTCCGCCGTCGAACAACATCCCATGTCTGCCTTTCTGCATGCCTTCGACGACAAAGACATCCTCTTCGAACACCGTCTTCCACAGCTGCGCGTTCGAGGCACGTAGTCCATCATGCTGCGGAGTGTCATCATTGCTTTTGGCGTAGTACAGCTCGATATGTTCGACGGTGTTTTCCTGATCGACCGGTTCCAGCACAATGGCAAATGCGTGATCGCGCTGCACGCCCAGCAGAACGTTTGGATAAACCGCAATATACTCTGCGCCTTCGTTCCACTTGTCGCTCAGCCCGTCAAAATCCGGGAAGGTTGCGCCGTCCTGATCTGTCAGTTGGCGGTAAACCAGGGTCCCTTGGCCCGAATACTGACCGCGCTCTTCGATGTTGTAGTGATCCTCCAGCCGCGAATAACTGTTCAGACCGGGGTGCACCCACGGCAGGTGATAGCTTTCGCAATAATTCTCGACCGCCAGCTTCCAGTTGGTTTTGACCTCCAGCTTGAACGACGAGGTTTCACCGCCGTGAAAGACGGGTTTGTCAAACTCTTCCCATCGCTCCAGCAGGGCACCGTGAACCTCTTCGAATTCCGGCGCTGTGCCGTCAACATTCACAAAGATCACGTCGCGCCAGACGTAGGACCGCACGCGGATCAGGCCCAGGTCTTCGCGATTGACGTCTTCGTGCTTGTTCTGGCCGGGGCCACCCACATGCGGTGTTGCGCGCAGCTCACCCTTCAGGCTGTAGCACCAGCTGTGATAGGGGCAGCGGATTGCGCCGCCGATTTTGCGCGGCGTGTCCACCAGTATCATCCCGCGGTGGCGGCAGGTGTTTTGAAAAACGCCAACCTCGCCGTCTTTGTCCCGGACAATCAGCAGCGGCATGCCCAGAAAATCGACTGGTTTTGCATCGCCTTCTTCCGGAACATCCTTGCCGAAGCCGATCCCGGACCAGTTGGCATACAGCACAGAACGCTTTTCTTCGTCAAAAACGGTCGGATCGATGTAATGTTCGTTCGGCAGGCCATTTGCGACGTTTACATCGGCCAGAACGGAAGACAGCGCGCTATGCTTGTTCATCGGGCTCTCCTGAGGTTTTGCTGGATGCTATTAATCCCTATTGGCGGATTGAACCTGTTGGTCTCAATATCAGAAAAGCTCATCAGAGAGTGATTTCACCTAAACCGAACCTTCCTGAACCTCTTGAACGATCCAGTTCTTAAGGGCGCGGGCACTTTCTGAGAGCTCTTCGTCCGGTCGCCCGACTAAATAAAACTGGTTCGGAGCGGGCACTTGATGCGTGCCAATCGGCACCAGTTTGCCTGATTGCAGCATGGGTTGGATCAGCCGCTGCCAACCCAGCGCCAGCCCCGCTCCCTTGCGTGCAAGCTGCAGCGCGACTGAATAGCTGTTGACACGGGATTCAATGGGCACTGTGCCATTGTACCCTAGCTGCTGAAACCATTCCGGCCAGGTGGTCCAGGTACGGTCTTCTGAATCCAGATGAATCAGCCGTTCAGACGTCAAATCTTCAAGACCGGCATCCGCCAGCCTCTCTGCCATCTCGGGGCTTCCAACCGGGACAAGCTGGTCGCGATACAGCGGCGTATGTGACAGGTTCGGATCGCTGTCCCGCCCGTAGCGGATGAAAAAGTCGACGTCTGGGCGATCGCGAAAAGGTCGATCCTGTGACAGTTGATCAACATTGACTTCGGGCATGTCCCGCCAAAACCGAATGACAGCCGGAGACAACCACAAAGCAGCAACCGCTGTTGTCGATCCTACGGTCACCTTTCCGGCTGTCGATCGGTCGCGGATCATGCTCAGCGTTTTCGAGATGCGCCCGAAGGACGTGGACAGCGCCTCGTAAAGCGCCTTGCCATCCTCGGTCAGATCAACGCCGCGGTGCTTGCGCTGAAACAAGGGTGTGTCCAGATCGCCTTCCAACGCTTTGATCTGGTGGCTGACCGCACCGGGAGTGACAGACAGTTCAACGGCGGCATTCTTAAAGCTCAGGTGGCGGGCGGCGGCCTCAAAAGCTGACAAGGTTGTCAGTGGCGGCAGGTTGTAGTGGCGTCTGGACATGGAAGCTGGTGAATCGTTTTTCGGGTTAGTTTAATTTTTATCAACTCAGTTTTAGTTTTTTTGAAGGTGAAAGCTATAGCGCTTTTGATGATTTGATGTTTTTCTGGCTCAAGTTAAAGGCGGATGTCGCATTTTTCGTCAATGCGTCGGTTCTGGCCGAATTTAGAACGGAGCGCCACTATAGTCAGTTCTACCAACAAACGTTGTGTTTTTCGGGCTTTTCGAGAGAATTTTCCGGACGTCGCAAGACGGTACTGCGACACAATGATGTCCCGAACTGACAAACGGGAAAGGTCGAAAGGGGACGTGAAGGAGGCGCGAACCCATTCCCAGTTGGTAAGACCGAGTATCGCCTGATTGCACGGTGTGTTGAATTCAATGCAACTCAGAAGGCGTAAGACCATGCGGCGGTGCCGCATTTCTGAAACACAGAAACGAAACAAGAAAGAGCCGATACGTCTGCTGCAGCACCTTCCCCATCGTTCGAGGCGATTGGGCGAATTGCGTGAAATGCAGAGGCAGTTTCGCAATTGATACAGCACCACGGAGGAGCAACATGTCGATACCCGAACCCTTTACGGATCTAGAAATAGAAACGGCCGATGCCGGATTCTATGAAAACTACAGCGTCCCAATCGCCCTAATCAGTAAGGGCATCATGGTTGCCCTTGTACTGTGGGCACTTGTCTTCCCGGCCAATGCCAACAGCACACTTGGCAGCTGGAATGGAAAGTTGCTGGAAATCTTCAACAGCTTCTACGTGGTCATTGTCGGCCTGTTTGTCATCTTCCTCGTCATTGTTGCCATCCTTCCAACGACCGGAAAGCGGGTTATGGGAACAGCGGGCGAGAAACCCGAGTTTTCGAACTTTTCCTGGTTCTCGATGATGTTCGGCGCGGGTCTGGGTGTCGGCCTGATGGTTTTTGCCACCGCTGAACCTTTGGGCCTGTGGGGATCGAACCCCGAGGTCGTGGCTGGTGCAGTTGCCGGCAACGATCCAGAGTCCGTTCAATCCGCGTATCGGTACACCTTCCTGCACTATGGTTTCCATGCTTGGGCGATTTACGTGGTGACCGGCCTGTCGCTGGCCTACTACGCTTATACCCGTGACATGCCACTGACCATTCGCGCGGCTCTTACCCCGCTTTTTGGTCGTCTGATGAACGGTTTCCTCGGCCACGTCGTTGACGTTCTGGGCGTTGTTGCAACGATCCTGGGTGTGTCCGTTACGATCGGATTTGGTGTCAGCCAGTTCATCGATGGTCTGTATGCAATCACCGGCATGGAATGGATCATGGATTTTGGTGGTGAAGTACCCACGCCAAGCAAAGTTGGTCTGATCGCGGGTTTGGTTGTCATCATGGGTCTGTCGATCATTTCGGCGGTTTCCGGTGTTGGACGTGGTGTTAAGTACCTGTCGAACCTGAACCTTGTTCTGTCGATCATCCTGCTGGGCACTTTTGTGATCTTCGGCTCGTTCGTTTTCGCCATGACAACCTATGGCACAGCACTGTTTGACTACCTTCTGCACTTCCTCTCGCTGAGCTTTGGTGCATACGGTCCGTTGTCGACCGAAGCGTTTGCAGCGGCTCTGCCCGCTGAAGCGCAGGCGCATGCAGCTGATCTGGTGGGTGGCGCAACCAACGCATGGGGCAGCTTTGACGGCTTTAAGAGCGGTCTTGAAGGTTCTGCGGCTGAGCTGAGTGACGACACGCTGGCGGCTGTTTACGCCGCAGGCGAGCAAGGCCGTCAGTTTGGCTGGCAGTCGGGCTGGACCACCTTCTACTGGGCTTGGTGGATTGCGTTCTCGCCGTTTGTGGGCCTGTTCCTGGCGCGCATCTCCAAGGGTCGGTCTGTTCGTGAGTTCATTCTTGGCTGCGTACTGGCGCCGGCGCTGGTTTGCTTTGCCTGGATGACTGTTCTGGGTGGTACTGCAATTGATCTGGAATTGGCTGGTGTAGCTGAAGGCGCGATCATCGGTGCGTCGAACACCAACAAGCTGTTCGTGACGCTGTCTTACATGATCGACGGTGGGCTTCTGTCCATGCTGAACGTCATGTGCGTGATTCTGATCATGACCTTCCTGGTGACTTCTGCGGACTCAGGCATTCTGGTTATGAACACCATCATGTCCGGTGGCAGCCAGGAAACCGGCGTCAAGCACCGTATCATCTGGGGTGTTATCCTGACCGCCGTGATCGGTGCGCTGATCTTGGCCGCTGGTGAAAACAACCCGATGGACGCGTTGCGCAATGCGATGATCATCGGTGCTCTGCCCTTTACCATCGTGATGGGCCTGATGATGGTTTCGCTGACCAAGGCGCTCTATCGTGATGGTCGGCGCGACAAGCACACCGATGCTAGCACGCAGGCCGCAGAATAAGCGCAGGTCTCAATGCCAAAACAGACGCCGCCCCATGTGGGGCGGCGTTTTTCGTTCCGGGTGCCCATGTCGTTTCCTGCAAACAGATATCGCAATCAGTGAGGTGCGCCGGCGCCGAATCCGTCAGTCTGATCAGCAAGATTGGAGGATTGCCCCGTGAACATTCGTACTGCGACACGCTCGGGTGGACGCTCTGCCCGCCGCGCCCTGCGCACTGCCCCGAACTTTGAAATGCTGCCTGGCCTGACCAGAGGCATCCCCTTGTGTGAAGTGATGGATGGCGTTCAAGTCGAACGCATAGACAGTGCCTCGATGGACATTCTTGAGAACGTTGGCGTTCAGTTCCGAGACCCCATCGCGCTGGAAGATTGGAAGAAGGTCGGCGCTAAAGTCGATGGCGAGCTGGTTTACCTCGACCGCGGGTTGGTGCGCGAGTTGATCGCCACCATACCCAGCGACTTCACATATCACGCGCGGGATCCGAAAAAGAATGTGCGGCTGGGCGGTAAGCACTCGATCTTTGTGCCGATGACCGGCGCACCATTCCTGCGCGATCTGGACGACGTGCGCCGAAATCCGTTGCTGGAAGATCTGGCGATGTTCCACAAACTCAGCCACATGATGCCCGCGCTGCATTCCTCGGCCCATCACATCGTGGAACCCTATGATCACCCGATCAGCCAGCGGCATTTGCGTATCACCTATTCGTCGATGAAGTATTCCGACAAAACGTTCATGGGCATGACCACTTCGCCCAGGAACGCTGAGGATGTGATGGACATGTGTGCCATCTTGTTCGGTGACGACTTCCTTGAGGACCACCCGGTAACAACCGGCAACTGTAACGGCAACTCACCACTGGTCTGGGATGAAACCATGCTTGGTGCATTGCGGGCCTTTTGCCGTCGCAATCAACCAGTGCTCTGCTCACCCTTCGTTCTGGGGGGGGCCAACACGCCTGCATCTGTTCCGGCCACTGTGGCGCAGCTGAATGCCGAGGCGCTTAGCGCGCTGGCCTACACACAGGTCATTCGCAAGGGTGCGCCGGCGATCTATGGGCACTATCTGTCGACCGTGTCGATGAAATCCGGTGCGCCGATGGCGGGTACACCCGAGATCAGCCTGATGAATTTCATGATTGGCCAGATGGCACGGCATTATGACGTCCCTTGGCGTACTTCGAACACGTTGGGTGGGGCCAAAACCTTTGATGCTCAGGCCGGATATGAATCTGCCACCACCTTGCAGGCAGTCATGCATGCGGGTGCCAACTACATCTGGCACTCGGCCGGATGGAATGAGGCCGGGATGCACTGTTCCGTGGCCAAGTTCATCGTCGACGCCGAACAATGTGCGATGGCGTACCGCATGGCCGAGGGGCCAAAGTGGCACGATTTCGATCAAGCCCTCGCAGCGGTTCCGGATGTTGGGCCCGGTGGTCATTATCTTGGTCACCCCCATACACAGGACAATTTCCAGAGTGCGTTCTTCATGCCCGAGCTGTTCGACAACAACTCGATCGAACAATGGCAGGCAGAAGGCAGCATTGAAATCACCGCGCGCGCCCTGAACCGCGCACGCGCGTTGCTGGCCGAGTATGAAGAACCCAAACTCGATGAGGCGAAAAACGAGGCCCTGCTGGACTACATCGCCCGACGTGAGCGTGAAATCCCGGCCGCTGATGAGCTGAACCAAAGTTACTGAAGTTAATCCCCCGTTTTCCACCCGCCCGGCCAGTTGGGCGGGTTTGTCCCTTCAATAGCTGTACGGAACACAAGTCGTGAAAATCGCTGAAATTCACATCTATAGCCACGATCTGCCTGTCAAAAACGGCCCCTACACAATGGCCAATGCCGAGATCTGGGCGCTAGACACCACATTGGTCAAACTGGTGGCCGACAACGGGTTGGTCGGATGGGGCGAGACCTGCCCGGTTGGCCCCACCTATGCCGAGGCCCACGCCGCTGGTGCGCGTGCCGCTCTGGCCCAAATGGCAAATGGGTTGCTAGGCGCCGAGGTTTCGCTGCTGGGGCTGCACCGTCGGATGGATGGTCTTCTAAACGGCCACAACTATGCCAAAGCGGCCATCGACATTGCAGCGCATGACCTGCTGGGCAAGCATTTTGGGGTCAGCGTATCGGAACTGCTCGGCGGTGCCGAAGTGGACAAGGTTCCGTCGTATTACGCGACTGGTGTTGGGGCGCCGGTTGACATCGCCACACTGGCAGCAGGAAAGTTGGCTGAAGGTTATCCGCGACTGCAAATCAAGGTTGGCGGTCGTCCGGTTGAGGTTGACATCGAAACCATCCGCAAAGTGTGGGAGGTCATTGACGGGTCCGGAATGCGCTTGGCCGTGGACGGAAACCGAGGTTGGACAACCCGCGATGCATTGCGCGTCAGTCGCGAATGCCCGGATATCCCGTTTGTCATGGAACAACCCTGCAACACGATTGAGGACCTGCAAAAGATACGGCCACAACTTGGTCATCCGATCTACATGGACGAGAACTCCACCGATCTGAACACGGTTATCTCAGCGGTCGGCACTGGCCTGGTGGATGGGTTTGGTATGAAAGTCACACGGATTGGTGGCCTGCAGCCAATGCGCGCGTTTCGAGACCTCTGCGAGGCGCGCAATCTGCCTCAAACCTGCGACGACAGTTGGGGCGGGGACATTATCGCCGCGGCCTGCGTGCATATTGGCGCGACGGTCCGACCCGATCTGCTGGAAGGTGTTTGGCTGGCCGCGCCATACATCGAAGGCAACTACGATGCCCAGAATGGAATCAGCATAGAGGGTGGGTATATCCAAGTTCCAACCGGGCCTGGGTTGGGCGTTGTGCCCGACGAAACCCGCTTTGGCGCACCGGTCGCATCTTTCTGATGGAGCATATCATGGAGTTTGAAGGAAAATCGGCTTTGGTCACAGGCGCTGCAGGGGGGATCGGAACCTCTCTGGTGCGCCGCCTACTTGCTGCCGGCGCGCAGGTTGCCGTTGCTGACCGCCTGACTGACGGGATCGAGGCTGATGCCCATCTGCCTGGTGATCTGCTGGACGCGACCTATGCCGATGCACTTCCGCAAAGGGCAGCAGATGCGCTGGGCGGGTTGGACATTGTTGTTAACAACGCAGGTGTCATTACGCGGGGTGCCGTCACTGAAACTTCGGATCAGGATTGGTCTCTGTCTCTGGGCGTGAACGTCGAAGCCCCCTTTCGCATTTGCCGCGCTGCGATACCGATAATGGCTGCGAACGGAGGCGGGGCGATTGTGAACACCGCATCCTGTTGGGGTCTGCGTCCTGGCCCAAACCATGCAGTTTACTGCATGACCAAGGCCGCGATTGCCTCTCTGACCCAATGCATGGGGATGGACCACGCCCATCAGGGCATTCGCATCAACGCGGTTTGCCCGAACGAGGTGAACACGCCTATGTTGCGATCCGGTTTTGCCAAGCGTGGCTTCGACCCGGACACAGCTGTCGCCAAGCTGGGGCAGACTGTTCCCTTGGGGCGAATTGCGGAACCCGAAGACATAGCTGATGTGATCCTGTTTTTGGCCTCGGATGCGTCGCGGTATGTGTGCGGTGCGTTGCTGGAAGTGAATGGAGGCAAGCCGGTATCATGACCCGATTTAATGGCAAAACCGCCCTTGTCACCGGCGGACGCAGCGGGATCGGTCGGGCCATTGCTGATCGACTGCGTCAGGACGGGGCGCAGGTGTTTACCGCACAACGCGGGCAAGATCCCAGGTTCGAAGGGATCGAGGCAGATTTTGGTGATCCGAGCAGCCCGCAATCTGTGGTAAATCAAGTCGTTGAACGGGCAGGGCGTCTGGATATCCTCGTCAACAACGCGGGCATGATGCAGGAAGCCCTTGTCGAAGACACGAGCCTGGAGGACTGGCAGCGCAACCTGACAGTCAACCTGACGGCTCCTTTTTTGCTGATCAAGGCGGCGCTGCCTCATTTGCGGCAGACGCAAGGAAACATCGTCAATATCGGCTCGATCGAAGGGTTAGGCAGTAATCCGGGCCATGCGGCCTATTGTGCGACCAAGGCCGGGTTGCACGGCTTGACCCGTGCCGTCGCCGTGGATCACGGGACGGAGGGGGTCCGCTGCAACGCGGTGGCGCCCGGCTGGATCGACACTGAACTGAACATGGGTTTCATCGACGCTCAGCCGGACCCGGATGCATTTCGCCGCGACATTGGCCGCATCCATCCCGTCGCCCGGACTGGCCGACCAGAGGAGGTCGCGGCAGTGGTGGCGTTTCTTGTGTCTGAAGAGGCCAGCTTTGTCACCGGTCAGATTTACACGGTGGATGGGGGTCGTATGTCCAAGCTCAGCCTGCCCTGACAGGTCATTCCTTGCCGGAACGCCACTCTTTCCAAATCAGATAGCTATTTGCACCCAAAGATGCGAACGGCTCGGGTGGTAGGCGCGGCGGCATCGGTTGGGCCAGGAAATGATTTGCAATGTCCGATCCGCCCTGCGTGACCAATTCCGCCGCTGCCATGCCCTGCAATGTCCCTCGGGCAATTCCCAAACCGTTCTGACAACAGGCCGAGAAGACGCCCTTGTCCAACTCTCCGAACGCCGCTGATCCGTTTCGGCTAAGGCAAAGCATTCCAGCCCAACGATGCTCCATTCGTACATCGGGCAGATGCGGAAACCGTTCACGAAACTTGCGGTCATGCACCCACCCTGCATTGCGCAGGCGCATGGGGCTGGTCTCGATCGTCGGGTGGAAGGTCGAGCAGGTGCGGACCAGCAGTCGATCCCCATAACTGCCCGAGACGCGCCGGACCGACGTGCCCATCGGATCGGCTGGGGTGACGGCCCAGCGGGGCTGGCCTCCCAATGTCTTGATCTGTTCAGGCGTCAATCGCTCGGTGATCGACGCGTAAAGGCAGATGTGCATCAGTCGGCGTTCGTAGAAGCCAAAACTCTCCAGATGGCCGTTATTGGCCAGAATGATACGGCCCGTCGAAACCTGCGCTTCAGGTGTTTTCACCCGCCATCCCGCGCCTTGTTTTTCAAAGCCGGTAACGGGAGAGTTTTCGAACAGATCAACCTGTGACGACAGGTGAGAGGACAGAGCCCGAATGTAACCGGCGGGCTGGATCATCACCGTGCCGGGCGCATAAAGGCCCGAGGAATAGTGCGGACTACCCGTGATCTCTTGCATCTGTTGGCGGTCATAAAGCGTGTAAGGTTCGCCCAACCGGTCCAGATGCGCGGCGAATTCGCGGTTGTGCCTGTCCCCGACTCGTGTGGCAGCGGCGTTGAACTTGCCACATGGATCGAACATTTCCTGCGGCAGGTTGCATTCATCTGCCACGTTCGTTGCAAATCTTATTGCGCGGCGGTTTAGGGCTATGGTTGCGCGGTCAGCTTCCAGCCCGTCTCCGGCGTAATTGTCCGAGGCCAGATCATGGGGCAGATCGATCATGAAGCCCGAATTGCGGCCAGCGGAACCTTCGGCAAAACGACCGGCCTCTAGCAGAACAACCTTGAGCGCTGGGTCAACCTGATGCAGCCGGCGCGCAGCGCTCAGCCCGGCAAACCCGCCACCGACAATTGTGACGTCGGCAGAGATGTTCTGTTCAAGTCGGGGGAGCGATGTTTGGGGCGGCAGAATGGCGTTCCACCCCGCCGGCCCAGTCTGTCGTGGCAGCCGTTTTGCAGTATAGGCCGTCAATCGATCGCCTCGTCCGCATCATCGGCCAGATCAATCCAGATGGTTTTCAACTGGGTGTACTGGTCGTGGGCGTGGACCGAGTTGTCGCGGCCACCAAAACCGGATTGTTTGTAGCCGCCGAAGGGGGTGGTGATGTCACCCTCGCCAAAGCTGTTCACCGTCACGGTTCCGGCGCGGATCGCCCGCGCGCCGCGGATGGCTCGCTTGGCGTTAGCCGTAAAGATCGAAGCACACAGGCCATAGTCGGTGTCATTGGCAATCTTGATGGCCTCGTCAAAGCCAGACACTTCGATCACCGACAGAACGGGACCAAAGATCTCTTCGCGCGCCAGAGTGCTGTGATTGCCGGGCACTTCGACCACGGTCGCTTCGACAAAACCCTTGTTGGCATTGCCACCAATCACCACGTTTTCGGCTTGCTCTAAGTAGCCGCAGACCTTGTTGTAGTGGCCTTCGCTGACCAACGCACCCATTCGGGTTTCCGGGTCCAGCGGATCACCGATGTTCCACTGCTTCGCGTGATGGGCGATCCGCTCTAGCAACTCGGCCTTTACGTCCTTGTGCACGATCAGACGGGACGAGGCGGAACAGTTCTCACCCATGTTCCAGAACGCGCCATTCACGACATGGGCCGCCACGCGGTCAAGGTTCTCGGCGTCATCCATCACGATGGCCGGGTTCTTGCCGCCCATCTCCAACACAACCTCCTTGGCGTTGCTTTCCGCCGAATAGGTCAGGAACCGTTTGCCAGTGACGGTCGAGCCGGTGAAAGAGACCATGTCGATATCCATGTGTCGACCAATCGGCTCACCGACATCAGCACCGCCGCCCGGAACGATGTTCAGAACGCCGCGCGGCAGGCCCGCCTCCATCGCCAGTTCCGCGAGGCGCAGGGCGGTCAGCGTGGTTTCGGTTGCCGGTTTCACCACAACCGAGCAGCCCGCCGCCAAGGCAGGCCCGATCTTCCACGCCAGCATCAGCAGCGGGAAGTTCCACGGCAGCACCAACCCCACAACTCCGATGGGTTCGCGAACCACCATGGCGATGTGGTCGTCGCTGGCGGGCGAGACCTGATCATAGATTTTGTCGATCGCCTCGGCATGCCATTTCAGGCAGTGGATCGTTTCGGGGATATCCACGGTTTCGCAGTCATAAATGGTCTTGCCGCTGTCGATACTCTCCATCACTGCCAATTCACGGGCATTGCGAGTCATCAACTTGGCCAGTCGGATCAGTATGTCCTTGCGATCCGAGGGGTGCATTCTGGACCAGCGTCCATCGTCAAACGCCTCGCGCGCTTTTTCGACGGCAAAATCCACATCCGCCGCGTCGCAAGCGGTAATATCGGCCAGATTCTCACCTGTAGCGGGGTTCACCGTCTCAAAAGTCTTGCCCGAGATAGCCGGGCGGTAAGCACCGTCGATGAAGGCCCCGGTGGGCAAGGTCAGGCCCGCAGCGATGGATTTGTATTCGTCCTGTGTCAGCAATTCCATGCCTTAGCCCTCCGCCACGATATCTGCGATTGTTTTCTTCAGCACGCGCGTCACCTGTTCCAATGCGCGTTTGTCATCCTTGTTCAGCCCCTTTAGCGGGGGCCGCATCGCGCCTGCGTCGATCCCGTTCATGGTGACGCCATGCTTGATGGTCTGGATGAACTTGCCGCCCTGTTCCAGCACCCGCATCAACGGCATCATGGCGGACATGATGCGGCGGCCCTTGGCGAAGTTCCTTTCGACAACGCAGGCTTGATATAGTGCTACATGTTCGGCTGGCAGGAAGTTCGACCCACCGCAGACCCAGAACGGTGCGCCCCAGGCGAAGAATTCCAACGCCTGATCATCCATGCCGCAGCCAAGCTGGATATGCGGGTAATCCCTCGCCAACAAATGCACCCGGTTGATATCCCCCGAGCTTTCCTTGATGCCGCAGAAGTTTCGGCTGCGCCCCACGCGGTCAAGGAATTCTTCCCCCATCATCGTACCGGTGCGGTGCGGGTAGTTGTACAACATCACCGGCAAGTCAGCGGCCTTGTCGATGGCCAGCGCGTTCAGGGCGTTTTCCCGATCGGTCGGCACCGAATAGGGTGGGCTGGCCAGCAGGATCGCGTCCGCGCCAATCTCACGCGCGCCCGAGGCCAGCGCGATGGAATCCGGCGTCAGCATCGCGCCGGTTCCGACAACCAGAGGCAACCGGCCTTTCAACTGCTTATGCGTGAACGACGCCAGTTCCAGTCGTTCTTCGACAGTCTGGGCATAGTTCTCACCCGTTGACCCGCCCGATATCAGCCCGTGCACACTATTCTCTATCAGGTATTCGATCACGTGGGACAGGGCATCCCAGTTCACGCCGCCATCTTGGTGATAGGGCGTGACCACCGGGGTATAGATCCCCTCAAATCTAAAAATCGGGTTCATTCCGTCCTCATGCAGGTTTCGAAAGGGGCGGGATACCCATCGGGATATCCAGCGCAGCAGGCATCACGAACAGTTCGATTTGGTCGCGTGACAGGTTCCAGTGATCCTCGGCCAGCTGCGCAGCAGCCGCCTCATCGCCCGCCTCGATGGCGGCGATGATGGCGTCATGCTGGCGACTTGCCTCGGACAGGTTCTCGGTCTTGTGCGCGGATTGGGGTCTATAGAAGGTCATCCCGATCCGGGCATGGTCGATCAGCAACCGGTTGAATGATGGCCGCAAGTAGACATTGCCTGACATCTCTCCGGTCACATCATGAAAGCGGTTATTGGCCAGCGCCCGATCTTCGGCGGATCCGGATTGCAACGCAGCCTTGAACGCCTGTTGCGCGTCTTTCAGGTCGTTGATCTGAGTTCGTGTGGCGTTCTGCGCGGCAAGTCGCAAAACCGCGCCATAGACCATGGGTGCAGCCAGAAAGAAGTCACGCAGGGTGGTATAAGACATCTCAGACACCCGGGCACTGCGGTTGGTACGCAAGTCCAGATAGCCTTCGCCCGCCAGTTGCCGGAACACTTCGCGCAACGGTGTCCGGGACAAGCCGAAAGCGTCGGACAGATGCGCTTCGTCCAGATCTGTGCCTGGTTGCAGGCGCAGCGTCAGGATCGACACTTTCAGGTGCTCCATCAACTCGGCCTTTCGGGATTTGGCGTCGTCTTTCATCCGTTCCTCCAACAGTCGCTGCGCGAATCGTGCCGGCTATTTCGTTCATTCTCTGTATTCCAATAAAATACAAGTTGTATACAGAAAAGAATCGTGCAGCATAGGCCGTCGACCACGTCAAACTGAATCGGACGTCTATGCGCCAACCCCGCCACATCACTTTCATCCTGATCGAGGAATTCTCGCATCTCGCCTTTTCCTGCGCGGTCGAACCGCTGCGCATTGCCAACCTCGTCAGCGGTCAAGATCTGTATGAGTGGTCTTTTGTATCCGAACACAGCAAGCAGGCCGTTTGTTCCAACGGGTCGGTGACTTTGGTTCATGGGGGACTGGACGCGCTGCCAAAGACCGACCAACTGTTCGTGCTGTCAGGTATTCATATGCGCAACCATGTCTCGCGCCCTTTGCTAGCAACCCTTCGGCGCGAGCGGGCGAGAGGTACGGCCATCGGCGCTTTGTGTTCGGGCGCGTGGTTGCTTGCCGAGGCAGGATTTCTGGACGGGATGCAGGCCGCCATTCACTGGGAGTACCACGATGCCTTTATGGAGGCCTTTCCCGAGGTGAATCTGGTGCGCAGTGTCTTTGTCGCCGATGAAAAGCACATTACTGCCTCGGGTGGCACGGCGACCGCCGACCTGATGTTGCACCTGATTGAAAGGGACCACGGCGAAGAGTTGTCCATCGCGGTTGCTGACCAGATGGTCTACAACGCCGTGCGCAATGCCACGGCCAAACAGCGCGTGTCCCTTCAATCGCGCAACGGGATGCGTAACGCGCATCTCGCCAAGGCAATTCATATCATGCAGGACTGCATCGAGGCACCGGTTTCCCCATCTGATATTGCTGGGGATCTGGGGATTTCAACGCGCCAGTTGGAACGGCTGTTCGGTAAATACCTCAACACGTCGCCCAAGAAGTACTTTATGGAGCTTCGGCTGGAGCGCGCGCAGAAGCTGCTATTGCAGACCGAAGCGTCTGTCACCGAGGTGGCCATGGCCTGCGGATTCGAAAATCCGGGACATTTTTCGCGCGTGTACCGGTCGAGTTTTGGTGTGACGCCACATGCCCAAAAGAACAAGATAGACTAAGTGATAAGGACGGGGGGAGCGTCTCTGTCCTAAGGCGAGCCTGGCTGAACAGGCGCTCACCCCCTGATCCTGCTTCGTACCCCCTCGTTAAAACTTTACTGGTAAACTGGTCAGCAGGATTGAGTATTCATACATATCGAAGTGGGCATAACTATTACAAGATCGTGTCAGATATGTGTGCTTTTTGTTTAAAACATTAACGTTTGCGGTGTTCACCAGTTGACCAAATGGCTCAAAACAGGCCAACTTATAGGGTGAAATGTATAGACAGACTCTGAAGTTGGCCAAAAAAGACGACAAATCGGGAAATTCTGACCGCAATTCCCATGCCGGCGATGCCGTCAGATTTTATATCTTCATCACAATTTGACGGTGGAGGATATCAATGCACTTGGAAATCGGTAAATCTGACTCCCGCTTCGCCAACGGCGCGGTTTCTCGTGCCAGTCGCGAGCGTCAGATTTGCGATGCGGCCAAATTGGCCGAAGCTGCCTTTTCAGAACTGACCGCTGTTGCGGGTCGCGCGCCGGATATGGCGGCGTCCAACGGTCAGGTTTTCCAGGTGTTCCGTTGGTATTTCTTGTCGGCTTATTGCACGCGATTGCTGACCAACGCCGCCCATCGGCTAGAGCGTCAGACTTTACAGGTCTCGATGGACGTGTTCAGCGCCGTTAGAATGGTCCTGCCGGACACAGAGGTTCAGGCATCCATGGCCCTGGCTCAGGGTGAAGTGACAACACCGGCCGCGGCGCGCTTGAACAAGATCGGATGCCGTGGACATTCTGCGGGCTGGATCGCCGCAAAGCTGAATCAGCAAGGTCGGGACATCCCATCAGAGATCAAGAGCTCGCTTGCGGGCGCATTGTCAGCGTCGGAACGGCGCATTTGACGCGACCGGGGATCCCACACGCGCTGGGTAATTTCGACAAAAAATAATTCAACGCACTGTCGGTTTCTCAATGGGAGAGTGGATCGACAAATTCAAGTTTATCCCGGCAAGTGGGGCTTACAAACGTCAAGTCCCAACCCCGTTTGAGGAAGGTTTCATTCATACTCCGCGAACAAGGCGTTGAGCTGAATGGTCCAAAGTAAACTCAACGCGTCACGCGCAATTCGAACCGCGCTACTGGGGCTTGATGCGCCCATGGCACATGCAAGCGGGTACTGGGCAGCCATGCTCATAACCAAGCAGCGCGTGCATTATTCAATGGAGATTAGATGGTGCTGCTGGAGAGAATTGAACTCTCGACCTCTCCCTTACCAAAGGAACGTTCATATCGCGATTTATTAAATAAAATCAATGCCTTGAATTGAATCTATTGAGTGCCTGCACCATTTTTGCACACATTCCTCTAACCTATTGAGGTTAAAAGGATAAATATTTGGTGAATTTCACCTAGCCTGTTAGAGGCTGAAAAGCTCCGCGCGAAACCTGATTTTGATCCCATCTGAACTCCTTCGCGGTTTGAATTCTCCGGTGCAAACAGCTGTGATCTAAGTGCAGTGAATTGATTGACCGACCATAAAATGTCGAAAACTTCGTGGTTTTTGGGCGAATTTGAACTTTCAATCTCTGTCGCTGTAAAACCCAGCAGGGCGTAGACCTAATTTTACGGACTTTTAGTTGCGTTATTGACGAAATTTTGTTGAATGCTGACTTTGATCGGCGTAAAAGCCTAAGCTGGAGGCGGAGATATGATTTACCGATTGGAAATAGAAAATTTCTATTCTGTGCGTGAACGGCAGGTCGTCGATCTGACCGTAGGCAAGAAAGTTCCCGATGAACCGGGGCGTTTGGTTCAAATTTTTGATAGTTCTGAAGAGCGCGCTCCAAGAATCGTTGCGATATATGGTGCAAACGCTTCAGGAAAATCTAATGTTCTTCGCGCTATCGCGTTCCTATCTTGGTTCGTCCAATACAGCTTTCAGAATCAAGCAAAGTCCTCGCTGCCGTACCAAAAGTTTCTAACTGATATGTCCTACGATGCCCCGACCAGATTGTCCTTGACGTTCTCTGGTATGGAGGAGCCATTGGCGGCTGAAAGCTCCAAAACGTGCCCATACGTATACACTCTCGAACTCTCGTCTCGCGGTAACTTGGAAGACCGGGTTATAAGTGAAAGCTTGTACTACAGGCCCACAGATGCATCGCGGATGGTTCGGATTTTCGAAAGGAATGAGATCGGTGAAGTAAAAGTGGCAAAATGGGTCGGTCTCAGCCACCAGCATTCAGTTTTGCAAACTATTCTTCGTCCTGACGCAAGTGTTATCTCGACTTTGGGGCAACTGAACAACAAGCTAGCACTGAACTTCATCAATGCGGCAAGTTCAATTGATACAAATATTTTACTAACGAGATTCGAGCATAACGAGCAGGGCTTGTTAAGAGTGTATGCGTCGAACGACAAAATGCTTGACGCTCTTAACCGCGACATCCGTCGCATAGACCTTGGCATCGACCAAGTAGAGATCATAGCTGAGAACGGTGCGCCAGTTGCAAGTTTCGCTCACACTGGTTTGAACCGACCAATCAAGATGCTTTTTGAAAGTCACGGTACGCAGCAATTCGTAAGGATTTACCCAACGCTCTATCGAGCGCTAGAGATAGGTGGAATCGCGGTAATAGATGAGCTTGATGTTGCTATACATCCAGCCGTTCTTCCTGAGATCATGCGTTGGTTCTCAGATCCAGAGCGCAACCGGTATGGAGCGCAGCTCTGGATGAGTTGTCATGCAGTCTCATTGCTTGACGATCTTTTGAAGGAGGAAGTGCTTATCTGCGAAAAAGATAATAGCGGAGCGACACAGGTTTACGGCCTTGGTGACATAAAAGGCATCCGACGCGGAGAGAATTTCTTGCAAAACTATTTAGGCGGTGTTTATGGCGGGATTCCGAGTATCGGTTAATGAGTAGGCGCAAGATACAACGAAGAAAGCGTATCTTTCTCGGATGCGAGGGTGAGAGTGAGCAAGGCTATGGTGCGCTTTTAAGTAAGCTTGCTGAAGAAGCGGGCCTAAGTGTTCACCTTGTGATCAAAAACCTTCAACCGGCTGGTGATCCGCTCGCTCTAGCCCAAAAAGCCATTCAGCAGTTCGACAAGGAAAATCGAAAAGCGCCATTCATTGGAAAAGCTATCTTGTTGGATACAGATCGACTGACTGAACCAGCAGATAGAGGGCGGCGGGCACTAGAATTGTTGGAAAGAAAACAATTCATAACAATATGGCAGAGACCTGATCATGAAGGTTTGTTGTTGCGACACTTCCCCGGCTGCGAACGCAACGACCCCCCTCGAGGTAGGTCTTTAGCTGCAATTCAAGTAGTTTGGCCCGGCTATAGAAAAAACATGGGCGCCGCTGACTTGGCCGGTCGCCTAAAAATAGATGGCGTCCATAGAGCAGCGGGTGTCACTCCGGGTCTGCTCGAGCTAATGCAGTTAATTGGCTTTTATATAGATTAGCATCAATACAGTGTAGTAACTACGGGCGCAGCGTCCGCTTGTATACCCGCTTCCTGCATGCGGCTGATGTCCGGATACACCGCTGGCACCCTAGTAACAGCCGCCGCCTTGGACGCACGGACGCCTTTGAGTTCTCGTAGTTGAGCACTCCCCATTTTGCACAGTTGCATTAATCCATTGATTCGATGCGAGAAACAAAGCGGATTCCGTGCACCATTTTTGCACCATTTTTGCACGAATTGTGGACAATTCCGTCAGAAAATGCAGGAATCTGCAGTACTTTTCTGTACTTATGTGGGGTTCAAGTTTGGGCTGAAAATGTCAAAAAGAACATATATTTCGGTGCTTTAGTGGTGCTGCTGGAGAGAATTGAACTCTCGACCTCTCCCTTACCAAGGGAGTGCTCTACCTCTGAGCTACAGCAGCGCTGTGGGCGGGTGATTAGACTCAAACGAAACGCGGCGCAAGGGTGTCTGGACGGTTTTTTTCGTCTCCTGTAGAGAAAGACAATGGCAGACAAAAATTCACCTAAAAAAGACGGTAAATCCGGGGACGCGCGCGAAGAACGGCTTAAGGCCGCGCTTAAGGCGAATATGGCGCGGCGCAAGGCGCAAGCCAAAGCGCGGGCGGCATCCGAGGACAAGACCGGCAAGGACGAGGGATAAGAGCAGATGGATTCGATTTTGGTAACGGGCAACGGGCCGCTGAACGGTCAGATACCGATTGCGGGGGCCAAGAACGCATGCCTGACGCTGATGCCCGCAACGTTGCTCAGCGAAGAACCGCTGACGCTGACCAATGCGCCGCGGCTGAGTGACATCAAGACAATGACTGCGCTGTTGCAATCGCTGGGGGCAGAAGTGTCTTCGCTGCAGGACGGGCAGGTGCTGGCGATGTCCAGCCATGATCTGCTCAGTCAGACGGCGGATTATGAGATCGTGCGCAAGATGCGGGCGTCCAATCTGGTATTGGGTCCTTTGCTGGCGCGTTTTGGACAGGCTGTTGTGTCGTTGCCGGGGGGGTGTGCCATCGGTGCACGACCGATGGACCTGCATGTCGAAGGTCTTGAGGCGCTGGGCGCCGAGATCGAGCTTAAAGACGGTTACTTGCACGCCAAAGCCCCGGGTGGGCTGAAAGGCGCAGTGCATGAGATGCGCTTTGCCTCGGTGGGCGCAACTGAGAACATCGTTATGGCCGCCACGCTGGCCAAAGGCACGACCGTTCTGAAGAACGCCGCACGTGAGCCGGAGATTGTTGACCTGGTTGAGTGCCTACGCAAGATGGGTGCGCAAATTTCGGGTGAGGGGACCTCGACCATCGAGATTCAGGGCGTTGATCGCCTGCATGGTGCAACGCATCAGGTGGTGACCGACCGGATCGAACTGGGCACATATATGTTGGCCCCGGCCATGTGCGGCGGTGAAGTTGAGTTGTTGGGTGGTCGGATGGCTTTGGTCGAATCTTTTGCGGCCAAGCTGGATGCGGCAGGAGTGCATGTCGAAGAAACCCCAAAAGGCCTGAAGGTTGCCCGTAAGAACGGCCGTGTTAACGCTGTGGACGTTGTGACCGAGCCGTTTCCCGGTTTCCCGACGGATTTGCAGGCGCAGATGATGGCGCTGATGTGCACGGCCGAAGGTACCTCAGTTCTGGAAGAACGTATCTTTGAGAACCGCTTTATGCATGCCCCGGAATTGGTGCGCATGGGCGCGAATATTGAAGTGCACGGTGGCACGGCGACCGTGACCGGAGTTGAACGCCTAAAAGGCGCGCCCGTAATGGCGACGGATTTGCGGGCCTCGGTGTCGTTGATTCTGGCCGGTATGGCGGCCGAAGGGGAAACGACAGTCAGTCGGGTCTATCATCTGGACCGCGGATATGAACATGTGGTGCGTAAGCTGGAAGGCGTGGGCGCAAAGATTGAACGGATCAAAGGCCAATGACAGATGCAAGTTTTGAAGACGGACGCGAAGCCCCACTGAATCTGGGGGCCGAGGACGCCGATGACCTTCAGGTGATTTCGACCCTGGCGCAGGATGCGGTTTTCCCAATCACCGAGATGACGTGGCGGCCCTCTGAACGTCGCTTTGGCCTGTTGCTGAACCGGTTCCGCTGGGAAGACAAAGATGCCGCCGCCCGCCGCGACCGCCCGTTTGAACGGGTGCAGTCGGTTCTGGTTTTCGATTCAGTGCTTTCTGTGGCGAGCCAAGGGGTCGAACGCGGCGACAAGGAAATGGTGATGTCCCTGCTGTCGATTGATTTCGAAGCGGGCGAAGACGGTGCCGGGCAGATCATGCTAACACTGGCCGGAGATGGTACGATCCGCTTGTCGGTCGAGGCGCTGGATGTCACCCTCAAGGACGTGACCCGGCCGTATCAGGCCCCTTCCGGTCAGGCACCGCACCATCCGGAATAAGCGCGGCATAGCGCAGGCATTCCCCGGACCCCCACAGGGTCTGGTGCTGCGCCGTGCGACCGTTTTCGACGTGTTCGATCTGAGCCGTGTTCTGGTCCGGTCAATTACCGAGCTTTGCAAGGCGGACCATCAGGATGATCCTAAGGTGATCGCACAATGGGTCGCAAACAAAGATCCGGAGACGATCAGAGGCTGGATCAGGAACGGGGCACAAATCTGGCTCGCCGAGAATAACGGGCAGCCTGCTGCAGTCGGTGGGCTGACCGAAGCCGGAGAAGTCACGCTTTTGTATATCGATCCAGGTCACATTGGTTGCGGTATTGGCGGTGCTTTGTTGAAGACGCTTGAGCGGGAACTAATCGCTCTTGGCTGTACCGAGGGGCAGCTTGAAGCCACCCAAACGGCACAGGGTTTCTATGCGCGGCACGGCTGGGAAGCCACCGGAGGATGCAGTCAGCGCAATGACGTGCCCTGTCTGAGTATGCGCAAATCGCTGCACCTACAGGACTGAGGGTTGAGGCCGGCCCATCTGGGCGGTATGTCCCGATCAAACGCTCCGGAGTGCCAGAACATGCCTGTTTTCCTCGACACGACGTCGTCTGAATTCGAGACCGCCTTCAAAACACTATTGTCCGCCAAGCGCGAGGACAGCCCGGATGTGGACGCCGTTGTCGCTGAGATTATCGATGACGTGCGGAAACGCGGCGATGCGGCGGTGATCGAACTGACCGCCAAGTTTGACCGGCTGGAGCTGACCCCCGAAACATTGGCCTTCAGCGCTGAACAGATCACTGAGGCTGTGGATCAGGTCTCGGCCGAAGATCGGGCCGCGCTGGAATTGGCTGCCGACCGTATCCGGACCTATCACGAAAGGCAGATGCCTGAGGATCACGCGTGGACCGATGAAGCAGGCGCAACGCTGGGGTGGCGCTGGTCTGCAGTGTCGGCTGCTGGTCTTTATGTGCCCGGCGGGCTGGCATCTTATCCGTCATCAGTGCTGATGAACGCAATCCCGGCCAAGGTTGCGGGAGTCGAGCGTTTGGCCATCGCGGTGCCAACGCCGGACGGGCAGGTGAACCCGCTGGTCCTGCTGGCGGCGCAGCTTTCCGGTGTGGATACAGTCTATCGTGTAGGCGGTGCACAGGCGATTGCCGCACTGGCCTATGGCACCGACAGTATCGCGCCCGTCGACAAGATCACCGGGCCGGGCAACGCCTTTGTCGCCGCCGCCAAGCGCCGCGTTTTTGGAAAGGTTGGCATAGACATGATTGCCGGCCCGTCCGAGATTCTGGTGATTGCCGACAAGGACAACGACCCCGACTGGATCGCGTTGGATCTGCTTAGCCAAGCAGAACATGACGAAAGCGCGCAGTCGATTCTGATTACAGATGACGCCGGGTTTGGGCAGGCTGTCGTCAAAGCCGTCGATAAACGCCTTGAAACCCTGCAACGCCGCGCAATCGCGGGGGCCAGCTGGCGTGATTTCGGCGCGATCATCACCGTGCGTGATTTGGACGAGGCGGCGGCATTGTCGAACCGCATCGCGCCCGAACACCTTGAGTTGTGCGTGGCCGACCCGGTCGCGCTGAGCGCCAAGACTGTCCACGCTGGCGCTATCTTCCTGGGCCAGTACACGCCCGAGGCCATTGGAGACTATGTTGGCGGCCCCAACCACGTGCTGCCGACGGCCCGTTCGGCCCGCTTCTCTTCCGGTCTCAGCGTGATGGATTTTCTCAAGCGCACCACACTCAGCCAAATGACACCAGAAGCCCTGCGTGCAATCGGACCAGCAGCTGAGCAACTGGCACAATCCGAAAGCCTTGAGGCGCATGGGCTGTCTGTCACGGCGCGACTGAAGCGTCTGAATGGCTGAAGGTTTATGGCTATGGGGTCACACCTGCTGTGAACCTGCATTGGTTCTCATGGATTGGGCTTGAAACATATGGGTGTTCAACGGCGCCCTAGCCGCAAGACGACCCGGCACAAAGGAGCCAGACTTGGAACGCGTGGCAACACTCTGGATCGGCAAACGGTTTAGTTTTCTAGAGCATTTGTGCCTGAAATCCTTCGCGGATGTGGACCAGAAGCCGATCGTCTACCACTATGGCGACCTCGAGGATATTCCGGATTACATCGAGGCGCGTGACGCACGTGAAGTATTTGATACGTCCGAGATTTACCGCGACCCGATCACCCGATCCGTTGCCGTTCATGCGGATCTGTTCCGCCTGAAGCTTATGCAGGATACCGACTATATCTGGGTGGATGCCGATGCCTACGCGAACAGACCGTTCGAGACCAAACAGGGTTACTTGTTTCCTAAGGCGAATATGAAACGTCGGCGTATGATGAATGGTGTTGTTGCCTTGCCAAGCGACAGCCTGGCATTGAAAAAAATGTGTGATTTTGCTTTTGCCAGCGACCTTGTTCCGCCCTGGTGGGCAGAGGATCGGCGAAAGAGCTACATCGACATATTCGGCAGATCAACTGTCTGGAGTTTGCCGCTTTCGACCTTTGGGCCACCTTTGTTCTTTCACTACATTTATAACACGCCGGAACATGATATGTGTTCTGCCCGCGCCGAGCTTTACGCGATTCCTCTTAGGTACAGAAAGCACTGGAACGATCCGGATATGTCGGCGCTCGAGTTTCTGGACTGGCAGAACAAAATGTCCGTGCATTTCTTTGGATCTTGGTTTCGGAAGATTTTTCAGGGTCGTGAAATCGCCAAGGGCTCGCTTGTCGACACCCTGCTGCGGAAGCACGGAATCGACCCTTCGGATCACCCGTTGTAGCGAGTTTGTCAGGAAATGGTCTGTGTGCGTTGCCCATTTAATTTTGTTGCTATAAGTCTGTCCCGACCTGAACGGACCACGCCTTATGACTCGTATCTCGCACATCGAACTTGACGACCGAAACCTGCCTCCGCCGACCCCCGAGATTGAGCAGGAGCGTAAGGTTGCGATCTATGATTTGCTGGAAGAAAACAGCTTTGCGCTGCCGGTGCGCGATGACCGTGTCACGCCTGATGGACCATACCGTGTGCAGCTGTCGATCCGCGATAAGCGGCTGGTCTTTGACATAGCCACCGAGGCCGAGGAAAAGGCAGCTGAGTTTCACCTGTCGCTGGGGCCGTTCCGGCAAGTGGTCAAAGATTATTTTCAGATCTGCGAAAGCTATTTCAACGCGGTAAAAACCCTGCCGCCCAGCCAGATCGAAACCATCGACATGGCCCGTCGCGGCATCCACAACGAAGGCAGCCGCGTCTTGCAGGAGCGACTTGAAGGTAAGGCCGACATAGATACCGATACCGCGCGTCGCCTTTTCACGCTGATCTGCGTGCTGCATTTCGGGGGCTGACGCGTGAAGCCTTTACCGCAGTCGGTCCTGTTTTGTTGCGACCATAACGCGGTTCGGTCCCCTATGGCCGAAGGGCTCATGAAAAAGTTCTATGGTACGGGCACTTATGTGCAGTCCGCCGGTGTGCGAAATGACCTTGAGATTGACGGATTTTGCATTGCTGTCTGTCAGGAAGTCGGCGTTGAACTGTCCCGCCATCGGTCCCGCTCGTTTGATGAGATGCAGGAATGGGGTGACGACCTCAGCTCGTTCGACTTGATCGTTGCGTTGTCTCCAGCCAGTCAGCGCCAGGCTCTGGAATTGACGCGCATTTTTCACTTGGATGTCGATTATTGGCCAATAATGGACCCTACCGGACTGGGCGAAAGCCGCGCAGACAAGTTAATTCACTACCGACAGACCCGCGACCAGATCATTCAGCATCTCAAAGGTCGCTGGGGCGAACCTACGGAGTGACCATGAACCAGACCGTCAAAACCTATTTCGACGCTTTCAATGCCGGTGACGTCGACGGCATGCTGGCTTGCCTGTCAGATGACGTGGCGCATCACGTGAACGAAGGCCAGATCCGCACTGGCAAGGAAAAATTTGCAGCCTTCTGCGCCCATATGAACCGCTGCTACAAGGAACACCTGACGGACATCGTGGTGTTTGAGGCCGAAGGCGGCACCCGCGCTTCGGCCGAGTTCACTGTGAACGGCACCTATCTGCAAACGGATGAGGGTTTGCCCGAAGCCCACGGCCAGACCTATCGCTTGCCCGCTGGGTCGTTCTTTGACTTGAAAGACGGCAAGATCACCCGCGTTACCACGTTCTACAACCTCGCTGACTGGACAAAGCAGGTTTCGAATGGCTGAGGTTACAGCTGTCCGCCCCCTGACTGGCGCGGCGCTGACAAATGCTTTGGACGATGTGGCGCGTTTGCGGATTCTAGTGTTTCGGGCATGGCCGTATCTGTATGACGGCGACATCGATTACGAGCGGAAGTACCTGCAATCTTACCGTGACAGCGACAAAGCGGTCGTTGTTGGAGCGTTCGATGGTGACCGCCTGATAGGCACTTCAACCGGTGCCCCTCTGACCGATCACGCTGATGATTTCGCCGCCGCCTTTGAAGGCTCGGGCCTGGACCTGACCGACATCTTCTACTGCGCCGAATCTGTCCTTTTGCCGGACTATCGGGGGCAGGGGGTTGGGCATAAGTTTTTTGACCTTCGCGAGGCACACGCGCGCAAGCTGGGCTACAGAAAATGCGCCTTTTGCAGTGTACAGCGCGCCCCAGACCACCCCATGCGGCCCAAAAATTATCGCCCCTTGGATACCTTCTGGCGCGCGCGGGGATATGAGCCGCTGCCCGGTGTGATCGCGCAGTTTTCGTGGAAGGATGTTGGCGAAGAGGGCGAGACAGCAAAGCGACTGCAGTTTTGGATGCGGGATCTGTAGATAGTTTTCGTCTGCTCTGCGGACAAATCGGTCTTTTGCTGTTCTTGTGCCTTGTCTTAGTCGAGCCTGAACCCGATTTTCATAGCGACCTGGAAGTGACCAACTTCGCCATCCGTTATGTGACCTCGGATATCCGAAACTTCGAACCAATCAAGGTTTTTAACTGTCTCAGCCGCCTTTGAGATACCCGACCTGATAGCTGCATCAACAGATTCCGTTGACGTGTCGACGACATCGATTTTCTTGTAGGTTGCATTCGTCACTTTCATTCTCCCTAAGCTGAACTGGATTATTGGGTGCGTGTTTGATGGCCCCTCGGAACCGACCCTCAGGCTCTCTCATCATTGCCAAGACATCAACTGAATCTGTCTCTTGCAGACTGACAGATGGTTGCATGCTGACATACCAGCACTTTAAAATGAATTGTGTGCTGGTTCACCGGTCAACAATGACGGTTTCGTTGGCCGCTCATTTCCGACAAGAGCAAGGTTTGGCAGTCATTCATGCATCCTGCGGCATTTGACAGTTCGGGGTCATAGCGGAAATGGTCACTCAAAACCCAAGGTGTCAGGATGGGGCTATACAGCCCGCGAACTCACACTTAAATTCGCCCGAGTTTGGACCGCAAGGAAAGCCCATGAAAGTCGCTACTGCCGCCTATAACCTCGATTGGCTCGACAGTTGGGCGCAATATGAGGACAAGCTCGACCGTTGGGTCTCAGACGCCGCGAGGCAGGGGGCGGAACTGCTGGTTTTCCCCGAATACGGCGCGATGGAACTGTCGGCACTCGATGGAACCGAGGTGGCGGGTGATCTGGAGCGTTCGATCCATGCAGTCTCGGATCGGATGGAGGATGTGCAAAACCTGCACCAGCGCCTCGCACAGGAGTACAAGGCGTACATTCTGGGCGCATCGGCCCCGGTTGTGGATGGCCCCGGTCGACCTGTGAACCGGGCAGCACTTTATGCCCCAGATGGCAAACAGGACCACCAGGACAAACAGATCATGACCCGGTTCGAACGCGAGTCGTGGGATATCGCCCCTGGCGGCCCATTGAAACTGTTCGATACGGCGCTGGGCAAGATCGGGGTGTTGATCTGTTATGATAGCGAGTTTCCGTTGCTGGGCCGTGCGCTCAGCGACGCCGACCTAATCCTTGTCCCCTCGTGTACCGAAGCGCTTTCAGGTTACTGGCGCGTTCGGATTGGTGCTATGTCAAGAGCGTTGGAAAATCAGTGCGTTACGGTTATGGCGTCATTGGTCGGGAACAACGACTGGTCCGAGGCTGTAGATATGAATACCGGAACGGGTGGCATTTTCGGCCCGCCAGACAAGGGCTTTCCGGCCACCGGCGTACTGGCCGAAGGCACACTTAACCACCCCGGTTGGACCTATGCAGACATCGATCTGTCCGCCATCGCGGAAGTGCGTGCCGACGGCCAGGTGCTGAACCGAACGCACTGGGAAGAACAAGCCCCCCGAGTCGAATCGGTCACATTATCCGCCCTTTAGGTGATTCCGCCCTTGAAATAAGCCCAAAATGGGCTCATTTAAGCGCACATCCTCGCAGATTCTGCGAGTGCAACTTAAATGTGGAGACAACATGGCCAAGGAAGATACGCTCGAATTTCCCGGTGTCGTGAAGGAACTCCTGCCTAATGCGACGTTTCGGGTCGAGCTGGAAAACGGCCATGAGATCATCGCACATACGGCAGGCAAGATGCGCAAGAACCGCATCCGTGTTCTGGCCGGCGACAAAGTTCAGGTCGAGATGACCCCCTATGATCTGACCAAGGGTCGGATCAACTACCGCTTCAAGTAACGCCTGCCGCAATGGCGTTTATCTTAGGATCGGGCAGCCCAAGGCGGCTGGACCTGTTGGCCCAGCTTGGCGTGCAGCCCGATGCCATCCGTGCACCCGACATTGATGAAACGCCGCTGAAAGGTGAGCTGCCGGTGTCCTATTGCAATCGCATTACGCGGGCAAAAGTACAGGCGGTACAGGCCGATGGCGACGATGTAACTCTTTGCGCGGATACCACGGTCGCACTGGGGCGCCGTATTCTGGGAAAACCGGAAGACGCGGGCCAGGCGGCTGAGTTTCTGCATGCTTTGTCCGGTCGACGGCACCGCGTAATCACCTCGGTCGCCGTACGGTGCGGGGACCGCGTTCTGCAACGTGATGTTGTGTCTCAGGTCAAGGTCAAACGTCTGTCAGACGTTGAAATCAACGCCTACCTGGCGACCGGAGACTGGCAGGGCAAAGCAGGCGCTTACGCCATTCAAGGCCCCGCCGGGGCTTTCATCCCGTGGATTTCTGGTTCGTTTACCGGCATCGTGGGGCTCCCGCTGTCCGAGACCGCCGCGCTTTTGCAAGGCATCGGCTATCCCCTGTATCGTGAGGTGTCATGAAGGGTCGAACCATCGTTCTGGATCACATTGAAAACCGCGAAGCTGCCGCCCTTATGGTCGACGGTCAGCTGGACGATTTCCTGATTGCAGCTGACGCGCCCGCGCCGGGCACGATTTACCGTGCCCGCGCCGACCGGCCCGTCAAAGGGCAGGGTGGCATGTTCCTGACCACGCCTGACGGTCCGGCTTTCTTGCGGCAGGTAAAAGGGCTCGCACCCGGTGCACTGATGTTGGTGCAGGTGACGGGCTATGCCGAACCCGGTAAGGCACTGCCGGTGACCGATCGGGTTCTGTTCAAAAGTCGCTATGCGATCGTCACGCCTGATGCGCCCGGTTTGAATATCTCACGTTCCATCCACGATGAAGATGAGCGTGACCGCCTTCTTGAAATCGCTCATGAGAGCATGGAGGGCAGCAGCCATGGCCTGATCCTGCGATCCTGTTGTGAGGGCGAAGGTGCGGCTGAAGTCGCCGAGGATATCGGCGCGATGCTGGCCCATGCGGATCAGGTTTTGAACGATCCGGGAACTGAGCCCGAGCTGCTGCTTGAAGGTGACGGACCCCATGTCCTGGCCTGGCGCGACTGGACCGACCCGGCTGAGGTTGTGACACAGCCGGGTAGTTTCGAAACGCATGGCGTATTGGATGCATTGGACGTGGCGCGTGGTATTTCCGAGCCACTGCCCGGGGGCGGCCATCTTTATATTCAACCCACCCGGGCCTTGGTCGCTGTGGATGTCAACACTGGGTCCGACACGTCGATGGCGGCCGGAACCAAGGTCAATTTCGCCTGCGCCAAGGGGCTTGCCCGTGCCTTGCGCGTTCGCGGTTTAGGGGGGCAAATCACTCTGGATCTAGCACCAATGCCTAAAAAGGATCGCCGTGGGTTCGAGGCCTCTCTGCGCGCTGCGTTGAAGGCAGATTCGGTCGAAACCACGCTGGCAGGTTGGACCCCTCTTGGCCACTACGAGCTACAGCGCAAACGCGGCCGTATCCCGTTGTCGGAAGTGCTGAAATGAGCTGCCCGATCTGCGCAGAAAAGTCTGTAACCGAGTTTCGGCCATTCTGTTCGAAGCGGTGTGCTGATATTGATCTGGCCAAGTGGCTGAACGGGTCCTACGCGGTTCCATCGCAGCGGGAAGAGGACGTTGAAACAGAAGTTTCCGATCCCGAACCAGAGCAACAACGTCCACATTGAAAAAATGTGAAAAAGCCTCTGGACACTGCCTGTAGCAAGTCATAGAAGGCCTCCACCCAACGGTAAACGCCGTTCCCGTGCCCGGGTAGCTCAGGGGTAGAGCAGTGGATTGAAAATCCTCGTGTCGGTGGTTCGATTCCGCCCCCGGGCACCACTTTATCTGGTAAAGTATTGGTTTCGCATCGGCTTTTGACAGTTGGCTGAAACTGCAAACAAGTTCATCAAAAGATACCTACGTGACCGGCGGTTTTTTACTTCGGTCACCACAAAAGACACGGCTATACATTGCCAGCGACTCCCGTTAAGAGGCGGTCTTTAACCTTGGAAGATGCGCTGATTGCAATACCGCAAGGCACGTATCCCCCGGCTGATACAAAGAACACCACCGTGAAACAGACCATCGCAGATGCGCTTGCCCGCAAGGGTTACGATACTTTGACACAAGTCCAACAGGCCGTGACACAGCCTGAGCTGGAAGGGCGCGATATGTTGGTGTCGGCGCAAACCGGATCGGGAAAAACCATCGGGTTCGGGTTGGCGATTGCACCACAGTTGCTGGGCGAAGATGAGACGTTCGGGGCGTCCGGTGCGCCGTTGGCTTTGGTGGTTGCGCCTACGCGGGAACTGGCCATGCAGGTCAAGCGTGAACTGAGCTGGCTTTTCTCTGATGCCGGCGCGTTTCTGGCCTCGTGCGTCGGTGGCATGGATATGCGTGATGAACGCCGGGCTTTGGCGCGGGGGGCGCATATTGTTGTCGCAACGCCGGGGCGACTGCGCGATCATATCATGCGTGGTTCCATTGATCTGACCGCGATCCGGGCCGTGGTTCTGGACGAAGCAGATGAAATGCTGGACCTTGGATTTCGCGAGGATCTTGAGTTCATCCTGGATGAAACCCCGGCCGAGCGGCAAACGTTGCTGTTCTCAGCTACGGTCCCACGCGCCATTGCTAGCCTGGCAACCAGCTATCAGCGCGATGCCGAACGGGTGAGCACTGTCAGCGAGAAAACCCAACATGCCGATATCGAATATCGTGCAATGATGGTGGCGCCGCGGGACGGGGATAACGCGATCATCAATGCGTTGCGGTACTACGAAGCCCCCAACGCCATCGTTTTTTGTAACACGCGTGCGATGGTGTCACGATTGACCACGCGGCTTTCCAACCGCGGGTTTTCTGTGGTGGCACTGTCTGGTGAGCTGACGCAGAGTGAACGCTCTAACGCGTTGCAGTCGATGCGTGATGGGCGTGCGAGGGTATGTGTGGCGACAGATGTCGCGGCGCGCGGGATTGATTTGCCGAACCTCGACCTGGTGATCCACGCCGAGCTGCCCAACAGTCACGAGACGCTTTTGCATCGCTCTGGGCGCACGGGCCGGGCAGGGCGAAAGGGCGTCAGCGCCCTGGTGGTCGAACCGTCATCGCGGAAAAAGGCCGAGCGCATTCTGAAATTCGCAAAGCTCACGGCGGATTGGGGCGTCGCCCCGTCTTCGGATGAGGTGAACGAACGGGATCAGGCGCGGATGCTTGCCTCGGATGACTGGCAGGTTGAGGTTACCGAAAGCGAACAGGACGCGGTTCGGCACCTGGTTGAAAAATTTACCCCTGCGCAAATAGCGGCAGCGTATCTACGTCAGTATAAATTGCGCCACTCAGCGCCGGAAGAGTTGGCCCCGGTGACGGCCGACCGCCCGAAACCCCGGGCCGCCTTTGGTCCGAGCGTTTGGTTTTCTTTGTCTGAAGGTCGCAACCAAAATGCTTCGCCGCGCCATTTGCTGCCGATGATCTGCAAGGCCGGTGATCTGACCAAAGACGATATCGGTGCGATCCGGATTGCCGATGATGTGTCTTACGTCGAGATCCGCGAAGCCAGTGTTGCGGGCTTTCTGGCGGCTGTTGGACCGGGTATGAAAATCGAAGGTTCGAAAGACGTTGTGCGCTTGGATGGCGCGCCTGACGTGCCAGCGTTTGAGCGTCCAAGGTCCAACCGCCCACCCAAGGGTAAACCGCGTCCGCGCAAAGGGGACACCACCCCGGTTGATTGGAACGATGCCCCGACGCCCCGTAACCGCAAACCTAAGCCCGAAGATCGCAAGCCCAGTAAAGCATCGGAACGCGGTTTCAAACAGACCCGATCAAAAGAACATGGTTCGACACCGCACCGCGACTCGTTACTGAGCGAGCCGGATGTTAAATTCACGGCAACGAGCGCAAAGAAGAAAACCCACAAAACGACCGCTAACAATAGCAAAGACGGAAGCGTAAAGCCCGGCGGTAAACCCACCAAAGGCCCGCCGCCGCCCAAGGGAAAACCCAGCAACAAGAAGAATCGCGCCCGCGTTTCAGTCGCGAAAGCGGGCAAGGGCGGAGATGCTGTGCCGAAACGGCGCAAGACTTAGCACCGCTCAATGTGGCCGCAGCAACGCGCCAGCGGTCATATTCCCGTCGACGCTCAGGTCCGAGCGTCGACGATTTCGAGTATCCGGTTACGCTGAATCTTACCCGATGGCCCTTTTGGCAGATCACGCAGGATGTGAACCTCGTCAGGGGATTTGAACCGACCCAGCTTGGTCTCACAAATCTCCAATAGGGTCAGCGGCGTCAGCTCGGACCCTTCCCTGATTTTGACAGCGGCCTCGACGGTTTCGCCATAGCTGCGACAGGGGCGTGCAAAGGCTGCGGCTTCGACAACGTCGGGGTGGGAATAAAGCGCCTCGTCAATCTCACGCGGTGCGATGTTTTCGCCGCCCTTGATGATCAGCTCTTTCAAGCGGCCCGTGACATAGACGTATCCATCCTCATCCATACGCGCCAGATCGCCGGTGCGCAGCCATCCATCGGCCGTAAATGTGCCCGCAGTCGCATCCGGATCCTTGAGGTACTCAAGCATCACGTTCGGGCCGCGTATGACCAGCTCTCCCTCGGTTCCGTGCGGGACGGGCTGTTGGTTCGCATCCCGGATCGCGGCGTCGTTTCCATAGGCAACGCCCGGTGAGCCGATTTTGCGCACACCCGGCGGAAGTGGGTTCGACAGGATCTGCGCGGCGGTTTCGGTAAGCCCCATGGTTTCGACGATAGGAACGTCGAATCGTTCTTCGAAAGCCCGTTGTACGTCCGGTGCCAGCGCGGACGAGGCAGAGCGCCCGAACCGCAACCGCTGGCGGGTTTGGATGTCCGGATTGGTGTCGGATTGCAGCAGATGAGAGATGATGGTCGGGACTACCGAAAACCAAGTTGCCTCAGTTTTTCCAAGATTGTCCCAGAACCGGCTGGCCGAAAACCGTTCGCACATAGCCAGGGACCCGCCCGAAACGAGGGTTCCCATCACAGTCACGCACAGACCGTTGATGTGATAGATCGGCAGGACGCAGAAACCGCGATCCGTGTCGGTCAGCTCATGTGCGACAGCGGTGGTCCAGCCGCCTGCCAAAAGGCTGGAATGGGTATGAACAACGCCCTTTGGTCTGCCGGTTGTGCCTGAGGTGTACATGAGAAGGGCATGATCATCGGGCGTCAGGTCATAAAGCTGGGTATCTGCGTCACCAGCATCGGCGATCTGCAAAGGTTTGGTCACGGCAGGGTCGGCTGTTCGGCCAAACAACTCTGCTTGATCCGGGTGCACGAAGGCAAAGCGCGCGCCGCTGTGCTCAAGGGCGTAGGCCACGGCACTGTCGCCAGCGACGAGATTGATCATTGTTGCCCGGAATCCGCCATAGAGTACGCCGAACAAGGCGATAAGAGCCTCGCGGCAATTGGGGTAGATAAGGGCGACACTTTCGCCTTTTTGCGCCCCAAGGCGGGTTAGCATTCCCGCGGCGTTTTTGGCCGAGTCGCGCAATTCAGCCCAGCTCAGATCCTGTGCGCCATCGGGAAAATCAAACCCGGTTCCGCCCTGATCGGCTCTTAGGTCCAGCCAATCGCGGACCGTTCCTTTGGGCGGTTCCATCATTGGCCAGCCTCCCTCCAATACGCGCCGAATACGTCCTCGAGCGCGGGTTCGCGTGGGGCTATTTCACGCACAATTTTGGTGGTCTGGACGAAGTGCCGCCAATGCAGGTTGGTATCGATAGAGTTTCCGCCCCAACTGCCGCATCCCATAGATAGAGAGAAAGGCATTCCGTTGGTGAAGCTGCCGCCCGTGGCAAAGGTATGGGCTTGGTTCACGATTACCCGGCAGGTGGGTAACTCTCGACCCAGTTCAATGGCGCGTGCGTCGTCACTGGTGTGAATGCCGACCGAGTGTCCGGCCCCCTGATAGGCCAGGACGCGCGCTGCGAGAGCTTTGGCGCCCGCGTAGTCCGACGCCCGATATAGGGCCAGAACGCGGCTCAGCTTCTCTCCGGACAGGGGATGATCGGGACCGATCCCATCGGTCTCTACCGCCAGAAACTTTGTGCCTTCGGGTGCTTTGTCTGCCATCCCCAACGCATCAAGCATCTTGTCGGCGTCCTGAGCAATCGCGGATCGGTTGAGGTGCCCGTCCGGCCAGAGACGCGCAATGATACCTGCGGCATCGGATGCGGGGACCAGCGCGCCACCTTCGGCGGCCATTGCTGCGACAAAGTCATCATAGACCGCGTCTACCACCACAACTGCGTTCTCGGACGAGCACGAAGTCGCATTATCAAAACACTTTGACGCCGTGATCTTGGCTGCCGCCGCCGACAAATCGGCGGTTTCATCGACAATCACGATGACATTGCCCGCGCCGACCGCGACGGCGGGTGTGCCGCAGGACTGAGCGCGGTGAACGTTGTTCTGACTGCCGGTACAAATCACCCGATCCGAGGTCTCCATCAGCCGTTGG
Organism: Ruegeria sp. YTSC003; assembly: GCF_059609785.1. NCBI lineage: Bacteria > Pseudomonadati > Pseudomonadota > Alphaproteobacteria > Rhodobacterales > Roseobacteraceae > Ruegeria > Ruegeria sp. YTSC003. Next base: position 633,926 of record NZ_JBXWMK010000001.1, on the reverse strand, counting down.
GTTTTGGCCTTTGACCCCGGTGCGGGGATCATCTGAACCAGATCCCGATCCAGACCCAGCTTGTCAAACTCCGCGTGGATGAAGCTTAGCAGCTTCTCACAGGATGCCACGCCCTTGGGCGAGGGGGCGACGACGATGGCGTTGCCACCTTTGAGAGCATTAATGATGTTGTTGGCCGGTGTTGCGGCCGGATTGGTCGAAGGGACCACCGCGCCTACGACGCCGATCGCACGGGCGATTTCTGTGATCCCTGTTTCAGGATCGTCGCTGATGATGCCATATGTCTTTGCCTCGGCAATGTCGCGCAGAAGACCCAGAGTTTTGCGGTGGTTCTTGGTAATCTTGTCGGGGACATTGCCCAGTCCGGTGGTTTCAACCGCCAGTTCTGCCAGTGCCTGATTGCGTGCGGGATCCATGATCGCCCAACCTGCCGCCAGCGCCGCCTTGTCATAGAGCGCCTGACTGCCAGTTGCCTCATAGGCAGCCTGAGCCTTGCGTGCCTGTGCCACGATCCGGTCCACTTCGGCGATTTCGGGGGCTATGTCGTTTGGAGCGTTCATTTTGGTCCTCGATTGGTTGTCCGGGGCGGGTTCTGCCCGCCCCGATTGGGGTCGGTTAAAGACCAGCCAGCAATTCGTTCAGCGTTTGCTGGCGCTGCGCCCACATCTCGATCACTTCGTCACGTGTCATGATGTGCATGGGCGAGCCACCCGCTTCCATCTTCTTGGAAACGCGAGAATTGGCGAACATCTCGGGCACGGTTGCGGCCAATTTTTCAATCACCTCAGGAGGTGTTCCCTTGGGCACCATTACACCCCGGAAATTGACCGAGGAGTTGTCCACGTCCAACCCCTGTTCCATCATCGTCGGAACATCCGGCAGAAACGCATTGCGCTCAAGATCAGCAACGCCGAGGATCTTCACATTGCCCGCCTCTTGCGCGCGGAACGCATCGGACAGGTTGTTGATGCCGCCCATGACTTCACCAGCGATGACGGCCTTCATGGCTGCTGCTCCGCCACCTTTGGTCGGGATGTAGGCCATCTTGGTCCCGGCTGCCTTGTCGATCTGCAGTGCCGCGATGTGGTGGCCCACAAAAAGGCCCGCGCCGGATACCGTCAGCTTGCCCGGGTTTTCCTTGGCATAGGCGACAACGTCATCCATCGAGTTGAACTCACTGTCGGCACCAACCACGAACACGGCCGGGTCTGCGCCCCAGTTCGCGATGGGTTCAAAGCTGTCGGTCGAATATTCGACGCCACCCTTGATCGACTGGGCGATGAAATGAGGAACGTTGTACGCACCCAGCGTATAGCCATCTGGATCGGCCTGAGTTGCGAACCAGTTCCAGCCAACGCGCCCACCGGCACCAGGCTTGTTGATGATGGCGATGGGCATTCCCAGCGCATCCTCGTTTCCAGATGTCATCGTGACGATCCGGGCCTGAAAATCGGTCGCGCCTCCGGCCCCGTAACTGACCATCATCATGATCGGCCGTTCGGGATATTCCTCGGCCATTGCCGCGCCCGTCAGGCCCGTCAGAGCCATTGCTGCCCCTGCAATCAATCGTTTCATTTTGCGTTTCCTCCCTGATTTAGTTCATCCGCGCATTTGCGTGTTCAGAACAGAATTTCTCTTGGTGTGTAGACGTTCAAAAGCATGGCAAAGAGCCCGTACATCACCGCCACAAAGACCGCCGTGATGATCCCGCGTTTGATCCAGGTTTTGACCTCGGAATGGGGGGCGGGGTCGTAGATCGACAGCAGGGTAAAAAAGGCGATGGTTGTTGCGGTGTAGAACCCCAGCGTCTTCGCCGCCCAGAAAACATAGATCAGCGTGATGATCAGACCCGGCAGCATGTTCACGAACATCGTCCGCGTCACGCCGTTTCCGACCTTGGACAGACCCATGACCGCTTTGCCAAATGTCCATCCGGCCAGAACCACAAAGACCGTCGCTATGAGGCGTGGGAACAGGAACGCTTCGGCGGGTTGTTGCGTGTAACTGACCCATGCGACCCACAGACCAACGGCAAAGACCAGACCTGACCCGAATACGTGCTGTGAGCGGTTCATGCCTGTGCCTCCTCTTTGGTGGTGTAGCGGCGGCTGCGCAGTTCCATCCAGACCGAATAGGCGATCGAGGCCAGTACGACGGCAATCAGGAACAGGTTCAGCCCTCCGGTCATGAAGTACGACGCCTTGCCCACGGTCGCGTCAGCGATCATTCCACCCTGGATGAAGTTGGCCTCGGCGATTGGCCCGAGGATCAGACCCAGTACCAGCGGCGCAGCCGAGAAACCGAAGCGTTCCAAAAAGAACATCCCGATTCCGAGGCACGCCATCACGTAGACGTCGCCCATCGAACCTTGAACCGAGTATGCGCCAAAGACCGACAAGGCCAGAACGATGGCGGCCATGACGGATTGCGGAACCTGAGCAACACGGGCCGCAAGCCCTGCAATATAGAGTCCGAAGATACACATCAGCACCTGGCCAATCAGCATCGAGTTGATGAATGTCCAAGCGACATCGGGGTGATTGTCAAACAGGTCCGAGCCCGGGAAAATTCCGTGGATCAGCAACCCGCCCAACAACACAGCCGCGGTCGGGCTGCCGGGGATGGACAGCGTCAGCAGCGGGACAAGCGAAGGGCCAACCATTGCGTTGTTGGCGGATTCCGCGGCGATGACGCCCTCGGAATGGCCGGTGCCGAACTTTTCTTTTTCCGACGAGAACTTCTTGGTCTGGTCATAGGCGACAAGGCCCGCGATCTGCCCACCGACACCGGGGATCAGGCCGATGATCGAGCCCGTCAGCGTGCCGATGCTTAGCGCACGGGCGCGGCTGAACAGTTCCTTGAACGCCGCCATGATTGAATGGCGCTGCACTTCGATCACTTCGGCACCTGTGTTGTGGCGCCCTTTGGCAAACATGGTCAGCACCTGTGGGATCGCAAACAGGCCAATCAACGCGGCAATAATGTTTATGCCGCCGCCCAGTGCAGGGTGAAAGATAAAGCGTTGTGCACCCATGATGTCGTCGAACCCGATGGTCGCCAGCCACAACCCGATGCAACCGGACAGCAGCCCCTTGGCCACTGAGGCGGAATCAAGTGTTCCGATGACCGTCACCCCCAGAATGGCCAGCCAGAACAGATGCGATGGTCCAAAGGCAAGCGCCCATTGCGCCAAAACGGGCGTCAGGAAGATCAGCAGCAGAACACCAAAAATTCCGCCCACGGCCGATGCCAGAAAAGACAGCTGCAAGGCGCGGGCACCTTCGCCTTTTTGGGCCATCGTGTGGCCATCCAGAGTGGTGGCGATATTCGCCGGAGCGCCAGGGATCTTCAGCAAGATGGCACTGACGGCTCCGCCAGCCACAGTTGAAGTATAGGCCGCCCCCAGCAGGATCAGGCCTTGCGCGGCCTCAAGTTGGAAGGTGAACGGGATCAACAGGGCCACCGCCATCGTTGGTGAAAGGCCGGGGGTCGCGCCCAGGATCAGCCCTCCGATCGTGCCGCCCAAAAGCAGCAGGAACGACATCGGCGTGAACACATCTCCGAAGTAGTAAATGAATTCCATCCTGGGCCTCCCAACCCGTCCGTTCGCACTTTTACCTTTGTTGACAAATCAGGTTAGGGGATGAAAATAGTATTGCAAATGTTTTCATAAATTTGACCGGATAGGGTAAAATTATGACTATCTTTCAAAAGGGTAAGGTGGATATTGTGGCCGTTGCAAAGGCTGCAAAGGTGTCGCCATCTACGGTTTCACGTACTTTCAATCACCCCGATCTGGTCAACCCGGCGACTCGCAAAAAGATCAACAAAGCGGTGCAGCGCTTGGGATACATCCGCAACCGCGCCGCCCAAACGATGCATGGAAAACGGTCGGGAACAATTGGCCTTGTGGTGCCCACAATCAACCATGCCATTTTTTCCGAGGTTATTCAGGCCTTTTCGGATTCGATCGACCAGGCAGGATTCAGCCTGTTGCTGGCGTCGCATGGGTATGACCTGGATCGGGAATACGCGATGGTTCGCAAGTTTCTTGAACATCGCGTGGACGGTGTGGCGCTGGTCGGGTTGGAACATTCCGACGCCACCAACCGCTTGATCACACAGCAAAAGATTCCCGCGCTGGCAATCTGGAATTACTCAGAAGAATCACCCCTGCCTTGCGTTGGTGCGGACAACCATCTGGCCGGACGATTGGCGGCCGAACACCTGCTAGATTTGGGGCACCGTGACATCGGGTTGATCTTTCCCGAAACTCAGGGGAACGACCGCGCGCAGCACCGCCTTTCCGCAGTGCATGACGCATTGGGCGAACAGGGGGTTTCCGTACCTGATGAGCATGAAACCCAAGCGCCGTACAGTGTTTCTCAGGCCAAGCAGGCAGCCATGGCCCTTTTGACGACGCCGAAACGTCCGACGGCATTGCTGTGCGGCAATGACGTCATTGCGCAGGGGGCGCTGTTTGCTGCCCAAAAGCTTGGTTTAAGCGTTCCCGATGATCTGTCGATAATTGGTATCGGAGATTTCAAGGGCTCAGCTGACGTCGAGCCGGGCCTTACAACCATCCGCATTCCCGCAGAAACCATCGGAGCACTGGCCGGTGAGAAATTCACCGACTTTATTACGTCGGATGACCCCAAGCATTTCAGCATCCGCTGTGATTTGGAATGTGTCGCCAGAAAAACGACCCGTTCGCTGGCGACCTGACAGGCCTCGGCAGAATAGTTAGGCTATGATTGCCTCAATCTTATCCAGCGTGGCCGCATTGACTGCAACGCCGTCGGTATGTGCCTGCCTGCGCTTGCCGCCGCGCCCATCGCCGGGCAGATGCGCTCCGTTCTGTGCACGGATTGCGCCGACCAACTCGCTGATCCCCGAAGTAAACGCATCGCCAGAGGTGGCGGTCGGGTCGATCGCAATGAAGAACTGCCCGGTCTTGGGGGGGCCACCGGCGGTGCCGGAAAAAGGCGAGGCGTTAATGCCAAGGGTCGCGCCGGTCAGGGCTGCGGCCAGTACCTCGGTCAGCAGGGCAACACCGACGCCTTTGTAACCGCCTGACGGTGCCATCGACCCCTTAAGGCCGACATTCGGGTCCGTGGTCGGGTTGCCATCTGCGTCCAAAGCCCAGCCAACCGGGATCGGTTTGCCTTCGCGGGCGTGTTTCATGACCTCGCTTTTGGCAATCGTGCTGGCGCTTTGGTCGATCAGCAGGGCGGGCTGGCCGTCCGCGCCCGGCGCCGCGATCGAGAAAGGGTTGGTTCCGACGACGGGTTTTGCGCCGCCCGAAGGCGCGATCGAGGCCGGAGCGTTGGTGAACCCCAATCCCACCAATCCGGCCTGCGCCAACCGGTATGTATGGTAGCCAAGGACACCGCAGTTATAGCTGTTGCGGATCGACAGTGCCGCGATCCCTTGTTCACGTGCAGCTGGGATAAGGGCCTCGAAACCCATATCAATTGCGGAATGGGCAAAGCCGGTTGCTGCGTCCACGTTCACTGCGCCGGGGCGTGGGCGCGACAGTTCTGGTTGGGCTGTTCCGTCCACTTTCCCACATTGCACGTGCTCGCAATAGATCGGGATGTAAGCCAGGCCGTGGCTGGCGACCCCATCCGCCTCGGTTGCCGCGGTGGCAACGGCCAATGGCCGGGCGTTGGCTTCGGATGTTCCTGCGGCGACAAGCGCGCGGAAGGCCAGATCTTCGATCTGCTCAAGGGTCAGGGTACGGGTTTTGATCATCGGGGCCTCTTTAATCGTTGTCGGATAAGCCCGCGCCGGCCCCGCGCAAGCGGGATTCCTCGGTGGCGGGGGCGTATGTGCGGTGGGCGAACCGGTTCAGAATGTCCCAATCAGTTGGATCAGGTTCCGCCCGTGTTCGACGGGGGACTGGTGCGGTCAGTTGGCCACCGATTTGCACCGAAACCTGTTGTGCCCTATCCGAAAGTGGGGCGTTGAGGGACAGGTCAAATCCGTCGGTTTCTACCTGTGCACGGTCACAGTCAACACTCACGCAGGTCTGTAACACGCGCGCCGCATTGGCCGCGAATGGAAGCAGCAAGACAGGTACAGCTACATTCTTTATCTCAATCGAGGATGAATTCAGTTGCTGCGCACAATCTGACAGCAATGCGCCAGTTACCAAAGGGCAAAGCTCGCTATCACTCTGCCATTCTCTGCTCAGATCGGCCGGGGTGTGTTGTTTAGGTGCGCGCGTCAATTCCAGTTGCAGCAGCTGAGCCAAAGCACCGGTGCCGTTTTGCCCCCGCGCGCACAGCCAGCGTGTTGCTTTCGCGGCTTCCTCGGCCAGTCCCCAGCTATATCCGGCACCACGCGCCGCGCGCTTTGCGGTGGCTTCGATCTCATTTAGCGAGACGTTCATGAAGATAGCTCCGGATAGACCCACAGATCTGCGGTGCTGGTATTCAGGTCTTCAGGGTAAGGCGCGCCAGCGTACATGCAGATACGGACCCAGCGGTCCGAGCGCGGATCAAAATGCGTGGCACCGAAAAACGACAGCTTGGCCCGGAGCATATCGATGGGCATGACGTCTGCGCTTATCGTGTTGTCGCGAAGCTCGCCATACGGGGCTACAACGCCGATCTGCGCGCGCCGCACCGTGTGGCGGTGCTCGGGATGGCGCAGAAGGAACTCGGCTACGGGCTTGTCGTCTTGCCAACTCGCAAGGTCCGCGTAGGCCAGCGCGGCATCTCGTGCCGGGGCGAGGGGCTGTTCATATTCGGCAATCGGTTCCTCGAACCGTTCACCAAGTCGCGGTTCCAGCTTTTCTTCGGACACGTACCAGGCGCGCGCGCAGTTCGCCTCGGCCGACCAATCCATATCCAGTGCCCAGCCAAAGCGGTCGTGGATCGCGGCACGGAGCTGATCGACAGTCATGCCTCCATCAATAAGCTGTGCCTGAGCATTCCCGTCAGCCATACATCCGGTCAGGCCATCCACCAGCTCGCCATAGGGTTCCAGAATAAGCGACGCGAGCAGTTCCTGCCCTTCTTCGCCAAGTGTGGTTTCCGACCAGCGGATGAGCCGATCCCACGGGCGGTCCTGCGTCAGGTCATTTTCGTCCAGATAGCCGGAAATGGCTGTTAGATCGGCATTCAGTGAGGCAATCTTCTCAATCTGAACCGGATGCTCGGATCGCCACCACGACATCGATAACTTGCTGCGATCATAGATGTCCCGAAAGTGTCGGGCTTCGTCCTCTGACGCTGATTGCAGAGACCGAACACGTGCCAACGCCTCTTCGCGCGCCATGATCCAGTTGTTGAACAATACCGGGTGATTGACGATGAACGGAGCCATCCCCAATCCGGTTGAGTTTCCGATGCCCAGCCACTGTGCAATCTCGGGGTTCAGTTCAGCCGACTGCATGCCGCCCTTGGCGAGGGCCATATGTTGCACCAGATCGCGGACAAATGTTCGCGTCAGGTAGACCGACAACATTTCCGCCTGAAAGGGTGCGTGCAGTTCTGGCCGGTTCGCAATCTTCTCGCGATCCGCGGCGCCGAACTTGCCCGATCCGTAAACGGCCGTCGTCCGCATCAGGTAACCGACTTTATGGATTTGCTCCAAGTCGGGCTGTTGTCCGGCAGCCAACCTGTCAACCACGTGTTTCCACAAACGCACGGACCGGTTGGCACGAGACAGGGACAACTCGCTTTCGCTTACGCGCCCTGCCTCTTGCAATGGAACGTTTTCTGACAGGCGTTGGATGTCCTGCTTCGTTGGGATGCCATCGAATAATGCGAAAGTGGCGTCCCACGCCTCAGCGATCACCCGGTCCGACCGTTGTTCGGGCGGCAGGTCATGGGCGAACGCAACCAGCGAATAGGCGCGATCCGGACCTTGCGCCGTGTAGACTGCGTGGCCGACGCCGTTTTCGTCGATCTCAAAAACAGGACGCGTAAAGGCCCAGTTCTCGCGCGCCATACGTCGGGTCAGTTGTCGCATAAAGCTGAGTCTGCACTGATGCAGCGAGCCCAGCCGCGACAGGCGCATAACCTGCGCAGGATCGCGTCGCGGAATATCAGTACTGACGTGGTTCATGCGGTTTGTGGTCCAAAGTTCTGATCGAAAAAGCGGTACCAGTTGCCGCCCATGATGCCCGAGACTTCTTCGGCGTTCATGCCAACGTTGCGCAGCCCGGTTTCGAAATTGCCGAAGTCGCGATTGTCCTCGAACCAGCTCGGCATTGGCGGAAAGCCGGGATTGCTGGCGGAACCTTCGCCATAGTCAATTTCCTTGGTCCAGCGACCAACGCGCATCCATTCGACGATGCTGTCGGGCTGATCCTGACACAGGTCAGTTCCAATCCCTAGATGTTGTGCACCGTATTTGTCGGCCGTACGGGCAATCATTTCGCAAAAACTCTCTAACGTGCAGTCGGACTTGTCTTTCAAGTGATGAGGGTAGACCGAAAAGCCCAACATCCCACCGTTTTCCGTGACCGCGCGGATCACCGCGTCGCGCTTGTTGCGCAGGGCTGGGGACCACTCGTGCGGGTTGGCGTGCGTAATGGCGATGGGACGTTCGGACAGCTCGGCCGCTTCTATGGTCGAACGATCCGCCGAATGGCTCATGTCGACTACCAGACCCACACGGTTCATCTCTTTGATGACCTGTTTGCCCATGCGGGTGATGCCGGTGTCCTCGGCCTCGTAACAGCCGGTCGCCAGCAGGGACTGGTTGTTATAGGTCAACTGCATGAACCGCGCGCCCAGATCGTGCAGGATTTCAACCAGCCCGATATCGTCTTCGATGGGCGAGGGGTTCTGGAACCCAAAAAACACGGCAGTCCGCCCGGTTTCCCGGGCGATGTCGATATCGCTGGCCCAACGGCCTTTCATGATCAGGTCTGGAAATTGCTCAAACCAGCGGTTCCACTTTTCAAAGTTCAGAACCGTTTCGCGAAAGTTCTCGTGATATGAGATGGTGACGTGGATCGCATCCACGCCCCCTTCGCGCAGTTGGCGGAAGATTTTCTCCGACCAGTTGGCGTATTGCAGCCCGTCGATGCGCATCAGACCGGGGTCCCGGCGCTGATGTATGCAGTTTTGACCGTGGTGTAGAACTCCGCCGCTGCCTTGCCCTGCTCACGTGGACCGTAAGAGCTGTCACCGCGTCCGCCGAAGGGCACGTGATAGTCGGTGCCCGCTGTCGGAAGGTTCACGGTCACAACACCAGTGCGCGCGTTGCGGCGGAAGTGGGTCGCGCGAGCGAGGCTTTGCGTCACGATGCCCGAAGTCAGTCCAAAGTTGGTTGCGTTCACCACGCTCAGCGCTTCGTCATAGCTGCCGACCTTGATGACGCTGGTCAACGGCGCGAACATCTCTTCGCGGTTGATCCGCATATCGTTGTTGGTGTTCAGGAACACGCCGGGGGACATGTAGAAACCGTCATGCGGCATCTCAAGTCGCTGACCACCGCAGGCCAGCTCGGCACCTTCGGATTTACCCAGATCGACATAGGCCAAATTTTCGTTCAGTTGCTGTTCACTGACGACCGGCCCCATTTGAACGCCGTCTTCCAGCGCGTGGCCGACTTTCATGGCCTGCGCACCCGCGACAAGTTTTTCGACAAATGCATCGTGCACACCGGCATGAACGACCAGACGCGAGGATGCGGTACATTTTTGACCTGTACCGCCAAAAGCTCCGCCCAATGCCAGCGTCACCGCCAGATCCAGATCGGCGTCATCCATCACGGCCAGCGCGTTTTTCGATCCCATCTCCATCTGAACTTTGGTCAGGTTCTGAATCGCAGCGGCGGCGATGCCTTTGCCAACCGGAACGGAACCGGTGAAGGAAATCGCGTTGACCTTGGGGCTTTCAACCAGCCGCTGACCGATCGAGCGGCCCGACCCCATGACAAGGCTGAACAGACCCTTGGGGATGTCCTGACGTTCGATGATCTCGGTCAGGGCTACGGCAGAAGCCGGCGTGATGTTGGCGGGTTTCCAGACAACTGCGTTGCCATAGCACAGCGCCGGAGCAATCTTCCAAGAGGCCGTCGCGGTCGGGAAGTTCCAAGGGCTAATGATGGCTACGACGCCCACGGCCTCGCGGCGAACGTCAATTTCAACACCGGGGCGGACGCTGTCGGCGTTTTCACCGATCTGGCGCAGGCATTCGGCTGCGTAATAGGTAAAGAACTGACCGGCGCGGTAAACCTCGCCCTTGCCTTCGGCCAGCGGCTTGCCTTCTTCGCGGGCCAGCAGGGTTCCCAGCTCTTCGGCGCGCGACATTAGCTCGTTGCCGATGTTCATCAGAACCGCTTGCTTGCGTTCGGGACCGTAGGCTTCCCATTCTGCCTGTGCAATACGCGCCTGATCCAATGTGGCCTCAAGCTGATCGGCGCTGGCCTGAGCAAACATGCCAACCAGATCGCTCAGATCCGAAGGGTTGCGGTTTTCAATTTCGGTCTCGCCCGCCAGCCATTCGCCAGCAATCAGGTTCAGTTTTGTCACGATGCGCCCCAGAGTCATGAAAATTGGTCTGGCGCAGAATGGCTTTTTGAGTAGATATCAGTCAAACTCAAATAAATTGAGCAAACTTCAAAAAAGGTGAAGCTTGGCGATCAAGATCGAGACCTTACGGTGTTTTTGCACCGTTGCCCAAACAGGCAACCTGATCGAGGCGGCCGACCGGTTGGGCCGCACGCAGTCGGCGGTCTCGATGACCCTCAAGCAATTTGAGGATCATCTGGGTAAAAAGCTCTTTGAAGGAGAGCGCAAAAACCAGTTGTCCCCGTTGGGGTTACAGGTTTTCGAAGTGGCATTGAAACAAGTCCGCCAATTCGATCAGGCCGTCTTGGATATTATGGCCGCAGCAAAAGCAGAGCACGGGTTGCTGCGCATCGCGTCCGTTCCATCGGTTGCGGCGCTGATTTTCCCTAAGGTTCTGGCCTATGTCACAAAGCGCTTTCCCGGCGTAAAAGTCGAATTGCGCGACACAGATACTCAGCAGGTTTTGGACGCGCTGGTTGAGGGTAAAGCGGATATTGGCATCGCCTCAGGTCAGCACGCGCTGAACGGAGTTCGGTCGCTTCCGTTGTTCGAAGACAGGTTTGGGCTGGTATGCACCTCTGATCACCGTTTGATACGACAGCCAAATACGCCAACAATTGACGAAGTCCTGACACTTCCGTTTATACGGAACGCGCTGTGCGATCTGATTCAATCGCCCAAGTTCCGGGCATCCGAAGCGCAGGCGGATGTTACTGTTCACAACACCCATTCCCTTATCACAATGGTCAAGACCGGGGATTGGGTAACGGTGTTGCCGCAATCGGTCGCCAGTTTCATGCCCGAGGCGACGGCGTTTCGCGAAATTGCGGATTTGCCCGATCAGCGCCAGGTCTGCCTCTATGTCAGTGAACATGCGCGGTTCAAACATCTGACTGAAGAGGCGGTCGCTTACATTCTGGAACTGGGCGCTGCCTGATGGCAGAGTACGAGTTCACGGCCAATTTTCGACAAAGCCGAAACATTTCTATGATAATATCGAATTTGAGAGCTTCTTGGACGTAACGCTTGATGGGTGACGCGTCACCATGTTTCAGTTTTTCTTGCCGGGTCGGCGCATCGTGCGGCTGACCCAAAAATGGGAAAGCATCGGCTTTCCGACATTGTTTGCAAGGTGCACCACGGCCCTCGGGCATAGAAAAACAGCGCCGCAGACATCCAACATGGAGACACAAATGAAAAAATTAGCCACGTTACTGGGAGGCGCATCCGCTGTGATCGCTGGACCCGCCCTTGCTGCTGATATCGTGATCGGCGTGCCGAACTGGCCTTCGGTAAATGCGACGGCACATATTTTGAAAGTTGCGATCGAACAGAACCTCGGTCTTGAGGTTGAACTTCAGAATGGCACCAACCCGATTGTGTTCGAGGCGATGGACTCCGGTGCCATGCACGTACATCCTGAAGTTTGGATGCCCAACCAGCAAAACCTGCATGATACCTACGTAAAAGATAAGGGAACGGTTACGTTCAACGCAAACGGAGTTGAAGCCTTCCAAGGTATGTGCGTCGACAAGGCAACAGCAGAAGCACATGGCATTACGTCCATTGAAGACCTGACAAACCCCGACAATGCTGCGCTGTTTGACAGCAACGGTGATGGCCAGGGCGAACTTTGGATCGGCGCGCCAGGATGGGCGTCGACCAACGTCGAAAAAATTCGGGCCAAATCCTATGGTTATGACCAGGTTTTTGAACTGACAGAAATTGACGAGACAGTGGCTTACGCGAATCTCGACAATGCTATCAAGGCAGGCGAGCCGTGGGTTGGGTTCTGCTACACGCCGCACTACGTGTTCGCCCTGCATGACATGCAGATTCTGGAAGAACCGGCTTACGACGCGGCCAAGTGGAACGTGCTGCAGCCCACAGATGATCCGGATTGGCTGGAAAAATCCGAGGCCGGTGTTGCCTGGGATCTTGCCTACCTGCATTTGCACTTCGCAAAGTCGCTTGAGGAAGAATACCCGGAAGTGGCGACCATGCTGTCCAACATGAAACTGGATACGGACACGGTTTCGGCGATGACCTTTGCGTTGGTGATCGAAGGCCAAGAGCCTTTGGCTTATGCCGAGGAGTGGGTCGGTGCGAACGAAGATGCCGTTCTGGGTTGGATGTCAAATTGATTGACGCCCACCGGAATTGAAACTCTGGCAGGCCGTCGGGATAGACCCGGCGGCCTGTTTTGCACCAAAGGGACAAAAATGACCGAAACAGTCGTTAAACTGACGGATGTCTGGAAAATCTTTGGCGCAAAAGCCGAAGAAGCCATGGAAGCCGTTCGGAATGAAGGCATCGGAAAGCCTGAAGTTCTGGAAAGATTCAATTGTGTCGTTGGCGTGCAGGGCGCGTCTTTCGAAGTACCCAGGGGCGAGATTTTCTGCATCATGGGCTTGTCAGGCTCTGGCAAATCTACGCTGGTACGACACGTTAACCGCCTGATCGAACCGACCGCCGGGAAGATCGAAATTCTGGGGCAGGATGTCTCCAAGATTTCCGAGGCCGAGCTGCGTCGCATTCGGGCCATGCAAATTGGGATGGTGTTTCAACACATGGCACTGATGCCACACCGATCGGTTCGCGATAACGTCGCCTACCCGCTGGAAATCCGCAAAGTCTCGAAATCGAAACGCTGGGCGGTTTCGGATCACGCATTAGGCTTGGTAGACCTGACAGGCTACGAAGACCGCCTGCCCAAAGAATTGTCGGGCGGCATGCAGCAACGTGTTGGGATTGCCCGCGCGCTGGCCTCGGACCCCGAGATCCTGCTGATGGATGAGCCGTTTTCAGCCCTTGATCCGCTGATCCGCCTGCAATTGCAGGACCAGTTCAAAGCACTGGTGGCGCAATTGAAAAAGACGACGCTGTTCATCACGCACGATCTGGACGAGGCCATTCGCATAGGCCATCGCATCGCCATCATGAAAGACGGTGTCATTGTGCAGATAGGTACGCCGGAAGACATCGTCATGAACCCGGCAGACGATTACGTGCGAGAGTTCGTGCAGGGCATTTCCAAGCTGAAACTGGTCAAGGCGCATTCGATCATGGAGCCGATCGAAAGTTACTCTGGCCCAACCGATGGCGCACCACGCGCGGATGAAGGGGCGGATTTGGACCAGTTGATCGACCTTGCCGTCAATACGGACCTTCCGGTCATCATTACCGATGCTGGCGCTGATGTAGGCGTGGTCACTAAACCGCGTTTGCTGCGCGGAATTCAGGGGGGTAAAAATGACTGATGCAACCACGGAAGTAAAAGTCACGGCCGCCTCGGATATCGAAGTCGACCGCGAGGCGCTGGACCGCTCGATCCACGAATTTACCGGGCCAAACGGCGACTACTACGTCAACGCGTTTCACAAAATCCATGACGCGACCAGCGGTATTCCCAATACCTTCAACATCTGGGCGGCTGTTTTGGGACCATTCTGGTCTGCGTCCCGCGCGATCTGGGGGATGTTCTGGACTTTCCTGATCCTGGAAATCATCGCCTGGGTTCAGATCGGCCGCGGTGCCTGGGGCAACCCCGGCGCTGATCTGGCCGAACGGGCTGAACGTCAGCAGACCCGCGCGAACGAGCTGTTGGAACGTGCGACTGCGGCCACCGAAAAGGCCGACATTGACCGGTTCAACAAGTTGGCAGCGAATATCCAGAAGGCCGCAGATGCCAGTTTTGAGAAAGCGGCGTCCGCCCAGTCTGAGGCGTTTGGCATCATGGTTACAGGCCTGTTGATGTTGTTGGTTTTCAAGCTTGCGCAAGGTTTTTATGCGGACCGCGTGTACGAAAAGCAGTACTCGAATTGGCGGACAGATCCTGCCAGCACCGAAAGCGGCCGCTCGACCCGCAACACTGTTCTGGGTGCTGTTTTGGTGGCCGCAATTGGCCCACTGATCGTGTACAAATTCACCGTCAACGCCTCACTCCCATTGTTGGATGCATTCCCCGAGCAGGAAGTCTCCGCGATGATATTGGGCGAAGGCAACGGAACGTTGTTCTCAAACCTGGCAAGCTGGATGGAGGCGCAAATAGATGCAGCCGCCGCAGCCGGCGGGGATGTATTCGATGGTATCGTTGCGGGTGTGCGATCTGTTCTGGATGCGTTGACGGTGGCATTGATCGGTTCCCCGTGGCCGGTTGTGATGTTGGTGATCTGTGTGACCGCGTGGCGCGCGGCAGGGCCAAGGGTGGCAATCTTCACCGCGTCTTCGTTGGCCTATATCGCGCTTCTGGGGTATTGGGATGTGGCGATGGAAACCGTGGCATTGGTGGGCGCGGCGGTGCTGTTATGCGTGGTTTTTGGCATTCCGCTGGGCATCTGGTTCGGCAAATCCAAGCGCGCCTACCGGGCGGCCGAGCCGGTGTTGGATCTGATGCAGACATTGCCGGCGTTTGTCTACTTGATCCCAATCATCGCTTTCTTTGGCACAGGCAACCCGCCGGGCATTCTGGCGACGATCATCTTTGGCATGCCGCCGGTCATTCGCTTGACCGCGCTGGGGATGCGCGGGGTTCCGGAAAGCATCAAGGAGGCTGCGGTGGCCTTTGGCGCATCGAAATGGCAGTTGCTCAAGGATGTTGAGATCCCGCTTGCCCTGCCGTCGATCATGACCGGCGTGAACCAGACCATTCTGATGTGCTTGTCGATGGTGGTGATTATCTCGCTGATCGGCGGTGGAGGTCTGGGCAAGGAAATCCTTGAGGCGCTGCAATACGCTGCCAAAGGTCCGGGTCTGCTGGGTGGGTTCGCCATCCTGTTTCTAGCCATGGTCATGGACCGTATCGTGCAAGGCGCCTTCCGCCGAGAAGACGAGAAACTCTGAACGCAAACGCCCCCGGTTCACATCGGGGGTGTTTTTCTTTCACCGGAGACGCAGATGACCGACCGTTACGAACAGTCTATGATGGACAATCTATATTGGTGGGGGATACCGACCCTATTTCGGTGCCCCAATCAAGGTCCCGAAGGGCAGGACATCGCTTTGGTCGGAGTGCCGCATTCGGCAGGCAACGGCACAACCGAGCGGGATCAGCATCTGGGCCCGCGTGCTTTGCGGCATGTCTCGGCGGTACAGCGGCGGGTACATTCGGTGTTTGAAATTGATCCGTGGAACTGTGCGAAGATTGCAGATGTGGGCGACGTTCCATTTCCGCGGGCAAATGATAACGAAGACTGCATCGAACGGATTACGGCTTTTTACAAAGACATCGATGCAGCCGGTGCGCGCCCGGTGTCGATTGGCGGCGACCACTCCATCACTGGCGGGATCGTGCAAGCGCTGGGTCGCGGTAAACTGGCTGGTGGAGAGCCTGTCAGCTTTCTGCATTTGGACGCGCATACTGACGTCTTCACCAAGGTCGATCATTTCCTGGGGGCGAAGAAATCAGCGGCCCATTGGGGCGCGTATCTGGCGGATCAGGGGCAGGTCGACCCCACGCGATCCATGCAAATCGGACTTAGGGGCCATCCACGAAGCTTGGACTGGCTGCAGCCGTCCTACGACTATGGCTACAACATCGTCACCATGCGTGAATTTCGCCAGCGCGGGCTGGCGGATGTCGTGGCTCAGACCAAAGAAATTCTGGGCGACCGCCCGGTCTATATCACGTTCGATCTGGATTGCCTTGATCCCACTGTCGCGCCTGCCGTGTCCAATCTGGAACCGGGCGAGAAGGGTTTCGATATTGACGAGGCTGTCGGCATTCTGCGTGCCGCGCGCGGGTTGAACATTGTGGGCGGGGACGTCGTTTGCATGATGCCAACCAAGGACAGCCCGAACAACATCACCGCGCTAACGGCAGCTGCGGTGATGTTCGAAATGATCTCGATGATCGCCGAAAACGCCAGCTAGCGCCGTGCGTCCACAGCCTGCGCCAAAACGCAGAGCAGTTCGAACATCAGCGAAATGCCCAGCCACGCGGTGCCTCCATTCGGATCGAATGGGGGCGATACTTCGACCAGATCAGCGCCAATCAGGTTCACACCAGACATCCGGCGGATGACCTGCTGCGCCTGAAAACTGTTTGGTCCCCCGATCTCGGGCGTTCCGGTGCCAGGGGCGTAGGTTGGGTCAACAAAATCAATGTCATAGGTGCAATAGGTTGGTGCTTGCCCAACGATACCGCGCACCTCGGCCATCACGTCGTCGATGCCCCGATCGAACAGTTCCTCGATACGGATGATGCGGATACCCTGGGCCTCACCCCACTCGATGTCCTCGGTGTTGTACGCAGTGCCCCGGATGCCAACCTGAACAAAGCGTTTGGGGTCGACCAGTCCTTCTTCTACCGCGCGGCGAAACGGAGTGCCGTGGGTGAACTTATGGCCCCCAAAATAGCTGTCGAACAGGTCTGTGTGACTATCGAACTGGATCAGGCCGACGGGGCCTGCGGCGGCAAGCGCACGCAAAACGGGCAGGGTGGTCAGGTGGTCCCCGCCAGCGGTGAGCGGAACAATGCCTTTTGCCTGTAGGTTTGAGTAGAAATCCGTAACCCGGTTCAGAGTATCTTCGATATCAACCGGATTGGGCGCAACGTCGCCAAGATCGGCGCAATTGACCATTGAGAACGGCGCGACGCCTGTGACTGGGTTCATCGCGCGGATCATCGTGGAATAGTCCCGCAATTGTCGCGGACCATGCCGCGCGCCGGGGCGATTGGTGGTGCCGCCGTCCCATGGGATGCCGATGAGGCCGACCTGAACATCCAAAATCCGTTCGTGATCCAGGTCCAGGCTGGGCAAACGCATGAACGAGGGGATGCCGGCAAACCGGGCCAGCTCCATCGCCGATACCGGCTGAAAAAATGAATCGGTCATGGCCTTATCCTTCACGCAATTCCCATTGGACCCTAGCGGCCCAATGAAGTGTTGGGAATGCTCTGTGGTTTTTATATCAGAATGCGGAAACGTTTCCGGATTTCGGCATCCTGTTCGGCGCTCAAATATTCTGGGTGG
The DNA here is from genome assembly GCF_059609785.1 of Ruegeria sp. YTSC003. Lineage (NCBI taxonomy): Bacteria > Pseudomonadati > Pseudomonadota > Alphaproteobacteria > Rhodobacterales > Roseobacteraceae > Ruegeria > Ruegeria sp. YTSC003. The sequence goes on along the minus strand of NZ_JBXWMK010000001.1, from coordinate 616,418 downwards.
TGGCTGGCCAGAACTTCTTTGGCGTGATGTCGGGCAGATGACCATGCGTCTTTCGCACCATCGTTTTGCCACGTGCGGGGCTCCTGTCGATCGGCGAGTTCAGGGTAAAAGTAATCCCGCTCCATGGCTGCGTAGGTCTGTTCACTTCCCAAAAAATGCCCGTCACCCAGAATAGAATGGCAGATGGCGTCAAAACCCAGGTTTTCCTCGCTCACCTCAATCCCGCGCAGCGCCCGATAAGTGTGTGAGTGCATTTCGTTGTCCAACACAAACCCCTCGAAGCTTGCGCCTAATAAGGATGCGGTCATGCCCGAGCTCTCATAGATCAAGTTGCCCCCGGCCAAGGCCGCAGCAAGCGACGTCATGCCTTTTTCAACGCCGTATTGCGCGTCGATGGCCTTTGCGTCAGTCATCGATGCGGCTATGCCCGAGGGCAGACCTAACCAGTTCGTGAGCTGCGCCGAGGCCGCGTTCAAAACGGCCGTCTCTCCGCTGCCGCCGGCGAAGGAACCGGTTCTCAGGTCCACGATGAAGGGCCAGTTGGAAAATACCATCGGAAATCCGGGTCTGATAGCGTAGACCATGACAAGGCTGGCCAATGTCTCGGCCAGCGATTGCGCCAAAAACCCGGCCAAAGTCGCCGGGGCCGTGGCACCGGCCTGCGCGGCCGTGATGCACGACATGGGAATGCTGTGGGCGACGCATTCATAGACGACATCAACCGCATCCTCCCCATACCGCAGTGGCGAAATCACTGGGCTGATATGAGCTTTCAGAAAGGGGCGTTTGGCGAATTCACCCGGCCCTCCGGCGACGATATCCAGCAACTCGACAATGGGGCCGACATGTTCGGCCAGAGTAAACGATGTTGCCACTGGTTTGGTCGTATTGCGCACCAGCGCATAGGCGGTGTTGACGTCCAGATCGAATACATCAGGTACATCTGTGGCCACGCAGCATCGGGTGAACCAGCTGACATTGGCCAGCGTGTCCTGCAATCGGGTGAAGTCGTGCAAATCCGCCAAGGTAGAGGGGCGATAAAGGCCGCTATCGATGTCCAGCGTTTGAACGGCGGCGCCACCCGTGCCGAAATACACGCGGTCGCCGCCAACCTCGATCGAGCGGTTTTCGTCCCGGCCATGAAACACGAAACTCTTGGGGGCTGTATCGATTGCGCGCTGAACCATTTCACGCGGGAACAGCACCCGGTCTTGCTGACCCGCCTGCGCACCTGCGGCTTTGAGGTCTGCCGCTAATCTGTCTGGCACGTTTCCCATGCCCAAACGTTCCAACAGCTGCAGTGCTGTATCGAATATCTGTTCGATCTCGCGTTGGCTCAGAGGTTTATAAGCGCCGCCCTTCTGGCCGGGTGGGCAGGGGTCTACGACCGGTTTGGCTGCTCGCTGGGCATGCCGCGCTTTTCGGCCGCTGCGTTTAGAACCCTCTGATGACATCCGGTCCAATTCCTTTTTTTCACTTTCCTGCACCGTAATGGGCGGAACATCCCGGCATCAAAGGCGAATTGCCTTTTTCAGAATCCGAAATCGCAGTTTCGATTTTCCTGCACCCGCATTTGCGCAGTTGTCGCCCCAGCCTTTTCTTCCGCAAGACTTGGACGAAATCTTACGGAGCAAAGCCAATGAAGTCGCGTACCAAAGTCGTTGTGATCGGCGGCGGCATCGCCGGATGTTCGACCCTTTATCATTTGACGCAAGAGGGGTGGACCGATGTGGTGCTGGTCGAACGGAACGAATTGACCTCGGGCACGACGTGGCATTCGGCCGCGCAAGTGACGAACTTTGGCATGAACCAGACGATGGTGGGCCTGAAAACGCACTCGATCCAATTGTACAAGGAGTTAGCCGACGATCCGGATTATCCGATCAACTACCACTACGGGGATGGCGGAATACGCCTGGCCAATACCGAGGGCCAGTTGCAGGGCTATCGCCACTTTGCATCCATGGCACGGGGTATGGATGTGCATTTCGAGGTGATTGACGCGGACGAATGTGCCCGCCGCCACCCTTTGATTTCGACCGACAACCTGATTGGTGGGCTGTGGGACCCGCTGGACGGGGATATTGATCCTGCTCAGTTGTGTCAGGCCTTGGCGCGCCGGGCACGCAAGGCAGGCGCAGAAGTTTATCGAAATACGCCGGTGACGGGTCTGGTGCAGCACGCCGACGACACCTGGACTGTGCAGACAGAGCATGGCGACATCGATTGCGACATCGTGGTCAACGCCTGCGGATATCGCGTCAACGAAGTCGGTGCCATGATGGGCGTTCATCATCCTGTTTCGTCGATGGAGCACCAGTACTTCCTGACCGAAGAGATACAGGCGATCCGCGACGCGGGGCATCGGATGCCTCTGCTGCGTTGTCCGATCAGTGACTATTATTGCCGGCAAGAAAAGAACGGCCTGTTGCTCGGGTTTTACGAACAGGACTGCAAGACCTGGGGTATGGACGGGATTGATCCGAACTTTGTGAATGCCCTTTGCCCCGATGATTTGGACCGCGTGACGGACGTGTTGGAAGGTGCATTCGCGCGGATGCCCGCGCTGATGGAGGTTGGTATTCACACGGTGGTCAATGGGCCGATTACTTACACGATCGACGGGGCTCCGCTGGTGGGACCGATCCCTGGCAAACGCAACGCGTTTTGTATCATCGGTCTGCGCGCTGGGCTGGGCGAAGGGGGTGGGCATGGGTGGCTGCTGGCCCAACAGATTGTGCACGGCGAGGCGTGTTACGATACGTGGTGCCTCGATCCCCGGCGGTTCACGGGTCATGCAAACGTCGAATTGACCGCGCTTAAGGCTATCGAGGACTATCAGAACGAATTTCGGTTCCACTTTCCGCATGAACATCGCCCTGCAGGGCGTCCGGCCAAAACCACACCTCTGACGCCGGTGCTGGCGGCGGAGGGGGCCGAGTTCACAGTGGTCAACGGGTGGGAGAGGGTGGATTACATCAAACCTTCGCCGGAATTCACGCCGACGCATAGTTTCGGTTTTGACGAAACATTTGACGTGATCGCCACTGAGGTTCGGAATGTGCAATCGGGTGTTGGACTGGCCGAGGTGAACGGGTTCAATCGGATCGAAATCACTGGAAATGACCGGCATGCTTTTCTGGACCGGATGTTCTGCGGGCTTGTGACCCGGCGCGAGGGGCGTGTTGGGCTAGGGTACCTGCTGAACCATCATGGTATGATCAAAGCCGAGGCTACGATCGCCAATCTACCGGCCAGCGATAGGGGGGAGGCGCGCGTCTGGTATGGCTCAGCCGCAGCAAGCGAATTTCATGACATGGATTGGCTACGCCAGCACATGCGACGCGATGAAGACGTTCATCTGCGCAGTTTGACAAATGACCAAACCATATTGGTGCTCGCTGGCCCAAAGGCGCGAGACGTCTTGTCGGTCTGCGCCCGAGGGGATTGGTCAGCTGAGGCTTTCCCGTGGCTCAATGTGCGCGAGTGCTTCGTTGGCATCGCTCCGGCTACGGTCATGAACCTCAGCTTTTCGGGTGAATTGGCCTATGAAATCCACGTACCCAACGCCTCGCTTTACGCGGCCTATTTGGCGTTACGGCAAGCAGGTGAGGCACACGGGTTGAAGGTGTTCGGGGCACGGGCTGTTGAATCGATGCGGATGGAGAAGAGCTTTCTTCATTGGAAAGCAGACCTGATCACCGAGTTCGATCCCTATGAAACAGGATTGGACAGGTTCGTCCGATTGAATAAGGGAGATTTTGTCGGGCGGAACGCTTTGTTAAATCGACAATCAGAGGGGCTTCGTAAGAAGCTTGTCGTGCTCCAGGTTTCCTCGACCTTCGGTCCTGCACATCCTGGAGCGTCAATGATGCAGGGGGATAAGGTGGTTGGAACCGTCACATCGGGTGATTGGGGACATCGCACCGGGTTGAATCTAGCGCATGCATTTGTCGATCCCGCCTACGCGGATATCGGATGTGAAATGGATCTGGACAGTTGCGGTCAGGGTGCGCGCGCAACGGTCATTCCGTCGTGCCCATATGACCCGGGCTTTGACCGGATGAAGGCGTAACTGGAACTTTGGCATTGCCGCAAGAGTAAATCTTTGCTTGGCTAGTTTCGAGCAAATCGAAACAATGATTGGCACCCATGTCCAAATCGCTGAGCCTGAGATGGTTGGAAATCTTCCAATTGATCGCCAAATCCGGATCGATCCAACAGGTCGCGTCCGAAACGGGTTTGTCGATCAGCACGGTCTCGAACCACCTGCGCAGCTTGGAAAACACGCTTGGTATCGAGCTGGTCGATCATGGGCGCAGACCCATGGGCCTGACGCCCGCGGGCGAAGTCTTTGCGCGATATGTCCGCGACGGTTTGACTGTTCTGAAACGCGGCGAGGCCGAAATCCGAACGGGCAATTGGCAACATGCGACCGACCTGCGATTGGCGCTTATTGACGATTTCGACAACCAGATCGCGCCTGATATGGTCCGGTTTCTGGCGCAGGCATTGCCGCGTTGCAATTTTCGTCACTATACGCGTCCCAGCCACGAAATCCTCTCCAAGCTACAGGAACACAAACTGGATGTGGGCGTTGCCACTCGACCGCCTGGGCGAACCGAAGGATTGATTGAGTACCCGTTGATGCGGGACCCGTTTCTTGTCGTGCTGCCCAACAGTTTTGAAGGGTCGCCAGAAGAGCTGTTTCACCCGGACGCGGACTTACCCCTATTACGGTATTCGCGGGACTATGTGATCGGGAAGCAGATCGAGATTCAATTGGCACGCAGCAAGTTTAGCCTACCGAACAGGTTCGAACTGGAATGCAACCAGTCGATCATCGGTTTGGTGGCCCAGGGTAGCGGTTGGGCGATCACGACGGCCGCCTGTTTTCATCGGACCCAGCGGTTCCATAACAGTGTCAAAGCCATGCCGTTTCCCGGTAGAAACTTCGTGCGAACCGTGTCGCTGTTCACGACCGAAGTGTATCCCGTGACGACCTCGGAACTGATCCAGAAAGTTATGGTGAAACTGATCCGGCAACATTTCACTCGCCCAATGTGCGCCAAGCATCCTTGGCTAAAAAACGACTTCCGCACGATGGAGGGGGAGGCGGCTTAGCCCGGCGCAGGCTTACCAAGCGACGGTCGATTTACAATTCTCGTCGCCAGTTGTTCGCCAGTCCCGGCGGTTTGGTTCTCGACCATCTCCACCAGTTGCAGGGCCGCTTTGCGCCCCATTTCACGATGTGGCACATGCACGGTCGTCAGGGCCGGGGAAACAATTCTGGCCAGTTCGATATCGTCAAAACCCGTGATCGATACATCGCCAGGTACGTCCAACCCCATCTCTTGGGCCTGTCGCAAGGCACCTGCGGCCAACACATCGTTTCCACACAAGATTGCAGTCGGCGGCGGGTCAGCGTTCATCAGGTCGCGGAAGGCTTTGGCACCGTTTTCGATCTCATAGGATGTTTCGACAAGAGTCAGATTGTTGGCCGCGAGCCCGCTATCAGATATCGCATCCCGGATGCCCTGAACCCTGAGCCGGGCGCGATCATTCCCGTCTACGAGACCCGAGATCACGCCGATCTGTGTATGCCCCAATTCAATAACATGGCTGGCGAGGTTGAACATTGCCGCGCGATTGTCAAATCCGACGGAAGGCAACTTGGAGTCCGGCAAATAGGACCATGCGACCAATGCCGGAATTTTCCGCTGGCTCAGAAAGTCGTAGATCTTGGGATCGCGGTCATGTCCGATCAGCAGCAGCCCGTCGGCCCCACGTGCAATCAGCGTCCTGATTTGCTCTTCTTCGATTTCAGGTTTGTAAGCTGAACTTGAGACCAGCAGCGTATACCCGCGCTGGTGCAGCTCTTCCTGAAAGGCCTGAAGGCCACGCGCGAAGATCGCGTTTTCCATGGTCGGTATGATCGCCCCGATGGTGAACGACCGCTTGGCGGCCATGACGCGCGCCGCAAAGTTTGGAGTGTACCCTAACGTTTCAACTGCAGACAGGACGCGTTTACGGGTCGCTTCGACAACTCGGTTCGGGCTGTTGAGGCAACGCGACACTGTAGCCGTCGAAACGTCAGCCATTTTTGCCACATCATCCAGTGTCGGCGCCGACCGAGGTTTCTCCATTTCCAAACTCACAATTTGCTTTTGCCAATAACTCTAAACTCAACTGACGCCAGAGGGAAGTGGATATGTAAGCGCTTGCATTTTGCATGTAAGCGCTTACAAAGGGCATTGGGCCGAATCTGAAAAGGGAGTCCAAGAGATGTTTCTTGCTGCGTCCGCACTCGTGTTTGCCATCTATTTTGCGAACGTGGCGCTGGGGGCTTTTGCAAACAGCGCCTTTCTTGGTGACGTCGGAGAGATGTTGGTTCTGTTCGCGGCATCGATCCTGTTCGTTGTCGCAATTCTAAAAAGGGAAGCTGTCCGCGATGCAAAAAAGGGTGGCTGAATTTTTTGCTTGGGAGGGCACTAAATGAAAAACGACAGAAATGAACTGGCGTCCGTCGAACGCCGTAATTTCCTAAAGCTGAGCGCCAGTGGGTCATTCACTGCAGCGCTGGTCGCAGGTGCAGGCGGCGTCCTTTGGTCGTCCGAGGCTGTGGCGCAGACAGCCAAAGAAGAAAGTGAGCGTGAAAAGGCAGCAGACCATGTCATGACGGTCGCGACCGCATATGTACTGGGCGCGTCACGCAGCTATCCTATCATGCAGCTTGATCTGAAAGAAAACATCCAGAACGCGACGAACGGCAAGGTGTACGTCAAGCTTGCGCCTGGTGGTCAGCTGGGTGCCGGTGGTGCATTGGTGCAGAAAGTGCAGGGCGGAACCATTCAGGCGGCGCAGCATTCGCTGTCCAACTTCGCACCTTTCGCATCGACCGTTGATCTTATCAACATGCCGTATCTGTGCGGTTCGAACCAACGGTTCACCAACCTTGTGCATTCCGACACATGGCAGAACGAAGTTCACCCGAAAGTCGAGGCCGCTGGCTTCAAGGCCCTGTTCTATGTGGTGATCGACCCGCGCGTTGTTGCCGTGCGTCAGGGCGGTAATGCAATCATCACGCCGGGTGACATGAGCGGCGTGAAGTTCCGCGTACCCGGCTCGAAAATGCTGCAGCAGTACTACCGCATGGTCGGTGCAAACCCGACACCTGTTGCTTGGGGTGAAACCCCCTCGGCGATCAAACAGGGTGTCGCGGATGCGCTCGATCCATCGGTCGGAGCGCTGTATGTGTTTGGCTTCAAGGACATCCTCAGCCACGTGACCTTTACGCAGGCCGTTCCGGACAGCCAAGTTTATTCGTGTAACCTCGAATGGTTCAATTCGATGCCGCCGGACGTTCAGGAAGGCATCATGTGGGGTTCGGAAATGACCAGTCATCAGAACCTTTCCAAAGTTCCCTCGGCCCGTGCCTTTGCCATGGCCGAACTGAACAAGGCCGGAGTGGAGTTCCATTCGCTTAACGTGGATCAACTGGCCGAGTGGGAAAGCGTTGGGGGCTACCAAAACGCCGATTGGGATCCGTTCAAGACAGAGCTGGCCGGGTCGATGGACGCCTTTGAGAAACTGGTCGAGGCGGCCGGGACACAAGGAAAATACTACGTCCACGACGCATGACCTAAACCGGCGGACGTCTTTTTGGCGTCCGCAATCACTCAACAGCAGTCAGGCCTGAAAGGGCCCAAAACAGAAGGCCGCGCCTGACTGTTCTGTCGCCGAGGGAACCGATGACCTTACTCCAAAACATAGATCGCAACGCCGAGCGCTGGCTGCTGCTGGTGTTCTACGTGATGCTGGTCATCACCATGGCCATCGAGGTTCTGCGACGCGAGATATTCGCCTATTCCTCGATCTGGGGGGAAGAAATCGTCCGGTATTCCTTCATCTATTTGGCCTGGATCGGCGCTGCGGCGGCGGTCAAAGAGCGGGCGCATATCCGGATTGATGTCGTCATGCACTACCTCGGGCCGCGTCCCAAGGCCCTACTGTACATCTTCGGCGATCTGGTGATGTTCGCAGTCGCTGTGATCGCGCTTTACTGGTCGTACGAGGCGGTTCACGTCTCGGCCAAGTTTGGATCAGTGACTGACGGCCTCCGGGTGTCGAAGGTCTGGTTCCTGATGGCAGTGCCGACCGGATTCGCGCTGATGATCTGGCGCCTGATCCAATCGTTTATGCGTGACTTCAAATCCCTTCGCGACGGCACGCCCGTCTTCGAAGGTGACAAGCTGTTTGACTGAGGGGATTTGAGATGCTCTGGAATACTCTCAATCAAACCGTAGAACTGGGCTGGGATTTCTACCTGCCCGTCATTCTGTTCGTTGTTCTGATCGCCATGGCTGTTCCGGTTTGGGCAGCGATTGGTTCTGCCGCGATCGTAATGTTAGTCATGTCGGGCGATCTACCGCTGAGTCTGGTGGGCGAGAGCCTGTTTACCGGGATCGACGCCTTTGCCCTGACCGCCGTGCCGCTGTTTATCCTGACAGGTGACGTGCTGGTCCGTACAGGTTTGTCACGTAAATTTCTGGATGTGGCTGAGGCGCTGACTTGCTTCGCCAAAGGCGGGTTTGGCTCGGCCACCGTTCTGGTTTGCGGCATGTTCGCCGCCATTTCGGGTTCGGATGCCGCTGGCGCGGCCGCTGTCGGTCGCATGACCATCAACCGGCTGGTCGAAAGTGGATATCCGCGCCCCTACGCCTGCGCCTTGGTCGCGGCCGGGGCCTGTACCGGCATCCTGATCCCACCGTCGATTGCCTACATCATCATCGGTCTGGTGCTGGGGATTTCCGCGTCGACCCTATTCCTGGCTGCCCTGATTCCCGGTCTGGCCATTCTGGTTTCGATCCTGATCACCAACATCATCATGAACCGTCTTTACGCCTATGAGGGTGGCGGCATGATGACGATGGGCGAGTGGCTGGCCAATTTGGGCAAAGCCCTGAAATCCGGCTGGTACGCCTTTATTGTGCCCGGGATTATCTTCTATGGCATCTTCTCGGGTCGCCTGACCCCGACCGAGGCGGGTGCCACCGCCGTGGTTGTCACCATCATCATGGGTTTCATCCTGCGCACGCTGACACTGGCCGACTTTCCGTCAATGCTGGTCAGCTCAGCCAAGGTGAACGGGGTGATCCTGCCGATCATTGCCTTTTCGGCCCCCTTGGCCGAGGCGCTGGCGATCATGGGCGTGCCGCAAGGGTTCGTCGCCTCGATCACTTCGCTGACCGACGATCCGTACCTGCTGATCCTGCTGATGATCGGTATCCTGATTGCTGCGGGCTGCGTTATGGAAACGACGCCCAATATCGTAATCCTTGCTCCTATCCTGAAACCGCTGGCCGACAATATCGGCATGAACGAAATCCAGTTCTGCATCATGATGATCACCGCACTGGGAGTCGGTTTTATCACACCGCCGCTTGGCCTGAACCTGTTCGTCGTATCTGGCATTACGGGTGAGTCCATTCTGAAGATTGCGGCCCGTGCTATACCATTTGTATTAACAATGCTGATCGTAGTTCTTCTGATTGCTTACGTTCCGGCGGTTTCGACCACTTTGCTTCCTGAAATCTACCAATAGGACCTGTTGAATATGCCTCGCGACTATCTGAAAAAGGCGACCCTGACGGCTCAATCTCATGCCACGGAAGTGCATGACACCGTGAAGACAATTCTTGCCGACATTGAGGCTGGCGGGGATGCCAAAGCGCTGGAATATGCGGTCAAGTTCGACAAGTTTGACGGCAACGTGTTGATGACCGCCGATGAGATCGAGGCCGCCTGCGCGCTTGTTCCCGAAAGGTTGAAGGCCGATATTCGGTTTGCACACGACAACGTTCGCCGGTTTGCCGAAACGCAGAAATCCACGGTGTCTGACGTTGAGATGGAAATTGTCCCGGGCTTTATCGCCGGCCAAAAGGCCATCCCTGTGGACGCGGCTGGCTGCTATGTGCCCGGCGGGCGCTATAGCCATATTGCCAGCGCGATCATGACGGTCACCACCGCCAAGGTTGCTGGGTGCCGCCACATTACAGCCTGTTCGCCGCCGCGCCCGGGTGAAGGCGTGGCGCCTGCGATTGTCTATGCGGCGCATATCTGCGGTGCAGACAGCATTCTGGCCATGGGTGGCGTTCAGGGTGTGGCCGCGATGACCTATGGTTTGTTTGGCCTGCCGCGCGCCAATATTCTTGTGGGTCCAGGCAATCAGTTTGTGGCCGAGGCAAAGCGCATTCTTTATGGCAAAGTTGGCATCGACATGATTGCCGGGCCAACGGACAGCCTGATCCTTGCGGACGGTTCCGCAGATGCGCATGTGGTGGCCACCGACTTGGTGAGCCAAGCGGAACACGGCTATAACTCTCCGGTTTGGCTGGTGACGGATGACCGGGACCTTGCGCAAAAAGTCATGGAGCTGGTGCCAGCGCTGATCGAGGATCTGCCCGAACTCAACCGGGAAAACGCCTTTGCTGCGTGGCGCGACTATGCCGAGGTCATCTTCTGTTCAGATCGTGAAGAAATGGCGGCCTGTTCGGACGATTACGCGCCCGAACACCTGACCGTTCAGGCCGAGGACCTGGATTGGTGGCTGGGTCGGTTGACCTGCTATGGATCGCTGTTTCTGGGTGAAGAAACCACAGTGTCCTACGGTGACAAGGCGACCGGTACGAACCACGTTCTGCCGACATCCGGCGCGGCCAGCTATACTGGCGGCTTGAGCGTCCATAAGTACATGAAGATCGTCACATGGCAGCGCGCTACACGCGAAGGCTCGAAATCCATTGCCGAGGCGACCGCTCGCATTTCCAGGTTGGAGGGTATGGAAGGGCATGCGCGGGCTGCGGACGTGCGCCTTGCCAAATACTTCCCTGACGAACAGTTCAACCTGACCGCCGATGAATGATCCGCGCGCGTTGTTCGATCTGACCGGGCGTGTCGCTTGCGTGACCGGCGCAAGCTCGGGCCTTGGGCGTCGTGCAGCGCTTGTGTTGGCCTCAGCGGGTGCGTGCGTCGTCGGCGTCGCCCGTCGACCGGAAGCATTGGCAGAATTGCAAGCTGAAGGGGGCGACAACGTGGCCACAGTTGTTGCCGACGTGGCCGATCGGTCGCGCGTGGCATCGCTCGCCGAGGAAGTCGCAGCCAGTTTTGGCGCGCCGGACATCATCGTGCATGCGGCGGGTATCAACACGCGCGAAGTGGCAGATGACGTGACCACCGAAGGCTGGGACAAGACGCTTGAGCTGAACCTGAGCGCGCCGTTCTTCCTAAGCCAGGCAATGGTTCCTGCGATGAAAGCTCGGGGGTGGGGGCGGATCGTGAATTTCGCCTCGCTTCAGACCACGCGTGCTTTTCCGGGCGGTATTGCTTATGGGGCCAGCAAGGCCGGGGTCGGGCAACTGACGCGGGCCATGGCCGAGGCTTGGTCCGCTGACGGCATCACTGCAAATGCCATCGGGCCGGGGTTTTTCCCGACCGAACTGACGCAGGCTGTGTTCAATGACCTCGACCGGGCAACCCGTAACGCGGCGCAAACCTGCATGAACCGAAACGGGCAGATGGAGGATATCGATGGGCCGATCCTGTTCTTGTGCTCACCGGCGTCCAACTACGTCACAGGGCAAGTTTTGATGGTCGACGGAGGGTTTACAGCGAAATGAAAGCGCTTGTTTATCAGGGTGTTGAGCATTTGACCTATGAGGACGTACCAGATGCTGCGCCCGACATAGGTGAGCAATTGATCCGGGTCGAGGCTGTCGGGATTTGCGGCTCGGATATGCACGCCTATTTGGGTCACGACGCGCGCCGACCTGCACCACTTATTCTGGGCCACGAGGCCGCAGGGACGATTGTTGGAGGTCCACGCGACGGTACGCGCGTCACGATCAATCCTTTGGTCAACTGCGGTGTCTGCCCGGCGTGTGAGGCAGGGCGGGAAAACCTGTGTCCCAGCCGGCAGATCATCTCGATGCCACCGCGTGAAGGGGCTTTTGCTCAATATATTGCAATGCCGGATGCAAATCTGGTTGAGGTGCCGGACCACGTATCCTTTCAGCAGGCCGCCCTGGCAGAGCCATTGGCCGTTAGCTGGCACGCGGTTCGGTTGGGGCTTGAGGCGCTGCATCAGGGAATGGCGCGTGATGCGTTGGTGATAGGCGGCGGCGCGATTGGTGTGGCCGCAGCTTTGGCACTGGCGGCAGCTGACTTCGATGATGTTGTCATCGTTGAGCCGAATGACGTGCGGCGCGCCTATCTGCAAAGTTTGAACTCTTTTAATGTGGTCGAAGCCACGGATGATACGTTCTCATTGGTTGTTGACGCAGTGGGGTATTCTGCAACCCGCGCGGCCGCTTCCGAAAAGGTTCAACCGGGCGGCGTTATCGTGCATGTTGGGTTGGGTGAGGATACGGGCGGTTTGGATATACGTCGTATGACGTTGCAGGAGATCACGTTTATCGGCACCTATACTTATACTGCCGATGATTTCCGAAAGACCGCGCAGGCGATATTCAATGGCCGTTTGGGTTCGTTGGACTGGATAGAGGAACGGACCTTGTCTGAAGCTGCCGACGCCTTTCGCGATTTGCGGAAAGGTGCCGTGGCCGCACCCAAAATCATCCTCGCACCCTGGATCTAGTCCAGGCAGAAACGGAGGTATTCATGTACAAAAAAATTCTCGTCCCAATGGCGTTGGATCATGGGATTTCACCGCACACTTTGGAAATCGCCAAGGCCTTATCGGCTGAAAGGGCCGAGATTGTGGCCCTGCATGTCTACGAGATGCCTCAGGGTTCTGTCAGTGCCTATCTCGACAAGGATGTCGTCGCCGAAGGCTTTCGCGCGGCACGCACCTTGTTGCGGGAAAAAGTTTCGGGGCTTGAGGGCGTTCAGGCCGAGATTGTCAAAGGTCACACGGCCCGCACGGTGATCGACTTTGCGACACAAAACAAATTTGACTGCATCGTCATCGGTTCGCATGAACCGGGTGTCAGCGATTATTTTCTGGGATCGACCGCCTCACGCGTCGTCCGTCATGCGCCTTGCGCCGTGCACGTGCACCGCGGGCTGTAACCCGTCAATCGCGCTAACTGCGCCCCATACAGGACTAACATATCGGACATGAACATAGACAAAAAGATCACCGACGATTTGGTGGCCAACGACATCTCATTCGTCACCACGGTTCCATGCAAGCAATTGGCCGGAGTCATCGACGAAATCGACGCGCGTGACGGCATCTATCATATCCCATCGAACAAAGAGGATGAAGGCATGGGCCTGTGTGCCGGTGCCTGGATGGGTGGCAAACGCCCCGCGATAATCATGCAGAACACTGCCATCGGCGTAACCATCAACACGTTGGCGACGCTGATCCAGTATTACCGGATGCCTTTGCCCATGCTGATCTCATATCGTGGAGAGCTGCGCGAACCCGTCGCCTGCCAAGTCGAAATGGCAGTGCATACCAAGGCGCTTCTGGCACAGATGAACATCCCGACCTACCACTTCCATCATCAATCGGATGTCGAGGAGCTGGATGCGATCCTGAAATACACCTTTATGTGCAACAAGCCGGTTGCGATCCTGACCGACGCCAATTTCTGGGGAGGCTATGGCGACCAATGATCCGTTCTGAAATCCTGAAAGAAATTGCACCAATCCTGCGGGATCAATTGGTTGTCTGCAACATCGGCATCCCCAGTCAGGAGATGCATGCAATCGACGACCAACCTACCAATTTCTACATGCTGGGCACTATGGGTCTGGCCTCAAGTATTGGTCTGGGTCTGGCCTTGTCGCAACCAAAGCCGGTCATCGTAATCGATGGCGACGGGTCTATCCTGACCAACCTCGGAACCTTGCCGACCATCGCCAATAACGTGGCTGACAACTACATTCTGCTGATCGTCGATAACGGATCTTATGGGTCGACCGGGGATCAGCCGACTTATGCAGGTAAGAAGACGTCGCTGGCAGCCGTGGCGCAGGCATGTGGCTGCGAGAATGTGGTCGAGTGCCAGGCTGAAGACACTGGAGCCGCATTGCAGGCAGCGCTCGACAGCGGCCAAATGACAATCATCGTCAGCAAGTGCGAAAGCGGCAATGCCAAGATGCCGGTAATCACGATGGACCCAGTTGTGATCCGCGACCGCTTTATGAAGGCCGTCCAAGCGTCATAAAGAAGTCGACCTGCAGGTATTCAGCTTACGCCGTCCCGTTCGGGGCGGCGTTTCTTTGGTCGATTGCACCCCAATTTGATGCAGTTTCCTGAATGTGATATGACGCTACGTAAAGTGAATTTCAAAAACATTTTTAGAAGTTTCATCGCAAGGGGGGAAATTATGAAATTCAAATTGCTTGCGCAAAGCGTACTTTTCGGTGCGGGGCTGTTGATGGTTGGCCTAACGCCGGCGCAGTCTCAGACCCGCGAGGAAAGTCAGGGCATGGTTCTGCTGCGCGGTTTGCCGACGTTGGATACAAATCACAGCATCGCGATTGTCGAGCTGGATCCGGAATCCGACCAGTTCGGAGAGCTACTGAGCGAAGTTGAACAGCCGGATATTCAGCATCCATTGCATCACCTCTACTACAGCCCGAATGGGCGTCTCTATTCGACCGGGTTGGACCCGTCCTGCAGTCTGGCTGAAATTGGACTGTCCCGCGATTCCAGCGGAACGCCTGTGATCGAAGGCTTTACCTGTCTGGATACCCAAGGGCAGATCGTTGGCGAGGACATCATGTGGGCCACGTCGAAGGGGCAGGAGTATATGTTCGTGACCTTCATGGGTGGCACTGGAGGCGATGATGGCGGCTCGGTCGGTGTTTTCGACACTCAGACCAACGAGGTGGTCAAAATTATCGAAGCACGCAAAAGCCAAGTCGGCGAGGGTGAGCCATATATCATGTACCCACACGGGATATCTGCGTTCGACGACCGCATGGTGGTCACCTCGACGATACATCCCGATATGACGACTGGCGTTGGAAATGTGTTGACGATCATAGACCTCAACACGCTTGAACCCATCCAAAACATCGTGGTGGAAAACGAAAAGCCGTTGGATTTTCCGTCTTCACCTGTCGAGGTGCTGTTCGCACGACCTGACATGCATGCTGACATTGAACCAGCCATTCTGGCCAATACGATGTTCGGATTCGAGACCTGGAAAATCCCCTATGACGCCGGTTCCAAAACCTTTGGAGAAGCCGAAGTCATATATAGTGGCGTGGCCAATGAAACCGCTGTTCCGCTCGAGTTCTATGGCACTGAAGATGAACTGTTCATCTCTCATGGATTACCGGGTGTTGTGAAGCGCTATGAAATGGCCGCACTGCCCGAGCTTGTGTCCAGCGGGCCGGACATAGTTGCTGATCCGGGTGCACATCACATGATCTTTTTCACGTCCGCTTCGGGCCGAGACCTGATCGCCGTTCAAAATAACCTGCTCAATCTGGGCAACGCCGCTGATGACGACCCAACGGATGTGGATTTTATTGCCGACCTGAACGCACACACGATCACGATCCATGATCTTGAGACCGGCGAACGTATCGCCGAGGTCAATTTCAAGGAGCGCTACAACAAAGGCGTGGACAACGTTGAAGGGCTGTTCGGTTCGGGTTTTGTGCACCACCACTAATGCTCTGGGGGCGCTATGCTTCGGGTGTTTTTGACAGCGGCCGTCGCTGTGGTGATCGCGGCGACGGCGTGGGTCTTCTGGGACCGTGCACGCGGGCCGACGGCAACGCCGATTGCTGGCTTCTCGGCGCCCTTCGTATTTGGACGCTTTGCTGTGCCCGCGGACAACCCGCTGACGGAAGAGGCCTTTGCTCTTGGGCGGCACCTGTTTTATGACCCCATCCTGTCCGGCAACAATCAGGTGTCCTGCGCGACATGCCACGTGCAGGCCCTTGCGTTTACCGATGGATTGGCAAAATCACCCGCACTGACGGGCGGAGAGCTGGAGTTCAGCTCCATGAGTTTGACCAACCTTCTTTGGGGCCAAGAGCGGTTCTTCTGGGACGGTCGCGCAACGTCGTTGGAAGCGCAGGCGCTGATGCCGATTCAACACCCGGACGAGATGGATCAGGACTTGGATGCGCTGATCACGGAACTGCAGGCATCCCGCGACTATCGACGGATGTTCCGCAAGGCATACGGGGAAGTCAGCGCCGAAAACGTGGCCCGGGCGTTGTCGACCTTCATGCGAATGCTGATTTCGACGGATTCAAAATACGACAGGTTTCTGCGTGGCGAAGTGCGTTTGACCGCGCAGGAAGAACATGGCCGCAAACTATTCATGGCGCATCCGGACATCAAGGTTTCATTACGTGGTGGGAACTGCATCGACTGCCACAGCCAGTTTTTGACTTCCGGGTTTCGGGATGCATTGGATGGGTTTTCAAACAATGGGCTGGATTCCGATGGCGACCTGCCGGATGGCCTGATGGCCGTGACCGGCAATCCGGCGCACAAAGGCTTCTTCAAAGTGCCGACACTGCGCAACATCGCCGTAACCGCGCCTTACATGCATGATGGTCGGTTCGAGACATTGGAAGAGGTCATGGATCACTACAATGACGGGATTGTCGTTAGCGATACGCTCAGCCCTTTGATCCTTGAAGCCGACAATGCACCAGAGGCCGGGCAGGGCACTGTGGGCCTGCGTATGACACCCGACGAGGTGCAGTCCATCATCGCGTTCCTGCACACGCTGACGGATGAGGACTTTCTGACAAACACACAGTTTTCCAATCCGTTCGAAGGAGACAGCTGATGCGTATTTGGGTGACGGGACTTGCGATACTGTTGGTCGTTGGCGGAGCGCTGTTCTTTGCTCTTGGTCCTCAGCGCACCACATCGATCACCTTGACCTTTCACGCGAAGATGGGTGACGATCCGTTGGTATTTGATGAGTTCGTGTACGAAAACCCCAGCGGGCCCGGCACGTTCAGGGTTCGTGACTTCCGGCTCTACCTCAGCAACCTGACCCTCTCGCAAGATGGGGCGCTGTTTACTGAGCCTGACAGCTATCATCTGCTCCGGTTCGACAATCCGGAAACAACTCATTCGATCAGGCTGAACGACATTCCCTTGAGCAGCATTGAGCACATCCGTTTCATGATCGGCGTAGACCCAGAAGCCAATGGCTCGATCCAAGCGCGGGGGGATCTTGATCCCAACAGTCAAATGGCATGGAATTGGGAGGTCGGCTATAAATTCGTCGTGATGGAAGGAACGCTGCGCATTGGCGCAGAGGTCTCGCCGTTGGTCTATCACGTTGGGTTTTCGGAAAACGCGCGCGAGGTCGATATCCAGTTGCCACCGGATATCGCTGTTGAGGGCGATGTGGACCTGCACATGAACGTCGATGTTGCAAAGCTATTTGACGGGCCAACGCAAATTGATCTGCAAAAGCTCTCATCGGTCAAATTCAACCGCGAAGACGCCGCCATGCTGGCCGACAACTACGCGGTCATGATCACCCCGTCGTTTTAGTGACTTTGGATAGGGTAAGGTTTGAAGGGCTAAAAGAGCCCCTCAGAACCGATAAGTCGCACCAATCATGGGGCCGGACTGTTCGAACGTGAAATCGTTGCCGTCAATCTCGTGATCGAAAGAGATATAGCGGTAACCGCCGCGGATCACCCACCTGTCGTTGATTTCATAATCCGCAGTCAGCAAGACCTGCCATGTTTCGCTGTCGCTGCTGAAGCCGCCGTAATCAAAAAAGCCAGTGCCAGACCACCTGTCGTTGAAAGCGACGCGGGCTCGGACACCGATGACCGGGTCTGTCCAGCTTTCATCGACACTGACAGACCGGCCCGGGGCTGCTCCGGGAAGGACGGTGAAATCCGTCTGTGTGCGAAACCAGCGGAAACCGCCGACCAAGTCCACATAGGACGTATCTGTAGTATAAGCCCGGTACCCGACATAGCCGCTGAAAAATTGCGTTGTGAGAGAGGTTTCAAGACCAGAACTTGCCGGACCAGGCGTACCATTGCTGAAAGAGACGTCCACATAGTTGTAGTCGGCCAATAGTGACCATCGCCCGTTCGATGCACCAAAGACGCCCATGAAGGCCAGATCGAGATTTTCTAGCGCGTCAGAGAAGCTGAGCGTTCCATCAACGGTGCCGCGGGCTGTTTCCTGCGTAACCTCCGTTTCAGGCATGAACAGGTATATTGTTGCCTCATAGGACCAATCGGACTGCTGCGCCACAGCGGCAGTTGTCATTGGTATCCAGACCGCCACGGCCCACGCAGCGGTTGTTATTTCCCTCTTAAAGACCATTTTGATCCTCCGTTTGTTCCAATTTGGCAATCTGATCTGATTGCTCACTCATTCAGCGGCTTCGCCAGACTGTTGAACGCGCGGTCCGACACGGTTGATATCGGTTTCCGGAAAGAACTCGGACCAGACATGCCAGAAAACACCGGCACGCAGGGTCTCGACGCGTTGCAATTTTCCCTGATCCGACATTCCCCAGAAATCGCAGCGGGTGATGGGCTGACCTCTGTCATTGTACCAAAAGCCGAGGCTTTCGTACTTTGGGTCCAGACTGACAACCACGTCACGCCCACCGACATTTGCGTTTACGATCCAGTCATTCTCGACCACGAAATCATCGGTCCAGCAGGCAGCGTCGTTGCCGATCGTGATGCCCCAGACATAGGTCTTGTTCGGAAGCCGATTGTCCGAACTGTCCATGTTGTCCATGACGGGCGCATCTTCCTGATGCTGGCGCGCGATCCCCCAGCCAAATGTTATCTCCGTCACCATATCCAGCAGCCGCAAAAACGGGTTCGGCGAGGGCTTGTTCAGATACACCTCGCCATCGGGAAACGCTTTTTGAAATCCGCGGAACGTCATCCGATACGTGGGCCAGGGCTGCATCTTTGCGTCAGGGCGCACAGGGCAGGCAGGTCCGTCCGCGCCAGTATCGCGATCCGCCTCGCGAAACCCATAGATCTGCTGGATGGGTTCCCCGGTTTCGTTGTCCCGCAGGATCAGGTTGTTGCCATGTTGGGCCAGAACCTCAAGATCCAGGCGGTTACCCTCGATGCGTGGGGCATACCCTTGCCCAAGGTTGGCCATCGCGCAAAAGGTCATGACGATATCTTCGCCACCCAGCCCGTCGGCATTGCCGGCCAAATGGGGCCGCATGATTTGCGCATCGGGATGCGCCCGGGCATGGCCGTTGTTTTCAATAACGATGACCGGCGCGGTCGGGCCGATGAATTTTAGCGCCTCGGAAATGGGAAAGAAGGCCGCAGTGTTGAGTTGATTCCTCAGCCCCAGATGGACCCACACATAGGGAAAGCCATACAAAACCAAAACCAGAAGCGCCGCAATCAGCCACAGCCAGAATGGGCCGCCGCCCAGAATGAAATGCGCAAGTGTTGCGACGGCGAACCCGCCCAAACCTACAGCAATCAGGCGGTACTCGTGCCGGATAAACCGGATCATGTTCTTGCGTTTAACCTTAAGCACCATTTGCGAAATGTCGCCAAGATCGCGGAAATAGACGAACCCGATACCCAGTGAAACGACTAAACCCAGAGCGAAAATGAAGTTTCCTGCCATATGTTTATCCTGATTTCGGGTTCCAATAGACCGCCTGCAGGAAAACCGCGGGCGGTCAGGAATTATTGCTGCGGTGACGCGCGTTTTATGAGAAACGCGTCGACTGCGAGTTGAGTTTCGGGGCGGATGTTTTCGATCCCTTCGTATGGCACGCCATAGGCGGGTGCCGTGTCGGGGAATTTCTCTTTGCGGGCCATGTGGCGGCCAAGGATGCGTGCGAATTCCTGCCCGCCCCAGGCGCCAACCTCTGTCGAGACAGAGTATTCTTCACGTGTGTCCCGGTAGAGATCAAAGAATTTTGCCAGAATAGCGCTTTCCCCCGGTCCCGGCAGTTTCAGCTTTAACTGATCTTTCACGACCGCCTCGGGCTTGTTCACCGAATAGACGATCACGTGATCACGACGAGCCTTAGTTTCGTCGGCAAACAGTAGGGCGGCAGACTGGTCCACTCCATCCACCAGCCTATCCCGCGGAATGTATTGATCTGCCCCGGCAAAGCGCGACAATGTCGTATAGAGATCCGAGACATGGATGATGCTGTTGAGCAATCCGTCCGCCTCAATCATGCCCGGCCAGCGGATGAAAGCATCGACACGGATTCCGCCCTCGGTCGTGTCACCCTTGCCGCCAGCATAGATCAGCGGGGTGAACCCGGATTGCGGCGCATACTTGGTGAAATGGCCATTGTCGCCCATGACCACAACCACAGTGTTTTCCGTCAGGCCCAGCTCTTCCAGCCGTGCGAACAAGTCACCCAGCCACTGATCGAGCAACTGCATCTTGTCCACATACAGACCACCATTCACGCTCTCTGGTCCCGACCGTCCGGCGCGGGTGTTATCCAGCGGGATCATCGGCCAGTATTGCAGGAAAAACGGGTCTTCACCGCCTGCAAGACGGTCCAGTTCTTCCAGCGTCTTGTCCTGAAACGCCTGGTTCATCTCGTCGTACTTGGCTGCGTTCCAGCGCTCACCGGTTTCCATACGGATTTCGCGGATCGGACCGCCGGTTTCCCCCTCGATAACTGTCATCATCGCGGCAGAGTCCGGTCTGAACCAACCGTCCAGCGTGTACTTGTCGTCATAGTCCTGGATCGCGACCGAGACCTGCTCTTTGATCGCGTCGTCGTTGAAGATGGTCAACTGACCCTGCTGATGGATGGCGTGTTGGGCATAATCAAAACCCTGATTCATCGCCCAGCTTTCAGCGATATCACCCATGTGCCATTTGCCAACATGACTGGTAGCATAGCCCGCCTGTTTCAACACCTCAGCCAGCGTCACCTCATCGCCGGGCAAACCAAAGCCAGCGATATCAACGGTCGTATCGCCCATGCCCATTCGCACAGGCAAACGCCCGGTCATTTGCGCCACGCGGGTCGGCGTACACGAAGGCTCAGTGTACATCCGCACCATCCGCAGTGCCTGATCTGAGAAATCGTTGATGTTCGGAGTCTCATATCCCCGAACGGCGTTAAGCTCGGGAATTCCCATGTCGCCAAAGCCCATATCATCGATCAAGACACTGATGATATTCGGAGGAGTTCCCCCGTTGCTTTCCCGAAACGCAGCCAGTGCTTGGTCAACGGCCGCGTCATCCTGCGCCCATTGCGATCCAAGCTGTGCTTGAAGGATATAGAATTCCGCATCGTGTTGAATTGGGTTTTCCTGCGCTTCAGCTGATAAGGCTGCAAAGCCCATCGACAACACAAAAACACACTGCAATTTCATTCCAATCTCCCCTTCAGAATGCCGACTCCACAGCGCAGGCTGTTTGTCATATTGAAACATTATTATATTTGCTGTTGAAACGCTACGCTGCAAAAGCCGGGTGGAGGCTACCTCTCGATCTTTTGGGAAAGTCCGTCACACGCCGGCCGTATGCCACGTGTCTTAGCGGTTGACGGGCGGAACCCCGGAAGGTTGCGCAAAACCACGCGGAATGTACGAGCGCAGCGGCGTGGGTGAACGGCGTGTTTCTGTTCGTCAAACACTTGGTCCGAACACTGACCAACCGGTTGCGCGGACCAGTTCCTGAAATGCAATGCTTGCCAAATGAGAGTTGCCTTTTGCGTCCAGTCCCGGGCTCCAGGCTGTGACGGCTGCGACGCCTGGAACAATACACAGGATGCCGCCGCCGACACCGCTTTTG
The DNA here is from genome assembly GCF_059609785.1 of Ruegeria sp. YTSC003. NCBI lineage: Bacteria > Pseudomonadati > Pseudomonadota > Alphaproteobacteria > Rhodobacterales > Roseobacteraceae > Ruegeria > Ruegeria sp. YTSC003. Next base: position 594,661 of record NZ_JBXWMK010000001.1, on the reverse strand, counting down.
GCAGGAAGTCCGACGCGGAATGCAAACTCGCCCGAGGCGTCATAAGATCCACACATCATCATCAGCGCAGTCACTCTGCGGGCGCGCTGCGCGGACAGAACGGTTGAACCGTCTGCAGGGTTCTGGCCTGCGGCGGCCAAATAGCGGCCCGCAACCGACAACTGACGACACGACATGGCGATGCTGCATTGGCGGAAATATAGCGACAGAACATCTTCGACCGGCGCTTTTAGGTTTCCCTCGGCTTTCATGAAATGTGCAAGTGCCCGGTTTCTGGACCCTGTCCGCATCTCAGAGTCTGCAACAGCCTTGTCAACTTGAATGGACTGATCCTCTGCGAGCGTCCGGCAAAGATTCAGTACATCGTTGACCGCCTCATCCGAGCTTCGGTCTTCAAGCAGAACGTCGGCCACGACGATGGCGCCGGGGTTTATGAAAGGGTTTCTGGGAATTCCACGTTCATGTTCGAGCTGGACGATCGAGTTAAACGGATCGCCCGAAGGTTCGCGCCCCACACGTTGCCAAAGGGTCGCGCCCACATGTTGCAGGGCTTCTGTCAGCGAAAAAACCTTGGAAATGCTTTGAATGGAAAACAGCGTGTCCGCATTTCCGGCCGAAACAGGCGCGCCGTCAATGGGCGCGACAGCGATGCCGAACTGGTTCAGGTCAACCATGGCAAGCTCAGGAATGTACTGGGCAACCTTCCCGCGGTCAGACATACCTGCGACGCGGTCGGCAATGTCATCCAGAATGACCTGCAACTCACCGGTTTCAATCACGCTGGGTCTCGGCATATGCCTCCTCCGTCCAGACCGAGTGATCAACGCCCTTGTCAAATTCAGGGAATTTGCTTGCCACAAAGCGGGGCTCAAGATTCTGTCTGCGCTGTGCGAAATAGTCCACGGTCAGTTTGTACACCGTGCCCGACAGCAGCACGATGGCGACCAGGTTGATGGTTGCCATTACACCCATGGCTGCGTCTGCAAAATTGAACACTGTGCTGACCGCTTGCACAGCGCCCCAGACGACCATGGCAAGACAACCCAGGCGCAAAATGTAGATGGGCACTTTGCCTTCCAGCTTCAGAAACGTCATGGCGTTCTCTGCGTATGAGTAATTGCCCAATATCGACGTAAAGCCAAAAAACACGATTGCGATTGCGATAAAATGGCGACCGATCTCACCCAGATGGACCGCTGCCGCATCCTGAGTTAGCCGCATGCCGGTGGCCCCGTCCGGTTCGATAGCGCCAGACAGCAGGATCAGCAATGCGGTCGCGGTGGCGACCAGTATCGTATCCACGAAACAGCCAAACGCCTGAACCAAACCCTGGCTCGAAGGGTGGTGCGGTTCCGGTGTAGCAACGGCTGCGATGTTGGGGGCCGAACCCATGCCGGCCTCGTTTGAAAACAATCCGCGCTTGATGCCATTGAGCGCTGCGGCCATTACGCCGCCCGTGACGCCGCCTGCGGCCTCCTGAAGGCCAAAGGCCCCTGCAACGATGGACCACAGCATTGCAGGCACCTGTGGAAGGTTCAGGATAACGACGACACAGGCCAGCAACAGGTACAGCCCGGCCATAAGTGGGACGACGATTTCGGCAAATCGCGCAATGGTTCGGATGCCGCCAAAGATGACCACAGCAGCCGCTGCCGCCAGCGCCAGACCGGCAATCAATTTGTTCAGCCCAAACGCGCCTTGGAACGCCTCGGCGATTGAGTTGGATTGGACGGCGACAAAAACCAAACCGAAACTGACGATCAGGCAGATCGAAAAGATTACTCCTGCCCAGGGCGCGTTCAGGGCATTGGCCATATAAAAAGCAGGACCGCCACGGAACCGTCCGTTTGAAGACGTGACCTTGTAAAGCTGCGCCAGTGTGCTTTCGGAATAAGCCGTGGCCATACCGACCAGGGCCACGATCCACATCCAGAAGATTGCGCCAGGGCCACCCAGGGTTAAAGCCACCGCGACACCGGCCAGATTCCCAGTGCCAACGCGTGACGCCAGACTAACGGTCAGTGCCTGAAACGGTGTAATTCCGCGTTTGTCAGTAGATTTGGACGAGGTCAGAACACGGATCATCTCGCCGAAATGTAGAAACTGCAGCGCGCCCAGACGAATGGTAAAAAATATGCCGACGCCGAGCAACCCGTAGATCAGGACGTAGTTCCAAAGAATAGAGTTAATGCCGTTAACAATTGCTTCCACCGTCCGCCTCCTGAGAATTCAGACCGTTCGAAAAAGCAGCTAAAATACGATGCTTATTCTTCCATCATGCACGAAGGGAGGGTCGCCGAGTCAAGCTTCAAACCCGAAAATCGGCGAAACGCCCGGGCATATACAATTGATTTAGCGATAAGAATTCATTCGGGTGACGACGTCTTGCGCGAATTCGACAACAGACTGACCTGCATGTTCCGAAGGTTGCGAGCGCGCTGCGAAAAACGCATTCGGGGCGCAGACCGTCCCGAATGCCATAGTCATAAAAGCGTCCAGATGAAGTGTGCTTTGCCTATTCAGCGGCCATCTGTGCCGAAGGTGTCGACATCGAAATCACGCGCTCGTCTTCGGTCATGTCTTCTTCGATCCCGTCGAAAAGTGGTGTGGAAAGATAGCGCTCGCCCGTGTCTGGCAACATCACCAGCAGAACGGATCCCTGTGGCGCTTGCTCGGCCACCTTCATAGCAACAGCAAACGTCGAGCCACCAGATATTCCCGTGAAAATCCCTTCTTCCGACGCCAGCCTCCTGGACCATTCAATCCCCTCGGCACCAGGGACAGGGATCAATTCATCATAGTAATCCTTGTCGATCGCCTCTTGCAGAACCCATGGGATAAAGTCTGGGGTCCAGCCTTGAATCGGATGTGGCTCAAAATTCGGATGGCTTTCCGTGGGTTGGTGACCTTCGTTGCGGGTGTTTGTATAACCCGATGACACAATCGCCGCGTTGGCGGGTTCTGTCAGGATGATTTTCGTGCCGGGGCGCTCTGCCCGAAGAACGCGTGCGACACCGGAAACGGTCCCGCCGGTGCCATAGCCGGTGACCCAGTAATCCAGCCGCTCACCTTCGAAATCTGCCATGATTTCTCGGGCAGTGGTGTTCTCGTGGATGTCGGCATTTGCCGACGTCTCGAACTGGCTGGCCAGAAACCATCCATTCTGTTCGGCCAGTTCCTTGGCTTTGACATACATGCCAAAGCCCTTTTGCGCGCGCGGCGTCAGCACGACCTTTGCCCCCAGAAAGCGCATCAGTTTGCGACGCTCGACCGAGAAGCTGTCGGCCATGGTCAGGACCAGAGGATACCCTTTGGCAGCACACACCATCGCAAGGCCGATCCCAGTGTTGCCTGATGTTGCCTCGACCACGGTCTGGCCGGGTTTCAGCCGCCCGTCACGTTCCGCCGCCTCGATAATGTTCAACGCCAAACGATCTTTGACCGAAGAGGCAGGATTGAAAGCCTCGAATTTCACGTAGACCGTGACATGTGACGGCGCGATCTTGTTGATGCGTATGCAAGGCGTGTCACCTACGGTGTCGAGAACACTGTCATAAAGCCGTTTGCGTCCCTCAGTCTGCCGAATTCCCATGGCAATATCCCTCTCTTGGTTGGAAAAATTCGTGCCAGTTTATACCAAGTTCGCTGCTTCGGCGCTTTAAACATTTGTCTTGGGAATGACCGACGAAGTCCCGTGCTGAACCGCCAGTTCAGGATGCCCATAAGCTTTTGGGTACGTCATCGGCACGAATGGGCCTGCGGGAATGACACCGTTCCAGCTTCGGCCGAAATACCCTTGCCGACAGTGATCCAATGAACTGCTGTTCGCCACCCCGGGCAGGTCATGGACGCGACAAAGCCAGCGCCAGAGATACGGGTAGTCAAGGATCTTGGCACCATTCAGCTTCATGCGCAGGTAGTAAACCGGGTCGTGGCGGTAGAGCGTCGGGAAAAGACGCAGATCGGCTTCTGTAAATCGGTCCCCGGTCAGAAAAGGTCTGCCATCGCTGGCCAAGCGGTCTTCCAACTGCGCCAATGTTTTGAAGTAAGTCACGAATCTGGCGGCATAGACGTTTTGATCAGACGAGAACCCGGCCTTGTATGCCCCGTTGTTGATGGCGACGTAGATTTGCACGTTCAGTTCGTCAATTTCAGCCCGGATCGCAGGATCATCCGGGTAGAGGTTGGGCCGGTTGGCTTCATTGCAGTAGCTGCCCAGCAGCGCTGCATTGCCATTCAGCATTCGAATGATCTCGGCGCTTTCATTGTTCACGATACGGCCGGCTATTTTGTCATACAGGATTGGGACTGAACGTTCTTCTGAGCCTTCAGCCCGGTAAATTTCGCGAACCAACCTGAAACCTTGTCCCGTTGCGGTTTCCAAGGTGCATTCAGGCAACGTTGCCCCAGTTGCTGAAGCAACAAGCTCGGGGGCGAACTGCCAGTTGTTCGGACCCTCTGGGTCGTCTTCTGTGGTGCGATTGGGAAAGGCCACATCCATCGAAATGCTGTCCTGCAAACCCAACACATTGCGCGCCAGCGTCACCCGATGACACCATGGGCAATTCAGCGCAACAAACAGGTGATAGCGCCCTGGTTCAGCCGGGAACTCTGGATCGCCGATAGCATGTCGGAAGCCACTGACGCCGCGCACGAACTCTCCTTGTGCGCGGCGCTCTGCGGCATTGGCCTGATCTTCCTGTTTGGATTGATCGGTCATGCTTGGCTTTAACCTCTTAGCCGGTGGTGAAGGATGATTGGGACGGCAAGGTCTTCCTCATCGCTCAGGTGCCGTTTCAGAAAGGCCTCGATGGCCTCTGAGGTGTCGCGCAGAGATCCGACTTCGGATCGGGCCTGAGCCTCATCCAATTGAATGAGCTTGATCACACGATTGGCCGTCCTTGTGTATTGGTCAAGAACCAGATCGAGATCGGCATGGTCTTTTTCCAAAACCTCTAGCCCGGCGTCAAAACGGGCATCCGCAGCAGAAAGCTCGGGGAAGTAGCTATGATCTTCCCAACCGTGATGGCCGTGCAAGTTTCCAACAAGCGCGTCTCCGTAATAGGACAGGCGCGCGGCATACTCTTCGGGGGAAAGGTCCTTTTCAAGATAGCTTTCTGCATCGGAGCGAACCAGCCGGGCAAGGCGCCGAAACATCAGATGGGCACCCAGCCAGTGGCGGGTTTTCTCGGTGAAGCCAGGGTGTGCTTCCCAGCTGTCGCGTGGATATTGATCGAGCAAGATCTGCATCTCGCCTGGCATATCAGCGGTGCGAATGTTGTATGTATCAAGCATGCGCTTACTCCTTTCCGCAAACATGTGTGTGGAAAACTCGTACCGTTAGGCTCAAAGGTGCACAGTTGGTGTCTATCACTGCACATCGTTAGTTTTGTGTCGCTCAAATTCGCCAGTTTGGTGCGCATGCCAAGCTCTGGCGGAATAAACCAGAAGTTCAGGCGAGGAAATTGCGCTGCATAGCGAGAGTTTGGACCCTGCGGTAAAGCGGCATTTCGCCACCCTCGGTGGCAGGCGCATTTCTCCCTTTTTGAAATTATGGTCGGTACGGCGTTCTCGCTGATGTTGAGCCGTGATGCGGCTGTTCGAATGGTTTGAAAATCTCTCAGTAAATCAACGAGATCGCATGGATCGACAAACAATGAATGCGACCGCAAACCCTGAGTGTTCAGAGGTTTATGAAGTCGCGAAAAAAATCAGATATGATAGGCGTGAAAGTAATCGAGAGGGTACTCATCAACCACAGAACATTTCTTGGTATTTTCAACTTTGGCATAACAACAGTATGAGACAGGTTGCCGAACTCTACGGGGTCAACGTTGGTCTCTTCAGACGCCAGCAACCTGCGGCTACGCGTGTCCCCGGCTTAGACCCGACGGCAAAATGCTCAATTCCACCTTTGCTCGCTAGAGATGCACAGCGGCTAGCAGCGTCCGAATAGCGCAAGGCATCCCTCCGAGTAGCAGCATCGCCCGTTCCAGTGTCACGCCTGTCCGGTCCGGGAATCCAATCAGCACAGGCGGGTTATCGACGTGCGACGTACCTTGGGACTTAGGGAAGAGGGGCACAAGACGCACCATCTGCGCATCCGTTAGAGAGAAAAGATCAGACATGTTCACCGCTCGGTGTTCGAACCGGGACACACGAAGCCCAATGGAAATCAATGGGTCCTGCGACTAATAGATAGTGTTCACTGCAGAATAGAGCCTGCGAAATCGCCTCAACCGCTGGAAGAGCGCGGCCATGTCAGCGGGCTCGAACCGATCCGTTGTTGGTGGCTGAAGCGCTAGATCGGCTTTGCCCAAAGCACCATTGCCACAGGCTGCCAGACGGGCAGCGCCATAGGCCGGACCGGAACTCGCGCCTTCCGAACGCAAAATGGGCTTGCCCGTCACTGTAGCGATCAGGCCCAGCAGGAGATCCGATTGACTGCCTCCTCCAATTGCTGCCAGTTCCGGGAGATTGTCTATCGTGTCTCCGAAGCTCTGGGCGGCGTCAGCAAAGCAAAAGGCAATTGCCTCGACCACGGAACGACAGAGGTCCGCGCGCGTTGTCGAATCCTCAAGACCAAAGAAACAGGCGCGAATATGCGGATCCCCGAGGGGACTGCGTTCACCTGTCAAATACGGCAGGAAAATCGGCCCGCGATCACCGCTGACCGTTTCAGCAAGCGCAACAACTTCGGCAGCGGACAGCCCCAGTTGGCCGCCAATCCAAGAAATTGGCCTTGCGCCGTTCAACATCGCCGCCATTTGATACCAACGGTCGGGCAAAGTGTGTGCGAACGCATGCACATAGCGTTCAGGATTAGGCTTGTACCGACGGTCCGCCACGAACAGCTGGCCGGACGTCCCGAGGGAAATAAAGCCACGTCCCGGTTCGGTCGCGCCCAGAGATATCGCCCCGGTTGCCGCGTCTCCGCCTCCCGCAACGACGGGCACGCCGGGTTTCAACCCGGTTTCAGCTGCGGCGTGCGCCGTCACGGTTCCGACGACGACGTGGCCGTCGAAAACCTGCGGCAGCCAATCGGGCGCTACATCAGTGGCTTCGGCAATTCCGACGTGCCATTTTCGCGATGCCTGATCGAGCCACATTGTACCGGCTGCATCGGAGGTGTCGGTTGCCAACTCACCATGCAGGCATAACCCGATGTAATCCTTGGGCAGCAGGATATGAGCAAGCTGGGCATAGTGTGCCGGCTCATGTTGTTTCAACCAGGTGATCTTGGGTGCCGTGAAACCCGGCAAAGGGAGGACGCCAGCGATGTGACCAATCTGCGGCTGGGCTGCGCGCAGTTCATCGCATTCACGTATCGCTCTACTGTCATTCCACAGGATCGCCGGGCGGATCGGGCGCAGATTGCGATCCAGCAAAACGGCCCCATGCATCTGACCGGACAACCCGATGCCTTGCACATCCGACAGCGGGACTTGTTTTGCAAGTTGGCTCAATGCATCGCGCGTCGCCTGCCACCAAATATCCGGGTGCTGCTCTGACCAACCAGGCTGCGGCGAGGAAGTCTTTATGTCTACTGAAGACGTTGCAAGAATTCGATCGGTATCTGCACAGACAAGTTTGACCGCAGACGTTCCGATATCAATCCCGAGAAACATTAAATCCCCTTGCCCGCAGAAACGCCGGGACCTTGCATGGCTATTGATTTTTTAGCGCGCGCAAAGAATATGTAAAAATATGATAAGATCAAGGCGGCTCAGATCCGCAGGCAGACTGACATGACCAAAATAAAAAATATGGAAGAGTTCGCAGCCCTCAGTGGCATCTCGCGGCCTACGGTATCCAAGTACTTTCACGATCCCGACAGCGTTCGCCCGACAACACGGGCCCGTATCGAAGAGGCGTTGGAGCGGTTCGACTATCGCCCCAATATTTATGCGGTGAACCAGAACCGGAAGCTGACCAAGAATATCGGCATCGTCGTGCCCTATCTGGCTGATCCGTTCTTTGCCGAAATCGCGCGCTATTTGGAACAAAGCTGTATCGCGGCGGGGTATCGTCCGTCCCTTTTCAGCTCTCATGGTGAGCAAAAACTGGAAAACGACATTCTGGACGGGCTGCAATCCATGAAGCCTGCCGGGGTTTTGTTGGCGCCATTGGGACGGACCTCAGATCAATCAGTGATCGAAAGGTTCTGCGCGAATGTGCCGACTGTATTGTTCGACAGTAACCTAGAAGGTCTGGGTGCCGCGTTTATCGGGTCGGACAATTTCAGCTTTGTGTCGCAAACCGTGGAATACATGATCCGGACGGGCGAGCCCCCGTCATTCTTCGAAATGCGAACACCTGCAAACCCGAACGCCAATAAACGCCGAAAAGCCTATATTGAAGTCATGGAGCGTCTCGGGTTCGAGCCGCATATCATCAAAGTCGACGGTAAGGGCTGGGCGTTTGAAGAGATCGGTCACAAGGGTGCGCTGAAAGTTCTGGCGGAAAATGAGCTGCGAACAAACTCGGTCCTGTGCAGCAATGACCGGCTGGCAATCGGCTTTCTGGCGGCCTGTTACGAACAAGGGATTCGGGTCGGTCGACGGGACGATTGCGCGCTGCGTCTGGCTTCAAATGACGATCATCCCTTCGCAAAATTTACGTGCCCCTCTCTGACCACGGCTGCGCATGACTATGACAACGTTGCCGGGCGTAGCGTTGAAACTCTGTTCGAACTCATTGAAAGTGGAGGGAAATTTGAAACGCGGTCAGAAACATTGTTCCCTGCAAGGCTGGTTTTGAGGGATTCCGCGTAATCCTAAAATTTAACGCGCGTAAAGTTTTCATTGACGCCGCGACAATTTTTGCATTACGTTCTCTGTACGACATCCAAGCTCAGGGAGGACAGGGATGTATTTGAGAAACGCACTTCGTGCGGCGACTGCAATGACACTCGTCGCGACGGCAGCAGCTCATGCGGACACCTTAACAATAGCGACCGTGAACAACGGCGACATGATCCGGATGCAGGGCTATACCGATAAATTCACCGAGGCGACCGGCATTGACGTCGAATGGGTGACGTTGGAAGAAAACGTGCTGCGTCAGCGCGTAACTACCGACATCACGACCAAGGGCGGTACGTTCGACATCATGACAATCGGCATGTATGAGACGCCGATCTGGGGCGCGAATGGCTGGCTGGTACCGCTGGATGGCCTGTCCGAAGAATATGACGTTGGTGACATTCTGCCCGCGATGGCAGGTGGCTTGAGCCATGACGGAACGCTTTTCGCGGCGCCGTTCTATGGTGAAAGCTCGATGATCATGTACCGCACTGACCTCATGGAAAAGGCGGGCATGGAAATGCCTGAGGCGCCGTCCTGGCAGTTCATCAAAGAGGCCGCCGCCGCGATGACCGACCGCGACGCCGAGATCAACGGCATCTGCCTTCGCGGCAAAGCCGGTTGGGGTGAAGGTGGAGCCTTTATCACTGCGATGTCCAATTCATTCGGTGCCCGCTGGTTCGACGAAGAATGGAAGCCTCAGTTCGATCAGCCCGAGTGGGCAGATACACTGAATTTCTACGTTGAAATGATGAACGAATCCGGTCCTGCCGGCTATGCCACCAATGGGTTTAACGAAAACCTGTCGCTGTTCCAGCAGGGCAAATGCGGCATGTGGATCGACGCGACAGTTGCGGCGTCTTTCGTAACCAACCCTGACGACTCTACGGTCGCGGATCACGTAGGATTTGCGCTGGCACCTGACACAGGATTGGGCAAGCGGTCCAACTGGCTTTGGGCGTGGGCACTGGCTATTCCTGCTGGCACACAGCAAGAAGATGCTGCCAAGCAATTCATCGAATGGGCGACCTCAAAGGACTACATTGAGCTAGTGGCCGAAAGCGAAGGATGGGCAAACGTTCCCCCGGGTGCACGTACGTCTCTGTACGAGAATCCGGAATACCAAAAGGTTCCGTTCGCCAAGATGACACTGGACTCAATCCTGTCAGCTGATCCGAACAGCCCGACGGTGAAACCCGTCCCGTACGTTGGCATCCAGTTCGCCGCAATCCCGGAATTCGCAGGCATCGCCACACAGGTGAGCCAGGAGTTCTCGGCGGTATATGCCGGACAGCAAACGGTTGAGGAGGCACTTGCCAAAGCGCAGGCTTTCACAGCTGAAGAAATGGAAGCCGCCGGTTACTGAGGCATCCTCCCAACGGGTGGGCAGAGGTCTGCCCCCCCGTTCAACCCTTCCACAATTCGCGTTTTTCTCGCAGGCTGAGTTACGCCTGAACAGAGAGGGTTTGCGTTATGGCTACTCAACATTCTCGATCAGTTGCCCGCCTGATGATGGCACCCGCAGTGGTCCTGCTGCTTGGCTGGATGCTCGTGCCTCTGACGATGACGCTGTATTTTTCTTTCAAGAAGTACCTTCCGCTGCGTGGAGGCGATCTGGGTTGGGTCGGGTTCGACAACTACGTTCGTTTCGTATCCTCCAGTTCCTTCTGGCCCGCGGTCCAAGCAACATTAGTAATCGTTGGCGGCGTGCTGGTGATTACGGTCATTCTGGGCATTCTGCTGGCCATGCTGCTGGATCAGCCCATGTGGGGGCAGGGCGTTGTCCGCATCCTTGTGATCGCGCCATTCTTTGTCATGCCGACCGTATCAGCGCTGGTCTGGAAGAACATGTTCATGGACCCGGTGAACGGTTTGCTGGCCCATCTATGGCGCTTTTTCGGGGCCGAGCCGATTTCGTGGCTGTCCGAGGCTTCGATGACCTCGATCGTTATGATCGTTTCCTGGCAGTGGCTTCCCTTTGCGACGCTGATCCTGCTGACGGCTATCCAGTCTCTGGACAGTGAACAGCTGGAAGCGGCCGAGATGGACGGCGCGCCGGTGCTAAAACGCTTCTATCACATCATTCTGCCGCATCTTGGTCGCGCCATTACGATTGTGATCCTGATTCAGACGATTTTTCTACTGTCGATCTTCGCCGAGATTTTCGTGACCACCGGCGGCGCCTTCGGCACCCGTACACTGACCTACATGATCTTCCAGCGCGTGTTGGAAAGCCAGAACGTTGGCCTCGGATCAGCCGGTGGTGTCTATGCAATCATCCTTGCCAATATCGTTGCCATCTTCCTGATGCGCATCGTTGGCAAAAACCTGGACGCGTGAGGAGACAAACCATGGCCCGCACCGTCACGACACAACGCAAAACACTAAACACCGCCCTTGCCTGGGCCGTAGGTCTGCTGATCTTTTTCCCGATCCTCTGGACGATCCTGACCAGCTTCAAGACCGAGGCACAGGCGATTGCAAGCCCACCGATCTTCCTCAACTTCGACTGGACGCTCGAAAATTACGCCATCGTGCAGGAACGCTCTGACTATATGCGATTCCTGTGGAATTCAGTCATCATCGCAGGCGGATCAACACTTTTGGGTGTAATCGTCGCGATACCCGCAGCCTGGGCGATGGCGTTTGTTCCGTCCAGACGCACCAAGGACATTCTGTTGTGGATGCTGTCCACAAAGATGTTGCCCGCAGTTGGTGTTCTGTACCCGATTTACTTGCTGTTCATTCAGCTGGGTTTGCTGGACAGTCGCGGCGGGCTGGTCGTGGTGCTGATGCTGATCAACCTGCCGATCATCGTCTGGATGCTCTACACCTACTTCCGCGAAATTCCGGGGGAAATCCTTGAAGCGGCAAGGATGGACGGTGCGACGCTGAAAGAGGAAATCCTTTATATCCTGACACCCATGGCCATCCCCGGCATCGCATCGACCGTTCTGTTGAACTTTATCTTAGCCTGGAACGAGGCGTTCTGGACCCTAAACCTGACGGCCGTCGACGCGGCCCCACTCACTGCATTCATCGCCAGCTATTCCAGCCCCGAAGGCCTGTTCTTTGCCAAGCTTAGCGCGGCCTCGACCATGGCGATTGCACCCATCCTGATCCTTGGCTGGTTCAGCCAGAAACAACTTGTCCGCGGCCTGACTTTCGGCGCTGTGAAATAAGGAAGACTTCGTATGGGACGTATACAACTCAAGTCCGTGACCAAAAGCTTCGGCGACGTAGAGGTCATTCCCCCGCTGGATCTGACCATCGAAGATGGCGAGTTCACCGTATTTGTCGGCCCCTCGGGTTGCGGCAAGTCCACTTTGCTGCGCCTGATTGCGGGACTGGAAGACATGACTTCTGGCTCCATCGACATTGACGGCGCCGACGCAACAGACGTGCCGCCTGCCAAACGCGGGCTGGCGATGGTGTTCCAATCCTACGCCTTGTATCCGCACATGACCGTTCGCAAGAACATCGCATTTCCGCTGCGCATGGCGAAACTGGATCAGGCTGAGATCGACAAGCGGGTTGAAGGTGCGGCGAGCGTTCTGAACCTGACCGACTACCTGGATCGTCGTCCCGGCCAATTGTCTGGCGGGCAACGTCAAAGGGTGGCCATCGGTCGGGCCATTGTACGCGAACCGGCTGCGTTCCTATTTGATGAACCGCTGTCGAACCTGGACGCCGCCTTGCGCGTTGGCATGCGGCTGGAAATCAGCGAACTGCACGAGCGTCTGGCGACTACGATGATCTACGTCACCCACGACCAGGTCGAGGCCATGACTATGGCCGACAAGATCGTTGTGCTTCAGGCAGGTGTGATCGAACAGGTTGGCAGCCCGTTGGAGCTGTACCGTACGCCGCGCAACCTGTTTGTTGCAGGCTTCATCGGTTCGCCCAAGATGAACTTCATCGAAGGCCCAGAGGCGGAAAAGCTCGGTGCCCAAACCATCGGAATTCGCCCTGAACACATTGCGGTGTCTGAATCTGAAGGAGACTGGTCCGGCGTCGTAAGCGTTTCTGAGCACCTTGGTTCGGACACTTTCTTCCACGTCCACGAAACAGGGTTGGCCGAGACCATCACCGTCCGTGCAGATGGCGAGGTTAACTTTCGCCACGGTGACCGAATCCATCTGACACCACGACCGGATGTCATCCACCGGTTTGACGCGAAAGGCTTGCGGATCGAATGACGCGCCTGGCAGGCAAAACCGCCCTGATCACCGGGGCAGCGAGAGGCATTGGACTGGCGTTTGCCAAGGCTTATGTGGCTGAGGGCGCACGCGTCGCCATCGCCGATATAGACATGCAGCGCGCACAGAGCGCTGCAACTGAGATCGGCGCAGCCGCGTTGGCCGTCGAGATGGACGTGACCAGCCAACAAAGCATTGAAGACGCCGTTGCTCGAACGGCGGCACATTTTGGCCCAATTGACGTTCTGATCAACAATGCGGCCATCTTCTCCGCCGCTCCAATCGTTGAAATTGAGCGCGCTGACTACAATCGCGTTTTTGACATCAACGTTGCCGGCGCGCTGTTTACGATGCAGGCTGTTGCGCGCCACATGATTGATCACGGAACCAATGGTCGGATCATCAACATGGCGTCGCAGGCCGGGCGCAGGGGCGAGCCGTTGGTCGCCGTGTACTGTGCCAGCAAAGCCGCGATCATATCCTTGACCCAATCGGCCGGGCTGAACCTGATCTCTCACGGGATCAACGTAAACGCCATTGCACCTGGTGTTGTCGATGGCGAGCACTGGGATGGTGTTGATGCGTTTTTCGCAAAGCACGAAGGCAAACCACTGGGTCAGAAGAAACGCGAAGTGGCTGCAGCAGTTCCTTATGGCCGAATGGGCCGCGCCGAAGATCTGACCGGGATGGCCGTGTTTCTGGCTTCTGACGATGCCAAGTACATCGTCGCACAAACCTACAATGTCGACGGCGGAAACTGGATGAGCTGATGGATCCTGTGGCGAATGCAAACCCTCCGATATGGTTACGGCGAAATACCCTTTCAGACCTGCCTGCGACGGTCAGAACCCCGGTGTATGAGCGTTCGGATCTGACGCCCGGCATTGTCCATATCGGACTTGGCAATTTTCATCGCGCGCATCAGGCTTGGTATGTTCACCAGTTGATGCAGTTGGGCCAGGCCCATGACTGGGCAATCATCGGGGCCGGTGTCCGAAGCTATGACGCCGACATGCGAGAACGACTGCTGGCGCAGGACTGCCTGACAACGCTGATCGAACTGGACCCAAAAGGAATGTCCGCCGAAGTGATTGGTCCGATGATCGACTACTTGCCGATCGAAGACGACAATGCCGCGCTTATCCGGACGATGGCCGACCCTGCCATTCGGATTGTGTCGCTGACTGTAACCGAAGGCGGGTACTTTCCGGACGCCAACACTGACGCGTTCGATACGGATCACGCAGATATTCTGCACGATGCCGAGAACCCAAACCAGCCGCGTACGGCTTTCGGCGCTATAGTCGCGGCGCTCAGGCAACGGCGCACAAATGGCTTGAAGCCCTTTACCGCACTCAGCTGCGATAACCTTCAAGGCAACGGTGGGATTTTGCGAAACTGTGTTGTTGGTTTGGCGCGTCTATCCGACCCGGATCTGGCCGATTGGATCGATCAGAATGGCGCGTTCCCAAACTCGATGGTTGACTGCATCGTGCCCGCAACGACCGAGCAGGTCGTATTGCAATGCCGCACACTGGGCGTCGACGACCGCGTACCAGTCACGCATGAGAACTTTCGCCAATGGGTGATTGAGGACGATTTCTGCGCCGGGCGACCGCCCCTCGAAGAGGTCGGAGTAACACTGACGCAGGACGTCCACAGCTACGAAGCGATGAAACTGCGCATATTGAATGGAGGTCACCAACTGCTCGCAAATGTCGGGGAGATTCTGAATGTGCCCACGATTTCAGACTGCATGCAGGACCCGGACATCGTAGCGTTTTTCGGAAAAGTTCAGACAGAAGAGATTTTGCCTCATGTCGAAGCTGTTCCCGGGACGACAGCAAAAGAGTACCTCGGGTTGGTTAAGAGGCGATTTGCCAACACTGCTATTCACGATACAACACGTCGGGTCGCATTTGACGGGTCGGCGCGACATCCCGGGTTCCTACTACCGTCGCTGCGCGCAGCAACTGCGTCTGGCTCTTCGGTAAATGGGCTCGCGTTGGCCGAAGCATTCTGGTGCCGGATGTGCGTAGGTGTTCGTGAAGATGGCTCCGAAATCGCCCCGAATGACCCCCAATGGGAGAAACTACATAAAACCGCACAGGCGTCCAAAGCCGACCCACAGCTTTGGCTCGAACAAAGCCAATATGGCGGTGAATTTGGCCGCGGCACAAAGTTTTCTGAAGCCTTTGCCTGGTGGCTAACCGGGATCTGGCAGAGTGGCAGTCGAGCAGTTTTAACTGAATATGTCTCTAACGGCTCAATGCCACACTAAATTAGCGTCACTCAGATTATTCAATTGCGGACACATCTTTCTTTTTTCGCCGGCTAAGGGTTGTCGCAAATTGCCTTGCTGCCCCGGCATCCATAGGATGCACAGCCTGCCCTCCAATCTTTGCTGCAACTTCCCTTGCGATCCGAACAGGGCGCGATAAGTCTCTGCCCCGTACCTCGATTTGAAAGTGTTCGAGCTCGGCGCGCAGGTGCGAGATTTGTGCTTCAGCAACGAAGGCTGGATCAGAGAAGTTGCTGAGTAACAATTCGAATTGGCTTCGAACAATCTCTCGTGAAATGGCGTGGATGGCTCCCAGCGTTGAGGGCGTTGTAGGCTCGATGAAAATTTTCTTTTCTCCTTCCCCGGGCACTGGAGCAGGGATCCCCAATGCAAGTGTGGAGGGACGTGAGTCTTGCTTCGCTCGGACAGAAACGAGATCGAGAGCCGGTTTGATTGTTTTTTCGTTTGCCCAAAGGGGCTTTGGTTCACGTTAGCTGTTTGGCAATCACGCGACAGCCGGGCAATCGTGCCAGCATCGATTTTAAACCGATTCACTGATTTTATTGAATTTTTCATGGAAAGTGGCTGGGGTGGTAGGATTCGAACCTACGGTACACTGTACCAAAAACAGTTGCCTTACCACTTGGCTACACCCCAACGGTGAGGCGCTGTCTACGATTGTTGATCGGTGGGTTCAAGACCTTTCGGGTAAAAAAATGAGTGCGGATTAAAAAAAATCTGAAGGCGCTAATCGAAGATCTGAGAGTGGCTTGTTTTCATAGGTAAGGTGTTCAATCTTGCTGAGATCGGGTCGTCGGAAAGCACTGCAGAATGTATGCGGAATGAGTAGCCCATTGGCCTGATCTTACGGCGGGGTTTTGAAATCCAGTGTTTTGCGAAGAGCTGGATGCGCGCATTGATGGCAGGGCGCTAAGATTGGAAACTCTGAAAGGGAAGAGAATGAAGTTTCTACGTACTCCAGACACCCGGTTTGACGGGCTCTCAGAATACCCGTTTGCACCGAATTACGCGCAGGTGGATGACACCGAAGGCGGCCAGTTGCGGATGCATCATGTGGATGAAGGGCCAGCCGAGGCTGATCCCGTATTGATGATGCATGGCGAGCCAAGCTGGTCCTACCTTTACCGCCACATGATTGCGGGATTCGTCGCGCAGGGACATCGCGCGGTTGCGCCAGACCTGATTGGGTTCGGACGATCCGACAAACCAACTGAACGAAGTGACTACACTTATGAACGCCACGTGGCTTGGATGGGTGATTGGCTGCGCAAGGTGGACCTGCGCAACATCACTCTGGTTTGCCAGGACTGGGGCGGGTTGATCGGGCTGCGGTTATGGGCAGAGCTGCCCGACAGGTTCGCGCGTATCGTCATTGCCAACACGGCGCTGCCGACCGGCGATCAGCCAATGGGCGAGGCGTTCGAGAACTGGCGCAGGTTTAGCCAAGAGGTCCCGGTATTTCCGGCCGGTGGAATTCTGAAAGGCGGAACTGTTTCGCCCCTGTCAGAAGACGTTATCGCGGCCTATGATGCACCTTTTCCAGATGAAAGCTACAAAGCCGGGGCGCGGCAGTTTCCCATGCTGGTGCCAGCGACGCCTGATGATCCGTCCTCGGGTCCGAACCGGCAGGCGTGGGAGGTGATCCGAGGGCTAAAGACGCCTGTCCTCACAGCTTTCGGGGCCGATGATCAGGTCATGGCGGGGATTGATTCTGTGTTCCAGAAAATGTGCCCGGGGGCTGTGGGGCAGCCTCATGTCATCTTGCCGAATGCGGGACATTTTTTGCAAGAAGACGTTGGTCCGGAACTGGTCAAGTTGACCTGCGATTTCATCGCGCGCGCACCCCGATCCGACTAGGTTATTCTCGGATTTCGGCTGGGTCGACGCCCCAGAGGTTCGTTTTCTGTGCCCAGCCGCGATACCCGCCCGCAGAAATCTGGCACCAGTCCAGCGAACAACTTCCCAGGCGCGCCACAACGCCCGTTTCAAACTGTGCGCTGATCGGCGCATTTGCATCGGGGCTTGTGTAAACGGTCAGCAATTCGGCGTCGACCAACACAGTTCGAACACCGGACAACAGGGCATAGTGCACCCATCCTCCTGCTCCGTCGCGGTCCTGAACTCTGCGCCAGTTTCCGTATTCTGCCGTTATCTGCAGTGGCATGCCGCGCCGTTTGAAAACCCAATCGATTCGGTGAGTCAGGGATGGGCCGCGGCGCACATTGCCCTCAGCAGCTTTCATCGAGACAAACCGTGGAAGGGGCAGGTTGGTGACTTGGCCACGCTTGTCCTGCGCGCTGGCAGCCAAGCCACCAAACACCGTCAGGAAAACAGCGAATGCCGCCGAAACAAGGCGTTTTACGGGTAGAAAACCACTCACTTACTGTCTGCTCTTGTGCCTGTTGATCTTGCTTCAAAAAAAGGTCGACTCAATGCCTATGGGGTTCTTGTGCCCCGCCTTATCCTGCGCCACGATGACATGGCGCGCGAAGGTTTGCAAAGCAGTGGGAGTGCAGAGGTGTCAAGAGAACGTCTGAGTGTTGTCGTTACGCGACGGTTGCCCGAGGCGGTTGAAACCCGGTTGAGCGAATTGTTCGATGTGCAATTGCGCGACGATGACAACCCGATGACCCGTGAAGAACTGGTGGAGGCCGTGAAAACCGCCGATGTTCTGGTGCCAACCGTAACCGATACGATCGACGGTGGCCTTTTGGGGCAGGCGGGTGAAAACCTGCGCTTGATCGCGAATTACGGGGCGGGGGTCGACAATATCGATGTCTCGACCGCGCGTCAGAGGGGCATTCTGGTGTCGAACACCCCGGGGGTTCTGACCGACGATACCGCTGATATGACCATGGCACTGATTCTCGCTGTGACCCGCCGAATTCCCGAGGGTCTGTCTGTTATGCAAAAAGGCGATTGGACCGGGTGGGCGCCGAATGCCTTGTTGGGCGGGCGTATCGGAGGGCGGCGTTTGGGCATTTTGGGCATGGGACGTATCGGTCAGGCCGTGGCCCGCCGTGCCTGTGCTTTTGGGATGCAGGTGCACTACCATAACCGCCGCAGACTTCGCCCCGAAACCGAGCAAGAGATGGAGGCGACCTATTGGGAAAGCCTCGATCAGATGGTGGCGCGGATGGATGTGATTTCGGTCCATTGCCCGTCGACACCGTCTACCTTCCATTTGATGAATGCTCGGCGGCTGAAATTGATGAAGCCGACAGCCGTTATCGTGAATACATCAAGGGGTGAGGTGATCGACGAAAACGCTCTGACACGCCGGATACGCTCGGGCGAAATCGCCGGCGCGGGCCTGGATGTTTATGAGCACGGGACGGATGTGAATCCAAGATTGCGACAGTTGCCGAACGTTGTTCTGCTGCCCCACATGGGGTCGGCCACGTTAGAGGGCCGGATCGAAATGGGCGAGAAAGTTATTATAAATATTAAGACGTTCGAAGACGGTCACCGCCCACCGGATCAGGTGGTCCCCGCAATGCTTTGATCCGGTGTTTCCCGTGTTTTGATGCGGGCGGTGCCAATTTACACACGCATATTTTCAGGAGGATACGATGAAACGAAGTCTGATTTCGGGAGTGTTGCTGTCGGCGGTTGTGCTGGCAGGACCATTGACTGCTCAGGAAACGGCAGATGCCGTTGCGCCCGAAGGCGCGTCCGAGGGGCAGGTGCAAGGCCTGACTGAAGAGGTGATCGCTGCGCTTGAGGCCAAGATGGCAGGTCAGCCGGTCACATCTGAAAACTGGATGGTTGCTGCCGCGAATCCATTGGCTGTAGAAGCAGGCGCAAAGGTTTTGCGCGCTGGTGGGTCGGCGGCTGATGCAATGGTCGCAGTTCAGGTTGTGCTGGGGCTGGTCGAACCGCAATCGTCGGGCCTTGGTGGCGGTGCATTTTTGGTTCGGTATGACGCTGCATCGGGCAAGCTGACGACATTGGATGGGCGTGAAACGGCCCCGCTTGAGGCGAACCACAGGCTGTTCCATGACGAAAACGGCGAACCGCTGAAGTTCTTTGATGCGGTTGTCGGCGGGTTGTCGGTGGGCACACCCGGGACACCGGCCCTGCTGGAAGAGGCGCATCGGCGATGGGGGCGCAGTCCGTGGCCAAGCCTGTTTACCGATGGCATCGCTCTGGCGGACGACGGTTTTCTGGTATCTCCGCGCCTTGCTGGCCTGGTCGAAAAGGATGCCGAACGCCTGTCGCGCTTTCCTGCAACCGCAGAATATTTCTTGCCCGACGGTAAGCCACTTGAGCAGGGGCAACGCCTGACCAACCCGGAATATGCCGAAACTCTGCGTATTTTGGCCGAGGAAGGCTCGGCCGGTTTCTACGGCGGTGAGATTGCCGCTGGCATCGTTAGCACCGTACGCAACGCCGAAGGCAACCCGGGCGTTTTGTCGGGAATTGATCTGGCGCTGTATCAGGTGATCGAGCGTGAACCAGTGTGCGCAACCTATCGCGCCTATGAGGTCTGCGGCATGGGCCCGCCATCGTCAGGCGCGCTGACCGTCGGTCAGATTCTGGGCATGCTGGACGGCTATGATCTGGCTGCAATGGGCCCCGAAGACACCAATGCATGGCGCCTGATCGGTGATGCTTCTCGTCTGGCTTTTGCCGACCGTGGTCGCTACATGGCCGATCATGATTTTGTTCCCATGCCAACGCAGGGCTTGGTTGATCCATCTTATCTGTCCGACCGTGGCTCTCTGTTAGGCGGAGAAGCCGCCCTGACAGAGGTCGCACCGGGTAACCCCGAGTTTGATCATGCGTCGAATTGGGCCGACGATGTCTCGATCGAGTTACCCTCAACCTCGCATATCTCGATCGTTGATCAGTACGGAAACGTCCTGTCGATGACGACGACGATTGAGAACGGGTTCGGTTCACGACTGATGACAAACGGGTTTCTGCTAAACAACGAATTGACGGACTTCTCGTTTAAAACGCACAGTGACGGTGTTCCAATTGCCAACCGGTTGGAGCCTGGCAAACGCCCACGTTCGTCGATGAGCCCGACAATTGTGATGCAGGACGGCGCGCCTGTTCTGGCCATCGGATCGCCGGGGGGTAGCCGTATCATCGGCTATGTTGCCAAGTCGATCATCGCCTGGGCAGATTGGGACATGGATGTGCAGCAAGCTCTTTCACTGCCGCATCTCGTCAATCGTTTTGGCACTTATGATGTCGAAGTGGGAACCGCCGCCGAAGGGTTCTCGGACCCGCTGATCGAGCTGGGTTTTGAAGTGAACCCGCGCGACCTGACATCGGGCCTGCATGCGATTGAGATCGGGGATGTGCTGGTCGGCGGTGCCGATCCACGTCGTGAAGGAATTGCGCTGGGCGAATAGCCCGGCGTTTCAAAGGGGAAGACCATGGTGCAGGCAGTCGCTTTGCCGCGAAATGAAGTGGGGATCGAGGCAGCTGTCGGCATCCTGAAACAAAAGTTTGGTGACCGGTTGCAAACCGGTCAGGCAATCCGCGAACAACATGGTCACACGACCACCTGGATCGAAAACCAATCCCCGGATGCCGTGGTTTTTCCGCATTCCACGGAAGAGGTCTCCGAGATCGTCAAAACCTGCGCCACGCACAAGGTACCGGTGATTGCATTTGGTACGGGTACATCGTTGGAGGGTCACGTGAACGCCCCTGCTGGTGGTATCTCGGTTGACCTGACCCAGATGAACAAGGTGCTGGCTGTGAACCCGGGTGATCTGGATTGCGTCGTACAGCCGGGTGTGACGCGCGAAGACCTGAATACCCATTTGCGGGATCAGGGTTTGTTCTTTCCGATTGACCCCGGCGCGAATGCTTCGTTGGGCGGAATGGCGGCGACGCGGGCGTCCGGGACCAACGCGGTGCGCTATGGCACGATGAAGGACAATGTCCTTAGTCTTGAGGTGGTCATGCCGGATGGGCAGATCATCCGAACCGGGCACCGGGCCAAGAAATCCTCGGCGGGTTACGACCTGACCCGACTGCTGATCGGGGCCGAAGGGACGTTGGGCATCATCACCGAACTTACCTTGCGCCTGCAGGGCATCCCCGAGGCGATCACCTCGGCCCGTTGTTCATTTCCGTCGGTGGATGCGGCCTGTCAGGCTGTCATGATGACGATCCAGTACGGTGTTCCGGTGGCGCGGATTGAGCTGCTGGATGAAATGTCGGTCAAGGCCGCTAATGCCTATTCCGGGCTGAGCCTGCCGGAAACGCCATTGCTCTTGCTCGAGTTCCACGGATCGGAAAGCGGTGCGGTCGAACAGTCCGAAACCTTCAACCAGATCGCGGAAGAGTTCGGTGGCACCGATTTCGCGGCGACCTCAACGACTGAGGAACGCAATAAACTCTGGCAGGCCCGGCATGATATGTACTGGGCTTCCCTGCAACTGCGTCCGGGCGCGCGAGGAATCTCCACTGACGTCTGCGTTCCGATCTCGCGTTTGGCAGAGTGCGTCACAGCGACTCAGGACAAAGCGCGTGAGCTAGGGCTGATGGCCCCGGTGGTGGGGCATGTCGGCGATGGCAACTTTCATTCCTTGCTGCTGATCGACATGGAAAACGCGGACGAAGTCAGCAAAGCTGACGAATTCGTCGGGTGGCTAAATGATCTGGCTATTTCGATGGAAGGTACGTGCACGGGCGAACATGGGATCGGACAGGGCAAACAGCCCTATCTGGTCAAAGAGCTTGGGCCAGCCGTCACGTATATGACTGCTATCAAAAAGGCGCTGGACCCCGACAACATCATGAACCCCGGAAAGATTGTGCCGAACGAATAAAATCGACCGATCCTTGGGAATTTCGCTCCAAAGCCACAAGGGTGCCCGATTCTGCCGCTATCCATTGCGAAAACAAGCAGTAATTGAATTTGAGGTCATAATGGGCGCGCTAAGGTTCATTGGGTTTGCGTTGATAGTTGGTCTGGTCGTTGCGGGCCTAGATTATTTTCAGCAGGACAAAAAATCGGACGGTACGCTTTCGCTTAGCGGATATGTTGAAACCATCTCGGTGCGGTTCGATCAAAGCCAAAAAGAGCGGGAAGTGAAGCAAGCGGCGCGAGAACGTCAAAAGCTATGGAATGCCGGCGCAAAATCCTTTCTACCGAGCCCCCCCGAGGGTTGGGCGCAATATGCCTTAACCGAGCCCGACACCAAGGCAGTCTCCAGAGTTCTTTCAGAGTTGGGGCCGGTGCCCCTTATCAGTTCGATCAGCGGGCCAGCCGAATTGCTACAGCTCAACGGTGCCGGCAAAGACGGCGCGCTTCGAAAGCTGGATGAGACAGGCACCGTTTACGCGAAAGAAGGTGAACTGATCTGGCTTGATATCACCCTCAAACCACAAGCGGCACGAAACACTTTGGCCGGATTAGCGCTGAGTGCGCAGGATGCGTTTCTGGATGGGATGAAGGCCGAACAAGGGTATGCGATGATCGACGGCGTCGCTTTCATCGAAACAACCGGAAATCTGCTGGATGATACCAAAAAGACCAACCATCGCGCGTTCACAGGCCGTATCGGCTTTGATCAAGAGGTTGTAATCCGCCTTCATGCAGATGCCAGCGATGCGACGATCCGAGAGTTTCTTGACCGCGTCGATTACGCAGGCTTGAACGCAATGTTGCCGCATCCAGCTCTGGTTGTGGGAAAGGGAATCGAGGTCCCTCTGACCCGGCAGCCCGAAATTGCAGATGAAATGCACGATCTTTATGAAACGATGCAAATCGCGCAGCTAAGGTTGGGTCAGGAAAAGCTGGAAAATCTGGATGCGGCCGCTTTGGTGGCGAACACGCTAAGCAGTTCGGGCTTCAACTCTGAAGGCGTCATGGACATCACCAACGGCGAAGTCTTCGAAAATCAGGAGCTGTCGCAATTATCTTACATTCGCACCCAGAACTTGCTGCTTGAATCTGCGCTGAGCGAGGCGGAAACCGAAGTGGCCAGCACAGGTGGTATCGGCGGGTTCATTAAGGGATTGATGGGCAAAGTGGCCCACGCCGATGCAAAAGCGGATGAACCCCAGCCTCAGGTTGCTCCATCGGGTGAGGTTAAAGTCAGGAAGGGTGGTTTGGGCAAATCATCCTGTGCAACGTTGGGCAGTAGCAAACGGTGCTCTGCCGGGGGCAACTGAAACCGTTCACCTGAAAAATCGACGCTCTGCGCCATGCACGGGTCGTTTTCTTTATATCACTGGTCGGATGAATGTCGCGCCGGGGCATTCAAATGCGCCATATGGTGTCAACTGAATTCAAGGGGAGACGCCCGGTAATGAAAACCCAAGTCAAAGCACTGGTCGTTGGCGGTGGTGCCGTCGGCACTTCGATTGCATATCACTTGGCCAAGGCAGGCTGGGACGATGTGATGTTGATTGAGCGGGACGAGCTGACTTCCGGCTCGACATGGCACGCAGCAGGGCTGTTGCCGCTGTTCAACATGTCCTATGCAACGACACACATCCACAAGTACTCGGTCGACTTCTACAAGCAGCTTGAGGAAGAGACCGGCCTGAACGCAGGCTTTGCCGTCGTTGGCAACCTGCGCATGGCACAAACGCAAGAGCGCATGGATGAATACATGCTCTATGCGTCCACCGCTGAAACTTGTGATGTCGCCTACGAATGGCTGACGCCCGAGCAGATCAAGGAACGCTGGCCGCTGATTGAGACATCGGACCTGAAGGGTGCGATCTATCACACCGAAGACGGCTACATTAACCCTGCAGATGTGACGCAGGCGATGGCTAAGGGTGCCCGTCAGCGTGGCGTTGATATTGTTCGCAAGATGCAGGCCGATGCCTTCCACTGGAACGGCACTCACTGGGAAGTGACCTGCACCAAGATGGTCGAGAAGGGCGGCAACCTCATCCCGTCTGACGAGCAAGTTGTGATTACCGCCGAGCACGTCGTGACTGCATCAGGCAACCACGCGCAGCGCACCGCCAAGATGCTGGGCATCAAGATGCCCGCGATCCCGGTCGAGCATACCTTTATCGTCATGG
Source organism: Ruegeria sp. YTSC003 (assembly GCF_059609785.1). Lineage (NCBI taxonomy): Bacteria > Pseudomonadati > Pseudomonadota > Alphaproteobacteria > Rhodobacterales > Roseobacteraceae > Ruegeria > Ruegeria sp. YTSC003. Next base: position 570,344 of record NZ_JBXWMK010000001.1, on the reverse strand, counting down.
ACAAGGACCCCGAGCTGGTCAAATGGCGTGAAGCGGGCAACCCCGAACACCCAGTTGTCCGTGATGCCGACAACGAATCTTACGCGCGTGAGGAACGTGGCGGCTGGATTCTGGGTATTTATGAACACGGCGCACCAGCGCAGTTCGAACATGGCGTGCCGGACAGTTTCCGCGCTGACCTGTTCCCGCTGGATCTGGACCGGATTGCCGATCAGTACATGGCGATGGCCGAACGTGTGCCGTCCTGCGCCGAATCCGGCCTGAAGGACGACTTCAACGGCCCGATCTGCTACACCCCGGATGGCAACCCACTGGTTGGTCCGGCACCGGGTCTGCGTAACATGTGGCTGGCTGAAGGTTTCTCGTTTGGCATCACCGCGGCAGGCGGCACCGGCTATTACCTGGCGCAGATGATGGTGGATGGCGAAGCCGAGATCGACATGGCGTCGCTGGACCCCAAACGTTACTCGTCGAACTGGATGACCACCGAGTTTGCAGCGCGCAAGAATGAAGAGTGCTATGAGCACGTCTACATCCTGCACCACCCCGATGAAGAACGTGCTGCCTGCCGTCCGCTGCGGACTGTTCCGGCCTATGACCGTCAGAAAGCGCGTGGCGCACAGTTTGGCTGGGTCAATGGATGGGAGCGCCCGAACTATTTCGGTCCACTGGATGCACCCGAAAACTTCGACCATGACGCCCGCTCATTCCGTCGCGGTGGCTGGTGGCAGTACGCAGTCGAAGAAGCCAAAGCGATCCGCGAAGGCGTTGGCCTGATCGACGCATCGGCCTTCACCAAGCATGTCGTCAAAGGACCCGGTGCGACGCAATTCTTGGATTGGTTCACCTGCAACAAGCTGCCCAAGGTCGGTCGTATCAACCTGACCTACGCGCTGACCTCGCACGGCACCACCCGCACCGAGTACACCATCGTCCGCAATGGCGAGAACAACTACTACATCGTCTCTGCAGGTGCCTGGACCGAGTACGACGCGGACTATCTGCGCAAGGCGGCTGAGGACAAGATGGAGGAGTTCGGCTACATCGAGATCCAGGACGTGACCACCCAGTGGGGCGTTTTCGCTATCGCCGGACCCAAATCGCGTGACGTTTTGAAAGAGGTCATCAAGGACGCCGATCCGGAAACCGCATTGTCCAACAAGCGCTTCCCGTGGTTGTCGGCCCGTCAGATCGAACTGGGCATGTGCCCGGTCAACGCGATCCGCGTGGCCTATACCGGCGAGCTGGGTTGGGAACTGCACCACCCGATCGAGATGCAGAACTACCTGTTCGACCTGCTGGAAAAAACCGGTGAAAAGCACGGTATGAAGCTGGTCGGTGCGCGCGCTCAGAACTGGCTGCGTCAGGAGAAATCCTATCGCGCCTTTGGCACTGAACTGGGCCGCGACGCGACCCCGCTGGAAGCCGACCTGCCGCGTTTTGTTGATCTGTCGAAAGATTTCTACGGCAAGGACAAGCTGGAAGAGACCGGTGTGCGCGTGAAGTGCTGCACCCTTCTGATCGACGGACCGGACGATGCCGACCCATGGGGCCGCGAGGCGCTGTACACACCGGAAGGTGAACGCGTGGGTCGTTTGACCTCGGGCGGATACTCGGTCGCGTTCGAGAAATCCATCGGCATGGGCTACGTAAAGCCCGATCTGGCGGTCGAAGGCACTAAGCTAAAGGTCAAGATTCAGGATAAACTGTGGGATGCGGTCGTGACCTGCGACAGTCCCTACGATCCGAAAAACGAAACCATCCGCAAGGACGGTTGATCAAAAAAGGGCCCCGGAGATCTCCGGGGCCCTTTTTTGTCACGCGGAAAGCTCGTCAAAGCATTCCAGCGCCTTGGCCGCATACATCATCGATGGCCCACCGCCCATCTGGATGGCGATGGCGAGCACCTCTGACACTTCTTCGCGGCTTGCTCCGGTATTGATCAGAGCTTCGGTGTGTAGCGTTATGCATGGTTCGCAGCGGGCAGCGATGGACATACCCAAAGCGATCAGTTCTTTGGTTCTGTAATCCAGCGAGCCGCCCTCTTTGACGGATTTTCCAAGCGCACCGAATGCACGGGCGGTATCAGGTATCGCAGCGTTTAGGATGCGCAAGTTGTTGCGGGTATCCGAGAGCTTGTCTTGCCAGTTCATTTGTGGGCTTCCTTTAAACATATCACCTTGTGAATATGTTCATGGAAACTGCCTGACTTTGATCTTGATCAGACTGAAGGTCTTTCAGCGATAAATGCCAGGTTGTTTGCTGGCATTTCAACAGCATCGGTTAAACTCAATTGAACTCGACGCAGCAGGTCCAAAATATCGGCGTCATCCTTGTATCCAATGTCCGGGTCTTGTTGGCTCAACGCAGCATGAAAGTTCTGGTCTCCGGTACTGGTCAATCGGCCTGCGCGCATGAATGGCCCATAGAGGATTAGCCGACCGCCCGGGTTCAGCGCCAGCGCGGCCTCGGTCACCAAGGTTTCCACCTCCGACCAACTGATCAGATGCAGCAAGTTGATCAAGAGGATCAGGTCATTTGCCCCGTGAACAGTATGCCAACCGGGTTGGACCGCATCGAGTTCTATCGCAGGGACTATGTTTTCTACGCCTTCGGCATATGCGTCGATTGAAGCGCGTCGTTCAGGTTCAACCTCACTGGGTTGCCAATCCAGACCGGTCAGTCGATTGGCAAAGACCGCGACGTGTTGCCCCGTACCGCTCGCCAATTCCAACGCGCGACCTGACGATGGGCCAAACCGCGCCAGCAGATCACAAAGCGCATCGGCATTCCTGCTGGCCGCCGGAGCGACCAATTTTTGCCCATCGGATACCGTCGCCACGCTGGCATTTGCAGGGAGTTTGCGTTTTGTCATCCACGTAGTCTTCCCGGTCTGAGGGCCGAAACGCTGGCAGCCTCCAGTTCTGAACGAACACCAGTCGTCAAATCCGCCACCAGTTGCGAGGCCGCCGGTGCTGTTTGAAAGCCGTATCCGCCTTGGGCGGCCGACCAAATAAACGTAGGCTCAGCAGGGTCGGGGCCCAGAACCAGAGTACCATCCGGCGCAAAGCTGCGAAGCCCGGCCCAGTTCGCCTCGACCCTTGTGACCGGTTCGGTCACCATCGCTTCGTACCTCGCCAGTCCTTCGGCTAACACCATGTCGTCCGCATAGGCATCATGGGGAAAGGTCGGATCAGCCTCGCAAGGGGAAACGATCAGCTTTCCGGCATCCGGTTTCGCATACCAGCCTTCGCTAGCGCCCAACATCAAAGGCCAACCCGTCACGTCATGTCCGGCAGGGGCGGGGATACGAGCCACTGAGCGCCGACGCGGTTCTATGCCGATCGGCGCGACGCTTGCCAACGTCGCAATCTCATCCACCCATGCGCCTGCGGCATTTACAAGGGCCTTAGCCTCGAAAGCGTCTGCCGCCTCGACAACCCAATGACCAACTTTGGTGATACGTTTTACCTTTTGGCGGGTCAGCACCAGACCGCCGTTGGCCCTAATCACACGAGCGAAATCCTGCATCATCCGGTCGGTATCAATGTCAAAAGCAAAACTGCTGGCGGCGGCAAATCCAACAGTCTGAGGGTTCAGTATCGGAATTCGCGAAATGGCCTCTTCAACCGAGATTTCTGACAGACGAAGGTCAGCTTGATCCTGAAGAAACGCGTCTCGTTGATCATGCCCGGCGATCAGCATCAACCCGCGCGGCGACAGATAGCCATTCGACCTCAGATAAGCTTCGCTCGCTGCATTCAGGGTCTTCACGGAAGGTGGTCCATACCCCTTTTCGAACAACGCCGCCGACCGGCCAGAGGTGTGATATCCCAGCGCGTCTTCGCCTTCGAGCACGACGACATGTCCATGTTCAGACAAACGCGCACCTGCGCTTAACCCGGCGATGCCGCCGCCGATGACCAGGAAATCGATCATGTCAGTAACTCCGCCCTGGGATCACCCCAAAACGGGTGGATTTGAGATCTGCTTTTATTCATGCGCAAAGCTTCGCATGCGTAACACTATTGGAAAAGAGGCGTAATTTCCGCAATGTAAACTTGAACCAAAGAGACCGGCCTGTTTTTAGTGCAGCTATCATCGGAATCGGAGAAAGACGTGACACCGGCAGAATTACATCCAATGGCCACGGGGCATATCCCCTCATACGTCACGCAGGCAGATGGCAGCGACTTTTTGCTGACCTTCATGTTTGTTTTTACCGTTTTGGTGATCGTTCTGATCGGAGTTGGCTACTTTACGCTGCACTCCATCCCGGAAAAAATCGCGCATGAATCCAACCACCCTCAGTTTCAGCTTGTGGGGATATTGGCACTGTTGGCTCTGTTTACCCACAATGGTCTGTTCTGGGTGGCGGCCATTCTTGTAGCCGGGTTCCAGTTCCCGGATGTCGCCGCCCCCTTGCGCGCCATTGCTGACGCGATCCGGTCCTTGGGCAATCAAGGCAACGATGTTCCTGCCCCAGCGGCCCCATCGCAACCGACCGCGCAGCAGGAGCAGTAAGAGATGCTTGAAACACTGATGTGCGCGCTGGTCACCGTGTTGCCGGATTACTTATTTCGCCGTTACGTACAGGGCAAACGTATAGGCCATGAAATCACACTGTTCACCATGTGGTATGAACTGCGTTGGGGCCTGACCACCTGCGCCATTCTTGCGCTGACCGTGATCACCACGCTGTTTTACTTCCACCCTGCCAGTAAAACGGCGGCGTCCTATTTCCGAACGGTGACAATTCTGCCTCAACTCGGTGGTCGCGTGTCCGAAATTTACGTCACCAACAATCAGCAGGTCACTGCCGGCCAGCCGATTTTCCGGATCGAGGATTTCACCCAAACCGCACAGGTCGAGGCCGCGCATGCGCAGATCGCGCAAGTTCAGGCCTCGCTGAAAGTGGCGGAAACCGATCTGGCCGAGGCCGACGCAGGCATCGCAGGCGCGCGCGCTGCATTGGATCAATCGCTTGAGGATTTGGAGCGTAACACCACCCTGCGGGACGAAGGCTCCAGCGCCGTGCGATTGGCCGAAATCGACCGGTTGGAAAACCTTGTTGCCGAGCGTGAAGCGCAGCTTACCGCATCGCGATCCCGCCGTGCCGCCGTGGTGCAGCAGATCGAAGAACTGATCCCGGCCCAACTGGCCAGCGCCAACGCCCAGTTGGACGCCGCGCTGACCGAGCTGGATAAAACAGTCGTTAGCGCAGGTGTGACCGGTCGGGTTGAACAATTTGGCCTTCAGGTGGGCGACTATGTCAGTCCTTTGCTGCGGCCTGCGGGCATTCTGGTTCCGTCAAGCTCGGGCCATAACCGGTTTCAGGCTGCATTCAACCAGATGGCCGCTCAGGTCATCAAGCCGGGCATGATCGGAGAGCTAGGCTGCATGACCAAGCCCTTCACCGTGATCCCGATGGTTGTGGTTGAGGTGCAGGATGTCATCCCGTCAGGTCAGATACGCCCTTCGGATGAGTTGCGCGATGTGCAGGCCAACAAGGTACCCGGTTCGATTCTGGTTTATATGGAGCCGTTGTACAAAAACATGGCCGATGACATACCGCCCGGTAGCAATTGTCTGGCGAATGTCTACACCGACAACCACGAACGGCTGGAACATGAAGACCTGGGATTCTGGCACGCCGCCGCCTTGCATGTGATAGACACGATCGGTGTTGTCCACGCGGCGGGCTTGCGCCTGCGTCTGATCCTGATGCCGGTGAATACGTTGGTGCTGACCGGGCATTGAGCCATTCACGCGTTTTGATTTCAGATCCGGCCTGTGTGAGGTTTAAACCGCTGGGCGGCCGGGTTTGTTATCTAAGGCGAGGGACGCGTAAGCAAACGCGAGAACGCAGACAGCGAACGCCGCAACAAAACAGAAAACCAGAGTGAACGAGCCGGTTATGGCAAAAACCGAACTGCCCAGGGCCATCCCGACCGTACCGCCCAGCAGCTGAAATGTCATCGAGATGCCACTTGCCTGTCCGTGCAGAGCTTGTGGTACCGTTGACATGATGGCCCGCCTTGGGGGGACAAACAGAAACGGCACGCAACAACCCCAAAGGAAGTAGCCAGCATAGATCAGCGCGGCGACGTCTAAATGCATTCCCAGTGCGACAATAAGTATGGCAATCGCACCCAGCGCTGTACCTGTCAGAGAAGGGCCGCGAGAGCCAAATTTATCAGCAATTTTCCCCGCCATCGGGGCAATGAAAATCTGCGGAAAAGCAATCGGCAACAGGGCGACACCAGCAGTCAGCGGTGAAAACCCGAGCTTTGATTGAAAGTAGGATGCGCCGAACACGAACAGAGTAATCTTGCCGAATTGTGCGGTGAACAGGATCATGTTTGAAGCAGCAAACCCGGGGCCGGCAAAAAGGGAGATGGCAATCAGAGGCGATGTTGCCCTCTGTTCGACGCGGACAAATAACACCAAAAAAATAAGACCCGCTGACAGGGCCATAAGAACTTCGGGCTGTACCCAGCCTCTGTCCGGGCCCTCCATGACACCGAACACAATAGCCGCCAACCCCGTCACCAGTAGAATTAGCCCTTTCAGGTCGAACTCGCGCTCCCGTTGGTGTGGCGGGTCCCGCCAGAAAACCCATGCGACCAGAGCGACCACAAGCACGATTGGGGGGTTGACCCAGAAGATCCAGCGCCAAGACAGATATTCGGTCAGAACGCCTCCAACCAGCGGACCCATTGACAGGAATACTGTCCCGATCCCGCCGTATAAACCCAGTGCCAGCCCGCGTTCCTTTTCGTCAAAAGACTGGATCAGAACCACTAGCGACAGCGGGAAAATCAGTGCTGCACCGATGCCCTGTGCGGCGCGCGCTGTTAACAGAGCAAATACACTTTCGGCAAACGCTCCCAGTGCGGAGGACAAACCGAAAATCAATAAACCTGCACTGAGCAAAACCCGAATGCCCAGAACATCGCCCAATCGTCCTGCTGCGCCCGCAAATCAAGCCAGCACCAGCAGATAGATATTCACCACCCAATGCGCTTCAAGCAGAGACAGGCCAAGCTCATTGCGGATGGTTGGAAGCGCGACGCTGACGACCGTTTCGTCCAGCAGAATAACACCCAAGATGGCACCCATCGCGCCGAGTATCCACCAGCGGCTGTGGTCTTGCGCTTTGATCTCCATGGGGTTTTTACGTTTCGTGTTGAGAGAGGTAAAACATTAACCCCATCAGGTCCGTCGTGTCTGCAATCGTCAAGACAGTATTTAGTTAAGGCTAGGCGAGGTGCTCGCATAGACACGAAAAAGGGCCAGCCAAATGGCCAGCCCCTCAACGTGTTCGTGTATAGGTTTACTGCGGAATTTCGCCTTCCAAACCTTCAACGTAGAAGTTCATACCTGCCAGTGTACCGTCATCGGCGGTTTCGCCTTCAGCCAGCCAGTCGCTACCGTCCTGCTTTTTCAGCGGACCGGTGAAGGGGTGGTATTCACCCGCGGCCATGGCCGCTTTCATCGCCAGTGCTTCTTCTTTGATGTCGGCTGGAACGGCGTCCGAGATCTCACCGATCTCAACCATGCCTTCCTTGATGCCATCCCAAGTGTTAACGGTTTCCCACGACCCATCCATGACCGCTTGGGTGCGTGCGATGTAGTAGGGCGCCCAGTTGTCGATGATCGACGATACGCGCGGCTTGGGGGCATATTCGCTCATGTCCGAGGCCTGACCGAAGGTGATCACGTTGCCCGCCTCTTGTGCGGCCGCCTGCGGCGCGGTCGAGTCGGTGTGCTGCAGGATCACGTCCGCGCCCTGTTCGATCAGAACGGAAGCAGCGTCAGCCTCTTTCGCCGGGTCGAACCAAGTGTAGGCCCAGATGATCTTGAACTCCACATCCGGGTTCACCTTTTTGGCGTGGATATAGGCCGAGTTGATGCCGCGGATCACTTCGGGGATCGGGTAGGACCCGATGTACCCGATGATGTTCGACTCGGTCATTTTACCAGCGATGTGGCCCTGAACGGCGCGGCCTTCGTAGAAGCGGGCCGAATAGACGGACACGTTCGGGGCGGTTTTGTAGCCGGTCGCGTGCTCGAACTTCACATTCGGGAATTTCTTGGCCACGTTGATGGTCGGGTCCATATACCCGAACGAGGTGGTAAAGATCAGGTCAGCGCCTTCCAACGCCATCTGGGTCATCACACGTTCCGCGTCCGGGCCTTCGGGAACGGATTCAACAAACACGGTCTCGACTTTGTCGCCGAATTCTTTCTCAACCGCCAGACGGCCTTTGTCGTGTTCATAGGTCCAGCCGCCGTCGCCCACCGGGCCGACATAGACAAAGCCTACTTTTGTTTTGTCCTGTGCGACCGCGCCGGTCGCCAGACCCAGCACCATCGCGGCACTGGCAAGAAGTGAAGTGAATTTCATGTGGTTACTCCCCAAGTTGGTTCAATTGGCCCCGTCTAGTGCGAGGCGTGGAAGGTCCGGCCCAGTGAGGCAGGTGCGCTGCTCTTGTCGGCCGAAAGGATCACAAGCACAAGGATCGTGATGATGTAGGGCGACATTGCCAGATACTCGACTGGGATGGCAACGCCCGCTGCCTGCAGATTAAGCTGCAACACCGTGATTCCGCCAAACAAATAAGCACCCAGCAATGCACGCCATGGTTTCCAGCTGGCAAAGACCACCAGCGCAAGAGCGATCCATCCAACACCGGCGGTCATGCCCTCGGTCCACTGCGGAACGCGGATCAGGCTGATATAGGCTCCACCGAGGCCAGCGCAGGCGCCACCGAACAAGATCGCCAGGATACGGATCTTGATAACCTTGTAGCCCAGGGCGTGTGCGGCGTCGTGGTTTTCACCCACTGCGCGCAGGATCAGACCGACACGAGTGTATTTCAACGTGGCCCAGACGGCTGCGGTCAGAGCAATACCGACATACAGGATCGGGTCATGCTGGAACAGGATTGGGCCGATCACCGGTATGTCGCTGATCAGAGGGATGTGAATGTCCCCCATGCTGGGCGGCTTGATACCCACATAACTTTGCCCAAGCAGAGCGCTGAAACCGAGGCCGAACAGCGTCAGGGCAAGGCCACTGGCGACCTGATTGGCAAGCGCGACCTGTGTCAGGAGGACAAACAGCAGCGACAGCACCGCGCCACCAATGGCAGCCGCAATGAAGCCCAGCCAGGGTGAGCCTGTCTCGACCGAGATCGCAAATCCGCTGATTGCGCCGACGATCATCATGCCTTCGACGCCAAGGTTAAGAACACCGGCTTTCTCGACGACCAGCTCTCCGATCGCGGCCAGTAGCAAGGGGGTTGCAGCGACCATTAATGATGCCACCAGAAGGACTGGGTTGATTGCTGAAAGGTCCATGATTCAGGCTACCTCGCTACGGGCCGCACGGATGCGGTAGTTGGTCAAAAGGTCGAAGGCGAGCAGGAAGAACAGCAACATTCCCTGAAACACCTGAATAGCGGCCGCAGGCAGGCCCAGTTGAGACTGAGCGATCTCGCCGCCGATATAGGTCAGTGCCATCAGGCCACCGGCCAGCAAGATGCCCAGCGGATGCAAGCGTCCCAAGAAGGCCACGATGATCGCGGTAAAACCATATCCTACATTGAAATCGATGCTGACCACGCCGGCGGGACCGGACACTTCGAACATGCCCGCCAATCCGGCCAAAGCACCAGCCATACCGAGGCAAAACAGGATCAACCGTGCGGGGTTCACACCGGCGAACTTTGCCGCGCGGGGTGCTTCTCCGGTCAGTCGAATGTGAAAACCCAGCATGTGTCGGTTCAGCAGAACATAGGCGAAGATTACCGCAATAAAGGCCGCAACAACACCCAAGTGCATACCCGATCCCGCGATCAGCTCGGCGTTATGTGCGCTGTCGTAAGCTTGTAAATTGCGTGAACCGGGAAAACCGTGGCCCTCCGGGTTTTTCAGCAACCCCAGCGAAACAGAGGCCAGAAACTGCTCGGCCACATAGACCAGCATCAGTGAGACAAGGATTTCATTGGTACCAAAGCGCACCTTCAGGAAGGCCGGAATCATTGCCCATATCCAACCGCCAAATGCACCGGCGATCACCATGATCGGGAAGACATACCAGGCATCCAGCGGATAAAAGGCCAGACCTGTACCTGCGCCAAAGATAGCGCCCATGATGTATTGGCCTTCGGCTCCGATATTCCAAATGCCGGCACGGAAACCCAAAGACAGACCAATTGCGATCAGAACTAGCGGAGCACCTTTCACCAGCAATTGCGGGCGATAGTAGAACGAGAATTCACCGAACAAAGGCTCCCAAAAGATGGTGCCAATGGCTTGGATCGGGTTCTTGCCCAGAATGGCGAACAGGATGCCGCCGAAAACCATGGTTGCCAACACGGCCACCAAAGGGGTCGCGTAAGACCACGCTTTGGACGGCTGCGGCCGTTTCTCCAACACAATCATCCGCTCATCCCCCTGTTTTCACTTCTTTTTTGATATGTCTTAGACATGGGCCACCTCCATGCCATGCGCGCCGCCCATCATCAGGCCAATTTCGTCGACCGTCAGACCTGTGGTCGTGCGCGGAGCGCTAAGCCGACCTTCATTGAGCGCCGCAAAGCTGTCCGAGATTTCCATCAGCTCATCCAGATCCTGAGATATGCAGATGACCGCTGTGCCTTTTGCCGCCAAATCCAGAATGGCTTGGCGAATGGACGCCGCGGCGGCTGCATCCACGCCCCATGTTGGTTGGTTCACAACAAGCACGTCAGGGTTTTGCAGGACCTCGCGTCCTATGACGAATTTCTGCAGGTTACCGCCTGACAAGGATCGCGCAGCGTTTTCAGGTCCGGGCGTTCGGACGTCAAAAGCACTAATGATCTTTTCCGCGAAGCTCTTGGTTTCTGCCCATTTGAGAAACCCGTTGTTCTCAAGTCCTTCCCGGACCGAACCAGTCAGCAACGCGTTTTCGGTCAGGCTCATGTCAGGGGCGGCCGCATGTCCCAACCGCTCTTCCGGAGCGGTCAGAACACCCAGCTTGCGACGTGCGGTCGGTCCCAGCTTGCCGATTGGCTGGCCGTTGAACTTAATCGCGTCGGGCGCTGTGATGATTTCACCTGACAGAACGCCCAGCAATTCGTCCTGTCCGTTGCCAGCGACACCGCCAACGCCCAGAACCTCGCCCTTGCGGACGGTCATGTGGACATTCTTCAACGCAGTACCGAATTCAGATGGTGATGAAACTGACAAACCGCTGACATCCAGGGCGACCTCACCGAACTCACGCCCCGAACGCTCGGGCGTTTGCAGGGTCGAACCCACCATCATCTCGGCCATGTCGCGCGCTGAGGTCTCAGCGGGAATGCATTCGCCGACATTTTTACCCAAACGCAGGATCGTGGCGTGGTCGCACAGCGTGCGGATTTCTTCCAACTTGTGCGAGATATACAGGATCGAGGTACCCTCGGACCGTAATTTGTTCAGCGTTTCAAACAGAATATCGACTTCCTGGGGTGTCAGAACCGATGTCGGCTCGTCCATGATCAGAAGCTTGGGGTCCTGCAGCAGACAGCGGATGATTTCGACCCGCTGACGCTCACCCGCGGACAGATCACCGACAGTGCGATAAGGATCCAGTGGCAGACCGTAAGTTTCCGAAACTTCGCGAATACGCGCAGCCAGATCGCCCATGGCAGGCGGGTTTTCCATCCCCAAGGCGATGTTTTCGGCCACGTTCAATGCGTCGAACAACGAGAAGTGCTGGAACACCATCGCGATCCCGTCCGCCCGTGCGGCACGGGGTTCGGGTGGCGCGAAGGCTTGTCCGCGCAGCAGCATGGTGCCGCTGTCGGGCTTTACCAAACCGTAGATCATTTTGACCAACGTGGATTTGCCGGCGCCGTTTTCGCCAAGCAAGGCGTGTACCTCACCCTCACCGATGTCAAAGGACACCTGATCATTGGCCACGACGCCGGGATAGGCTTTAGTCAGCCCTTGTAAGCTTAGAAGTGGAGTGGTCACGCGCTCAGGTCCTTCTTTATTTCGTTTTGCCGGGCAGGGCGCAGGATCTGCGCCGCGACACCAACTGCGATCATCTGCGGGTGTTTGCCCAAGGCTGGATCTCCGATTGGGCAGGTAATCCGGCCAATCCGCTCGGGCGCATGTCCCAAAGCGGCCAGCCGGGATCGGAACCGCGCCCATTTCGTAGCCGAGCCAATCAGGCCCGCAAAGCGGAAATCATGCAAAAGCAACCTGTTGCACAGTTCCAGGTCCAGATTGTGTGAATAAGTAAGCACAAGGTGCTCGGCATCACGCGGCGCATGGCGAACCAGCTCGGCCGGTTTGCTTGCCGGAACGACGGTTACGCCTGCGGGCACCGTTTCGGGAAAACGCTCAGGCCCGGTATCGACCCAGGTGATCGACAGATCAGGCAATGGGGATAGAACGTCTACCAGAGCCCGGCCAACGTGACCGGCACCCCATATCCACAGATTGCGCGCCGGTTCGTGAACGGGTTCGACCATCCAGCCGTCAATCAGCTGCGGTTCGGGCGCAACACCTTGACCGCGGGCCTGCGACAACAGTCGCTTGACCGAAAGCGGCATCTCACCGCCCGAAGCCGAGCGCGCAATGACTGCATCATCCAGCCGGTCGACGGCCGCAAGATCGTAGATTTCACTCAGCAGAGTTACTGCACCGCCACAACACTGGCCCATATCCGGGCCGAGCGCGTGGTGCGTTTGGCGCATGGGCGCTGCTTGGGATCGGGCTGCTTCAGACGCCTGATACTCCAACGTGCCGCCGCCGATTGTGCCCGACTGCCCGTCCTCCCAAACCAGCATTGCAGCGCCAACTTCACGGGGGGATGACCCCTTGATCCCGGCGATAACCACCCGGGTCACCTTGCCGTGGGTTTTGACCGCCTCCCTCAAAGCCTCTCGATCAAATCCCATCAGGTCTCTCCCTTTACCCGCTGGACACCCTTCCAGACTTCTTCAGCCGTGGCGGGTGCATCAAGTGCCGGGTAGCTGTCACCGCACGCCGCCACCGCATTCGACAGGGCAAGCCACGCGGAAATACCCAGCATGAAGGGCGGCTCTCCGACCGCTTTTGAGCGATAGATCGTGTCCTCGCGGTTTTCACCGCTCCAGAGCGCGACATTGAAAACGTCAGGCCGATCCGAGCAAGCGGGAATCTTGTAGGTCGACGGCGCATGCGTGCGCAGATTGCCCTTGCCGTCCCAGACAAGTTCTTCCGTGGTCAGCCATCCCGCACCCTGTACGTATGCGCCTTCGACCTGCCCAATATCCAGCGCCGGGTTCAGCGACGCGCCTGCATCATGCAGGATATCCGTCCGCAAAATGCGGTTCTCGCCTGTCAGTGTATCGATCACGACTTCGGTAATCGACGCGCCGTAGGCGAAATAAAAGAACGGACGCCCCCGGCCTTTGATCCGGTCCCACTCGATCTTGGGTGTCTTATAAAACCCGGTCGCAGACAGGCTGACCCGGCCCTGATAAACCAGCGCAGCTGCTTCTGAGAATGTGTAGCGCTCTACGCCGACCGAGACGTGGCCATCAGAGAACGTCACCGTTGAGGGATCGGCCTGATGTCGATGCGCCAGATAGTCAGCCATCCGGTCGCGGATCGTGTCGCAGGCCGCTTTGACCGCCATACCGTTCAGGTCACTGCCCGAGGACGCGGCCGTAGCCGAGGTATTCGGCACCTTGGCGGTGTCGGTCGCGGTGATTTTCACCATCTCCAACGGAATACCAAAGCGGGACGCGGCCACTTGCGCGACCTTTTGGAAAAGACCTTGCCCCATCTCGGTGCCGCCGTGGTTCAGGTGGACCGAGCCGTCCTGATACACATGCACCAACGCGCCCGCCTGGTTCAGATGGGTCAACGTAAACGAAATGCCGAACTTAACCGGAGAAAAGCCGATGCCTTTCTTGATCACGCTGTTCTCGGCGTTCCACTTCTGGATGGCTGCCTTGCGCGTGTTGTAGTCGCTGGATTGCAGCAACTTGGCAGTCATGCCGTGCAGTTCGAAGTCACTGACCTCCATCCCGTACGGCGTGGTATTGCCACCTGCGGGCAAGGGACGCACCGGGGCGTTGCCCATCTCAACCGCGCCTCGGCTGGTCAGGTCCTCGTGCGGGTCAGGATGGCCCAGCGGCTTTTCAGCGATCACGGGATCCGCAACAACATGCGCCGGCTCATAGTAGTTCCGGCGACGCAATTCGACCGGGTCCATGCCCAGTTCATACGCGGCGTGATCCATCACGCGTTCGATCCCGACCATACCCTGAGGTCCGCCGAACCCGCGATAGGCGGTAGCGGATTGAGTGTTAGTCTTCAGCCGGTGGCTTTCGATCCGGGCATTCGGCAACAGATAGGCATTGTCCGAATGCAGCATCGCACGGTCCGCGACCGGCAGGGACAGATCCTGTGCCCAACCACAAATCGCATGATGCAGGAAGGAAACGCCTTGGATGTGGCCGTTCTCATCAAATCCGGCCTTATATGCAATCCGGAACGCGTGGCGCTTGCCGGTTATGATCATGTCATCATCGCGGTCATAGCGCATCTTGCAGGCTTTGCCGGTTGCACGTGCCGCGATAGCGCAGGAAACAGCCAAAGCGTTGCCCTGACTTTCCTTGCCGCCAAAGCCGCCGCCCATACGGCGCGTTTCAACGCGAACCGCGTGCATCGGAACACCCAGAGCGTCCGCTACTTTGTGCTGAATCTCGGTCGGGTGCTGGGTCGAAGAATGCACCAACATATCCGCGCCCTCATTGGGCACGGCCAGTGCAGCCTGACCTTCCAGATAGAAATGCTCCTGACCGCCAAGCTCGAATCCACCTTCGATCACATGCGCCGAACCCGCAATGGCCGCATCCGCATCGCCCTTGGCGTAGATGCGCGGACCGTCCTCGAACCGACTGTCTGCGGCAAGCGCCTCTTCAACCGTCAGGATTGGGGTCTCTTCGGCATAATCGATCTGGCCCAAACGCGCCGCTTTCCGCGCGGCAAGGTGGCTGGTCGCAATGACGAGGAAAACGGGCTGCCCGATATAGTGCACCGTGCCATCAGACAGCAGAGGTTCATCATGGATCGACGGTGAGACGTCATTGGCAAATGGCAGATCGTCGGCTGTCATCACCATGACGACACCTTCAGCTGCCTTCACCGCCGACAGGTCCATCGTGGTGATCTTACCCTTGGCAATCGGGCTAATTCCAAAGGCTAGATGCAACGATCCTTTGGGTGTCGGAATGTCATCTACATAGCGTGCGGTTCCCGCGACATGCAGTGGCGCCGCGTCGTGGGGGAGGGGTTTGGTCACGCTCATGCGGACACCTCCAATACATTTGTCACTTCGCCTTGATCCTCAAGGAAATATCGTTCGAGCAGCGCTTTGGCGGTCTGCAGCCGATAGTTGGCCGATGCGCGCATGTCCGTCATTGGCGTGAAATCACTGTCGAAGGCCGGAATGGCGGACTGAACGGTCTCATGCGTCCATGGCTTGCCAACCAGCGCGGCTTCGACATTTGAAGCCCGTTTTGGAGTGCCAGCCATACCACCAAAGGCAATACGGGCATCAGCAACCATACCGTCCGAAACAGAGATGTTGAAACACCCACACACGGCCGAGATATCCTGATCGAACCGTTTGCTGAGTTTGTAGGCCTTCAAACGATCCGCCTGACGCGGAAAGCTCACGGATTCGACAAACTCGCCAGGTGTCCGGTCTTGTTTGCCGTAGTCGATAAAGAAGTCCTCCAATGCGACCGAGCGACGTTCGTCGCCCTTGCGCAGATGTAGCGTTGCGCCCAGGGCGATCAGTGCGGGCGGGTTGTCTCCGATGGGCGAGCCGTTGGCGATATTTCCGCCCACGGTGGCCGCGTGCCGCACCTGAACGCTGGCGTAGCGCCGGATCATTTCGGCGTAAGACGGGTGCAGGTCCGCCAGTGCTTCGCCCATCCGGTTCATATCGACCATCGCGCCGAACAGAACCTCGTCATCCGTGATGGTGATCTCTTTCAGATCATCACAGCGGTTCAGAAAAATCACTGGGTCGAGGTCACGCAGTTGCTTGGTCACCCAAAGCCCAACGTCCGTCGCGCCGGCGACCAGAGTGGCGTCCGGGTGTTCCGCGTAGATTTTGGCCAATTCATCCGAAGACTCCGGCAACATCTGCGATGTGACCCGCGTGGCGACTGGCTTGTCTTTCACCCAAACTGGCACGGGAACTTCTTCGGCAGCCTTGGCGGCGCGAATGATCGGCGCGTAGCCGGTGCATCGGCACAGGTTGCCAGCAAGCTGGGTGTCGTGATCCGTCGCGCCATTTGCATGACTGGCCACCATCGACATAACGAAACCGGGGGTACAGAAGCCACATTGCGAGCCGTGCAGATCCACCATCGCCTGCTGGGCTGGGTGCGCCTCGCCGTTGGGGCCACTGGCGCCTTCGACCGTGCGAACCGCCTTACCATGCAGTTGAGGCAGAAACAGGATGCAGGAATTCAGCGCCTTGTGGCCACCTTCATCCGTCACCATGACAGTGCATGCCCCGCAATCGCCTTCGTTGCAGCCTTCTTTGGTGCCGGTCAGGCCGCGATCCTCACGCAGCCAATCCAGCAGGGTCGCTGTCGGATCGACATCCGCCAGTTCCACTGTCTCTCCGTTCAGAAGAAACGTGATATTCATTCGAGAAACCCGTCGCCTTACCCGGTTGCGCCCTTGCGTGCCCCCCTTCGATGCGACGTAGAAAGAGTAGCGGGCGGATAGCTTGCCAACTGATGTTAGAAACAGCGCAGGTTGTCTGGCAAGAAAAACTACCTATGTGATACACCATTGAGCACTGACGCTGCGTGATTGTTATCTTCGTTTAGCGATCACCTGATTGAAACTAAAGCATTTTTTGTCTTTGGCTACTGTCGGGCTCCGAAGCACCTTCTGGAAAAGCCGAATAATCAAAGCCCATCTTTTTGGCAATCCAAAGCCAAGGTTCCTGCTTTTGCCGGGCGCGCGGCTGGGATAGCGTGGCAGTCATGAGCAGTACTCCTCGATTCATTCACCTCCGTGTTCACACCGAATATTCCCTGCTGGAAGGCGCCGTGCGGCTGAAAAAGCTGCCCGGTTTGTGTGATAAGATGGATATGCCCGCCGTCGCTGTGACGGATACTAACAGCATGTTCTCGGCTTTGGAGTTTTCGGTCACCGCCAGCGGGGCCGGAGTGCAGCCGATTATGGGTTGTCAGGTTGACCTGACCTATGTGCAGGCGCAACCGGGCGAAAAGCCCAAAACACCCGCACCGGTGGTTTTGCTTGCCCAGTCCGAGGCCGGGTATGAGAACCTGATGAAGCTCAGTTCGTGTCTTTACGTCGACAAGGGTGGGCAGTTGCCGCAGGTGACTCTGGAAGAACTTGCGGAACGATCTGAAGGGTTGATCTGCTTGTCCGGTGGGCCGGATGGACCGGTTGGGATGTTGTTGCAACAGGGTCAACGCCCCGCGGCTGAAGCCTTGGTGGACCGATTGTCAGCGATGTTCGCCGATCGCCTCTATATCGAACTCCAGCGTCATCCGGGTGAGGGCGGTCAACCCGAGGCCGAACGTCTGACCGAGCGTGGCCATGTGGAAATGGCCTATGCCAAGAACCTTCCTCTGGTCGCCACCAATGACGTCTATTTCCCGACCACAGATATGTACGAAGCGCACGATGCGCTGATTTGTATCTCGGAGGGGGCCTATGTCGATCAGCAAGAAGGTCGCCGTCGCCTGACCGCGCAGCACTATTTCAAGTCGCAGCAGGAGATGGCGACTTTGTTCGCCGACTTGCCTGAGGCAATTGAGAACACCGTTGAGATTGCCAAGCGCTGCGCGTTCATGGCCTATCGCCGCGATCCGATCCTGCCGAAATTCGCTGATGACGAGGTTGCCGAACTGCGCCGTATTGCGAATGATGGTTTGCAAAAACGCCTGGCAGTGATCCCGCACGCAGTAACGCCAGAGGAATATCAGGAACGCTTGGATTTCGAGCTCGACATCATCGAAGGCATGGGGTTCCCCGGCTACTTCCTGATTGTTGCCGATTTTATTCAGTGGTCCAAGGATCACGATATCCCGGTCGGGCCGGGTCGGGGCTCGGGTGCGGGATCTTTGGTGGCCTATGCGCTAACGATTACTGACCTTGATCCGCTGCGCTATTCGCTGCTTTTCGAACGGTTCCTGAACCCGGAACGGGTTTCGATGCCGGACTTCGATATCGACTTCTGCATGGATCGCCGCGAAGAGGTGATCCGTTACGTGCAGCAGAAATATGGCCGCGACAAGGTGGGGCAGATCATCACCTTTGGTGCGTTGCTGTCGAAAGCTGCCGTGCGCGACATTGGGCGCGTTCTGCAGATGCCATACGGGCAGGTGGATCGCCTGTCCAAGATGATCCCGGTGGAAGGCGTCAAACCCGTCTCCATCGAGAAGGCGCTGAAAGACGAACCTCGTCTGCGCGAAGAGGCGCGCAACGAAGAGGTTGTGGACCGCCTTCTGACTTATGGCCAGCAGGTCGAGGGGTTGCTGCGAAACGCGTCGACCCACGCGGCGGGAGTGGTTATCGGAGACCGCCCGCTGGATGCGCTGGTGCCGCTGTATCAGGACCCGCGATCCGACATGCCGGCCACTCAGTTCAACATGAAATGGGTGGAACAGGCCGGGCTGGTAAAGTTCGACTTTCTTGGTCTGAAGACGCTAACTGTGATCCAGAATGCGATGGATCTGATCTTCAAATCCAACCGTCCATTGCACGTCGCCGCCGACGGAACCGAGCTTTATGAGCCTGCCGACGGGGCCGAGAACCAGATCAACGCCATCCCTCTGGATGATGAGGCAACGTACAAACTCTATTCCGCGGCCAAGACGGTAGCGGTGTTTCAGGTGGAATCCTCGGGCATGATGGATGCGCTCAAGCGCATGAAGCCGACCTGTATCGAAGATATTGTTGCCCTAGTGGCGCTCTATCGTCCCGGTCCGATGGAGAACATCCCGACCTATTGCGAGGTGAAGAACGGGCTTCGCAAGATTGAATCCGTACACCCCTTGATCGACCATATCCTTGAGGAAACCCAGGGCATCATCGTCTATCAGGAACAGGTGATGCAGATCGCGCAGGTTATGGCTGGGTACAGCCTTGGTGGTGCCGACCTGCTGCGCCGCGCGATGGGTAAGAAAATTAAAGAAGCGATGGATGCCGAGCGCCCGAAATTCGAAAAGGGTGCGGGCGAGAATGGAGTCGATGCCAAGAAGGCCAGCGAAGTCTTCGACTTGCTGGAAAAATTCGCCAACTACGGCTTCAACAAATCCCACGCAGCCGCCTATGCCGTGGTCAGTTACCAGACAGGCTGGCTTAAGGCGAACCACCCGGTCGAGTTTATGGCCGGTGTCATGAATTGCGATATCCACCTGACCGACAAGCTGGCTGTATACTTCGAGGAGGTGCGCAAAGGGCTGGAATTGCCTTATGTGCCGCCTTGCGTAAACCGCTCGCTGTCGACTTTCGATGTGGTCGACGGCCATCTTGTCTATGCATTGGGGGCACTAAAGAACGTGGGCGTCGAGGCGATGAACCTTGTGGTCGCGGGGCGCGAAAGCAAGCCGTTCGTGAACCTGTTCGACTTTGCCCGCAAGGTTGATCTGAAGAGGGTCGGCAAGCGCCCGCTGGAGATGATGGCGCGGGCAGGGGCCTTCGATCAGCTCGACAAAAACCGCCGTCGCGTGTTCGAAAGTCTCGATCCGTTGGTGCAATATTCGGCGGCAATCCATGACCAGAAGAACTCGAACCAGGTGTCGTTGTTTGGTGAAGCCGGAGACGATCTGCCCGAACCGCGCCTGTCGCCTTCGCCAGACTGGCTGCCGGCGGAACGTTTGAGCGAAGAATTTAAGGCTATTGGTTTCTATTTGTCAGGCCACCCGTTGGATGACTACATGCCCGCGTTAAGGCGTAAGCAGGTTCTGACGTTGGACGAAGTGACCGAAAAGGCGCGTTCGGGCCCTTTGATCGCTAAAATGGCCGGAGTTGTTGCCGGACGGCAAGAGCGAAAGTCCGCACGCGGCAACCGGTTCGCCTTTGCCCAGTTGTCCGACCCGACAGGTGCATATGAAGTAACGCTGTTTTCAGAAACGCTCGAAAAGTCACGCGAGTATCTGGAAACCGGAGCACAGGTGGTGCTGACCGTCGAGGCGACGATGGAAGCTGACCAACTCAAGCTGCTGGGGCGCTCGGTAGGCCCGGCGGATTCCGTTGTGGCAGAAGCCGGGGCGACGGGCCTGCGTATCTTTGTTGACGCAGCGCAAGCGGTGCCAACCGTGGCAAAAGTTCTTGAGGATGCCGCAACTGCCGCCAAAGGCGCGGCGCGCGGACCGATCCAATTGTTGTTACTGGACCCAAGCCTGCCAGGTGATGTCGAAATGGACCTGGGCGCTGAGTTTCCGATCAACCCGCAGATCAAAGGCGCGATAAAATCGCTGGAAGGTATTCTGTCCGTCGAAGAGATCTGACCTCTCTTTGTTGCCAGACAGTTAGCACCCCGCTAGGCTGACCCGACAGAGATGTCTTTGGGTCATGCCGCAGGAGGGTGTTGATATGACAATTGCAGGTCTCAATTTCAGAAGAGTTTTGTTTGGAGCGACGGCATCGCTGGCTTTGGTTGCAGCCTCGGTCGCGTCGGCGGACGACAAGAAGAAAAAGAAGACCATCGAAGGCGCGCTGATCGGCGCAGGTGTTGGTGCGATTGTCGGTGATGGAAAAGGCGCCGCAATTGGTGGCGTGGCCGGAGCCATTATTGGACATAACTGGAAGTGATGGTGATGCAGTTTAAAAAACTTGGAATGTCAGCTTGCGCCGCAATTCTAGCGGCTCCGTGCGTGGTATCTGCCGATGAAGCTGCTGAGCAGATGGTGCAGGACGCATTGCCTGTGATGCACTATACCTGCGCCTCAATAGCTGAAGAGGCGGATGGTGACGAAGAATTTGTTGTGACTGTAGTCGCAAAAATGACGGCGCTATCTCTTCATAATCGTCAGATCAATATCGAAGAACATGCGGCCACAGATGAGGAAAAGGCCCAGTTGCGCGAAGCCTTCATAGCGGCGCTGTCGGAAGGATGCGCCGCGGATAAGGATGCCCTTTTGGGCGGCGTGGTCGACAACGCGGTGAAAAAGTCGCTGGGGCTCTAAGTCATCAATAATGTGGCGGGCGTTCGTCGCCCAAAACGATCCCGCCCGAGCCTTCCTGCGCCCGTTCGCCTTCGCGGCGCATCAGCATTTCGACACGGCGTGTCAAACGATCAATCTCGTCCTGTTGTCGAGTGACGACCGAGTTGAGGTCTTCGACCGTACGGGCAAGATGGGCGATCTGCTCTTCCAGATGCTGCATGGGGGACTCCTGTGTCTTAGGCCGGTCATAGCGACCCGGATAGCGCATGGCCAGCGAAAGCGCGCCTTGCCCCGATGCAGGCCATGGGATAGACCGCGCGCGGAACAAGGCAACTCCCAAGGACGTCCCACATGGCCAAGCCCAAGAAACAGCCCCGCCCCAAGGCCGTAACGCCAAAAGGGTTCCGCGACTATTTCGGCCAGGAAGTCACGCAGCGCACCGAGATGCTGCGGGCTATTGCGGACGTCTATCATCAGTACGGTTTTGACGCCCTGGAAAGCAGCGCGGTTGAAACCGTCGAGGCGCTGGGCAAATTCCTGCCCGACGTAGATCGCCCGAATGAAGGCGTCTTTGCGTGGCAGGAAGTCGACGAGAATGACAAGGGCGACTGGATGGCCTTGCGTTATGATCTGACCGCGCCGTTGGCCCGCGTCTATGCGCAGCACCGCAACGATCTGCCAACGCCTTATCGCCGCTATGCGATGGGGCCGGTCTGGCGGAACGAAAAGCCGGGGCCGGGGCGGTATCGTCAGTTTTATCAATGCGATGCGGATACGGTGGGTACGGCCTCGATGGCCGCAGACGCCGAGATTTGCGCGATGCTGTCTGATACGTTGGAGACCGTGGGCATTCCGCGCGGCGACTATCTGGTGCGGGTCAACAACCGCAAGGTTCTGAATGGCGTGCTTGAGGCCATGGGGCTTGGCGAAGACGTCGCTGCCCGCGACAACGTTCTGCGCACCATCGACAAGTTCGACAAAGTTGGCGAGCAGGGCGTGCGAGAGCTGCTGACCAAAGGCCGTCTGGACGCCTCTGGCGCGTTTATCGACGGCGTTGGCCTCAGCGAGGATCAGGCTGAGCCGGTGATCGCGTTTCTGACCTCCAAGGCCGCCGAAACCGCCGGAACATTGGCCAACCTGCGCGCCGCCGTAGGCGACAGCAAGATCGGTGCGGATGGGATCGCCGAGTTGGAACAGATCGGAACCCTGTTGGATGCGGGCGGGTACGGCGCGGACCGGATCGAGATTGACCCTTCGGTCGTGCGCGGCCTGGGTTATTATACCGGGCCGGTATATGAGGCCGAGCTGACCTTTGAGATTTTCGATGAGAAAGGCCGCAAGCGGCAATTCGGATCGGTCTCGGGTGGTGGTCGCTATGACGATCTGGTCAAACGCTTCACCGGGCAGGAAGTTCCGGCGACCGGCGTCTCCATCGGTGTCGACCGTCTGCTGGCTGCCCTGCGCGAAAAAGGCAGGATAGCCGCGCAAGCCACGGGTCCTGTAGTCGTGACCGTTATGGATCGCGACCGGATGGCCGACTATCAGGCGATGGTGGCGGAACTGCGCAATGCCGGTATTCGGGCCGAGGTCTATTTGGGCAACCCCAAGAACTTCGGTAATCAGCTGAAATATGCGGATAAACGGAACTCTCCGATTGCAGTGATCGAGGGCGGTGACGAGAAAGCCAATGGGATCGTGCAGATCAAGGATCTGATCCTGGGCGCGAAGATTGCCGAAAGCGCCACGCTCGAGGAATGGAAAGAACGCCCCAGCCAGTTCGAAGTGTCACGTGGTAATCTGGTCGCCAAAGTGCGCGAGATTCTGGACAGTCAGGACTGACCGATGCCCAATCGTTCCCAGATACAGGCCCGCGCCGCGATGATGCGTGTCCGGTTCGAAGCCGCCGGGGCGCAGGTTGTGGATACGCCCCTGCTGCAACCGGCTGAAACGTTGCTGGACCTTTATGGCGAAGACATCCGCGCGCGTGCTTACGTGACTTCGGATGCGTTGCGTGGCGAACAGATGCTGCGCCCGGATTTCACCCTTCCGGTGGTGCAGATGCACATGACCGAAGGGGCTGAACCCGCGCGCTATACCTATTCAGGTGAAGTGTTTCGTCGGCAAGAGCATGACCCGGATCGATCCAACGAATACATTCAGGTCGGATATGAAGTTTTCGATCGCAATGATCCCGCCGGGGCCGATGCAGAGGTGTTTTCCCTGTTTGCCCTGCAATTGCGGGGGCTGCCCCTGCGCGCGGCAACCGGTGACATCGGCATCCTGACGGCGGCTGTTCAGGGGCTGCGCACTACGGATCGGCGCAAGGCCGCGCTGATGCGCCACCTGTGGCGTCCACGTCGGTTCCGCGTCTTGCTGGACCGGTTCGCCGGACGAAAGCCCGAGCCGGATCACCGCACAATGCTTTTGGAGGCTGCAGACCCGATGGGGTTTGACGTTCCTATGATCGGAAAACGCCGCGCTGCCGAGATTGAGGCCCGCATCGACGCGTTGCGCGAAGATCGTGAGAC
The DNA here is from genome assembly GCF_059609785.1 of Ruegeria sp. YTSC003. Classification (NCBI taxonomy): domain Bacteria; kingdom Pseudomonadati; phylum Pseudomonadota; class Alphaproteobacteria; order Rhodobacterales; family Roseobacteraceae; genus Ruegeria; species Ruegeria sp. YTSC003. The sequence goes on along the minus strand of NZ_JBXWMK010000001.1, from coordinate 546,613 downwards.
GCCGCCAATTTCGGACAACGAGCTTGCAGGCCTGGAATCTCTGCTGACCGTTCGGGAAACCATGCCCTTTGCTTTGGAGCAGTTGCGGGATGTGGCCGTTGACCTGCCTCAGATCACCCCGGCGCTGGACAGGCTCGAGGCAAGAATTGCTGCCCTGCAGGCGCGTGGTGTTGACGTGAGCCGGTTGGATTTCGAGGCTGCCTATGGGCGTACGTCGATGGAGTATTACGACGGGTTTGTCTTTGGGTTTTATGCCGAAGGTCGCCCCGATTTGCCTCCGATTGCCACCGGCGGGCGTTACGATGCGCTGACGCGACAACTGGGCAACGGGGCAGAAATTCCAGCTGTTGGCGGCGTACTGCGCCCGGACCTGATGCTGGAAATCGAGGAGGCCGCGCAATGAGCTTGAAACTGGGCGTGCCCTCGAAGGGCCGATTGATGGATAAGACCTTTTCGTGGTTCGAAAAGCGCGGCATCACATTGTCGCGCAGCGGATCAGACCGCGAATATGCCGGTAAGGTTGAAGGGATCGACGGAGTCTCGCTGATCCTGCTGTCTGCCGGGGAAATCCCCCGCGAACTGGCAGCTGGCCGCATTCATATGGGTGTCACCGGAACAGATCTGGTGCACGAAAAATTGCCACGGTGGGAACAGCAGATTGAAGAAGTCTCCGAGTTGGGCTTCGGCAAAGCGGATCTGATCATTGCGACCCCTGCCTGTTGGGTCGATGTCGAAACCCTGGACGATCTCGATGCTGCGGCGGCAGCGTTTCGCAAAACCCACGGGCACCGGTTGCGGATTGCGACCAAATACCACCGATTGGTGCGCGAGTTTCTGACGGACGCTGGGGTTGCAGATTACACTCTGGTCGACAGCCAGGGCGCAACCGAAGGCACTGTGATGAACGAAACCGCCGAGGCGATTGCCGATATCACCTCGACAGGTGAGACATTGCGCGCAAACCACCTAAAAATCCTGTCGGACGGCCTGATCCTGCAATCACAGGCCACGCTGTGGCGTAGTCGGGTTGCCAGCTATGGTGTGGGTGAAAAAGAGGTTCTTTCCGAATTGCTTGACCGGCTGAGCTGATTACAGCACGCCGATGTCCGCCAACGCGCGATTCAGATCGTCGGGCAGAGAATCATCCTCGGCCCGTCCTTTGGGAAGATCGGCAGGCGTATCTTCCGGTTTGAGGTATCGCCACCCTTGGAACGGGCGTTTCAAGGCATTCTGTGTGCGGTGCACCTCAGGGTCCAGCACGATGGCGCAGCGGCGTATACCGTCCTCGCCGCGCACTTCGTCCAGCCGCAGGATCTTCTGGCGGCACTGTACGACACCCTTGATCACCCAATAGATTGATCCGCCGTTCAGAATCTCGGCCTCGCGCTTGGGCCACATGCGGGTGACGTGGCGCGGCAAGCCGTCTTCATAAAGCGGTTTGCGGCTATCCTGCCATTCCATCAGCGTGTCGACGCTTTCCGATCCGACGGAGAGTTTTATGAGGTTTATGTACTTATCCACAGCTTTCCCACAGAGTCGTCCCAAGACCGTCTATACATTGTAGCTCAAGAAAGCCTGTCATCAAGGTGTTGTGGTTAAGGTGTGATCTGGGATAATCTGGATACCTCTTTCAGAACAGGGAATCACCAATGAGCCGCTTTGCCGCCCCCATCGCCGAGCAGATCTGGGACATGAAATATCGTTTCAAACAGGCCGATGGCACGCCCATTGACCAAACGGTTGAGGACAGCTGGCGGCGTATCGCTCGCGATCTTGCGCAGGTCGAAAAAGACCCGGCGCATTGGGAGCAGAAGTTCTTCGAAGCGCTGGAAGATTTCAAATACCTGCCTGCTGGCCGTATCACCGCTGGCGCAGGCACTGCGCGACGTGTGACGCTGTTTAACTGCTTTGTCATGGGCACGGTGCCGGACAGCATGGGCGGTATCTTCGATATGCTGAAAGAGGCCGCGCTGACCATGCAGCAGGGTGGGGGGATCGGCTATGATTTCTCGACCATTCGCCCGCGCGGAGCGGATGTGCATGGGGTCGCGGCGGATGCATCCGGGCCTCTGAGCTTTATGGATGTATGGGACGCGATGTGCCGCACCATCATGTCCGCAGGTTCGCGCCGGGGTGCGATGATGGCGACCATGCGCTGTGACCACCCGGATATCGAACAGTTCATCACGGCTAAGTCCGACCCTGCACGCCTGCGCATGTTCAACATGTCTGTGCTGGTCACCGATCCTTTCATGGAAGCTGTCAAAGCCGATGGCCCGTGGGAGCTGGTGTTCGAAGACAAGGTTTACCACACCGTTCAAGCGCGTGATCTGTGGAACAAGATCATGCAGGCCACCTATGACTATGCCGAACCGGGTGTGATTTTCATCGACCGGATCAACAATGCCAACAACCTCAGCTATGCCGAAACCATCGCGGCGACGAACCCGTGTGGCGAGCAGCCGTTGCCGCCATATGGTGCATGTCTGTTGGGGTCGATCAACCTTGCCCGTCTTGTGGCAGAGCCGTTCGAAGATGCGGCCCATCTGAATGAGGCTGCCCTGCAAGAGCTGGTCGCGACAGCCGTCCGCATGATGGACAACGTTGTCGACGCGTCGAAGTTCCCGCTGCCCGAACAGGCCGCCGAGGCGCAGGCCAAGCGCCGTATCGGGCTGGGCGTGACCGGGCTGGCAGATGCCTTGCTGATGCTGGGTCTGCGCTATGGATCGGACGAGGGCGCGCGTCAGACCGAGCTCTGGTTGAAAGCGATTGCGCGCGCCGCGTATCTGGCGTCGGTCGACTTGGCGAAGGAAAAAGGGGCGTTCCCTCTGTTCGACGCCGAGAAATACTTGGAAAGCGGCACGATGCAGCAGATGGATGATGACGTGCGCGATGCAATCCGCGAACACGGTATCCGCAACGCTTTGCTGACTTCGATCGCGCCGACGGGGACAATTTCTCTCTATGCGGGGAATGTGTCGTCAGGGATCGAGCCGGTCTTTGCCTATGCCTATACGCGGAAGGTCCTGCAAAAGGATGGCTCGCGCACTGAAGAAGAGGTCGTGGACTACGCCGTGCAGATGTGGCGCGACAAATTTGGCGACAAAGAGCTGCCAGACTATTTCGTCAACGCACAGACGCTGTCCCCCTCCGATCACGTCAAGATGCAGGCCGCGGCGCAGAAATGGATCGACAGCTCGATCTCGAAGACGATCAACTGCCCCGAGGACATCAGCTTTGACGCTTTCAAAGATGTGTACATGCAGGCCTGGGATCAGGGGTGCAAAGGGTGCACGACCTATCGTCCGAACGATGTGACGGGGTCCGTCCTGACCGTGTCGGAAAGCGAAGACAAAGCGCCGGGTGAAAGTGCAAGCGCACCGCATGAAATTGACGGTGGCGACGTGATCTACATGTCGGAGCCGCTGGATCGCCCACAATCTCTGGAAGGGTCGACCTATAAGTTGAAGTGGCCCGACAGCGAACACGCGATCTACTTGACGATCAATGATATTGTCATTGGTGGCCGTCGTCGTCCGTTCGAAGTGTTCATCAACTCGAAGAACATGGAGCATTACGCCTGGACGCTGGCGCTGACCCGCATGATCTCGGCCGTGTTCCGCCGGGGTGGGGATGTGTCTTTTGTTGTGGAAGAACTGAAGGCCGTGTTTGACCCGCGCGGTGGCGCATGGGTTCAGGGCAAGTATATCCCGTCGATCCTGGCCGCAATTGGTGGCGTGATCGAACAGCACATGATCAATATCGGCTTTCTTGAGGGCGAGGGCATGGCGCTCAAATCCGACCCCCAGGCTCAGGTCGTCAACATGGACGCGCCACGCGGCAAAGCCTGCCCATCCTGCGGCCAGTACGACATGGTGATGATCGAGGGCTGCATGACCTGCCGCAGCTGCGGTCATTCAAAATGTGGCTGATGTCGTGAATTTCAGCGTGTTCCGCTGAGGCAGTCTAGCCCTCTCACACCAAGTTTGTCGTCGGATATCCACTGAATTGGAACAGTTGAGGCAGCAATTGGGTTTAGTCGATGCGGAGAACGTAGGGAAAAGGTGCCAACTTCCTTACCGTTGGCCTTTGGTCCACGGGTTTGTGTAACAAGAGGCCTTTCAACACCTTCAAACCAGTATGACAATAATACCGATTGGCCGACACGTAGACCTTTCAAGCCCGGCGCAAACTCTTGATACAAGATGACTTCACATTCAGGTCCTTCGGCCTCGACATTGTTCGGGCAATCTTCAAGTCGTTCGTCGGGCGTTTTGATTCACCCAATTGGGTTGAGGGTAAGCATCTAGAGAACTTTCCAATAATCATACGGAGCGGTGTGATTAACTTGCGCTTGCTCCGGAGTCAATATTATCATACTTATGGGGATGATAATATTGGGAGTGGTTACCGCAGTATGGGCAAGATGGAAGAAAAGAGAGAAGCGAAGCGCGTCTCCATCCTGAACGCTGCTAGGGAAGAATTTCTTTCGGCGGGCTATGAAGCCGCCAATATGGACAGGATAGCTTCGCTAGCAGGCGTGACGAAGCAGACCGTCTATCGCTACTTCCCATCCAAGATCGAATTGTTTGGAACAACTATCAAGTTCCTTGGACAATCAAGCAATGCGGACTTCACTCGCCATCTTGAGCATTCTGATACGCGACAAGCGCTAGTCGGCTTCGCAGAGGGATTTATCCGCTGGCACATCCAAGAAGAACCAATGCGTGTCTTTAGGTTGCTGACCGCAGAAAGTGTCAAATCGCCAGAGATCATAGAGACTTTCTTTACAGCGGCCCCTGATGAAACAAATGCCGCACTATATAATTTCTTCAAAAAACGGCTGTCCATTTCCGATCCCCACGAGGAGATACTTCTTTATACATCGATGCTTTCAGCCTACCGGGATGAAGCTCTGCTTGGAAGAAGGCAGCCGAACGACCAGCAGATCGTCCGGCTCGCGGAGGCCGCAACCACTATGGTATTGGCTAACTCTAATCAGTCTTAGGGTTCAGTGCGCACACCGCCTTAACCGTGCGCTAGCGAACCACGAACGCTTCGCTAGCAGCGATTTTTGCCACTGAATTGGCTTCAAAGTGTTCAACAACTGACGTCCGAACCGATGGCCTTTTTAGGACGTTGTTGGACCACCGAGCGATGTTTTGTAATTCAGATAGTATGCCCGTCGAGAAATGTTCATCCAGTATCACGATGGCTCGGAGTGAAGGTGCAAACGCTGTATCTACCAGGCTGAAATCGCCCCCGTTAAAATACGTGTTATCGCCCAAAGCCTCGTCAATCGTGCAGAGTTTGGCTCTCAGCTTCTCTTTTTCAACTTCAAACACAACCTGTTCGTTGGCGGTTTTCAATTCATAGATGTGATCCAGCAGATCATAGCTGCGACCAATCCACATGCGATTCTGCGCTCTCTGGAACGCATCCTCGGGATGCAGGTCGCCACTGGTTGCGTCGTTGGCGAACTCGTTCATGGCAGCAGACTCGAATAGCGGCTTACCGTTCACCAATAGAAACGGCGTCGCGCCCTGCGGCGATAACTGGTACACCCACTTCGGCTTTTTGTCGGGCTCTATGTAAGTAACCTTGAACTCAGCGCCCTTTTCCTTGAGCGTGATTAAGGTGGGTTGGCAGAATGGGCAAAAATCATAACCTACAATCTCAAATTTAGTCATGGTCACCTCTTGCTTTGAAATTGGTCAGGAAGTTCAGTCAGTGGTTACTTTGCGTGCAGCAGGGACCACAGTGAGGCAGAGCGCATACCCGACCCACAGAACGCCAAAACTGGGCTTTCGAGATCTCCGAGCGCTTTGATAAATGCAGCCACATCTTCGCTCGTTACCGCGCTGGGCTGAACGGGCACATAGCGGGCAGCCAATCCAAGTTTGTTCGCTGCCTTGTCTATCTCGGCAAACCTGGGCTGCCCCGCAATCTCATCGTCGGGCCGATTGCAAATGATCCCCTTGAATCCAGCGTCTTTCACGGCTGTCGGGTCATTCTCAAAAATTTGCGAGCTTACGCTGAAGTCGGCTGAGATCTGTTTGATGTCCATTTTGAACTCCTGTCATCATAAAGAGGACTGAAACCTTGCGGTTTCAGTCCTTCTGTTTCGCCAGATACAGCGTGTAAGCAGTGATGGTGATCAAGATGATGGCGCCACCGGCGAGACTGTTGGCACCCGGCACTTCAGTGAAGAAAATGTATGCCCAAACTGGTGCCAGAACGGTTTCCAGCATCAGGGTCATCGAAACTTCAGTCGCTGTGGCGTAGCGAGTCGCAACCATCGACAGTACACGGCCAAACGGGGCCGTAAGAAGACCCATCACGCCCATGATCAGCCATGTGTTGGTGCTGAAGGAGGATGGTTCGGTGAAGAAGAACATGACCACTGCGACGAGGAAGCCACCGAAGCCTACCGCGCCCATGCGGCTAACGTCCGGAAATTTGCGCAGCAATGTCAGCATCAGTGCCAGAACGGCAACGGCAAACAGGGCAAGCAAGTCGCCGTATAAACTGCTGGCACCGCCACCGGTAGAACCGGAAACAACCACGACAATGCCGACAATAACCCCGATGATCGCAAACATCGTTTGCTTGGAGACACGTTCGCGCAAGAAAATCCAACCAAACAGAGCTGCAACGGCGGGTATTGCACTGAGAATTACGAAGGTATTGACGACAGAGGTGTTCTTAATGGCGAAGACCAGGCCAGTGCTGCTGCCCAACATCAAAATGCCAGCGACAATCACAGGCCACCCGCTTTCGATCAGGACTTTGAACAAACCCCGTTTGTCAGTTACCTGAATGACGACAGCCATGGAAATTGCGGTAAACAAACCAAAAAGGAATGTGGTTTCAAGTTCATCGACTCCAGAAAGCCGGATGAACACCGGGTCGAGGCTCATCAGAGCTGCACCGACAAGCGCGATTAACATTCCTTTGAATCGAAGGTTCTTGCCTAGTTGAGCGGTTGTTGTTTCAGACATTGCCGTATCCTTTGCGTTGTAGGAGCAGCAAATGAAGTTCGGCCACTCATAATCATACTTTCAAGTGTGATTATGTTGGCGTGAGCACCAAGTCAACAATAATCATACTAATTGGTATGATTATTGATCTAACCGTATTATTGGATGGCGATAGCATTCAAATTGGGAAATTGCGGCATTTGGTGGAGTTGATTTCAATCGCGGGACGAACCAGGCACTCGTTCATTGAAACCGAGTGCCTGGTTCTGCTGGCGATGCAGACATCAACCGTGTTGTGACGTATCCCACCAATGCGGATGCATGAATTGTGGGATAGCCTTTGTCGGGCCGCTCAGTCTTTCGACTATACCTGAGGTCAACTCCAGAGCCATCCAAGCATCAGCCGCTCTCATCAATTCAGGATAAGGTGCTTGCTTTTGGGTCGGCACAAAGCCGTATCTCGGGTAGAATGTCGGGACACCCAACACGAACACTGCGTCCGTTCCGATGGACCTGAGGTGCTCGATGCCAGTCTCCATGTTTTCTTTTCCAACGCCATGGCCTTGGTATTCTGGAACAACGCCGCACGGTGCGAGCAGGTAGCATGTCGCATCGGGATGATCCGCAAAGACAAATGGCGTGAACAGCACATTACCCGCGAGTTTCCTGTCCCGTGCAGCACTGATCGAAATCGTCTCCGGATGGTCAAGGAAGCTCTTGGCGAGCTGAGCTATATCTTCGCCTTCGGCCTCGCCAAATGCCAATCGGTGGACGTCTAGAATGGCGTCAATGTCATCGTTTTTCATGTGTGTTTCCTCAAGTCTGGTTCATTTGGGCGCGCACGGATGTGTTGCCCAGTTTGGTGATGCGGTATTGGCCGCCTTTGATGGATTTGATGAAGCGCTTTTCCTTGAGCCGCGTGAATACGTCCAAGGTGCAAGCTGAGAATACGAAGCCGTAACGTGTGAAGCACTGTACGGATTTGACCTTGCCGTTGTCAGCGCGCACGAATTTTATCTCGCCGCCTAAAGCGAGTTCATGCAAAACACGTTGCTCGTGCTTTGAGATGTTCATTGGGATGTCTCGATTTTACGAAAGTACAACAAACGGGCCACTCAGCGTCGCGCATGAGTGTGCCTATCAGTGTGGGTGTTCCTGAATTTGCGTCGGCAGGAACGGGCGTTAGGCCCGGGACTCTTTCACAAAATCTCCATTGTGAGAGGCCGCTGCCCCAGTCACTGTCAGCACTTAGGCTCTGAATCGGTTCAGGTAAATACAGACCATGCGGAATGCATCTATTGCCGAGAAGCAGGCGTTCGCTACACGACGCTTAAACTGGTAAGATGCGGGACAATTCCGCCGTTAGCTACAACAAATTCCAATGACCGCTTTCGGCGTTCAATAAAACTACCAAGGTATGTTCGCTTGTGTTGGCGGTAAAACACACTTTACGTGCGTGGGCCTGTCTCCAACCATGGCTCGAAAGGGTATATCTTAAAACCGCCATCCCGCATCCGTTAAGGCTGAAATCACCTCTTCTGATAAATCTGGACTGGAATAAAACACAGCTAGTACAAGATCTGGCCTGAACTCTGGCCAGGACTGTTTAAGTTGTTTTAGTGTTGCCTTTGCTTCTTCGAATTCACCCAAACTCTGATGGGCAGCCGCCAAATAAACCAAAGAGAGCGCGCTGACCGGGTCCCCATTGTCACTCGCAAATTTCAAAGATGCGATTGCTTCCCTAAACTCACCGATGTGAAAACTGGCAACCGCGTGAATGTTCCTGTGGGCAAACCGATGACTTCCTATCTCTCTGGGGTGGCTTGGGTCGCTGACGTCATACGCTTCTTCAAAGCGACCCATAACCAGTAGTATCACGCCGCGAAAGTCCAGAACGTTTCCGTCATTGGGTCGAAGCGACTGGGCGAGTGCTGAATATTCCAATGCGCTGTCATAGTCGCCAGAAACGTAAGACACCCATGCCATTGCCGATTGGCTCCAGCCGTTTGAGGGCGCAATATCCACAGCTTTCTGTGCCATTTGTCCTGAATACAGTATCAGCGCGTCACGCTCTTCCTCGCCTCGCGTTAGTAGAGCCTGGGTTCCCAGACTATGGGCCAATCCGGCATATCCACAGTAAAAATCGGGAGCCTCATTTATTGCCATTCTAAATACGTCGCTGGCCAGGATCTGGTTATCGATAGTTGCGATTGGAAACAGCAGGCCCCGAGCTTGATCGCAGTAATTTGACGCCTGTACTGCAGCGGGTGATTTAGCGGATAGAGCCTGTCGCTCAAGTGAGCGCGCGGATGTCTTTGGGTTGAGGTCGACAACCTGTTCCATGCGCCCGCCCAAGACGTAAGCAAGAGCAATGATCGCTATGGTGACAGCAGGGATACCAATCCGCCAAGGTAATCCTGGCCTGAATGGCGTGTGATCGACATTGCTCTGAATTGTACCAGAGCGGTCCTCGAACCAAGGCGCGTAGCCGCCGCTATCAATGTGAATGCGCAGATCGTCTCCAGCACCTGCCGTTTCATAGTACTGCTGAAGTTTCCGCCGTAACCGTCCCGCATCCACACGAACAACGTTGATGTGGCCGTCATCACTGGCAAAACTCTTGAAGTAAACATCCTGAGCGATTGTTTTGCCAAGAATAGCCTCGGATCTACCCGCAATGGCTTCTTCGACAACGTAGCTCAGAAAATTCCGAAGGCGTTCCGCCTTGCCAAATATGTCACTCGCCAATACCTGGTCCAGCGCGTACTTCACACGGGTCGCGTGACGTTCCGGATCAAGGGTCAATTCTCTGTCGGGCATCTGAAACTTCAAGTTTCTCTGTATTTTCAACCTCATACTGTCAAATGAATATTTGAATGTCACCCTAAATTCACGGTGTAACCCTTCCGCGTTGCGCGATGTGCCCTCAGCCTAGTGCCCAGAGATGGACTAGGCGCCAGGGCAATGACGGACATCAACTTACTAGAGCTCGCTTTTCCGGACCAAATCAGCCGCATCCGCGTTATGCGAAAGAACCATCGTGGATTCGAGGCACTTTGCGGTGACTTCGAGTTGCTCTCAACCGAGTTGGAGAGGGCCCGGAAGGTCAATGAGCGGACGTCACCATGTCTGATCGATCCTGTCACCGAAAGCCTAGACGGGCTAGCCGAGGAAATCGCCGAGCATCTCTCTCGATTCACCAATTCAGAGATTGTCCCGAAAGCCATTTCAGAAGTGGTTCCCATATTCACCCAGGCTCGAACAAAGGACTGAAAATATGCTGCAAGACAGACAGAGGAAGTCAATTAAGTCACTCAGCGCACTCGCCGTCGCAGCGACATTGTTCGCCACAAATGCGTTTGGTCAGGCTCCTCCGGTACAGGAGCCCTCATCCCAAGAAGATATTGAGGCTGCACTGACTGGCGGCGTCCCAATGGGACGTTGGAAAGAGGGTCTGACCTTTGAGGGCATCTCTCCTCAACCGTGGTTGAAAAGTGCGGCAAACTGGTTCCCACGCACAGAAGATGTACAGCCCAACGAGATGAGAATTATCTTCATGGGATCTGCCCCGTTCATTCGCCCTGGGCAAATGAACACAGCCATTCTTGTTGAGCTGGGTAACGGTAAGATTTTCATGTTTGACATTGGTGAGGGCTCACCAGCGAACATCATTGCCAGTGGATATGCACTGAATGAAATTACCGATGTATTCATCACGCACCTGCACGTGGACCACTTTGGTGGGCTGCCGTACCTGTGGATGTTCGGAACCTGGGCAGGTGGATGGCACGAGCAGTTGACGGTCCACGGCCCATCCGGCCGCACCAAGGAGTACGGCACCGCAACGATGGTAGAAGGCATGAAAATGATGACCGGCTGGCACCGGGATGCGTTCAGCGTCTTTCCCGTTGGCAAAGGTTGGGACATCGAAGTCAACGAATTTGATTTCCGTGACAATGGTGGCGTGATCTATGATGAAGACGGGGTCAAAGTCACACACTGGCAAAGAAGCCATGCCAAGGACGGTGCGTCCGGATACCGGATGGATTGGAATGGCATGTGCTTCATCTGGACGGGTGACGGTCGACCCAACATGATCGATGTTCCTTTTGCCAAAGGCTGTGATGTCTTCGTCACGGAACAGCAGCAGGAAATCATCGAAATCTCATCCGGAGTTCAAGGCGTGCCGCCATTCCTCGGGCGGTATACCGTCGATACCCATCACACGCCCAGCTATGCGGCCGGCTACATTGCCAACCTGGTGCAACCCAGGCTTTTGATGAACACTCACATGAGCTATGACCCCTATCAGATCGAGGAAACCGTAGCGGAAATCCGAGAGCATTGGAAAGGCCCCTATCACTTTGGAGCGCCTGACGGGATCGTTGTGAACGTCACCAAAGATCAGATATGGGTTCGCGAAGGCATATTGCCCGAGTTTCCAAACTCACGTGCGCCGCAGTTTGACTTTAGCAATGGTCAATTGATCGTGCCGAAGCCACCCCATCGGCGCGAAGACATTCAAGAACCCTACGTGCGCGATATGGAGATCGATCCTAAGCTGTACTATCCCGAGGGATATCATCCTGAGCTGCTGACCGAGTGGCCAGTTGATGACGATCTGGTTGTTCCTCTGGAAGCGCTTCCCGAAAATCTGAAAGAGAGTATGGGCGCGGCGTGGCGCCATCGTGAAGCCAACCGCAAAGTGTTGGAAGAGCAAGGTGACAACTAAGTCATCATGACAAACAGGGCGATCACTCGTAAGTTCGGGTGGTCGTTCGAGCTTTTCTGGAAACATCACGAAGGAATGAAGTCTTGTTAATCGTACTTGGCCTCTACTTTGGAATAGTCTGGCTGGTCTTTTCCAAGTTTCACCTTCTCCCTTGGAATGGATTCTGGAAAACTCTGGTTTACGGTGTAGCCGCTGTTATCGCTCTGGTGGTCATCGGTGCGCTGAACCACACAACTCCGACTGGCCCGGTATCCATTCAGGGTGTTTCAACGAATATTGCTCCGAACGTGGCGGGCACGGTTACAGAAGTCGTTGTGGCGCCAAACCAGGAAGTCGCAAAGGGCGAGACCCTATTCCGGATAGATAATGAGGTTTTCAAAGCCGAGGTTTCCCGGCTCGAAGCTGTTTTGGAAACTGCAAAGTCATCTGCCGATCAACTGTTATCAGATTTATCAGCTGCCGAGGCCGAGATTGAATCCCTGACTGCTCAGCTGACTTTCGGAATTCAGCGTCGCGATGACATCATCCGTTTGGAAGAACGCGGGGCATCAACCACGTTCCAACTGCAAGAGGCCGTCTCAACCATCGACCAGTTGACCGCGAATATCCGCGCAGCAGAAGCCCGGAAGACAAGCCTTGAGCGACGTATCGCCGCGAAGATCGACGGGCGTGACGCAGGTGTTGTGGAGGCCGAGCAGACACTTGCGCAAGCTCTTTGGGATTTAGAGCAAACAGTTGTAAAAGCGCCGGGAAACGGTGTTGTCACGGCTGTATCACTCCGACCAGGCAACCGCGCCACTCCGCTACAAGGGGCAATAACTTTTGTCAAACCTGGGGACTATGCAGTAATTGCTACTCTGCCCCAATCTAGTCGCGCTAATGTCTCGGTCGGTGACGAAATCCGGCTTGCATTTAGAACGGAACCCGGTGGAGAAATTACCGGCCGTATTTCCGATTTTCCGGTCGGAACTGTCGAAGGTACTGTTGATCTAAGATCAGGTCTTCCCTCATTGCGCGAACTAGCCGGGATATCCAGCTACATCGTATTGGTTGAACTACCTGCAGATGCAGACAGTAATTCCTTGCAATTTGGAACGTCAGGAACAGCTTTGGTCAAGACAGACAAAGCCGGAGCCATTGGTGTTTTGGCAGAGATCCTTTTCTGGATCACTAAAAAGCTCAATTATCTTTGAAAAACCAAGCCAAAGCATCTGTGTCATCAATGAAAACTGTAGAGCTCAAATCCTTGGTGTTTCGGTGGCCCGGTCAATCTGACCCGGTTCTCTCAGTCGATAGCTTCGATCTTGAGGCCGGGCAAAGCGTGTTTATGAGAGGCCCCAGTGGCAGCGGAAAGACCACGTTGCTCTCGGCAATTGCTGGCGTGATCGATGTACCGCAAAGCGCGGTTCGCGTTGCAGGCACGGATGTCGGGGCTTTGGCCGGAGGTGATCGTGACCGTTTTCGCGTGGATCATTTGGGGATTGTTTTCCAGGTCTTTAATCTCTTGCCTTGGCTCAGTGCGCTTGAAAACACGTTGCTGCCCTGCCGGTTTTCAGTGCAACGGCGCAATCGGTCGGGGCCAGACCCCAAAGCTACCGCAACACGGTTGCTAAGTGAGCTGGGTCTCGAGGATGCTGAGCTGATCGATCGACCTGCCAGCGCACTGAGTGTTGGGCAGCAACAACGCGTTGCGGCGGCGCGTGCTCTGATAGGGGCGCCTGAAGTAGTTTTGGCGGATGAACCCACCTCGGCTTTGGATGAGGAAGCGAAAGACACGTTTGTCCAGTTGTTGTTGAAGGAATGCAAAGCATCAGGGGCGAGTTTGTTATTTGTCAGCCATGATCGCAGCCTAGAAAAACAATTCGATCGGAGCGTTGACTTGCCGATGCTGAACGCAGGCAAAACGTGATGTTCAATCTTTGTTATAAAAGCCTTCTCAATCGCCGTTTTATCGCTGCGTTAACTGTTCTTAGCATTGCCTTGAGCGTGGCTTTGATTGTTGGGGTTGAACGACTGCGAACAGAGGCACGAGCGGGTTTTGCCAATTCTGCATCAGGGATCGATCTGATCATTGCGGCACGCGGAAACGATGTGCAGATCCTGATGGCAACGGTTTTTGGTGTCGGCACAACTGGCGCTGGTATCAGCTGGGATAGCTACGAGATGATCGAAGATCTGCCCCAGATAAGCTGGGCAGTGCCAATCATGATGGGTGACAACCACCGTGGATATCCCGTGATCGGAACGTCCGAGCAATATTTTGACCACTTTCGTCATAGTGGCGGCCGGCAACTGATATTTGCTGAAGGTGTTCCGTTTAAATCTCCAGATGGTGCAGTGATTGGAGCAGAAGTTGCTCAGGCTTTCGGGTACACGTCAGGCACTGAAATCGTGAATGCCCATGGCTCAGGGGAAGTCGCCTTTGATGTGCACGACGAAGCGCCATTCACAGTGACCGGCGTGCTGGGGCATACCGGGACGGCCGTCGACAGAATGGTTTTTGTCTCACTCGAGGGTTTTGACGCCTTGCACGAAGAACCTGCGTCAGAGGTTGCGGACCCATTCGTTTTGATCGAAGTACCAGAAGTCGCCAGAGAACACGAAGACCATGACCATGTGGAGTTAGACGAGCCCGACGAGCACGAAGAAGGGCATCAGGAACATGACGACCGTCATGCTCACGGAAGCGGCCATGAAGACGAGGGGCAAACTGTCACGACCTCTGACGGGCACGATCACGATGGCCATGATCATGAACCGGGGACCATCAACGCGATTTTTGCCGGGCTGGAGGAGAAAACGGCGGTGCTTTCAGTTCAACGGCAACTGGCAGACCATCGCGACGAGGCACTGACCGCTGTTCTTCCTAATGTTGCGCTGTTGCAGCTTTGGTCGATTACCAGTACGGCCGAGACAGCGCTGCGTCTGATGGCAGGCGCTGTGGCAGTGGCTGGAATGATCGGCATGGTGGTCATGTTGTCTGCTTCACTCGACAACCGGCGGCGTGAATTTGCGATCCTTCGATCCGTGGGCGCAACACCAGCCGGCGTCTTTTCCCTGATCTTGCTTGAAGCCGTTTTATTGTTGTCGGCCGGCATCGTGCTTGGAGTAATCGCGCTCAGCGCTCTCACGCTCGTGATAGATCCGATTCTTGCCGCAAATTTTGGGCTTCGCATCGGTGTTGGCCTGCCGAGTTTTCGCGAGGTTCTTCTCATAGCCCTAGTTTTCTGCTCTGGTCTTCTTGCCAGTATTATACCTGCGTTAAGGGTGTACCGTATGACGCTATCAGACGGACTGTCGGTGCGGCTTTGAATAAAAGGATCCGCTGAAATGAAGACCATTGCGCATTTTCTGAATATCTTATTCGCCTTTGCGATTGCGGGGCCTCTTCTAGCAGCGGATCCGCGCAACATAAGTTGGCGGGATCTCCTTCCTGAAGAGCGGCCTTACCACGATCCTTTTGCCACCCTAGAGTATTCTCAGGTCAATGCGTTGGCCATGCTTTATCGGATTGAGATTCTGCATGCGGACACTGCGGATGACGAGAAGCGCGCCGAAGCGTTTCAGATCCGCGAAGACCTCGTATCTCAAGGCCTTGACCCAGATTGGTTGTTTGAACAACGCGAAATTGTGATGAACCAACGGTTGATTGCCGCGCGCGAACCGAACCTTGACCTTTTGGGGGAGAACGTGCGTCTTCCCGGCTATCTCCTTCCCCTGGATATTGTCGACCAGAAGGCGGTCGAATTCCTTCTGGTTCCGACAGTTGGAGCCTGCATTCACACACCACCACCTCCAGCCAATCAGATGGTTTATGTGCGATACGAACAAGGCTTCGAAATCGACGAGTTATATAAGCCTGTCTGGATAAGCGGGGAAATGCGGGCACTGAGCAGGTCCCAGTCACTCAATTACGTGGACGGCCAGGCAAATATCGAAACCTCATATGCGATGGATGCGCTGTCGGTAGAAATCTATGACTGATCAGTCAGACTAGAGGTCCGTTCTATGGCTTCACCGGGATAAATCTTTGCACCGCACCCCTGTATCAGGATCTTTGGTTCGTGCAGATGTGACGCTGCAAATCTCTTCTGAAGCTCCTTGATGATCAATAGGGCGATTTTTTTGTCACGATCCGCCATTTCGTGACCACACCATTCCGCGCGTACGGGTTTCACAAGTACATCCGGCAACCCACGCTGGTTGACCTGCTTACCGTAAGTAGCGAGAACTCTCTTTCACTGCTCTTGATCGATCATGTTGTCTCTTTGCCTTATTGATCTGATTTCTTGATCGAATCGCATACCGCCCTGTAAGCCGCCTTTCGTGCGTGTCGCAGCATCCGTTAGTTTGGGCTCTCTTACGCTGTTCGCTACAATCTGTACCAATGACTGCTATCATGTGCTGCGTGGTCAGGAAAAGAAGCCTGGCTGCTTTGCTCAGCTACTGGTCGGGCTTTGCATCAGTCAGTGAGCGTGTGAAAGTCGTTATCATGGCCATTGCTGCATCTTTGTCTTTACCAACCTGTTTCAATCAGGTCGAACCGCTGAGCGACAACCTTAGGTTCATAGCTGTGGACGTCGAGACTGCCGGGTACGATATCGCGAGCATCTGTCAAATTGGCCTCGCTTTTGTTGGGTTTGACAGCTCAATTGTAACTTATAGTGCATACATCGATCCCTGCACGCCATTCGCTGCAGGCAACACCCGATTGCATGGCATTGATGCTGCGACTGTCAAAAACGCCCCCAAATTTGCAGAAGTACTGCCAGACCTGCGTCCGGTTCTTGAAGCAAATCCGCTTATTCAACATAGCCGTTACGATGAGAAAGCCTTTGATGCAGCGTGCCGACTTGCAGGACTTCAAGTGTTGAAGTCGGTATGGTCAGACAGCGTTACCATCGCTCGCCAAGCCTGGCCGGAGTTGCGGGGCAATGGTGGGCATGGTCTGGCCAATCTCAAGAAGGTGTTAGGGCTTCAATTCAAACACCATGATGCCGGAGAAGATGCACGTGCTGCTGCCGAAGTTACTTTGAAAGCAGAAGCTTCAATGGGGCGAAAAATCGGGCTGCTGAATGCCTCACAGCAGTTGGTCTTTGATTTTCAGTAGTGCGAGAGGGCGACTTCGTGGGCCGTAAGGCATTAAAACAACCATCAGCTCAAACTGAGGGCTCAAATTTCATGAGAAATAGTATTTAGATTTAATGTGCATGCTATGTGTATTTTATGGGCGCCAAAGAGTAACATTCAAAGATGGGTCTCGATTAAGGCTATGATTTGCATGCCAAAAGTGTTTGCCAAATGGGCAAACTATGGGTCATTTTACATTCAAATTGGTCTGACCAAAGAAGCGCCAAACCTGTGTTGAGCAAGTTTGGCTTTTTTTGAAAGCCCAACACCACGCAGGCCAAGGACGAACGGGACGTTATGTTTTGAAGGTCGTAATTCATCAAGGTTTTCATAAAACGGGCACAACGACCTTGCAAAAGACGCTCTCGAAAAATCGGGGATACCTGAAAGATCGCGTGAATGTTCTTTTGCCTGATGACTTGCAAGAAGCCAGCCTGGCCGCGCGGCGGTATGCGGTCGCCCCCAAGGATCGCACCCTTCGCAATTTCGGAGCAATCGTTCGCGAGGCGCTGAAGCCTTTTGCGGACCATGGTGGCAAACCCCTGCTGATCAGCAATGAAGAATTCGCTGGTTTGATCCCCGCTCGCAAAGGGGTTTGGTCATATGAGCAAACGCACGTTCTTGCCAAAACTCTGTTGGATGAGGTCTTGCGCCTGACTGATGCCGGGGATCGCATTATCTTTCTATTTACGACCAGAAACGCGGCCGATTGGATCAGAAGTACGTATTGGCAAAACCTTCGCAGCCACAGAATCCGCGAGGATCTGTCACAATACGGGAGGGCGTTGCAACAGGGTGCAGATCTTGAGGCGGTGGTGCGCCGGGTGAATGAAGTGGTTTCACCGCGTGCCGAGGTCGAATCTGTCAACGTTTCTGGTCTGGGCGATCACGATTTCCCGTTGATCAAGGCACTTTCCATTCTGAACGTGAGATCCGACAGGCTCATCACAAGTGAAAATCGGAACGTCCAGCCAGCCGGAGGCGCAGACTACTTTGTGGACCTGAACCGGTCGAATTTGAGCGATGAAGAGGTGGCGGCCGCGAAACGCGCGTACTTGGAAAAGCTGAAGCGGTCGGATGGCACCCATTGTTGAGTTGAAGCAAGGGCAGGCCCAGATTGGTACCGCTGCCCAATTTAGTTGCTGCAATGCAACGATCGGACGTCTCAAATCGGAGGCCCAGATAGGATTGGATGAACCGGAATATCATGGTTTCCAAAATACCGCTTGGAATTGGTGGTACACGAAGAGCGAATACCCTAGGCTTATTTTGCAATTTAAAAACAAATATTTGAGTAGAGAATCGCTTTGAGATTTCTTGAGGCTAGTGCGTCGTTATTTGTCAGAAACAATCTAAGGTTGAATTAATTTCGCTTTTAGTATCAGTTTGACTTGACACACCGGAAACATTTACGTGATTGCTGCACTTCGGTCTCTTTTCCGCCAGATTCTGTCCTGATAAGAAGGTGCAGTAAGCAGTGATTTGTTGAAAGGTACAGGCGGATACAATGACAGCCGGGGACAGCGGTCGCATATCCATTTCGTGGACGCAGACAGAGTTAAACGGACTTGAGGCGGCGCCTCAGTCTTTTTTGAAAGTAGGAGCCGCATGGTCGTGGCGTGGGCAGGCTCTTTCATTGGCCAGTCCGGCCGAACAGGGCCTTGTGTTGTCGGGTCAGGCCGAAGCATACGCATCAAAAGTGCTAAGCAGCATAGCGCCGCCGCCGAATCTGGCAGACGGAGCACTGGGTCGTATCGTTTTGACCAATGGCGCACAAAAGTACACGGCGCTATTGTTTTCGGTTGCCGGAGACACACACCCGACGCTGGTTTTCGAAAACGGGTATCCTGCGCGCGATCAGGAATTCTGGGTCAGCGCGTATACCGAGTTTGAAAGCGAAAGCAATTCCAGCCTCCCGGACCAAACCGTTGTCGCTTTCCCGACGCGGTCGCCGATGGATAATGGGTGGGAAAACGCAGTTGCGGGCGTCCGACGCGTAGCAGACTAAGGTTCCAATCAGGCTGCCTGCATTCGCACATAGCAAAAAAACCATAGTCGTGTTGACTCCGCCAGTTCTGCGGATATAAGCGCGGCTTCATTGGTGTTGGTGGGCCCCGTAAGGGGATTCCTGTCATGGGGGAAACCTCAAGAGGACAACGCCCTTCATAGTGGCCTGTGTGGGCCTCGACCTAAAGAAGGAGATCAGCCGTGACCAAACGCACGTCTGCCAAGTACAAAATTGACCGCCGGATGGGGGAAAACATCTGGGGTCGTCCGAAATCCCCAGTCAACCGTCGTGAGTACGGCCCCGGCCAGCACGGCCAGCGCCGCAAGGGCAAGCTGTCGGACTTCGGTCTGCAGCTGCGCGCCAAGCAGAAGCTGAAAGGCTACTATGGCGACCTGACCGAGAAGCAATTCCGCCGCATCTATGCCGAAGCCGTACGTGTGAACGGCGACACCGGTGAAAACCTGATCGGCCTGCTGGAGCGTCGTCTGGACGCTGTTGTTTACCGCGCCAAATTTGTTGCAACTGTCTTTGCTGCACGTCAGTTCGTGAACCACGGCCACGTCAAAGTGAACGGCAAGCGGGTCAACATCCCTAGCTACCGTGTCAAAGAAGGCGACGTAATCGAAGTACGCGACAAATCCAAGCAACTGGCCGTTGTTCTGGAAGCTGCCGCTCTGGCCGAGCGTGACGTGCCTGACTACATCGACGCCGACCACTCGAAAATGACAGCGACCTTCGTTCGCGCGCCGGGCCTGGGCGATGTGCCGTACCCGGTCGTCATGGAGCCGAACCTGGTCGTCGAATTCTACGCGAAGAACTAATTTGCCTGACGGATCAGTCCGTTAAGACATTGAAAAGCCTCCGATATTCGGGGGCTTTTTACTTTTTGTAAGCGAATTGTAAGCGTTTCGTCATTTCCCGCCTATAAATCCTGCCTGTTACGAAAATTTTTCCGACCTACCAATGGGTCAAGTCGATAAAAATTTTCGACCTCTCACAACCGCTCCGAGAAATTCAGAATCACCGGGGGTGTTCTACCCCCGGCCAATCGACAACAATGGATAGGGAAAGGACACCTCAAGGAAAGCAGGAGCCCAAAATGACAAAGACAACCAGAAAGAAACAACTGAAAGAGTTCCACCTGAAGCTGGAAGACATAATTGATGAGGCACGGGGGCTGCGGGATGATTATAAGCACGTGATCACTTACCAAGACGGAACAGAGATTGATCGGGCAGCAATGGACTTGGAAGATTTGTTGCCAATGTCGATGCACAAGTTCTGACCTAACCCCAAAAACAATGGGGACCCAGACCCGATAAGCGTGGGGACCGTGGGAGACGCTGGACGGTGGTCCGGATCAAGCGCGGGGGCAGGAACGGCGGCGAACCCGTCTTAGCCTGCTAGGGTGGTGAGTTTTCGCCACCCGTCCAACCTCTGAAACGTCGAACCGATCCAAACAGCCTACGGAAAGACCTACCTTGTCGCGCCTCTCCTTTCTACGGCGCGGCAACAGCTGGAGGGGCCGCCGGTGCCATATCCGCAATAAACGGGCTCGCTTGCAAAATGGCTGTTCCATAGTTGACGGAAGCCGGTGCTATCCCTGCCTTCATCGCTTCTGCCAACGGCATTTCTTGAGAGTATGTCAGTATGAGTGTACCGGGTTTTCCGTTGGCTGGGTCGGCTTTCACTCGCGTTATGCCTACAAAGAACAGCCTGCGCTGCTCTTCGTTGTAGTGCTGCTTTTCGATCGGGGTCAGTGAGTTCTTCGGTGCTCTGGGCAGCAGGCCGTTCACGCACCCAGCGATAATCGTCACGGGTGAACTCAGCCCTTTGCTCTTATGCAAGCTCATTATCCGGACTTCTTGGATTTCTGTCGGGATTTCCGGCTGAGCTATGGCAGAAACCAATTCGCTGACCAAAGCCTGGGCGTCCATGGACGGATCGGCGGTAATCAATCCGATGGCGATCTCGCGTAGTTCTCGGGTGTCGACCTTACCTGCTGGGAACAACGCATCGACCACGGCAGCGAGATCTGGGAGCGCAGCAAGCCCATTCAGTGTCGCCACGAGCGCATTGAAATCATTCACGATGGGCCCTGTGTATGGAATGCGCAATGTGCCCGCACTCAACTGACTGAGAGCCTGCCACGGCGACAACCCGGTCGCTTCACAATGGTCGCGAACACGTTTGTAACCCGCAGCATGGAAATTGTGTCCGTTCTGCCCCACCAGCCAGCGCAGCGCGACCCGGTCGTCCTGATTGGCGAACAACTTCAGTAAGGCAAACGAACGTTGAGCCGCCTCCCGCTCGAGCTCGGATTCTGTGTATTCGGATCGGGCAGCAACTCCACCAGCAAGAAGCGCTTCGTAGATCGGCGTCCCGACGGCGCGGCTCTGGGCTAATACCAAAATGTCTCCTGCTGGAGTGCCGGCGGCGATCATTTGTTGGATTGTGGCCACGACGCCTGCGACCTCTCGGTTCAGGTTCGGGTACTGGAGAATACTAACCGAGCCCGGCCCCTTCGCAGCGATAGAGAGCAGCGAACGCGGCACCGGACGGTGTACGTTGCGGGCGATGAGAGCATTTGCCATGTCAACAACACTAGTCGGGCAGCGGTGGCAATCGACAAGGCTCAGATCGTCGGCTCCTACGTTGGCTACTAGCCAATCACGAATGCCATCCGGGTGGGCGTGTTTGAAACCGTAGATCGATTGATCGTCGTCACCGACTATGCAGACGTCCGCTGCGCCAGATAGTAATTCGATGATTGCTTGCTCCGCCTTGTTCAAATCCTGATATTCATCGACCAAGATGTGGTTGAATTCTGCGCGTTCTGGCGCGGCTGGATTGGCAGAAAGGTAGCGGTAGGTTTCTGGAATCACCTCCCCTATCAACATCGCCTCATGAAAGCGAAGCCATTCCAGTAGGTCGTGTTGGAACGCAGCTTCCTCGGCGGAGGGTGCATATCCTGGCGTTTGGTGATTGAGGCGCGCCCACGCCGCCTCGTAGGCTTGTTTCAAACTCTCTACAGCCTTTTTCCCACCGTGAGCAGTCATGAGGTCACAAACCATTGCATCCGTCTCGAATTCGTTCAGGGGGCGGGGTACGCGCCCAGTTGCAGCTAGAACGTGGTTTCGAGTGAGCATTCTAAGAGCAAGGCTGTGAAGGGTATGTGCTTGAAGTGCATTGCATCCGGGAACGCCCATATTGACCAGTTCGCGGTGAAGGTCCTGCGCCGCAACTCGCGTGAACGTGACCGGAAGAATGAGATCAGGTGCTACACCAGCTTCCAGTAGACGAGCCACCCGGCGCTTCATCGCAAATGACTTTCCAGTGCCTGGACCAGCAACGACGCGAACGCGTGCGTTCGTAGTCGATGCGATACTGTGTGCCTGTGTACCTGGTGTTAATCCATCAAACCAAGCCATAACTTTCTCCGAATGTTATTTAAGAAATGCTCACCTTTAAGTGGAGTAAATTGTAGAAAAAATTCGTGTTGTCAATGCGTTGTTCGCAGGGTTAATCATTCAAAGGACTGATTTGGTCAGTGATTAGCGACATTGTTGTGATTGCAGCGAATTCATACTTTCAGTTGTGGCTCTATTCGGCACACACGAGAAGTTCCGAGGCCTGCATTTTGTGCGCATTCCCTATGTTTCAAAAATAGTGAATGAAGCGCCTAGATCAGTCTTGCTGAAGGTCCGGAACGAAAATTTGCTTTAGCGGAATCAAAGCCCGATAGCGCGGTGACAATTGCGAATAGTGTTCAAAGATCAATTCCACAAACTGTTCACCGTTTATCAGCCGCAGCTTTGCCCGATTTCGTTCCAGCTCAACCGCACCACGGGCAAATGAGCCGAGGTTTACGAACAGGCCGTACTCCCCGTCACCTAAAGTCCCAAGCAACTGGTCTACGTCTGGTCGCGGCGTTTGACCAGTAGTCCGCTTGCACTGCACCTTCACAATGGGCGGCTGAAAACCCAATGGGTCCATGTGGGCAATGACATCGACGCCGCCGTCACCTGATTTTGGGGTTACGCGAGCGGTGTAGCCCATACATTCCAACAAATGCGCAATAAGTTCTTCGAACTGGTGCCCAGTGAGTTCTGTCATTAGGCGCTTAATTATGAAATCACTAGTGCTCGCTTCGGCTTGAATAGCCGCAGACACAGTTGCGGTGTCGTCATCTGCTATTTCGTCTTGTTGTTCTGCCGATGCGTTTGTAGCCACGTTGGCGTTTTCGGTTGTGATGAGATTGGACTTTGCCAAAAACTCATTGGCGTAACGACGCACCCGAAACAGGGTCAGGAACGAACCTATTTCATTAAGAGCTGCTTGGCTGCATTCGTCACGCGGAATATGTTTTAGCCATTCGACCTTCCGACGCGTAGGGTATTCGTCAGGGTCATTTTCGACATATACAACTTGCCCTGTGAAACGCCCGATATTCACCATGCGGTCGGATTTCGAGGGGTATACTACTATGTCTCCAGGTTGAATTTCATGCAGAAACTTGAACATTGAACCAGCATCAACTGGAACTGCCCCGGCTTTTTTGTCTGGATAGGCTTTAACTAATGCAGCCTTGAACGCGTCACGATCAGGCGCAATTTTGGTTAAATCGCCAATAGCGGACCAACCGATTGCCACGTAGCCTCCTTCGATTGGTCGGTCCCCGACATGCGAGCCCATGTGGACTCCCCAAACAGTTGAGTTGGACATAAAATATTCTTTTCTATTGTTTTTTTGCTCAGAGCAATTCCGTTCTATCTGCCCCAATACACGTTTTTGTAGCTGCTTGGTCAACCAAAACGTGCGCAGCAGGCACGTTCTATTCACAATTGGTTCTCAGGTTCGACCTCAGAGCGGATCAGGGCCAATAGTTATTCCCGCTGTATTTCAAAAGCTTCGTTGTCGGCCAGCTTGCCTTTGCTGATTTTGTGGCCATCGAGGACCGGCAGTGGCACCAGCCCAATGATGACATCATTTATGAGACGATGGTCGATTGCTAACTATATGGCCTCTTTAAATTTAGTCCGCGTCTGCATACCAGATGTACGAAGTTTCATCGGACGCGGATTAAAGATGATTGTCCGGTTTGTCCGGATAGCTGTCACTGACGCACTGTGCGGCGAACGACAGCTTCGAGCCCAAAGTAGACATGGTCCGGCACCGATACTCGCAGATGCAGCAATCTAATTGACCAAACCATCAGCTGCGTTGCAGAAAGAAAAGCGGCTGTTCGTTCTAGGCGCAGCGAAGTTTTCGACGCGGATATCTCATTTGCGGACGCAGTGAGCATTCGCTGGACGAGCCAGATCATCCCAGCGCACCCTGAAAATCGGTCCACCGCGCTTTAGCTAGAGTTCGCAGCCCGCCGACCATGGGCCAAAATTTTGGTGTATCAACGACAACTTGCTCAAGGTGGCCGCGAAAAACACAGTTCGGATCGCGGACTTTCTGGACCGTGAGGTTCAGAAAAAAGGCTGAACTTTACCGAGATCATATGGATGATTCGCGCGCTGGTAACTCTCCTGGCGGATTCATTTCGAATTGTGTCAAATCGGCACGACATCCAAAACAGTTGCGTCGGCTCTTGTGCATTGTCTGACACGCAACGACAATCAGGCGGGCCAAACGAGGATTTTTTGGATTTTGACGGATATGTGCCAAATATCATCTGTTATCTAATCGCGCGGGAGTGGGTGGTCCAGCGCCTCTATTATAAAGGGAGAGGTGCATTATGAGATTTGTTGATCTGGGTTTTGAAGACGACGGCGTTGAATTCGAATGGGCTGCGGCCAAAGGCGGTAACGGCGGAGGTCGCGGCGGCCCGCCAAGCGGTGGCGGCGGAGGAGACGGCGGCGACTCCACAACGGTGAGCTATACATTCTCCAGTGGTCTTGCGGATGTCGAAGCCGACGCTGCTCTTGGCATCGAGGCTATTGATAATTTCAACATCGATCTGAGGTTCATGGGAGAAGGTTGGACGCTTGATGCAATGAGCGCAATAGCTTCCGCCGCAGATTACTTGTCGCGCCTCATCACAGCCGGTCTGACCGAAGACGAAGGCATCGACGATGTGCAGATTGATCTGTCACTTGCCGACATCGACATTCTAGGTGGCACAGTCGCGCAGGGTCGTCCGACTTCAGTTCGGTCTTCCGATAACGGGACGCCCGACGGGCTGCCAGTAACAGGCGAGATCATCTTCGATACCAACGACCTGTCGGCTCTGCTGGATCTCGGAACTTTGGATGATTTGGCTCTGCACGAAATGATGCATGTATTGGGTCTTGGTACGCTTTGGGAAGTTTCTGGCGTGCGCGACTTTCTAAGCGATCCGGAGTTCGTCCCGGATCTGACCACAAAAAACCCCAGAGATGGATTTAACGTCATCGAATATACCGGCGGAGCATTGGACACCGACGGCAATCTGCCACTGGTCGAAACAGAAGGCACATTGGGCCATTGGGAAGAAGCGGCCTTTGGAGATGAACTGATGACGACAGTCTTTAATGTGAATGGCAACTTTATGTCTCAGATGACAGCGGATGCTTTGAAAGACCTAGGTTACTCGGTCGACGACTCGGTTGCAGCGGAACTGGCTTCAGCCATTGATCTGGATTTCAGCGGCTACACGATAGATGATTTCGCCTTTATGGCCTAATTCCTTGACCGCGTAAGCCCGGCTGACTTCGAAGAGCGGTCAGCCGAATTTTCTGATACCGTCCACTGACACGGAGCAAAACGACTAGGCAGTCCTTCATTGCAGCATGCATGAAAGTCTACATTCGGCGATTTACGATTACAGTCTGCTTTGAGCCCAGAGCGGTCGGATTGAAATCGCGTCCTTTGCTCATGCAGCATAACCAAACCTATTTTCGTTCCTCTGTCACAAAGTTGCGAAGGCCTGAAAGACCTTATCTAATGTAACCTATGAAAGCCTCGGTCCAAACAGCTTCTCTCATCCTTCTGGCACTGCTAACACTTCCCTTTGCGGTCTATGCTATAAACTTTGCTCAAGGTGGCCTGCGGGATGCTCTGCCCGCGCCGCACTACATACGGTCCGATTACCCTGTAGCCAATCTGTCTATTTTTAGCCATATGGCCACTGGAGCGGCAATAACCGCATTGGTGCCGCTCCAATTGATCCCTTTAATCCGGCTGCGTCTACCCGCGCTGCACCGCTGGTTAGGGCGGCTGATCATCATCGCTGCAGTTGCGACCGCAGTAGGTGGCCTCATCTACATTCCACTGCGAGGCACAATCGGTGGGACGCCCATGAATATCGGTTTCTCCCTTTACGGGGTATTGGTGCTCCTAGCCGCCCTTCAAACGATACGCTACGCAAGGGCAAGGCGCATTGTAGAACATAATGCTTGGGCCTTGCGTTTCTTCTGGCTGGCTTTGGGCTCTTGGTTCTATCGCGTCCATTATGGCCTTTGGTATCTGGCCACTGACGGCCTATGGTCCAACCCGCAATTCACGGGAGGCTTTGATCTGGTACAAAGCGTGGCGTTCTTTCTTCCCTATCTCGTTGGCGTCGAAGTTTACCTGCGCATCAAGCAGTAATTAGATCGCAAGGCTTTCGTACCGCCAACAGCTAAAAGTCTGCTTTGTCCGCAACTCAGACGCTCGACACTCGCGCAGCGAGTGTCCGGATTGGATTTCGGCCGATTTGGCAGATTTGAACGTCCGCTTTCGGGAAATCGCGCTGCGGCACCGCGACGCGTTCCAACTTTTGGTGGGCTTGCGACCGCCAAATTCGCCGCATGAGCAAAAGGCGGCTTAGTCCGCAAGGCAGACGTAGAGCAGATTTCACTGAATGACCGCTTCGAGCCCATTGCAGCCGTTGTCATGGGAACTGGATTCTGTGATTGCATTTAGCAGCTGAACAATCAAAAGGCTCGCACAATGGCCACCGGCAACACAATATTTTTTGCGATTGGCAATTTGAGCCATTTTGAGAATTGTCCCCTACGATCCGACTTCAACGCGCGTCTCGAAAAGGAAGTCTTGAAGCTTCTCTTCAACGCTGGGCCTAGACGACGCGTCTGTCTCAGAAAGGCTCACTGTGACGCAAAGTCCGCGTGGCCCACCGGCCTCCACTTGCACGTGAGCGTCGGGCAACTTCAGTTGTTCACGAAGCAGATTTGATACTACCAGCCTTGCAGCATCGCACCGCAGACTGGGCTTGAAGATTTTGCCGACTGACGTCAGGGGTATCTCATCAACAATCTTAATGATCTTCGGCCAAGCTGGTCTTTCATCGATAGTGTTCTGAGCATGTGCCATTAGGTCTTCAACGGTAACCTCATCGGATGTGTGGACCTGAATGAAACATATCGGCAGTTCTCCGGCATAAGGATCGGGCATGCCGACCGCTGCTGCTAACGCGACAGCAGGGTGGGTACTCATCGCATTTTCAATCATGACCGGATCGATATTGTGGCCGCTTCGGATAATCAGATCTTTCGAGCGTCCGGCAACATAAAGGCACCCATTCGCATCTTTGTACCCCAAGTCGCCCGAATTCAGGACACCGTCTACGAACACCTCACTGTTGAATTCTGTAACGCTGTAACCGGGCGACACGTGAGGACCTTTGATGGCTACAACACCGATTTCGCCAATCTCACACACCGCTCCAAGACCACCATCGCTTTCCAGCTTTAGAACGTCGACATTTGTGTAAGGTAATGCCCAGCCAACTGAACCTGCAGTACCCGTACCGCAGAGTGGATCGATACTGATCAATCCGGAAGCTTCCGTCATGCCCAGAATTTCAAAAAGAGTGCAGCCGGTCACTTCCTTGAACTTCTGCCCGACCGCAGGCGGTAGCAATGAAGCACCAGTCGCGCCCGCCCGCACGTGCGAGATGTCATGATCGCCGATTGGCGTTTGCAAAATCGCCCCAATAGCAGTTGGTACGCCGCCAACAATTGTAACCTTATATTCTGCAACAAGACGCCAAAAGCTTGCGACAACTGCTGGGTTTCGCAGACCGGCAGGAGTCATTACGAGCAGTTCAACGCCTGCCATAAAGCAACTGAGGCCGCCGACAATCGTTCCGGCGACGTGAAAAAGAGGAAAAGTAGCGGTAAATACGTCATCGGCGCGAAAGCCGCACATTACAGCTCCCCCGAATGCTGCGACCAGCTGGCTGCGGTGGGTGTGCGCAACGAGCTTTGGCACACCGGTTGTGCCCCCGGTGTGAAAATAGGCCGCCAGATCTGAACCCCTGCGCGCCTCCCCAAAAGTCAGATGATCATCAGGTTGGGCCATCAAAGCACTGGCAAGATCAATAACTCCTTCTTCGGGCGGTGTAACCGGCGGAGAAACGCGCACAAGTACGAGGCCCGGAACCTGCTCCCGCATTGCTAGAGCTTTCTCCCAAATGTCCAGCTGTGGATGAGGGCCAAGAGCAACAAGGATCTTTGCCTCGGAGGCTTTGAGAAGTTCTGCTATGCTCTCAGGCTGCAAAAGAAAATTGATCGGAACAGCGTACCCAGCCGTTTCTGCTCCCCACAATGTGACGTGGGTTTCAATCAAAGCGGGCAGCATGAACGCAACGCCCGGTGCTTCACCTCCAATCGCTGCAAATAGATTTGCAGCGCGCATTATCTGTCCCAGCAACTGTTTATAGGTCACACGACGCGGCTCTTCGTCATCAGTTCCGGTCATTAGCATTGTCAGCGCAGTCGCATCAGGATCGCGATCAGCGCTGTTGACAAAGACATCCAAGATGCTTTGCTCAGGTAACCGCTCTTCAAGCGTCATTTCTTCTTCGAACTCAGAAATATCACTTTGAGTCCTGATCGGCTGTGTGCCCAGATTGACCATGGGATCTCCTTCAACTTCAGGAAAGTGTCACCTGAGCTTTGGTCGAGCAGCCGAACTTTGCAACACCAACATACAAGATAAAGCACAAAAACAAGCCAATCTACGAAAGGCCGCTTTGTCCGCAAAGTTGGAATTGCAAAGTTTGGTTTTGAAGGTCTGCTTTGGGCTGTCTGCGGTCCTCCGGTGAAAGCGGGCCAATGGCGGCAAAGTCCGCACAGCAGACATTGGGCGGACTCCTCTGAATGTCTACTTTGAGCCCGAAGCGGGCGTGACATAAACCCCTCTAACCGTCTAAGATCGAACGAACAGCGCAGGCTCCAATGCGGCAATTCAATATCTACCATTGGCAGGTGAAGCATAACACATTTCTGGAAACTGTCTTCGATATTTGCCTTCTACCTTGGCGGATTGAACGCTGTTCTTGCGAGATTTGCGGGTACGTGTACTCAGGGTGATGCGGACCGATTGGCTGGTGCGGCTGTCTCAGCCGGGCTGTACTGTATCGCGTTGATTAGCTTATATTTCACCACTCAAAGGCGCGTTGTGTTGCTAGGAACTCTACCACTCTGGCCGATATGGGTTTGGCAAACCGTTTTCACGTATCAACTCAGTATTTCCCTACTGGTGAATGGTCAGACGGCCTGTACTTTTTTGGAAGGAATGCCATTCCCGGAAAGCGGGAATGAGGTGTTCTTCTCTGCGATGTGGGTGTTAATGACATTCACTTTGATAGTTGGAGGGCTATGTATCTGGGTCTCGCAGAGGCAAAATGCGAACGGCAACTAAGTCCGCAAAGCAGACGTTCACGACAAACCACCGAACGTCAAGAATAGAGGCAAACACGCCTTACGGCGCAAACAAAAGCTTTGTTGTATCATTTAGCAAGGGTTCCGTTGCAGCGTTAGATCGCTGGATTCAGCCTAATGTATACATGGAAGGAAAAGACGGGATTGCCGACTAAGTCCAGGACCCGGCGTTACTGCGCCGCAGTATAACTTGCCGAGGCTGTTCGTATAATTAGTCAGACTAACCTTCGACGTTCTGGCTAGAACCAGCATTCAACAGCATGACCTCACTCACGATAAGTGATAGCAATTCTAGTCGTCGCTCATTCAATGGGCCGTTGTCTATCTGCTGACCCTTTTGGGCCAATTGATACCCATCCAAAACTGCCTGAGAAACAAGGCCCAAAATTGCGTCGTTGATGGTTTTTAGGTCGATGTCTGGTAATTGCACAGCCATTGCGCAAACTAACTATTTTTGAACGCGCGCCCGTATTGGGTGCTGTACGACGCGATCCTTGCACGTCCCAGTTTCATGCGGGCTGCGTAGATCAAAAATTCTCCCACCACACGAGTGCCCACTGCTTTATCCGCGAAAAAGATGGGGCTGTGTTTATCGAAATCAGCCTGGGATATTGTTGTAGGAACCGCCATCATGTCCCGTTCCGCGTCCGTTGCGCTTCGATAGGCATTATAGAATTGCGATTGCGCGGTGCCGGACCTGAGCGGCGAAGGAAAAAACTGGGCTGGGAGAGTTAGGCCGGAAAAGCTGCACCGTGCATGTGTTCGCTCAGGTTCTAGATCAGGCTGCCTTACGCCCAACTGCAATTCGACACGCTTCAGTCGATCGTCGATTGCCTGGATTTTGTCGACAGTGTTGTTCGAGGTGGGGTTTGTGCGTTGTAAGGTGGCGGGCAATGCTTCGTTGTCATTGAAAAATCCGGAGTTGATCTTTCTTGTGGCGTTATCTGGAATGCTCATTGGATCCGTTGCCTTTTCGCTAGTGCTTCACTTGATAAGATCCAGAACCGCTTCCTCTAGCGCATTGATCCGCCCTACAAGGTTTTGATTTGCGCCCTCTAGTTCAGCGATTTTGTCCTGGCAGGAATTGATGGTTTTGGCAGCAGAAGCGATTTTCTGTTCGGATATGTCCAAACACTCCTTATGATTAAAAAGTGTTTCAAAGACCGCCCCATCTTTCGCCAAAAGCTTCTCCAGTCTTATTTGACTCTGGGTGATATTTTTCACCTGGCCGTTAATCTTCAAGCTGTATTGGTAAGCCGAAAGACCGGGCTGTTGCCGGGATGTGTCTGAGA
Source organism: Ruegeria sp. YTSC003 (assembly GCF_059609785.1). Lineage (NCBI taxonomy): Bacteria > Pseudomonadati > Pseudomonadota > Alphaproteobacteria > Rhodobacterales > Roseobacteraceae > Ruegeria > Ruegeria sp. YTSC003. The sequence goes on along the minus strand of NZ_JBXWMK010000001.1, from coordinate 515,816 downwards.
CCACTAATTCTCCATCTGTACCGGACGGCGATGCAGTGGGTGATGTGCGGAGGGCTTTGCGAATGGACATATTTTCTTTTCGGTTGTTCGGAGTCGATTTCTCCTAATTCTACCCCGAAAGTTGAATTAAGCGTTACAGAATTAATTCTTCGGATATTTTCTGCTCTAAATATTAGGAAATAGGAGGCGAATTTGGTTTTGGTGTTGGAAAGGCAGCCTTTAACCCGTTAAACGCCTGCAGCATTCATTTTTTTGTTCGATTTCTCTGGCTTCGAATGGCATTAGGCGAGCAGCCCTTTGTCATCCTCCACAGCAGCCATCTTCCGATGAAACTCTGCGTCCCGTTCGGTGGATTTCGCGCTGTCGATGCCGCGCGTTGCGATACCCATTCGGCGCATCATCGAACCTTGTTGCTGTTGCAGCTTAATCAGGGCTGAAAGGGCAGGATTGGCGACCTTCTGACCTTGGGAGCCAATACCAGTGGTTCCTTCCACCGCGACTGCCTCTTGCGCCTCCATAATCGCATCTTCCAACAGGCATATTTGACAGAGAACGCGCACGTCAGGATTCGACCATTTGTCGTAGGGTCGTGCTTTCAGATATTCGTAATAGGTGAAATAGGTGCTTTCTTTAAACCGTTTTGCGTAATCGGATGGTGGTTCTGGTGCTTTTGCATTCATTGATTTATGTAAAGTTGTGGGCTTGTGTTTCGCTGGCATTTTTCTGCTCTCCAATTTCCGTTAGTTTTAGAATATATATAGGGAATTAGTGCTAATCAGTTACAGAAAAATTAAACTACCAGAATCAGAAAATTAATTAATTTATTGCCTATCTATTTTAATGTTTGACAGTGATTAGGCGAGGCCAAGGGGGGTAAGCGCATTGGGGGGTTCGCCGGGCTTCTGTGTGCCATTATTTTTGACTGCCCCCGCCCCAAAACATATCGCCCAATAGGATATGAACCGAAGGGTGTTCGATTATTCTGTAGCGGATAACATTTATGTAATGATCGTTCGTGGCGACTGGATATGACCGACCGCTTGATGGGGTTGCCGATCTACAAACATTGCGAACTGGCGGGGGCGCAGGAGCGCAGGATGTGGTCTCGCGTATGCGTGCGTGCGTGTACGTATATACGTTGGGGAGGTTTGCCGGGGCATTTCCGGATAGGTCCGTTGAGCTTTTGTTCCGGTGGATGCCGCCCGTTCACCCTGAGAACTGATGAGCCGATATAACGCCGTAGGAGGGGCGTTATGCGCTCGTCAGTAGGTCGGTCTGCGAGAAGGCTGTACCGTCTAAACGGCGTGGCGAGGTTTGGGGGCTTCTGGGTGATCGAAGGCTAGGCAGGGGTGACGGAAAATATTTCCGTCACGGGTACTGCGACGGGTGGCCGTTGCCGGGGGAAATTATCGGGGCAACCTATACGCTATAGGTGATGGGTGCCCCCCTGAGAAACCTGTTTACCCAAAAGCGATAAGAGCAATACGGTAGAGGCGGCAACCATAACAGCCGCCATTGAACCCGTCGCTGGTCGTCTCCAAACCCCAGTGGCGGGTTTTTTATTTCCTGCCCAATATCGCATTTCCCGTGTTTCCCGGACCAAGAAAGTAACTGGGGAAATCCAAAGTCCAACGAAACCAATGCGTTAGTAATATCAGTTCCCGAGTTTCCCGAGTTTCCCGAGTTATTTTAGATTTAGATTTATATATAGGGGTGTGTGAATAGATATATATGCATTGTATATACTCTCTCTATACTATATTTGGGGGAACGTGCGAAAACTGGGGAAACTCAAGAAAATATGACGCTAACTCGGGAAAAAACCCGGGAAGCTGGCGGGGAAACACGGGAAATTTCCGGCTTAGAACTGAGAAAAGCGACCATATGGCCGCCTTTCCTCAATACTACCGCGTCTCATATTGGCGCGTAAAGAGAAATCAATACGGTTCGGAATTTTGGGCTTTCTTTTCTGAAGTCTTGATACCAATGACCTGCCCCCGACCATCTTTTTCCAGAATTACACGCGGCAAATCTTTTACAGCTTCACCTTTAGGGCTTCGGTAGAACCCTCTGGATGTCCGTTCACCGTCAGTCGGAATTTTCGTTTCGACATAGCCCAACTTTTGGAACTCACGCTTGTAATCCCGAGCACGGTAATTCTCTGGAGGGTTCGGAGTTGGGCGGCCCAAAATGATCTGGTGCAATTCGCCAACCGTCAACCGACCGTGAATAGCCCAATCGTCGTCAGGTCCACCAAACAGCTCGTACAGCCGCTGCGCATCCTCATTCGGCATCATCCGCTTTTCCTGTCGCTCGGACAATTCGGTTTTCAACTCATTGGGCAATCGTCGGTCGTGGCGTTCACCACTCCGGTATCGTTCACGAACCTCAGCCCAAATCTGAGGCATATCAATCGCCAGCCGATCACAATCAAGCATCCCATTGTCCCCAACCCGGATCATCCAATAGCGCCGATTTCCCGTTGGGTCAGTCAGGTATTGGCCCTCATTGATCGAACCCGCCAACATAAACCGCCGTTCCACATCCTGCGCCCGTCGCCCGTAGGACATTCGGCTGCGCTCAATCTGTCGGGTAATGAAGGCCTTCTTTGCATCGTCATCCCTTCGACCTTTCGCAGCCATTTCCGCAATCTCAATGATCCATTTGCCTTCGGTCTGCTCCATCACCACCTTGGTTTCGGCCTTAAAGTCCAGATTGTCGGTGAAGAACTCAGGCCGCAGCGCGATTGTCCGAAGTAAGGTTGATTTCCCGCTGTCTTGGGGGCCTTCCAGTATCGTAATGAACTGGACTTCTCCCCCCGGATTGTAAACGCGGTCCATCGCAGCGAACAGGAAGTTTCGACCAATCGCAGCGTTTAACGGGATGTCTTCCGCGTGGGCATAGTCGATAAATATCCGGTCAGCCCGTTCGACCCTATCCCATTCCGGCAACCCTTCGATTAACTCTTTCAGGCTGTCGTATCGGTTTTTATTGGCCAGGTATGAGATTGTGGTCCGCAGCTTCGTTTGGGAGATTTCCAACTGGTATTTCGCGCCCAATAGCCCAACTAAGACCTGTTCTTGTTCGGTGTCGAAATTCTCAGTGCCGCAAATCCGATCCAAACCCGCAAGTGTCAGGTTTCGCGTAAAAGTGTCGAAACGCGGAATAAGACCCTCCAAACCCAAAGCCTTAGCAACATTGTGGGTCGATTTCGGGTCTTTCGCCCCAATTTTGTCTTTCTTCCATTTCTGGTTGTCGGCGTAAACCTGCGTTTTGGCGCGGTCGATGTTCCGGTTCACATAATTGAGCGGGTAGTTCTGTTCGTAGATGTGGTTCGAAGGCCACCAATCCTCATTCAGTAAGACATACCGCATTTGGGCTTCGGTGAATCCGTTATCCGCCAACCGGCAAGCGACAGCCCACACGTATTTCGACCGATCCGCACTATTCTCATTCGGACCACCCTGAACCAATCCCCGAACATCCGCATTGGTCCGTTCTTCGATCTCATCCAGCGTAACAGGGTCCGTGTCCGCGTCATCATAACTGATATTGGATTTTTTGGGCCTAGATCGTTCAACCGTCAGCCGCCCAAAATCCTCCATAGAGTAATCCAAAGACGGGTCAGACCGCTTTTCGAGGTACATTGCCTGTCGCGGCTTATACCCCGCCTTCAGCTTTGTCTTTGTGGGCCAGTTTACAGTTCCCGGCGCACGGAAAATCCGCTCAATGTTAAAGCAGCTATCCCCTGCTTTCCCGGCCCAGTCGCGTTTAGCCAGCCAATTGTTCGCCGCCTCAATGTCGGCAATCGTTTCTTCGTGTCCTTCCTCACCATACGGTGGAATTTCAATTTCCTCCGCCAACCGCCAGAACGCCCAAAACCCGTTCCCGCTGTCAACGATATGAGTGGGCTTCGGCACCCCGTCCGGCAGGTTTTCCGTAAGCGACAACAACAACTCGTGCCGCGCCTTTCCCCAATCGTCGGTCTTTTCCGGGTCCAGATCGACCCAGAGGTGGGTAACAGCCTCAACATCTTCTTTCTTGGCTTTCGATGTGACGCTGCTTCTTAACCGGGCAGCCGACAGGTAGATGTTCCATTGCTTCGTGGCGTCATTGGCCCCGGCTTCGTTAACAGGCCGCAAGTTACGGTGTAGAGTTGTCGCGGTATTGTGCCATTGGCATAACGGAGGCCCACCCGCATCCCTTATCCGCGCAGTGTAAACCGGGAACTCAGGCGAAAAGGTTTCCAGAAAGGTTTGCAACTCTTGCGGCTTGTATTCGTTGTTTCCTGAAATCGGCGTCACTTTGGGCGATTGTTTTTTGTCAGCCATACCTGTTCCCTTCCTTTTTCCAGAAAGGACAGGTATTCTTACCCAATCCTTCCCGTCCGCTGGTTTAGCGGCCCACGCGACGGTGGGGTTTCAGTGTTCTCGACCCGTTGGCTTCTTCCGGCTGGCGGGTCGTTTTTTGTCGGGGATTGGCTTTCGGCAGTGCTATCCTTCCAGTTTCACACTGTCGAAAATCAACCGTCACCCGGCCTTCGTCATCTGTTGCCCTCCAAATTCGGCAACGTCGCGCACTTCCCTTTCATTGATCTCCTTCAGCAACCGCGTGATCTCAGTTTTGGGGATAATGACGCGCCGCCCAATGCGCATTCCGCGTACAAACCCCTGATCGAACATCGCCTTCGCACCATCTTTCGATATGCCCAAGGCTTTGCCGAATTGGACCAACGAAACGCACAGGGTTTCGATCCCTTCGGTGTGGTTGTGATTTCCCATTATTACCTCACATTTTGCTTACGATTATTGATAGTCGCTTATAAAGCCTAGTGGCTACAGTCGCCTAAGTCGAATGAAAAATAGACGTAACACACTGTAAAATAAGTACATTAAATACAACCTAACAGTAGGTATTATTTTCGTGTAGAACCTTGCGCAGATTAGTTCTTATTATCTACAATGTAACAGTAGAGAAACGGACGCAGAATTAATGGCTTACACGATACGGAAAGAGACGCGGCGGGATGGGGTCTATTACTTGGCCGCTTGGCGGGCGAAGGACGTCACCGGACAATCGAAGGTCCAATATGAGCGGTACACTGGACCGGACGGAAAGCGTGGAGCCCAAAAACTGGCGACGTTGCGCGAAGCTGAGGCATCGAATCAGACGGTGGCGGCCAACCGCAATCTGACCTTTTCCGACTACATCCTGAACACCTGGCTCCCGCGCAATACGCTGGGACAAGCCTATTCGACCAAGTACAGCAAAGAACGGATCAGCCTAGACCTGTCCGAGATCATCGGAGACAAACCTTTGGGCGAGATCACCGCGTTCGATTTCAGCGACGTTCAAATAAAGCTGTCCGAACGGGGGCTGGCGACTTCCACGATTGGCAACGCGATGAAGGTTCTGAAACGGGCGATGCGGGATGCATATTCGTGGAACCTAATCGACAACCGACCGTGGGAGGGAGTGAAGCCTATAAAGCAGCGGAAATCACCCCCAAGAGTAGTGACCCGCGAACAAGCCCTGAACGCCGAAAAACTTCTGCGCGAGGGTGGCGACGAATACAGTGCTGATCTTGTCCTGATCCTGACCTACTCGGGGATGCGTCTATCCGAGGCTTTGGGGCTGCACTGGGAGGACATCGACTGGGACCGGGGAACCATTCGGATTTGGCGAATCACTGCCCGAACCGACAGCAAGGAGAACCGGATACAGGTCGTGGAGACGCCCAAGACGTCAGCCGGCAACCGAACTCTGCCATTGCCCAAAGTGGTATTGGAAATGTTAGAACGCCGCCGCGCAGCTTCGAACCACTACCTTGTGTTTCCGGACCCCAAAGGACGCCCAATGTATTCGAGCACAGCGACGAAACCAATCAGTAGGACATTCCGAGATTTGGGCATTCGGGGAACAGCTCACGGGTTGCGTCACGGCGCTATAACATTCATGCTGGAGCGCGGTATGCCTTTGAACCAAGTATCAAAACTGGCCGGGCACGAGAGCAGCGACATTACCGCAAAAGTGTATCTTGCTTGGGCAGACGACAACGCCGCAATCGACGCGATGCGCATTATTATGGAAGAGTAATTTGATGGATTCAGGTTGGTTAAAAGCATTAGAAATGCCCGCCCGGATCACAGGCGGGTTATTCGCGGCCTGCGTTGCTATCTATGCTGCTGACAAGGTTGGTGTCCTTAAGCTTAGTGACATTGGTGCGTGGGTCAGGCCGCTGGTTTTCATCTTCGGGGTAGTAACAGGGTTTCTCTTCTTGGCTTCTCTGATTGATGCAGGTTGGAAACATATCTCTGAAGCAAGGCAACAGCGGAAAAAGAACAAAGACAGGGCAGAATGGGAAGCAAAGGCGCTGGAACACTTGGACCAGCTTTCCGATCAAGAATTGTATATGGTCTGCGAAGCAATCAGAGCTGGCTCTCCATCAATCCAGTGTTGGGTTTATATCCCGGCTGGCACTCAACTTGTGTCCAAGGGGTTGCTGATCAAGCACGGCGGGCAATTCCTGGAAGACAATTGGCCGTACACGTTTAAGGATTTCGCTTGGGCCGAGATTGAAAAACGCAAGGATGAGTTCTTGAAAAAAGAGGCGGAAGCTCAAGCTGCAAAAAAACTGGCAGAGCGCAGAGGGCGCAGATAAAACAGTAAGCGGCTGTAAGCGGGTTTGCGGTATTTTAGGGATTTATAGGCTATGTCGTTACACTTTATCTAATGAAATCAATGGCATTTGAAGGCAGGGCCTTTCGCGAAGAACTAATTTTCGCCGACACCCAGAATTCCAGGGCCGCGCAGTTTGCGCGGCCCTTTTTTGTTTGGTCATGTGACGACGCGTATTGGGTTTGACGGCATGTCCAAAATTTGCGTCTCGGGTTTTCAAAAAGTATCAACCGAAGTGCCTCAGCAGAACGCCCGCATTGGGTGGGATGCTGGAATTCACGCTCGGCTTGCACAAGCTGCATTTCGAATTGAACGCGTAACAACCTACGAACAGCCTTGCAGCCAAATCACTGATCAAGCCCGCCGAAGGCGCTGAGTCAAATTGGCAGCGGCCTGCTTTCGGCGATGGCCTCCATCGCAAAGTACGAGGTCACACTGTCCAGTTCGACCTTGTCGATCAATCGCTGATACACCTTGTCATATGACGTCATATCTTGTGTGACGACTTTCAACTGATAGTCATAGTCGCCACCAATGCGGTGAAAATCCACCACCTCGGGGATGGTCAGGACATGGCTTCGAAAGGCTTGCAGCCATTCCGCCGAATGGTGCCGGGTGCGCAGCATAACAAAGACCACAAGGCTCAGTCCCAATTTCTCGCGGGCGATCCGAGCGGTCGAACCGGTAATGACGCCATTTTCGTTCAACGCCTTCAGCCGCCGCCAACAGGCATTTTGCGACAACCCGACTCGGTCTGCCAACTCACGCTGCGACAGTGTTGCGTCTGTTTGAAGTTCGCGAAGGATACGCTTGTCAATTTGATCTAGTTTTTCGGCCATATCGAAGCATATGACACGAAATTTTAGAAATCTACCAAAAGAAAGGTGAAGTTTCTGTATCCTCATTCAATCATATTTGGTAGTGCAATACGGAGAACCAATCATGACCTTGTCCAAATTTCGCGCAGACCTCCAATCCACCACTCGCAATTCAACCCTGCGCGAAGGGCTGATCGGAGAGAATGTTCTGATCCCCGGTCTGAATGGGGACGTTCCGCTGGTTTACGCGGACTACGTCGCTTCCGGTCGTGCGCTGCAGCAGGTAGAGGATTTTGTCGCCCATGAGGTGCTGCCTTTTTATGCCAACAGCCATACCGAGGCCTCCTATTGCGGGTCTTACATGACCCGTCTGCGCCGCGAAGCGCGCGCGGAAATAGCCCGCATTGTTGGAGCAAAGGAAGACGACGCGGTGATCTTTACCGGGTCCGGCGCCACTGCGGGTCTTAACCGGCTGGTCAGTTTGACGGGAATTGAGGGGGCTGACCGGCCGGTTGTTCTGATCGGGCCGTATGAGCATCATTCGAACATCCTCCCTTGGCGGGAAAGCAAAGCGCAGGTCATCGAAATTCCCGAAGCGCCCGAAGGCGGCGTTGATCTCGGTGCACTTGAACGGACATTGGTGGACAATGCAGATTCCGATCTGATTGTCGGGTCTTTTTCCGCCGCCTCTAACGTAACCGGTATCATTACAGACCCGGACCCGATCACGCGGCTGCTCAAGTCTCATGGCGCTGTTTCGATCTGGGATTACGCTGGTGGTGGACCATATTTGCCGATGGACATGGGGCCAGAAGATGCGCGCAAGGACGCCATCGTAGTATCCCCGCACAAATTCCCGGGCGGCCCGGGCGCGTCCGGTGTGCTGATCGTCAATCAGAACGCAGTTCGCCGCACTTGCCCAAGTTGGCCTGGTGGCGGCACTGTCAGCTTTGTGTCGCCCTGGCGCCATGACTACAGCGAGGATTTGGCCACGCGAGAAGAAGCCGGAACACCCAATGTGATCGGAGATATTCGCGCCGCGCTGGCCTTCATCGTTAAGGATGTCGTCGGCACGGATGAAATTGCTGAACGCGAAGCCCGGTACAATGAAATGGCATTGAAAGGGTGGGGCGACAATCCGAACCTGACTTTGCTAGGTACTGAAAACCCGCATCGTTTGCCGATCTATTCTTTCCTTGTGCGGGACAACTCTGGCCAGCCGGTGCATCAGCAGCTGTTTACCCGGATGCTCAGCGACATCTACGGCATTCAGGCGCGCGGTGGTTGCGCGTGTGCCGGGCCATATGCGCATCGCTTGCTGGATATCGACCGTGAGACGTCCGCTGAACTGCATGCTGCTTTGTCCGCAGGGGAAGAGATGAAGAAACCCGGATGGGTCCGCCTGAATTTCTCGTATCTTATGAGCGAAGAGACGGTTCAGTTCATCATCGACAGCGTCAATGACCTGTCCCACAGGACAGAAGAATTCGCCCCTTATTACAACGCCGACCCGGCGACCGCCCGCTTCAAAGCGGCGTGACGGAATTGCCGCTTTTCTCAACGCGTTGAGACGGGTATGAGAGGCTCCAACAACGGAGCCTCTTATGAACAAGATCACCCCGCAACCCGGCATTATGGACATCGCGCTCTATCAGGGCGGCCAGTCGCATGTGGCGGGGGTAGAGCATGTGATCAAGCTCAGCTCCAACGAAAATCCGTTTGGTCCCAGCCCCAAGGCGATCGAGGCCGTGCGCGGTAGTGCGGCGACGCTTCATCGGTATCCCAGCACCGACCACGCCAGTTTGCGCGCAGCGGTAGGCGCAAGGCACGGGTTGGACCCTGCGCGGTTAATCTGCGGCGTAGGCAGTGACGAGGTGCTGCAATTCATCGCCCAGGCCTATGCCGGGCCGGGCGATGACGTCATCTATACCGAGCACGGGTTTTCAATGTACCCGATCATCGCCCGTATGGCCGGCGCGACACCGGTGATGGTGGCCGAGCGCAACCGCCACGTGGATGTCGACAACATTTTGGCCGCCGTGACCGACCAGACCCGGATCGTGTTCGTGACGAACCCGGGCAACCCGACCTCGACTATGATCCCCGAGGCTGAATTGCTGCGTTTGGCCGAGGCATTACCCAAGACCTGCCTGATCGTGATCGACGGGGCCTATGCCGAGTTTGTCGAAGGGTTCGACGGCGGTGCATCGCTGGTAGACCGATTTAACAACGTGATTATGACGCGCACCTTTTCCAAGGTGTACGGTCTGGGTGGGATGCGTGTCGGCTGGGGCTATGCCGCACAGTCGATTATCGACGTTCTGAATCGGGTGCGCCAGCCGTTCAACCTGTCCTTGACCGCGTTGGCTGCTGCAGAGGCAGCGGTGAATGACTTGGAATTCCTGTCCTTCTGCCAGGCTGAAAACGCGCGCCTGCGGGTGTGGCTGTCGGAAGAACTGGACAAGATCGGGATTCCGTCGGATGCGTCCTGCACCAATTTCATCCTCGCCCGCTTTGCCAACCAGGCCGAGGCCGAAGCGTGTGACGACTATCTCAAGACCCAGGGTTTGATCGTGCGCCGCGTGGCGGGCTACAACCTGCCAAATGCCCTGCGGATCACCGTGGGCGACGAAGAAGCCTGCCGCCGCGTTGTTGCGGCCATCACTGCGTTCAAAGGGGGCGCCGCATGAGCCAAGTTTACGACCGTGTGGCCTTGATCGGGCTGGGCCTGATCGCCTCGTCAATGTTCTGGGCGATCAAACGCGCCGGGCTTGCGGGCGAGGTGACTGGCTATGCGAGGTCCGAGGCCACCCGCGAAACGGCCCGCCGTATCGGTCTGTGCGACCGCGTTTGCGACAGCGCGCAAGAGGCGGTCGAGGGAGCGGATCTTGTCGTGCTCTGCGTCCCTGTCGGCGCGATGGGGGCTGTTGCAAAGGAAATTGCGCCCGCATTGAAACCTGGGGCGACAGTGACAGATGTCGGCTCGGTCAAGCACCACGTTATTCAGGCCGTTGGGCCTGAAATCCCTGATGGCGTTCATTTCATACCCGCGCACCCGTTGGCGGGGACCGAGCATTCTGGCCCGGAATCGGGATTTGCCGAGCTATTTGATAACCGCTGGTGCCTGTTGGTTCCGGTCGAAGGCTCTGATCCGGACGCGATTGCCCGCCTGCGAGCGATGTGGGAAGGCATGGGCTCAAACGTTGATGAAATGGACGCGGATCACCATGATCTGGTTCTGGCCGTGACATCGCATGCGCCGCACTTGATCGCCTACACAATGGTTGGCGTGGCGGATGATCTGCGTCGGGTCACCGATACCGAAGTTATCAAGTATTCCGCTGCGGGGTTCCGGGACTTCACCCGCATTGCAGCCTCGGATCCGACGATGTGGCGTGACGTGTTCCTGACCAACAAGGAAGCGACGCTGGAGATCCTTGGCCGGTTTACCGAAGAGCTGTTTGCCTTGCAGCGCGCAATCAGAACAGGTGACGGCGAGCAACTATTCGACTATTTCACCCGTACACGCGCGATCCGCCGCGGCATCATTGACGCCGGGCAAGACACGGATGCGCCAGATTTCGGACGGGGGAAAACGAACCCATGACACGGGGCTGGAGAACCACTCTGATTGCATTTGCAGCGCTTTGCGCAGCGTCGACTCAGGCTGGTTCACTGGAACGCTCGTTAGTACCGTTGTCGCGGCCCGGCACTGTACTGGTCCCGCAACAGATCGTCCTCAGCAGCGCGGTGTTGCCTCAGCTGCCTCCGGCGACGATACGCCCGGAGTTGCGGCCAGCGTCGCCGCAGGTTTTGGCGGTCGCGGCCCGTCCCGCAGACCTGCCCCTGCTTGGACCAGACACATCGCTGAAGCCGTACCTGCGGCCCAAAGCCCTTGAGCAGGAGGCGCTGTTCAAAAAGCGTAAGTTGCGTAAGGGGTCGGTATGCGGCGACATCAATATACAGGGCAAGCCAGTCGGCACTGTACCGGGTAAGATCAAGGCGTGTGGGATCAAGGACGCAGTGCAGATCACCTCGATCTCGGGGGTGACGCTTAGTCGTCCTTCCACGATGGATTGTGGAACGGCTGTTGCGCTGAACAAGTGGGTTGAAAAGGCAGTCAAGCCGACCTTCAAGAGACGCGGGCCGGTGGTCCAGTTGCAGGTCGCCGCGCATTATGCGTGTCGGACGCGAAACAACCGTAAAGGCGCCCGTATTTCCGAGCACGGCAAAGGCCGTGCAATTGATATCTCGGCTTTCAAGATGGCCGATGGAGAGGTTGTGTCGGTCCTGAACGGGTGGCGCAAGAACCCGTCCCAAAAACAACTGGTCAAGATCTGGCGCGAAGCGTGCGGGCCGTTTGGCACTGTACTAGGGCCAAACGCCGACCGATATCACCGGGATCATTTCCATCTGGATACCGCCCGCCATCGTCGCGGGCCATATTGCCGTTAACGCAAGATCAGGCGGGGCGCAGGCCCCAGCGGCAACGGTCCAAGTGCCACGAAGCCGTCGCGGAAGTTCAATTGCAAGTCCAGCGCGTTTGGGTTTCCACCTAGTCCGGCCATAAAGTTTAGTGCCCGTGTCACAGGATCAACGGCCTGATCGGGCAGGGCGCCTGCGGCATTGGCCATGGCAATCATGTCGCGCCAGTTTTCAGCTTTGACCGCAATCTCGCCCGTTGGGATGCCCTGGTAGTCAATGTCGAGCTCACCCGCCGCAAACAAACGCAAAGCGCCCCATTTCATCTCGGCCAGGTTCAGGTCAATCTTCACCGGCTGCGGTCTGCCCTGTTCAAGAGCCGTACGATCCCACGGTTTGTTGAACGTGGCCGTCATGTCCAGTTCGAGCGTCTCAAACGCCTGCGGCAACGTGGTCGCAGACCGCATCAAATCGCGCAGACCATCTCCCGGGGTAAACCCGTCTATTCGAGCGCCGATGGCATAGGTTACCGGAATAGAGGTCTGTTCCATAACCAATGTCAGCGTATCGCCGCCAGCCAGCGCTTCGGCATCATCGGTGATCAACCATGAACCCGCGGTCAAAGCCATTTTTTCCAGCTCCAGCGCCACACCGGGTTGCAGCTGTAGCTCGGCTTGCAGATCGCTGGCTTCAATGGTCGCAGTCTGATCAAAATAGGACAGGCGCTGGGGCGTGTCGGCAAAGCGCAGCACCTGGCGCCCGGGCCAGATCGCAGGACTTTGGAACTCAATCCAATCCGCGCTCCACGCGGTGCCGTTGACCGGGTCTGCCAGAGCAGGACTGTTCAGGCGCGTAACGTGACGAAACGGATACCCGGCTGTTGAAACATCGGAAAAGTCCGCCTGCCAGCCTTGTTCCTGCTGATTGTCGAACCAGGCGGTGATTGCGTTGCGCAAACCGAATCCGGCAACGAACCAATAGGCGCTCCAGATAACCGTTAAGAAAATGACTACTCGTATTAGACCGCGCATGGCAGTTGGCCCTTTTTCCCGCGTTGAATTTGATGTTTATAGGCCGAAACGGGCAAGGACCAGAGCTATGACGATGTGGGTTTTTGGATATGGATCACTGCTGTGGAATCCGGGCTTTCCGGTCGCCCGCAGCGAACACGCCACATTGCATGGATACGCCCGGTCGTTCTGCATGAGCTCGATCCACCATCGCGGCACCGAAGAACACCCCGGCCTTGTGCTGGCACTGGATGAACAGGCCGATGCCAATTGCACTGGCTTGGCACTTTCGGTCGAGGCCGGCCATGAAGAGCGCACCTTGCTTGAGTTGCGCGAGCGTGAGCTGATTTCGTCAGCCTATGTCGAGAAAAACCTTGATGTGCATTTGAACAATGGCGAAGTCGTCACCGCGGTGACCTATGTGATCGACGCGGATCACGTCCAATATTGTGGCGGTATGCCATTGGAAGAGCAGGCGCAGATCATAGCACACGCAATTGGTGGGCGCGGTCCGAACACAGAATACCTGTATAATACTGCTGAACATCTGGCCGAGATCGACCTGCGCGATCCCGATCTTGAGTGGTTAGCGCAACGGGTGCGCAGCATTACCGCATAAATCCTTGGCGTACCCGGCGGATTTTGGCTAGATTCACGCCAGAGCAGGCAAGAACCGGGAAGTACGCGCATGGCGCAGGCACATCAGGGCGCGAGACCCCAATTCTCGCATCCCATCCGTCAAATTGTGATGATGTTGGTCGCAATTGGCCTGGCAGGCTTGGGCGTCTTTATGGCGCTGCCTTATGTGTTGCCGGTATTTCAGGCCAACCCGTACCTGAACGGCTTTATCATCCTGGTTTTCATAATCGGCGTTTTTGCCTGTTTCTTTCAGGTGACACAGCTGATTGGGTCGGTGCGCTGGATTGAAGCTTTTGTTGGCGGCGTTGTCCGCGAAGACGCGCGCACGCCGCAATTGCTGGCACCTTTAGCCTCATTGCTGCGCGAACGCGGTGCACGATCGCAGATCAGCTCAAGTTCGACCCGGTCGATCCTGGATTCGGTCGCGGAACGCGTCGAAGAAGAGCGTGAGATCACGCGCTATATTACCAATGTTCTGATTTACCTGGGTCTCTTGGGCACGTTTTTTGGACTGGCGACCACCGTCCCAGCCATTGTCGACACGATCCGCAGCCTGAACCCGCAAGAGGGCGAAGAAGGGCTGGCCGTGTTCAACCGCCTGATGGTGGGGCTTGAGGCCCAGCTACAAGGAATGGGCGTGGCATTCGGGTCGTCCCTTTTGGGCCTTGCCGGATCTCTGATCGTCGGTTTGCTGGAATTATTCGCTGGTCACGGCCAGAACCGGTTCTACCGCGAGCTTGAGGAATGGTTGTCCTCAATCACCCGTGTTGGCTTTGCCGCGGCTGAGGAAGGTGGGGCGGAAATTGCGGTTCTGACCCCAGTTCTGGACGCGATGTCCGAACAGATGGATGCGCTGCAGGACCTGTTTTCAGGGCATGAGGCTGATCGCGCTGCCGTTTCGGTCAAACTGGGCCAGTTGGTCGACGCGATTGGTGAGATGAATGTGCGACAGTCTGAATCCGAAGGGGTGACAGCCGCATTGGAGCGTGTGGCCCTTGGGCAGGACGCCCTGTTGGATCACATGCGTGATCAGGGCACGGGTGAAGGAATTGACGCCGAAAGCCGGATGCGCCTGCGGTCGATGGACGTTCAACTTTTGCGTATCCTCGAAGAAATTTCGGCCGGTCGTCAGGAAAGCATGAGCGAACTGCGCAAGGATATCGAATTGCTGGTCAAAGCTCTGACATTGCCCCGAGGCGCCGTGCGCACCGCTCCGGAAGGAGAGTAATCCATGGCTCTGTCCCGTCGCACAGGTCAGCGTTTTCAGGGCTCGGTTTGGCCGGGTTTTGTTGACGCGATCACCGGTTTGCTGATGGTGCTGACCTTCGTTCTGACCATCTTTATGGTGGTGCAGTTCGTGTTGCGCGAAACCATTTCCGGGCAAGAGGACGAATTGACCGCCCTGTCGGACGAAGTCGCAGCGCTGGCCGGGGCATTGGGATTGGAGGAGCGTGAGAATAGCCGCCTGGAGGCCCGTCTTGGCGCGTTGAACACGACCCTGTCGCAAACTGAAGATACGCTGGCGCGGGCCGAAGTGGACCTGGCCTTGTCGCAGGCACGTATCACGGATTTCGAGGCGCAGGTCGCCGCACTTCTGACGGATCAGGAGCGGGCGCGCGGTGCCATTGCAACACTGGAATCCCAGCGCGCCAAGTTGCTGGAGGACCAAGAGGCGCTGAACCTCGCACTGGCGCAAAGCCGATCTGAGATCGACGAACAGGCCGAAGCCGCCCGGCTGGCTGCCGCCCAACGCGAGGCGCTGGAGGCGTTGGTTGCGGATCTTGAACAAAGCGACGCGGCGCAATCCACCCGGATCAGTGAACTGGAAGAACAGATCAGTGCGGAAGAGGCCGCCAAGCTAGCCGAAGCTGCAGCTGCCGAGAACCTGCGCAACCGTCTGCAGGATGCAGATGCCGAGTTGACAGCAATGACACTGGCCTTGGAAGCACAGCGCAAAGAAGCTGAGGATACATTGACCCTGCTTGCCGCAGCACAAGCCGCCAGGGCCGAGCTTGAGCGCCAGTTTGGTGCGCTGGATGCGGAGGAGTTGCAGGCGCAACTACAAGCCGCTTTGGCTGCGCAGACCGAGGCGCAGGCCGAGGCACAAACGCAGCGCTCATTGGCCGAAGAGCGTGCAAACCTGTTGGCTGTGGCCCGTGATGCGATTTCAGATGAGAAAACGATTTCCGCAAAAGCGCAGCGAGAGACGGCGTTGTTGAACCAACAGATGGCGGCACTGCGCCAACAACTTGGCGGGTTGCAGGCGTTGTTGGACGACTATGAAGAACGCAACGCCGCTTCGGACATTCGAATTCAGACCCTGGGTCAGGACCTGAACGCAGCTTTGGCCCGCGCGGCCTCGGAAGAACGCCGTCGGCGTCTGTTGGAAGAGGCTGAGCGTGCCCGGCTGGAGGCCGAGGCCGAAGCTCTGTCTGGACAAAATCAGGAATTGGCGGCGCAGGCCGAGGACCTGCAGCGCTATCGGTCAGAGTTCTTTGGAAGATTGCGCGACGTCCTAGGGGATGAAGAAGGCGTTCGGATCGAAGGCGACCGTTTTGTGTTCTCGTCCGAGGTCCTGTTTGACACGGGTTCGGCCGTTTTGTCACCGGCCGGGCAGCAGGACATCGCCAAGGTGGCAAATATCCTGCGCAGCGTGGCGGCTGAAATTCCCGAAGGCCTGAACTGGGTGATCCGCGTTGATGGTCACACTGATAACGTGCCGCTGGCCGGTTCCGGGCGCTATCGCGACAATTGGGAACTTAGTCAGGGTCGTGCCTTGTCCGTAGTGCGGTACATGGTCGATGCGCTGGGTATCCCGCCGAGCCGATTGGCCGCAAACGGTTTTGGTGAGTTCCAGCCCGTAAACCCGGCAGACACCCCGGAGGCCCGGGCGCAAAACCGCCGAATCGAGCTGAAACTCACCGAAAGGTAACCGAGACACTCGTTAAGAAACCCGGGTTAGCGACGACCGAACCGAAAGCTGCTATCGGGCTTGCCCGCAAAGCAGCGCGGGATGACCGGGTAACTTTCAGTCAGGAAATAGGCATACGTTCCAGATGGATATTCAGGCGAAACCGTAAAGGCTCCGTTACATTCATCCAGATTTCCGGCGCCTGCTACATAGGCGTAGTCCTCATTGAACGTGCCATCATGTTTTCCGTCGGGCGCGTTTCCTCCGGGGCGGTTGCCGTTCTTCAGACGGTAGGACGACTTAATTTGTGTCACTTTCCCATCCACAACGCCGGTCATCGCATAGATTGGGAAGCCGTCTGCCGCATATCCGATCAGCGGTGAATGTCGGTTGGGTGAATAGTTCAGCAGCTCAACAAAACCGGTGGGAATGCCGTGATAATGGTATTTTCCATTGGGTTGAACGTGCGCATAGTTTTCGTCGAACCCCAAAGTAACCGCGCCCCCAAGCGCATTGTATGACCAGCCTGAGCGGGGATTGCCCTGCCAGAACTCAGCGGCCAGCGGGTCGAACACGACGCCGTTCAGAGACACACCAAAATTCCAACCCATTTCAAGCGGGGTGGTGGATCGATTGGATTTCGGGTTCGTCGGTACTTTCACATTGACACGTTGCTCGGAAATGCTGTGCGGGTTGCCTTGGTTCGGAAAGCGCCCGACAAGGTGATCGGGGATCCCGTTTGCCGAGACGCGTATACTTTTGCGGGTCTCAGAGATTTCGGAGTGGCTGTGCCCCGGATCAACCGTTGCGGCCTGCAAGCGCAACGGTCGTGTTTCCGTCTCATCATGATACCGAAATCGATGCTGGGCGGTTGCAATGGCGGCAACGGCGGAGAGAGTGAAAGCAATGCTCCAAACGGCGACGGTTTTGGTCATCAAAATCCCCTTTTTGCGATTCAACTGTGACATTGAAACGCGCGGGGTTGGTTATTCCGTCGCATTCGATTGTGACGGAAACGAAATCGCCCGGTTGCTGGGCAACCGGGCGATCAATTTCATTGAGTAAATTGGGTCTTAGTCTGCGGTCAAAAGCGGAGGTTTGTCGCCCGGAATACGCGGTTGATCGGGGCCAAGAATTTCCAGGTTCAAATCGCCCTTTTTGACAGACACGCGGACCACACCACCCTTGGCCAGCTTTCCGAACAGCAACTCCTCGGCCAGTGGTTTTTTGATGTGTTCCTGAATGACACGACCCAGAGGACGAGCACCCATCTTGTCATCATACCCTTTGTCCGCCAGCCACGCGGCAGCTTTGGGGGTCAGATCGATGGTCACATTGCGATCCAGCAATTGCGCTTCGAGCTGCAGCACGAACTTCTCGACCACCTGCAGGATGACCTCTTTCGGCAGTGGCGCGAATGAGATCACGGCGTCCAGTCGGTTGCGGAATTCCGGCGTGAACATACGTTCGATTGCGGCCGTATCCTCACCCTCGCGACGGTCACGGGCAAAGCCGATGGCAGCCTTGGCCTGTTCCTGCGCACCCGCGTTCGAGGTCATGATCAGCACAACGTTGCGGAAGTTCACCGTACGTCCGTTGTGATCGGTCAACTCACCGTGGTCCATCACCTGCAACAGGATGTTGAACACGTCCGGATGGGCCTTTTCGATCTCATCCAGCAGCAGCACGCAATGCGGATGCTGGTCGACGCCGTCGGTCAGCAGACCACCCTGATCAAAGCCTACATAGCCCGGAGGCGCACCGATCAGACGGCTGACGGCGTGTTTCTCCATATATTCCGACATGTCGAACCGAAGCAGTTCCACGCCCAGCGTATCTGCCAGTTGTTTCGCAACTTCGGTTTTACCCACGCCGGTAGGACCAGCAAACAGGTAGTTGCCGATAGGCTTTTCTGGCTCACGCAGACCGGCACGTGCCAGCTTGATCGCACTGGAAAGCGCTTCGATTGCCAGATCCTGGCCAAACACCACACGTTTCAGCGAAGCCTCGAGATCTTTCAGCACCTCGGCATCGTCTTTGGTGACGTTCTTGGGCGGAATGCGGGCGATCTTGGCGACGACCGCCTCGATTTCCTTGACCCCGATGGTTTTGCGCCGTTTGCTTTCGGCCACCAGATGCTGCGCCGCACCGGCCTCATCGATTACATCGATGGCCTTGTCGGGCAGTTTGCGGTCGTTGATGTAGCGGGCCGACAGTTCCACCGCGGTCTTGATCGCATCGGCGGTATATTTGATCTCATGATGCTCTTCGAAATAGGGTTTCAGACCGCGCAGAATTTTCACGCTATCTTCGACCGAAGGCTCGCTCACGTCGATCTTCTGGAACCGGCGGCTCAGCGCGCGGTCTTTTTCAAAATGCTGACGGAATTCCTTGTATGTGGTCGAGCCCATGGTGCGCAATTTGCCGCCCTGCAGGGCAGGTTTCAGCAGGTTCGACGCATCCATCGCGCCACCCGAGGTGGCACCGGCACCAATCACGGTGTGGATCTCGTCAATGAACAGCACCGCGTCCGGGTGGTCTTCCAACTCGGTCACAACCGCCTTCAGGCGTTCCTCGAAGTCTCCGCGATAGCGGGTACCTGCCAGCAGAGCACCCATGTCGAGAGAATAAATTGTGGTCTCAGACAACACATCTGGCGCTTCGCCGCCAACAATCTTGCGTGCCAGGCCTTCAGCGATGGCGGTCTTGCCCACGCCGGGATCACCTACCAGCAGCGGGTTGTTCTTGCGGCGGCGGCACAGGACCTGAATACAACGCTCAACCTCATCAGCACGGCCGATCAGCGGGTCGACATCGCCTGCGCGCGATTTAGCGTTCAGGTCAATGCAGTACTTCCCAAGCGCGCTTTCCTTTTGTTCGCCTTCGGTGACGCCAGGTTGAGCCTCTTCCTCGACTTGGTCCGCACCCGAAACTGAGCGGTTTTCGCCGTAGGCAGGGTCTTTGGCCACGCCATGCGCGATGAAGTTAACCGCGTCATAGCGCGTCATGTCCTGCTCTTGCAGGAAATAGGCCGCATTGCTTTCACGTTCGGCGAAGATGGCGACCAGAACGTTTGCACCGGTCACTTCGGTTCGGCCCGAGCTTTGGACGTGGATCGCCGCGCGTTGTATGACGCGTTGGAAAGCGGCCGTTGGCACGGCCTCAGAACCGTCGATATCCGTGACCAGATTGGACAGGTCTTCGTCAATGAATTCAACCAGAGTGCTGCGCAGTTCTTCCAGATCGACGCTGCAGGCTTTCATGACGCGGATGGCGTCAGGTTCTTCCAGTAACGCCAGAAGCAGATGCTCTAGCGTGGCAAATTCGTGACGCCGTTCATTCGCAGCTGCCAAGGCCGCGTGGATGGCTTGTTCTAATGTGCTCGAGAATGAAGGCACGCGGGTGCTCCTCTGTCTTGGGTCGAAAGGGGCAGGCTTCGGCCGGAACCCCATCCCAACCATGTCCTCATACTATTAGAGTTTGGTTGATCGTGGCCCGGCTTCAAGGGTTTTCTTGCTCTTGACAGTCACATTTCACGTGACCGTGGCCGTGAGGAAGGCAATTTGGGTACTAGAAGCTGTCTTTTCTAGTCCGAATTTCAGCAAAAACTTCTGCGGGGTCCGAATTTTGCATTCCCAAATGCGCCTGAATCGCCGGGTCAGCGGCCCGCAAGAACGGGTTTGTGGCCTTTTCCAGCGCCATCGTCGAAGGGACTGTGGGTTCTCCGGCAGCGCGAGCGCGGTTGATATCATCGGCGCGTTTTTGCAGTGCGGCATTGGTGGGATCGACGGTCAAAGCGAATTTTGCGTTTGATTGCGTGTATTCGTGGCCCGAGCATACGATTGTCTCATCGGGAAGGGCGGCCAATTTGCTGAGAGAAGCCCACATCTGTGGCGCCGTGCCTTCAAACAAGCGTCCACATCCCAAAGCCATGAGGCTGTCTGCGGTGAAAACAACTGCGCTGTCCGGCATGTAAAAGGCGACATGGCCAACAGTATGGCCGGACACATCCAGCACCCGAATCTGCTCGCCTCCGAATTCAAACATATTGCCGTCGCTGACCTGCTGATCCAGCGGGGGCAGGCGGTGCGCATCGGCGGCCGCGCCAACAACTTTGGCCGGGTGTTTTTCCAAAATGGCAGACAGGCCATCCACATGGTCCCAATGGTGATGGGTTAGAAGAACATGGGATAATGTCCAGCCGCGCTTGTCCAACTCGGCCAGAATGGGTCCGGCTTCGGGCGCGTCGACCAGTGCGGTATTGCCGCTTGCGGCGTCATGCGCCAGAAATGCGTAATTGTCGCTGAGACATGGGATGGTAACGACCTCAAGAGGCATGGCCTTTTGCCCTTTCGTTGCTAGACTGCGCCCAGCTAAGCCGATTGACCGGGTGTCTGCAATGCATCTTGATGTGCAGGATTTGAGGAACTTCTACTATCGCAGCACTCTGGGTCGTGCCGCGCAAGCGGCGATCCGTGGGCGATTGATCGAGCAATGGCCCGAGGCCAAGGGGCAAACGGTTGCAGGATTCGGCTTCGCGGTCCCATTGCTGCGCCCTTATCTTGCGGACGCCCGCCGCGTTATCGGTTTGATGCCAGGCCCGCAAGGCGTCATGCCCTGGCCCGCCGGAATGCCCAATGTGTCGGTTCTGACCGAAGAAACCCTGTGGCCCATTGAAACGGGTCATGTCGACAAGCTGATTGTGATGCACGGGCTTGAAACCTCGCAGCGGCCCAGCCAATTGCTGAGCGAGTGCTGGCGTGTGCTGGGGCCAGGGGGGCGCGCATTCTTTGTTGTGCCAAACCGGGCGGGTTTGTGGTCGCGGACGGACAAGACCCCGTTTGGCTTTGGTCGGCCGTACACAGCTTCGCAGCTGGAAAGTCAGCTCAAGGCGCATCACTTCATCCCGGAAAGCCATTGCTCGGCTCTATATCTGCCGCCGTCATTCCGCCGTTTCTGGCTAAAGTCGGCGAGCCTGATCGAAAAGACTGGCCAAAGGCTGCCAACAGTCATGGCTGGCGGAGTGCTGATGGTTGAGGTGACAAAACACATCCGACCGCCCAGTGGCAGTGTTGCAAAGGATGCCGAACGTCGTCCGATAAAGGCGCTTGATGGCCTTCTGAAACCAGCCTGAGCAGCTGGGTCATATTCCCTCTTCAATTCGTAAATATTGAGGGAAAAAGGACACAGGAATCGCAAAAACCGACACTTTCGTAACATTTTTCGCTCGCGTAAGCCGGATAAAAGGGTCGCACCCTTCTTAAGTTATTGAAATTGAACATTTTGTGGATAAACCTGTTGCCGTGATAATATATTGCTAGCTGGGTTCGGCTCTGCTACATCCCCGGTGATTTTGATCCCCGACCGTCTGGCCGGGGTTTCTTCACGCCCCCGGGGTAGCTGCCGCAACGCGAATTCGGGGCCCAAAATATCGGAAGGGTGGACGTGTCCGAACCAGCTTCGATTTCCACAGGCATCGCCAAGCGCTATGCCACCGCGATCTTTGAGATCGCCAAAGAGAATAATGACCTCGCAGGTCTGGAAACCGGAATCAACGATCTGGCAGCAGCATTGGGCGAAAGCGCCGAGCTGCGCGACCTGATCGCATCGCCTCTGGTGTCTCGCGCCGAACAAGAAGGCGCCATTATCGCAATCGCTGACAAAATGGGTCTGCACGCCATCATGCGTAACACGCTGGCTCTGATGGCACAGAAGCGCCGTCTGTTCGTCGTTCCCGAGTTGGTGCAGGTTCTGCGCGACATGCTGGCGGACGAACGTGGCGAAGTGACCGCCGATGTCGCGTCGGCCAAGGCGCTGACCAAGACACAACTGGAAAAACTGTCCAAGACGCTGTCCGAGCGTGTGGGCAAGACCGTGACAATAAATGCGACCGTTGATGAAAGCCTCATTGGCGGTCTTGTCGTTAAAGTGGGCTCGAAGATGATCGATAGCTCGATCCGTTCGAAGCTCAACTCCCTACAGAATGCAATGAAAGAGGTCGGATAAATGGGAATCCAAGCTGCAGAGATTTCTGCAATCCTGAAGGACCAGATCAAGAATTTTGGTCAGGAAGCCGAAGTGGCCGAAATCGGTCGCGTGCTGAGCGTCGGTGACGGGATTGCCCGCGTATACGGTCTGGACAATGTGCAAGCGGGTGAGATGGTCGAATTCCCCGGCGGCATCATGGGCATGGCGCTGAACCTGGAAAGCGACAACGTTGGTGTCGTTATCTTCGGTTCCGACCGTGACATCAAAGAAGGTGACATCGTCAAGCGCACCAACTCGATCGTGGACGTTCCGATTGGTAACGGTCTGCTGGGTCGTGTTGTTGACGGCCTGGGTAACCCGCTGGACGGCAAAGGCCCCATCGAATCCACCGAGCGTGGCGTTGCTGACGTCAAAGCACCGGGCATCATCCCGCGTAAATCGGTTCACGAGCCGATGGCAACCGGCCTGAAGTCGGTTGACGCCATGATCCCGATTGGCCGTGGCCAGCGGGAACTGATCATTGGTGACCGTCAGACCGGTAAAACTGCCGTTGCTCTGGACGCGATCCTGAACCAGAAAACCTACAACGATGCGGCAGGCGACGACGAGTCGAAGAAGCTGTACTGCGTTTACGTCGCGATCGGCCAAAAGCGTTCGACCGTTGCGCAGCTGGTTAAGAAACTGGAAGAGTCCGGCGCGATTGACTACTCGATCGTTGTGGCCGCAACCGCGTCCGACCCGGCGCCGATGCAGTTCCTGGCACCCTATGCCGCAACCGCAATGGCCGAGTTCTTCCGCGACAATGGCCGCCACGCTCTGATCATCTATGATGACCTGTCGAAACAGGCTGTGTCTTATCGTCAGATGTCGCTGCTGCTGCGTCGTCCGCCCGGACGTGAAGCCTATCCTGGCGACGTTTTCTATCTCCACTCCCGCCTACTGGAGCGTTCGGCGAAGCTGAACGAAGACTTTGGTGCTGGCTCGCTGACCGCTCTGCCGGTTATCGAAACGCAAGGTGGTGACGTTTCGGCGTTTATTCCGACCAACGTGATCTCGATCACCGACGGCCAGATCTTCCTGGAAACCGAACTGTTCTATCAGGGCATCCGTCCTGCTGTGAACACCGGTCTGTCGGTTTCGCGTGTGGGCTCTTCGGCTCAGACCAACTCGATGAAGTCGGTTGCCGGTCCGGTTAAGCTGGAACTGGCTCAGTACCGCGAAATGGCTGCGTTTGCGCAGTTTGGTTCCGACCTTGACGCCGCGACCCAGCAGTTGCTGAACCGTGGTGCGCGTCTGACCGAGCTGATGAAACAGCCGCAATACTCGCCACTGACCAACGCTGAAATCGTCTGCGTCATCTTCGCCGGCACCAACGGTTACCTCGACAAGATCGACGTGTCCGATGTTGGCCGTTACGAAGCTGGCCTGCTGGCGCACCTGCGCGGCAAGCACGCCGACCTGCTTCAGTGGATCACCGACGAAGATCCCAAGATCAAGGGCGACGCTTCCGACAAGATCAAGGCTGCGCTGGACGAATACGCCGCAACCTTCGCTTAAGGGAGAGGCGGGCACATGCCAAATCTTAAGGATCTTAAAAACAGGATCGAGTCGGTCAAATCGACCCGCAAGATCACCAAGGCCATGCAGATGGTCGCGGCTGCAAAACTGCGCCGCGCCCAGGAATCTGCCGAAGCCTCTCGTCCCTATGCCGAACGGTTCAATGCCGTGATGGCGGGGCTGGCGGCATCGGTCGGGGGCAGCGACAGCGCCCCCAAGCTGCTCCGTGGTACGGGCAGTGATGATGTCCATCTGCTGGTTGTCATGACAGCTGAACGCGGCCTGTGTGGCGGCTTCAACTCGAGCATCGCCAAGCTGGCCCGTGTCAAAGCGGAAGAGCTGCGCCTGAAAGGCAAGACGGTCAAGGTTTTGACTGTCGGCAAGAAGGGCCGCGACGCGCTCAAGCGTGATCTTGGCGATCTGTTCGTTGGACATATCGACCTGAGCGAGGTCAAGCGTCTGGGTTACACCAACGCGCAAGACATCGCGAAGGATGTTCTGTCCCGCTTCGACGGGGGTCAGTTCGACGTTGCCACGATCTTCTATTCGAAGTTCGTCAACGTTGTGACCCAGATCCCGACGGCACAACAGGTTATCCCTGCCTCGTTCGAGGACACCGAGGGCGACGACAGTGGTGCCGTGTTCGACTACGAGCCCAGCGAAGAGGCTATTCTGGCCGACCTGCTGCCCAAGGGGGTTGCGACTGCAATCTTCTCGGCTCTGCTCGAAAACGGAGCCTCGGAACAGGGTGCACGTATGTCCGCGATGGACAACGCAACACGCAACGCGGGTGAGATGATCGACAAGCTGACGATCCAGTTCAACCGTTCGCGTCAGGCCGTGATCACCAACGAGCTGATTGAAATTATTTCCGGCGCCGAAGCGCTGTAGAGACAAACCGGAGACGAAACATGGCGAATGCAAAAGGCAAAGTCACACAGATCATCGGGGCCGTCGTCGACGTGCACTTCGAAGATCAGCTGCCTGAAATTCTGAACGCGCTGGAAACCACCAACAACGGCAAGCGCCTCGTGTTGGAAGTTGCTCAGCACTTGGGTGAAAACACTGTCCGCACCATCGCGATGGACGCAACCGAAGGTCTGGTCCGCGGCGAGGCTGTAACCGACATGGGCGCACCGATCTCGGTTCCCGTTGGTAACGCCACTCTGGGCCGCATCCTGAACGTTGTTGGCGACCCCATCGACGAAAAGGGCCCGGTTGAGGCAACCGAATCCCGCGCAATTCACCAGCCTGCGCCGACCTTCGCAGAACAGTCGACCGAGTCGGAAGTTCTGGTCACAGGCATCAAGGTTGTTGACCTTTTGGCCCCTTACGCCAAAGGCGGTAAGATCGGCCTGTTCGGCGGTGCCGGCGTTGGTAAAACCGTTTTGATCATGGAACTGATCAACAACATCGCAAAAGTGCACTCGGGCTTCTCGGTGTTCGCGGGTGTTGGTGAACGGACCCGTGAAGGAAACGACCTGTACCACGAGATGATCGAATCGAACGTCATCAAGCCTGACAACCTGTCGGAATCGCAGGTTGCCCTGGTTTACGGCCAGATGAACGAACCTCCGGGAGCACGTGCGCGTGTTGCTCTGACCGGCCTGACCCTGGCCGAGCAGTTCCGCGACCAGTCCGGTACCGACGTTCTGTTCTTCGTCGACAACATCTTCCGCTTCACGCAGGCGGGTTCCGAGGTTTCGGCTCTGCTGGGTCGTATTCCTTCGGCGGTGGGCTACCAGCCGACACTGGCCACCGACATGGGCGCCCTGCAGGAACGCATCACCTCGACCAAGTCGGGTTCGATCACATCCGTTCAGGCGATCTACGTGCCTGCGGATGACCTTACCGACCCTGCACCGGCAACTTCGTTTGCTCACTTGGACGCGACCACCGTTCTTAACCGTGCGATCTCGGAAAAGGGTATCTACCCGGCGGTTGACCCGCTCGACTCGACATCGCGTCTGCTCGACCCGGCCATCGTTGGTGAAGAGCACTACAAGGTTGCGACCGACGTTCAGCAGATCCTCCAGCGCTACAAGTCGCTGCAGGACATCATCGCCATCCTCGGCATGGACGAACTGTCGGAAGAGGACAAGCTGACCGTGGCCCGTGCCCGTAAGATCGAACGCTTCATGTCGCAGCCGTTCGACGTGGCACAGGTCTTCACCGGCTCGCCCGGCGTTCAGGTTCCTCTGGATGTCACCATCGCGTCGTTCAAGGCCGTTGTGGCTGGCGAATACGATCACCTGCCCGAGGCAGCCTTCCTGATGGTTGGCGGCATCGACGACGTGATCGCCAAAGCGGAGAAGATGGCCGCAGAAGCTGCCTAAGGAGCAAACCTGATGGCAAACACGATGCAATTTGACCTCGTCAGCCCCGAGCGAAGCCTTGCTTCGCTCAGCGCGACCGCGGTCCAGCTTCCCGGCGCGGACGGAGACATGACGGCAATGCCTGATCATGCCCCCACCATCACGACGCTGCGCCCGGGCATCCTGAAGGTCGAGGCACCCGAAGGGTCCAGTGAATACCTGGTCACCGGCGGGTTTGCTCAGATCAATGGCGATGGCCTGTCGGTTCTGGCCGAAAAAGCCATTCCGGTCGCCGAAGTGACACGGTCGCATCTGGACGATCTGGTCGCCGAGGCGCGTGCTTCGCACGAAGCAGCCAAGGCAGGCGATGATCAGACAATTGTCGATGACGCTGCCAAACTGCTGGCCGACATGGAAGCCCTTGGAACGCATATGAGCCTGTAAGGCTCACCGCATTCCGACAGTTAGAAACGGCCCCGTTAATACGGGGCCGTTTTTTTATCGTGATTTTATCAATGCGACGGGTTAAGGTCTGGATTTACATAGATAAAGACAAATCAATGAAGACGTTTCGAACCCATCCAATTGGTATTGACCAAGGCGAGGCAGTTATTTTTTCCGAATTCGCCGATGGTGGCGAAATGTGGACGGGCGAAGGACCGCGCCAGAGGCGGTCGAGTGTTGTTTTCAACCAACCGTTTCGATCCAATCCGGTGGTTCAGATCGGTGTCTCTTTGTGGGATGTGGATACATCTTCCGCTCTGCGCGCCGAAGTCACGGCTGAAGACATCACACCAGAGGGCTTTAGCGCCGTTTTCCGCACATGGTCCGATACACGGATCGCCCGAATACGGGTCACATGGACCGCAATCGGAGAGGTGGCCCATGACGACGATTGGAATATCTCTTAATACTGAGGGTCAATCATATGGCACCACCTCTGTTTCCATTCGCTCGTAGTTACTGCAAAGCGGAATAGAAGTACTCCATTAACTGCTCGGGCAATCCTGTAAAAAGGACTATCGAAAAGGTCGCCAATGCGCCGATTGCAAAATACACCGGAACTCGGCCAAGCGCATATCCACGCAGAAATACGCAAACGAGTCCGATGAGTATCGAAGAAACAAGCAAAGAAATCGAAACCACTAAAGTACTCTGAAAGACCTCAAACGCGGTCTCAGTTGCAACTCTTGTAGCCATCACCCCTGATAAAAAGCAAATGCATGCACCAACACCGAGTATGAGGCCGAAAACCGAGCTTAGTGTTTGCGCCTTGCCCGATGCTCTTAGGATTTGGGGTTTACCGTTCTCTGAACTTTGAAGCGCAGTGCCATTGCGGGAACTTCGTTTGCTCGAAAAAGCGCGAAAAAGGATGAAGCAACCCGCTAGAAGAAAAACCACGCCACTCAGAGCAAACGCAGTTATGAACCCTAGGCCATTGCTATCGCGAAGCACCTCGTATTCTTCGTTTAGGTCCTTGATAATATATAGTCCCATGCACATTAAGAGAGAACCGGCAAACAGAACAGCTAGGTTCGGTTTCTTTTTTACCTGTGTCGGGGCGGTTTGTGACCCGCCATACAACGTTGCCCGAGGTTGTTGGGATTTGGCGTTGATGCGTTGTATGCGATCGTGAAAATTGGCGTTTGACATAAGGTGATTTCTTTTGGTTTCGCAATAAACTGCAACTTGCTGCGAGAATGTGGTGACAATTGGTTGGGTGGCCTCTCTTGTGAAAGGTTTTCCAGCGGGAGCAAGCGTTGAAATACATCGAAAATGGGGGTGTGACGAGGACAGGCGGGTCCCCTCAACCACCTGCCCGATCCCTAAGGTGGTGGGCGTAATGTGTTTTCATCAGTGCCGTGAACAAGCGTTTTTTGCACTTAGTTTCGCTTCGAAAGGTCTTTGGACTTGAACCCTATCAATCGTTTTCTTCGATCATGTCCACACGGGTTGCGTGACGACCGCCTTCGAACTCGGCCCCCAGAAACGCATCTACGATATCAAGGGCCTGACCTTCGCCCACGACACGCGCGCCGATCGACAGCATGTTGGCGTTGTTGTGCGCGCGGATCATGCGGGCCGAAAAGGCGTCAGAACATACGCCACAGCGAATACCCGGAACTTTGTTGGCCGCCATCATGATCCCCTGACCCGTACCACATAGGACGATTCCAAGGTGGCAATCGCCCGAGGCAACGGCCTGAGCCGCAGCTTTACCGTGGATGGGATAATGTGTGCTTTCAGGCGTCTTGGGGCCGATATCGACAACCTCCCAGCCTTGCGCTGCGATGTGGTCGGCGACCGCTTGGCGCAGCTCGATAGCCGCGTGGTCGCTGGAAAGAACAATGCGTTTTGAGGCTGTCACGGGTACGTCCTGTCTTGCTGTGTTGACAAAAAAGGGCGGCTGTTACGCCGCCCAACTCGGTCAGTCCATGTGATACATCGACTCGTAGATCGGTGTCAGTGTCTTGTCCTCGAACAATGAAGACACGCTTGTTCCGTTCCAGATGTTCAGGATCGCCTGAGTGAAAATAGGCGCGGTCGGCACGATGCGGATGTTCTTGGCGTTGGTGATCTCTTTGGTAGGCTGGATCGTGTCGGTCAGCACCAGAGATTTCATCACCGAATTCGTCACACGTTCGACCGCCGGGCCGCTCATGACACCGTGGGTGATGTACGAATGAACCTCTTTCGCGCCGTTATCCAGCAGGACCTGAGCGGCCTTGCATAGCGTACCGGCGGTGTCGCACATGTCGTCGACGATCAGGCAGATCTTGTCTTTGACGTCACCAATCACTGTCATCTCGGCCACTTCGCCCGCCTTTTCGCGGCGCTTGTCCACGATCGACAGGGGGGCGTTGATGCGCTTGGCCAATTCCCGCGCGCGGGCAACGCCGCCAACGTCAGGTGATACGACCATAAGCTCGTCCAGATTGTCCTGG
This sequence comes from Ruegeria sp. YTSC003, assembly GCF_059609785.1. Classification (NCBI taxonomy): domain Bacteria; kingdom Pseudomonadati; phylum Pseudomonadota; class Alphaproteobacteria; order Rhodobacterales; family Roseobacteraceae; genus Ruegeria; species Ruegeria sp. YTSC003. The sequence continues at coordinate 486,533 of NZ_JBXWMK010000001.1, read as the reverse complement.
AACTGGTGTTTCACATCCAGCGCAAAAATCGGCGACGCATAAAGGTTGTCGACAGGCATGTCGAAGAACCCCTGAATCTGTGCTGCGTGCAGGTCCATGGTCAGGATCCGCTCGATCCCTGCACCGGTCAGCATGTTGGCCACCAACTTGGCGCTGATTGGCGTCCGCGCCTTGGTGCGGCGGTCCTGACGGGCGTAACCAAAATAAGGGATCACGGCGGTGATACGCTGTGCGGAAGACCGACGCAGCGCGTCAGCGATGATCAGCAGCTCCATCAGGTTGTCATTCGCCGGATTCGACGTCGGTTGGACAATGAACATATCCTCGCCGCGCACGTTTTCGAAAACTTCGACGAAAATCTCGCCGTCATTGAAGCGCTCGACCCGCGCATCGACAAGATTCTGATCGACGCCGCGATACAGGCTCATGCGTCGCGAGATGGATTCGGCAAGAGGAAGGTTGGCGTTCCCAGCGATAAGCTTGGGTTCGTTGAGTGTCGGCATCGGCTGAGGTCCCCGGGCAGCAATGGCAATGTGACAGATTCGTGATGTTGACACCGCTTAGCACGGGTCTAACGTCCAGCAAAGATAACGCAGCGGAGAAAGTGCAGATGACCCAGATTGACTACTATTTTGCGACACTCTCGCCCTATACCTACCTTGCAGGTATGCGGTTGGAAGAGGTGGCGGCGAAACATGGCGCGACGATCAACTACAAACCGCTGGATATTGTCGCTCTGTTTGGGCGTACGGGGGGCACTCCTCCCAAAGACCGCCACATCTCTCGCATCGAATATCGGACGCAGGAACTACAGCGACAGTCCAAGCAACTTGGTATGGAATTCAATCTACAGCCCGCGCATTGGCCGACCAATGCGGCGCCGTCATCCTATGCGATCATCGCTGCGATCAAGGACGGGTCAGGGGATGTTGGCAAACTTGCGCATTCCTTCGTGCGGGCCTGTTGGGCCGAGGAGAAAGACATCGCGCAGGATGATGTGATCCGCGATTGCCTAACGCAGGCCGGTTTTGATCCAGGGCTGGCGGACAGCGGCCTTCTGGTGGGCGCGGAAACTTATGCCGCCAATCTAGAAGAGGCCGTGGACCGCGGTGTATTTGGCGCGCCGTTTTATATTACCGAAGATGATCAGCGGTTCTGGGGGCAGGACCGGCTGGATGATCTGGATCGTCATTTGTCGGAACTGAAGGGGTGAGGGACACCCCCCTGGCAGACAACACTTTTGTCAGAACGTTGGGGCAGGGCGCGCGCGAGGTGCTCGCCCTGCACTGCACAATCGCGCATTCCGGGGCGTGGTCGGGGCTGGCGACGGCTCTAGAGGGCGAGGCGACATTTACGGCCCCCGACATGCCGTCCCATGGCCGCAGTTCCGATTGGGACGGGAGAGGGGATTTCTTTGACCAAGTGATCCAACTGTCGGCCGCGCATCTGACCGAACCGATGGACGTGATTGGGCATTCCTTCGGTGGAATGCTTGCCCTTCGGTTGGCTGTCGAATTTCCGGACCTGGTCCGCAGTGCGGTCCTGATCGAGCCTGTGTTCTTTGCGGTTGCGATTCAGGACACGCCCGATTTGGTGCGGCAACATGATGAAGAGGCGAAACCTGTCTCTGATGCGCTCGCGGCCGGAAATTTTGAGCAGGCCGCCCGTTTGTTCAACCGGATGTGGGGCGCACAGGACGGCCCACGATGGCCCGAATTGCCAGAGCGGACACGCGCGGGAATGATCCGTGGTATTCACGTTGTGCCCGCCGTTGATGACGCTTTGTTCCTTGATCAGAAGGGGATGCTGAACCCTGGCGTTCTCGACCGCGCATCTATGCCGGTTCTGATCCTGAGCGGGTCTGAGACGCACCCCGTTATGCCCGCGATCGGAGAAGGTCTTGCCCGGCGGCTTCCCAATGCCGGAACGGGCGTTGTTTCGGGTGCTGACCACATGGTCCCAATCACTCACCCGGATCAGACGGCTGCCGTCATTCGAAAGTTTTGGGGTGGTCTATCCTGAACCATGTTGTGGACAGGATGACGCCCCTAATCCCTGAAATCACAACAAGCCGATGAACCGGTCGATTTCGTCCGAGTTGATCGACCAGTCGCAGACCAGTCGACAGGCCAGGATCTCGTCGTCATCCGCACCGTCCAGCTCTGCGCCCCACAGATGATAGACCGCACCCGCTTTGTGCAACTGCTTGTGACGCGCGCGCGAAAACTGCGCAAAGATCATATTGGCTTGCGGCTCATGTAGAAAGGTTGCGCCTTTGCCGCGTAGACCGTCGGCCAGATGCGCGCAGTTGGCGTTGGCTTGTCGCGCCATCTGCAGCCACAGATCATCGTTCAGATATGCGGCCATCTGGGCGGACAAGTAACGATGCTTGGAGAACAGATGCGCACCACGCTTGCGCCGCAGTTCGAATTCCCAGGCCTTGGATTCGTCAAAGAAAACTACCGCTTCGACACCCATCAACCCGTTCTTGGTGCCGCCAAAGCTGACCGCATCGACGCCCGCTTTCCACGTCATCTCAGCAGGCGAGCAATTGAGCGCGACCAACGCGTTGGTGAACCGGGCACCATCCAGATGAACTGGCAGGTCGTATTCCTTGGCGATACTGCAAAGCGCCTGCAATTCGGCCAGTGAGTATACCGAGCCACGCTCTGTCACCTGAGTGATCGACACGGGCCCACGCTGGGGACCGTGCACGCCACGTGTTTCTTCGGCCAAAATCGAGCGACGCAGCGCTGCGGGCTCCATCTTGTCGCCGCCCGGCACCAGTGTCAGCTTTGCGCCGCTATAGAACTCGGGCGCGTTGCATTCATCCTCGTGGATATGCGCGACGGGTGAACAGAACACGGTTTCCCATGGGTTTGAGAGTGTCGCCAGAGCCAGCGAATTCGCGGCTGTCCCGGTGGCTACCAGATAAACTGCGGCCCCTGGCGCTTCGAAGATTCCGCGAATACGATCGCGCACTTCGTTCATCAGGGTGTCCGCGCCATAGGCCATTTGATAGCCCTGATTGGCTTCGTTCAATGCGGCCATAACCCGCGGGTGAACCGGACCGGAATTGTCAGAGGCGAAATACATCAGCTGGGTTCCTCAATGATATAGTCTTCCCACTCTTCCAAGGGGGTTTCGAATTCGGATACCGTGCGCCCCTGAACTGACATGCCAGCTGCGTGCACGCTGTCCGGTGTACCTGATATCAGGGGATGCCAATCGTAAAGTGGTTTCCCTTCCCACAGCAGCCGATAGGCGCAGGTTTGGGGCAGCCAATAGGCGTGATCGTCGATGTTGTTGGGCTTCATCACGATGCATTCCGGGACGAATTGGTGGCGGATGTCGTATTGCGTGCAGCGGCAGGTCTCATCGTCCAGCAGACGGCAGGCGACGCAGGTCAGGGCGACCTCGCCGGTGTCCTCATCCTCAAGCTTGTTCAGGCAGCATTTGCCGCAGCCGTCGCACAAGGCTTCCCATTCGCGCTGGTTCATCTTGGTTAGGGGTTTGCGTTCCCAGAACCGCGGGCCAAGGCCTTTGCGATTGATCGGATCGGTGGTCATAGCGCGGCCAGCAGGATGCGCGCCTTGTCACAATCGGCATCCATCTGCGCGATCAGGGCATCCAGCCCGTCAAACGTCATCTCGGGGCGCAGGTATTCGACCAGGCCGACGGACAGAGTCGAACCGTACAGATCGCCTGAGAAATCGAACAGGAAGGTCTCGATATTCGGAACCTCTCCGTTGAACATAGGCCGTACGCCGACAGAGGATGCGCCGTGATAGCTGCCCTGATGAGGTCCGTCGAGCACATCGACCAGCACCGCATAGACGCCAAACTTTGGTGGGTGCAACCCTTCGATGGACATATTCGCGGTAGGGAACCCAAGCTCGCGCCCGCGTTGTTCACCGCCGATTACTTCGCCCTCGACGCGGTGCCAATGGCCTAGCATTGCCGCGGCGTCGCGGGGGCGGCCATCGGTCAGCGCGGTGCGGATACCAGTCGAGGATACCACATCGTCAGACCGTTCCATCAGCGGTGCAATGGTGACGCCAAACCCCATTTCTTGCCCGAACCGGGCCATATCTTTGGCGGTCCCACTGCGCCCTTTGCCGAAACAGAAATCCGCGCCGACCACGACGTGCGATAGACCAAGTCCCTCGCAGATGACATTGCGGGCAAAGCCTTCGGGCGTCAGACCGGCAAGCGCTGCATTGAACGGCAATTCGTACAGCTTTTGTACACCCAGTTTCTCCAACCGGTGCGCACGTGCGTTTCCGCGCATCAGACGAAAAGGTGGGGCATCGGGTGCAAAGTACTCGCGAGGGTGAGGCTCGAACGTCAGAACACCAAGCGGAGCATCCGGGGCCACGCTTTGTGCAAGTTCAATCACCGACTGATGGCCCACATGCACGCCATCAAAGTTCCCGATTGCCACACTGGCACCGCGGTCTTCTGGCTCGACAAACTGGAAATCACGGATGATCTGCATGTAGCTTGCCTAGCGGGACTGGTGACCGGGTTCAAGCACCTGATTGGTACAAATGCCGCGCAACAAAAAAGGGCACCGTTCCCAGTGCCCTTCAAAAGGAAAAAGGTATCGAATCGTCAGTCGAACTTGCGCGAAGGGGCCAAAACCATGGCTTCGCCTACCAGCACCTTTTTGCCGTCGACCGCACAGTGACAATCCAGTTTCACGCGACGCTTGGCAAAATCAATATCGATCACTTTGACCTCGGCATAGACCATATCTCCGGGGCGCACTGGAGCCAGAAATTTGAGCGACTGCCCCATATACACGGTGCCGTGGCCCGGCAGCTGCTCGCCGATCACGGCTGAGATCAGGCCCGCCGTCAACATGCCGTGGGCGATACGACCTTCGAAGATCGTGTCGCGGGCATAGTCGTCGTCCAGGTGTACCGGATTCCGGTCCGTCGAAACCTGCGCGAACATCTCGATATCTTCGTCCGTCACCACTTTGCGCAGGTGGCGGGTCATGCCCATCTCGATGTCTTCAATACAGATCGTGCCGCGTGGAAGATTATCCAACATGTCGCCCTCACTCGAGTTCAATGGGCAACAAAACAACTCAAGTCGCCCCCGTTTGGCAACTTTATTACTTCGCAACTGCAGAAAATCAAGTCTTTTCTGACTACCTCAATCGACCGATTGTGTAGGTAGGATTAATGTTTTCCTTTGCAATATAATCACTTAGGGATTCATGGTGCGGATGATGCTCAGTTTTTGTTTCCGCTGCGGCCAAACCACCCGAGATGAACAGAGAATCAATCCCTTCGCCCATACCACCCAGAATGTCCGTATGCGGGCCGTCGCCGATCACAAGAATGTCGCCATCAGGGATGTCATGACCCAATTCCTGCAGCCTGCGCCGCGCAAGATCATAGATCGGCGGGTGGGGTTTTCCGAAATACAGGCTCTCGCCTCCCATCTCGGTATACAGCTTCGCCAACGCACCCGCGCACCATTCGCGTATCTCGCCCCGGTCGACAACGATGTCGGGGTTGGCGCAGAGCAGCTTCATGCCTTTCTGCTTGGCATAGAGGAAATCGGCGCGATTGACCGCCGGATCCGCCATTGGGTCGAACGGCCCGCAGCAGACGATCCCTTCGGCCTCATCCAGCGGGACACGTTCGATGTGGATCGGATGGTGTAGTATTTTCAGCGGCTCAAAGAATCCCGCGTCGCGTTCCCATTCCCCCATGAAATAGACTTTTTCACCAACCGCCCCACGGAACATAGCGGACCGGGCCGAGTCCCCGCTGGTGGCAATGGTGTCATAGGCATCTGCGGGGACATTGAACTGCCCAAGCTGCTCAGCCACGCCAGCGCGCGGTTTGGGTGAGTTGGTGACCAGCACAACGATCCCGCCTTGCGCCCGGTAGTTTTGCAAAGCCGCGACCGCATCGGGATAGGCAGTGATGCCGTTGTGAACGCATCCCCACAGGTCAACGAACAGTGACTTGTAGCGGCCTGAAATCTCGGAAAGCGTGTGGATGATCTGGGTCATGGGAGCCTCGGGACCTGAAATTCTGAGTTGTGACAGCTATGGCAAAGCTTTCACCTCTTGGCCATCCCGCAATATCAATTGCTGGTCGAACACGGTGTGTCTGATCGCGTCATTCGACGATTTCTTCGACATCGGGTGCTTGTTGGACGTTTTCGGTGCCCAATATGATCTGTGCGCCGATCCTGTTCTGGAAACGCACTACGACCAGAAAACCCGGCCCCAGTTCTTTCTGAAGTACGTCGACCAAAGGCGTGTCACGCAGGGCCTCGGGCAGCAAACCGGCGATCGAGGATACTTTGTAAGCCGCTTCAATCGGAAGGTCCACGATCAGCCAAATATCGGCGTGTTTACGTTTGGCATTCACGTCCACGCGGATGATCTCGACCGACACCGGATCGGCCCAGTCCCGGATCGTTTGCGCCAACTGCGCCTCGGTCCGGGTTTCGAGGTAACGGTTGTAGGTCGACTTTCCCAGTTGAAGGACAACGAAGGCCAGGAATGCCAGTGTCACCACCACGCTTGCGGTGAAGTTCAGCTTGCGCCGACCCTTGCTAAACACCACCGCGCGCGCCGCATATACGATGTAAACCGCGCAGGCCGACAGAATGATTGCTCCAAGGTTGGTGGCAAACAGCAGGCCGGCCTCATAGGCCTCGGCGGGCTCGTCGAAATACAGCAAAACACCCGATGCAGACAGAGGTGGCACCAAGGACACGCCGATGGCTGCACCGGGAAGCAGGCTGGCCTCGGACCGGTTGATTTGAACGTAAGCTGCGGCCACTCCGGCGGCGAGGGCAACGATCAGATCCTCGGTGCCCGGATCCGTTCTGGCGAGAACCTGATCGGGGATCAGAATGCCGCGCGGGACGTCTGCGACATAGACAAGAAGCCACGCCAGCAAGACGCTGATTACCGCGGCACCGCAGACAATCAAAGCCAGTTTGAACGCGCGACCCAGCCATCCCATCACCATCGCCGCCGCAACCCCAAGGATCGGGGTCATCAATGGCGCAACAAGCATTGCGGCAATGACCACCGCGCCAGAGTCGCGTAGCATGCCCATCGTGGCGATCACCACGGATAAGGTCAGAAGCATGGCAAACCGTCGCCAATAGGCAGATTTGTCCTTGCCTTCAAATCTCAGGATGTCGCGTGTGGTGCTGAACTTGCGGGAACTCATGAACGTCGTCTGACCCAATTCGCTGTCTGGCTATTGATGTCAGACTACCAACGGATGCCATTCGCGCAAAACATTAGTAGCAAAGAAAAAAGGCGCCCGCGTGGGGCGCCTTTCGGTTGGGATGTTTGTCCGCGTCAAACCTTGAGGTTCGGGATGATCTGCTTTTTGCGGCTCATGATACCGGGCAGGACCACGGCATCGCCATCCACGCTTGCGCCAAAGCTCTTTTCTGCGACGCCCTTGACCAGATCGTTGGGTACCAACAGAGTGGCCTCTTCGTTCAGGATATCGACCACGAACAGCAGAACCTGATCAACGCCGTCTTCCTTGGCTACGTCAGCCATCGAACCCGCCAGGCTGGCCTTGCGGTCCAGTACAACGCCCGGTGCGGTGGTTTCCAGAACCGAAACGCGGAACTTGGTGCCGTCGACCTCATATTCCTTGCTGTCCATGCGGATCAGTTCGGCGTCCGAGAAGGACGAGACATCCGATTTGGCCGCGAACATTTCCGCGGCATAGGTCGCGACGTCCAGACCCAGATCAGCGGCCAGATTCTCGGCCACTGCGCGGTCATGTGCGGTGGTGGTGGGAGAGCGGAATTCCAGCGTATCCGACAGGATGCAGGTCAGTGCGGCGGCTTTGATGGCGTCGGGCATCGTAGCGGCGTCATCACCGATCAGGTCCATCATGATGGTCGCGGTGCAAGCCAGCGGGCGCACGGTGATGTCGATCGGGCCTTTGGTTTCCAGGCCACCAACCAGCTTGTGGTGGTCGATGATTGCCCGGATGTCCGCGCTGTTTACGCTGGCTGGCAGCTCGGCCGGGTTGTTGGTGTCCACGATGACAACCGGCGTGCCCTCGGCCACGTCTTCGATGATGCGCGGCTTGGGCAGGTCCCAGCGCTGCAGCAGGAATGCCGCTTCGGTGTTGGGTTCGCCCAGCAGAACTGGCTCGGCCTGTTCGCCTTTGATTTCGTTCAGGTACCATGACCACAGGATAGGTGAGCCTGTGGAGTCGGTGTCGGGGGATTTATGTCCAAATACGAGCGTTGTCATGTCAGCGTCCTGAGGGTGATCATTTTGCGCGCCTTATAGGGCGGTCCGCCGGGGTTGTCACCCGACAGTGTTTACGCTGCGACGGTTGGTCTGAAATCGAGGTTGGTCAGAACGGGGCGCGGGTCAGGGTGTACCCGGCCTGTTGTAATTGGTTCAGCAGCCCGTAGTCGCCCCCAAGATGCCCGGCACCGACCGCGATCACGACGTTTTGGTCCTGAATGTTCAGAATTTTCTGCATCCAGTTGCTGTTGCGCTCGACCAGGAGTTTTTGCTCGAAATCATTCCATTCCTCGTCGAATACTTCGGGCGACAGGCCCGAGTCTTCCAATCCCTGAAGACGGGCGAGCTGGATGATTTCGACATGTTTCTCTTCCAGGTAGGCGTTGGCCATCGTCGCCAGTTGATCCTCGCTACCGCCCATGGCACCGGCCATCCGCACAAGGGACTGAACCTGCTTTTCGATGGGGTGGCTGTCGAACATACTCATAAGATCGGCAATCTGTTCTAGCGAGCGTTTGGGGATACCCAACTCGTCAGCCAACTGGTCCAGACGGGCGTCCATCCCGTGGTTCGCACTGGGGTCCTGCATCATACATGGAGGGACGCCCAGCATCATGCTCAGAAACCAGGGCCGCATTTTGGCTGCCATCCAGCCGGGGATACCGCGTTCGGACAGCCCGATCGACAGGGCGGACCAGTCTTCCTCGGACATCAGATCAATCAGACTGGGTCCCGAGGTGATCATCACCGGGCTCATGTCCTTGGCCAGGTCTTTTTCGAACGCGTCCATTTCTTCCCGCGTGACCTCGAAATAAAACGCGTCCGCATCGCCGAGGGTCGGCGTTAGCCGTTCGACCACTGCGTCCATACGTGCGTCATTGGCATGCAACGTACCAACAAGGTGCAGGATCGTGTCACCCTTGGACGCGATCCAGTGATTGCCCTCGGCAAACGGGATATCGGCCACTGTCTGTTGCAGTTCGGACTTTACCGCGGGGCTAAGTCCCGGCCTCAGATCATTCCCTTCGCATGCGGCCTGTACGGCGGCGGGCAGGAATAGGAACAGCAGAGGTGCAAACAAGCGCATAAGGATCATCTCGGAATCTTCAGTGTGACCGCGACATTGCCTTTGCGCAGCAATGTATTCAAGCCAGATGCAGGTGATGGCTGGCGTTCGCGGCAAATTTGCATAGCATGGCGGAATGGACCGTGAGCAGGATCTATACCCGCCGATCAAGGCGCTGTTCGAGCGTCAGGGCTATACCGTCAAAGGCGAAGTCGGCGCTGCCGATATCGTCGCTGTTCGGGATGGCGATGAGCCGGTGATTGTTGAGCTGAAGCTGCGGTTCTCATTGGCGCTGTTTCATCAGGCAATCACGCGGTTAAGGGTGACTGACCAGGTCTATATCGGTGTGTGCAAACCCAAGGGGCGAACCGCGCGGCGTGCGTTAAAGGACAATTTGGCGCTGTGCCGCAGGCTTGGTCTGGGTCTGATCACCGTACGTGCTGACGGTGCGGTCGAGGTGCAATGTGACCCTGGCCCGTATGCACCGCGAAAAAACAAAGCAAAAGCGGCTCGTCTTTTGCGTGAATTTGACCGGCTTGAAGGTGATCCCAATGCAGGAGGGGCCACCCGGCACGGGATCGTGACGGCCTATCGTCAGGACGCGCTGAAATGTGCAGCCCATCTGGCCGAATGCGGAGCGACAAAGGGGGCGGAAGTTGCCCAATCCACCGGCGTCGCCGAGGCCACGCGCCTGATGCGGGATAATCACTACGGGTGGTTCGAAAAGGTCGATAAGGGGGTCTATGCGCTGTCGACCACAGGAGCCGAAGGGTTGAAACACTGGGCCTATAGCTGGGAAGAGACCGGCTGAGCCTCGCAACTAAAAAATCCATCACAGCTTGTTGACTCGGGGTTTCCGACCCCCTAGCTATGCGTCGTTATCACTCTCTACCCTTGAGTGCTAACGCCTCGCCAGCCGGCGAGGGGAGGATAATAAACTTTGAGCCCAAGGAGCTGCAAAGATGGCATTGAAACCGCTTCATGACCGCGTGCTGGTTCGTCGTACCGAAAGCGATGAAAAAACCGCAGGCGGGTTGATCATTCCCGAAAGCGCAAAAGAAAAGCCCAGCGAAGGCGAAGTCGTTTCGACCGGTGAAGGCGCGCGCAAGGACAGCGGCGAACTGATCGCAATGGCTGTAAAAGCTGGCGACAAGATCCTGTTCGGCAAGTGGTCGGGCACCGAGGTCAACGTCGGCGGCGAAGAGCTGCTGATGATGAAAGAAAGCGACATCATGGGGATCATCGAGTAAGCGCCCACGCTTCTCTGATCTTCATTTCCAACATTTTTCTCAAGGAGAAACAACATGGCTGCTAAGGACGTCAAGTTCGACACCGATGCCCGCAACCGCATGCTGTCAGGTGTGAACATCCTGGCCGATGCTGTCAAAGTGACCCTGGGCCCCAAAGGCCGCAACGTGGTTCTGGACAAATCCTTCGGCGCACCGCGCATCACCAAAGACGGTGTATCGGTTGCCAAGGAAATCGAACTGGAAGACAAGTTCGAAAACATGGGCGCGCAGATGGTGAAAGAAGTCGCCAGCCGCACCAATGACGAAGCCGGCGACGGCACCACCACCGCAACCGTTCTGGCACAGGCAATCGTTCGCGAAGGTCTTAAGCAGGTTGCAGCGGGCCTGAACCCGATGGACCTGAAGCGCGGCATCGACCTGGCAACTGCCAAAGTCGTTGAAGGCATCAAAGAGATGGCGCGTGAAGTCAAAGACTCGGCAGAAGTCGCTCAGGTTGGCACCATCTCGGCCAACGGCGAAGCCGAAATCGGTCAGCAAATCGCAGACGCGATGCAGAAGGTTGGCAACGAAGGCGTTATCACCGTCGAAGAAAACAAAGGTCTGGAAACCGAGACCGATGTTGTCGAAGGTATGCAGTTCGACCGTGGCTACCTGTCGCCTTACTTCGTCACCAATGCTGACAAGATGATCGCAGATCTCGACGACTGCATGATCCTGCTGCACGAAAAGAAACTGTCCTCGCTGCAGCCGATGGTTCCGCTGCTCGAGCAGGTGATCCAGTCGCAAAAGCCGCTGTTGATCATTGCTGAAGACGTTGAAGGCGAAGCGCTGGCAACTCTGGTTGTCAACAAACTGCGCGGCGGCCTGAAAATTGCTGCTGTCAAAGCACCTGGCTTCGGCGATCGCCGCAAAGCCATGCTGCAGGACATCGCAATCCTGACCGGCGGTCAGGTCATCAGTGAAGATCTGGGCATGAAGCTCGAGTCCGTCACCATGGATATGCTGGGCACCGCCAAGAAAATCGAAATCACCAAAGACGAAACCACCATCGTTGACGGTGCTGGCGAGAAAGCCGAGATCGAAGCACGTGTTGCTCAGATCCGCACTCAGATCGAAGAAACTTCGTCGGACTACGACCGTGAGAAGCTGCAAGAGCGCGTTGCCAAACTGGCAGGCGGTGTTGCTGTTATCCGCGTAGGTGGCATGACCGAAGTTGAAGTGAAAGAGCGTAAGGATCGTGTTGACGATGCTCTGAACGCAACGCGCGCAGCCGTTCAGGAAGGCGTTGTTGTGGGCGGTGGCGTTTCGCTGGTTCAGGCAGGTAAAGCACTGGACACTCTGAAAGGCGCAAACGCTGATCAGGACGCAGGCATCAATATCGTGCGTAAAGCCATCGAAGCGCCGCTGCGCCAGATTGCTGAGAACGCGGGCGTCGACGGCGCAGTTGTTGCAGGCAAAGTTCGCGAATCTTCGGAAGCGGCCTTTGGTTTCAACGCTCAGACCGAAGAGTATGGCGACATGTTCTCGTTCGGCGTTATCGATCCGGCCAAAGTTGTCCGCACTGCGCTGGAAGATGCAGCATCGGTTGCTGGCCTGCTGGTCACCACCGAAGCAATGGTTGCTGACAAGCCTGCCAAAGACGGCGCGCCTGCTGGCGGCGGCATGCCCGACATGGGCGGCATGGGCGGCATGATGTAAGACGTCGAATTCGCCTCGGCGAATTCTGACGGTCCCGACAGGCGCTTGGCTGTAAGGCCAAGCTGCCGAGAGGGAAGCCTTAGTATCTAGGGACGGGGTCGCCTTCGGGCGGCCCCGTTTCGTTTTGCGGACCATCCCGCAGGAATGTGAGTGTGCAAAACGCGCCGAAACCGGCTATGCGGTTGATATGAAACTGTTCCTACTCACGTGCCTGACGATGTGCGCCTTTGCGTCCAACTCGATACTTAATCGGCTAGCGATTGATAGTGGCGCCAGCGATCCCGCTGCCTTTGCCGTGGTGCGGGTTTTAGCCGGTGCAGTGGTGCTGGCCGGGTTGGTTCTTCTGAGGGCTGGCCATTTGCCCCTGTTTGACCGGCGCAGGATTGCCGGGGCAGGGTCGTTGTCCCTGTACATGATCGGATTCTCTGTCGCCTATCTGACGCTGGACGCGGGTCTTGGCGCGCTGATCCTGTTCGGGGTGGTGCAGGTGACGATGTTCACTGTGACATCAGTGAAAGGCACTCTGCCCACTGGTCGGCAGATCGCGGGCGCCGCAATCGCGTTGCTGGGGTTGGGCTACGTGCTTTGGCCGTCCGGATCGATACAGGTCAACCCGGTCGGAGCAGCTCTGATGATTGCTGCCGGGATCGGCTGGGCGATCTATTCGCTGGTTGGCAAGTCCGAACCGGATGCCTTATCCGGCACTGCTGCAAATTTCGTCGTGGCATTGCCAGTGACAACGCTGGCTTTATTGGCGACAGGAGGGGCGTGGCACATGACTGCTAACGGATACTTGCTGGCCGCGTTGGCCGGTGCGGTCACATCAGGGATGGGGTATGCGCTGTGGTATCAGGTTCTGCGGGAATTGACGCCCACAACGGCGGCCGTCGTGCAACTCAGCGTTCCGATTATAGCCATTATTGGCGGTGTCCTCCTGCTGGGCGAGGCCGCCAGCCTGCGCCTGATCATGGGGGCCGGGCTGGTATTGGGCGGAATTGCACTGGCCGTTCTGCGCAGGACGCCGCGGTAGGGGTTTATTCGCTGGACGTTAGGCCTTATCTGGCGGCTATGCGTTATTTGCTTGCCCTCTTTCTGTTCTTTGTGCCTGCCATTGTGCAGGCAAAATGCGTGGTCCTGCTGCATGGGTTGGCACGGACCGAAGCGTCTTTTACCGTCATGGAACAGTTGTTCAAAACGCATGATTATACCGTCGTGCGCCCGGGGTATTCCTCTACCGACCTGCCAATTCCCGATCTGGCTGCACAGACGCTGCCGGGTGCATTTGCGGAATGCAGCGACGACAAAGTCAATGTTGTCGCGCATTCGATGGGCGGTATTCTGTTGCGCTATTGGCTGCAGGACAATCATCCGGAAAACCTGGGTCGCGTAGTCATGCTCGGCCCGCCCAATCAGGGCAGCCAGCTGGTGGACGAACTTAGCGCGTATGAGGTGTTCGGGATGTTGAATGGCCCGGCCGGTCTGGCGCTGGGCACGGGCCCCGAAGGTATCCCACGACGACTGCCCCCCGTGGATTTCGAACTTGGTGTGATCGCCGGGGAGAATTCGTTGAACCCACTGTTTTCTTCGATGATCGATGGCTCGGATGACGGGAAAGTTTCGGTTGAAACGACCAAGGTCGAAGGGATGGCGGATCATATCGTCCTACCGGTGACTCACACGTTCATGATGAACAATCCACGCGTGATGGCGCAAGCGCTGCATTTCATCGAGTTCGGTCAGTTTGATCCGCAGATCACATGGCTGGATGGGGTGATGGAAATCATCGATGAAATCTGCATTGGGCAGGATTGCTCGGAACCGGACTCGGAGCGCTCTGAATGACCGCACTTTCTCTGACTTTGTCCGGCGCAGAGGTTCTGTTGCCGGATCAGGGCATGACTCGTGCCGATCTGTCCATTTCTGACGGGGCCGTGCAACGGGACCGGGCGGGACGGACAATCGACCTGTCTGGATATCTGGTGATGCCCGGCATCATCGACCTGCACGGCGACGGGTTCGAGCGTCACATCGCACCGCGACGAGGGGCGATGAAGCAGATGGACGAGGGCATCCTGTCGGTCGAGGCCGAACTGGCCGCCAACGGGATCACGACGGCGGTCCTGGCCCAGTTTCTAAGTTGGGAGGGCGGTGTACGCGGCCCTGATTTCGCTGGCCAAGTGTTCGATGCTATTGCGTCGGTCAAAGATCGCGTCGTCACCGATTTGCTGCCTCAGCTACGGTTCGAAACCCACATGCTCGAGGAATATCCGAGCCTGCCTGAACGTATTGCCGCGTGGCGTGTGCCATACGTGGTGTTCAACGATCACCTGCCACATGACAGGCTGGCCGAGGGGCGCAAGCCGCCGCGCCTGACGGGGCAGGCGCTTAAGGCCGGGCGTAATCCTGAAGCACATTTTGAGATGTTGCTGTCCATGCATGCCCGAGGCGATGAGGTTTCCGCAGCCTTGGACGCGCTCTGTGCGGCATTGTCCGAGCAGGGTGTCCGTATGGGCAGCCATGACGACGCAACGGCTGAAACTCGCGCCGATTGGCGGGAGCGAGGTGCTCAGATTGCCGAGTTTCCCGAAACGCTAGAGGCGGCTGAGGCCGCTCGGGCTGCTGGGGACCACGTTATTCTCGGATCACCCAACGTGGTGCGCGGCGGATCGCACAAGGGCAACGTTAGTGCGCTGGATCTGATCACCATGGGGCTGTGTGATGCGCTGGCCTCGGATTACCATTATCCCAGTCCCAGGCGAGCGGCTTTGATGCTGGCCAAATCCGGTCTGTTGGATCTGGCCGGAGCCTGGGCGTTGGTCTCGTCCGGTCCGGCACGGGTTCTTGGGTTGCAGGACCGGGGCACTCTTGCCCCGGGTCAACGCGCAGACCTAGTGATACTTGACGCTCGGTCCCACCACGTCGCTGCTACGCTGGCTGGCGGGCGGGTTAGTTTCATGTCCGGTGATATCGCCGCACGGTTCGTGGGCTGAGTTACCGCGTGATGCGGTTGAAATGCGCCATCTTGCGGCCCGGTTTGACTTCAGCCTTGCCATAGAGATGAAGCGCAACGTCGCGTTCCCGCGCCAATTCCGGCACGCGGTCCATATCGTCGCCTATCAGGTTCTCCATAACCACGTCTGAATGGCGTTGACCGTCGCCCAACGGCCAACCGGCTACGGCGCGAATATGCTGCTCAAACTGATCCACCGCGCAGCCGTTCTGCGTCCAGTGGCCCGAGTTATGCACCCTTGGCGCAACTTCATTCACGATCAAACCCTGCGGTGTCACGAACAGTTCGACACCCATGACACCGACGTAATCCAGCGCGTTCAGGATATTCGCGGCCAACAGCACGGCATCAGTTCGCTGCGCCGGGGCGAGGCGGGCGGGTACCGTGGTGGTGTGCAGGATGCCATCGCGGTGCACGTTTTCACCTGGGTCGAAACAGGCGACTTGCCCGTCGATACCGCGGGCGGCGATGACCGATACCTCGTGGCTGAAATTGACGAACCCTTCGAGGATTGCGGGCGCGCCTGCCATATCGGCCAGTGCGGCCTCGGCATCCTCAGGGCCGCGCAACCGCGCCTGTCCTTTGCCGTCATAGCCGAAACGACGTGTTTTCAGGATGGCTGGCGTGCCAATCTGGTCAATTGCTGCCTTTAGGCAGTCCAGATCGGTGATGTCGGCGAACGGCGCTGTTTTCAAGCCCAACCCGGCAAGGAACGTCTTTTCGGTCAGGCGGTCCTGACTGACGCGCAGTGCTTCGCGCCCCGGATGAATTGGGCAATGTGCTTCCAACAGGTCTAGCGCTTCGGTCGGGATATTTTCGAATTCATAGGTGATGACATCGACGGACTCGGCAAAGGCCTTCAGCGCTGCTGCGTCATCATAGGCTGCAGTGGTCACACGATCCGCCACCTGACCGGCGGGTGGGTTGGCACCCGGCTCAAAGATGTGGGTTACAAAGCCCAACCGAGCTGCCGCGACGGACAACATCCGGCCCAATTGACCACCGCCAAGAATTCCAATCCGCGCGCCCGGAGAAAGCATGTCCGTCATCAATCAGTCTCCAACCTTTTTCCAATCGCTTGCAGGGCCGAGCGCAGCGCATCATGTGCTTTGCCCGCATGCAATGCCTGCGTCATCTGCAGGCTGAGTGTTCCATCCGTCGCCAGCGCGTCCCGTTCCTCGGCGAGACGCCCGGCTTGCCCGGTTTGCATCGTCTGCAGAAATCCGGACAGCAGCTGTGTTGTGTAGAACTCCGAGGCATCCGCGTCGCCTGTTTGCTCGGTCAACCACTCGGCACCTGTCGCCATAACGTCCAGAATCCCCGGCACCATCGCGCAGATCGCAAAATGTGCGTTCAACGCTACCTCGGTTTCGACTTTTACAACTGGGTTTTCGGGTTCAAACAATTCGGCCAGCAAGGCATCGTTGCCAAACGCCGCAAGCGGGCATCCGCCTTGCCGCAAAAAACCCAAAGGGATTGTTTGAACGAAGTCAGTCGCCGGAGCGCACAGGGATGCAAGCTGGTCCACCGATACAGCTGCCATCACCGATACGATTTGCTGATCCGAGCGAAAACTCAGCTTGTCCAAAACTTCCGGGGCGATCTGAGGGCGCAGGCAAAGAAAAACGATATCCGATGCGTCGATAACCGCTTGTGGGTTTGTGACCGTTACGCCCAGTTCAACCTTCAACTCAGCTGAGACTTTGGCGTTTCGCTCTGTAACGGCGATGCTATGCCCCTTGTCCGTAAGAAAACGCGCAATGGGGGCTGCGATATGTCCGGTTCCGATAAAGCCGATACGGCTCATCCTTGGGGTTCCTCGGGGATAGAAGCAGACAAAGCTTCGCGCCAGGCATCCAGCCGATCAGCCAGTGCTGCGTCCTGCAAGGCGAGGATGCCAGCCGCCATCAACCCGGCATTGGCCCCACCGGCAGAGCCGATAGCCATCGTCGCCACCGGAAAGCCTTTGGGCATCTGTACGATGGAGTATAGCGAATCGACGCCGGACAGCACACGGGTCTGCACAGGCACGCCGATCACCGGTACGCGCGTCTTTGAAGCCATCATCCCCGGAAGGTGCGCAGCACCGCCCGCACCGGCAATAATTACATCCAGGCCGCGCTGAACGGCGGTTTTACCATAGTCCCACAGGCGATCGGGGGTGCGGTGCGCCGAAACGATGCGCTTTTCATACGCAATGCCCAGTTCATCCAGAATATCCGCGGCCTCTTTCATCGTGGGCCAGTCCGACTGGCTGCCCATGATGATCCCCACTTTTACATCGCTCATCCGCTTGTCGCCTCTGCCCGTCGAAAGAGCGCGCACTATAGCCAAATCGGCCTATCTGGCAATGCGGTACAGGGATTTTAGGCAATGATATCCGGGGTCAGGCGGTCTTCGATCAGGCGAATGATGTCCTTGAGGCGCAGTTTCTGTTTTTTTAACCGCTTGATCGTCAACTGATCCGAAGTCCCCGTGGCCTGCAGCGCCTCGATCGCTTCGTCCAGATCGCGGTGCTGGCGGCGAAAAACCTCCAGCTCGACCCGAAGAACTTCATCAGTTTTCATTGAAATGTCAGTGGGCGCGTTCATGGACGACTCGGTTGTTGTTGTGGTGCTTTCCACACAAGATAGTGTGTCAGGGTTTATCCGGCCAGACCTTGTGGACATCCCTGCATATTCCCATATTCTATCATACGCGGTTGCCAAAACGGGACCGCACCACACGTCGCTTTGGCAATAAAGGACGAAAATACGTGTCGAAACTTACTCTTGGCTCATACCCGCATCTTTTGGGGTTCGAGCAATTGGAACGCCTTCTGGAGCGGTCTGCAAAGGCCGGCAACGAAGGATACCCGCCCTATAACATCGAACAGACCTCGGATTTTTCCTATCGTATCACCTTGGCAGTTGCCGGTTTTGCGGAACAGGACCTGTCGATTACCATCGAGGATCGCCAACTGGTGATCCGGGGCCGTCAACGCGACGACAGCGAGGGGCGCATCTTTCTGCATCGCGGCATCGCGGCACGTCAATTTCAGCGCATGTTTGTGCTGGCGGACGGTGTCGAGGTGGGCGAGGCGATCATGGAAAACGGTCTGCTGCATGTGGATCTGACCCGCGCCGTGCCTGAAACCGTGGTTCAGACAATCAATATACGGAAGGGGTAAGAGCAATGAATACACCGATTGAAATCAACACCGAAGGCGACCGGATCGTCTATGTAAAAGCCGTCGATGTGGCTGACCTGCCGCGTGAAGTGCGCGAACAGGCTGGTGATCTGGATCAGCTCTACGCTGTGCATGACTCGGATGGTCAGCAACTGGCCCTGGTCGCAGATCGCAAGCTGGCCTTTATTCTGGCGCGCGAACATGACTTTTCCCCGGTGGCCGTGCACTAAATCGGCCCCCGCAGCGTGTGATTTTCCCGTGACATCCGCCGCCCCACGGGTGAGATATGCGAACCAATACGGGTTCGCAGGCGGAGGCACCAAACATGAGTTGGTTTGATTTTGACTGGGTGGACGCATTCAGCGACCGCGCCTTTGGCGGCAATGGATGCGCCGTGGTGCATGGTGGGGCCGTCCTACCCAAAGATGTCTGCACGGCTTACGTGCGCGAAACGTCCTTGGTCGAATGTACCTTTACCGGGCCGTCTGACGTGGCCGACTTCCAAGTGCGCTATTTTCTGGCCAGCCGTGAAATCCCTTTTGCGGGGCATCCAACCATTGCCACTGTCGCGGCGATGCGGTCGCGTGGGCTGTTTCAGGGGGATGCGCTGACACTGGACACCGGGGCAGGGATCGTTTCCATCCAACTCAATGGTGATGAGATTGAGATGACGCAGGTTGCCCCGCAATTTGGTGCGATGGTTCCTGCCGATCTGGTTGCCGCCGCCATCAGCCTGCCGGAAAGCGCGATCATCTCCCCACCTCAGATGGTATCCACAGGGTTGCCTTTTTGTGTCACCGTTTTGCGTGATCATGAAGCCTTGCGCGCCGCGAAGTTGGTTGAAGAACCTTTGCGAAAAGTGATCGAAGCAGGCGGGTATTCGGGGTCGGACATGGCCGAGCCCTTCCTTGTGACGCTGGAAGGTGCGACCGAGGCGGGCGACACATTCTCACGTCTGTTGATGCTGCCGCCCAGCCCGCCCGAGGATCCCTTCACGGGATCCGCAACCGGGGCGATGGCAGCTTATCTGTGGAAGTATGGTTTGATGCCCAAAGATACGTTTACGGCAGAACAGGGCCACGACTTGGACCGCCCCGGCCAAGCGACCGTTACACGCGTTGGACCCGCCGATGCAATGACCGGTATCAAGGTGGCGGGTCGCGGCTATATTCTAATGCGCGGTCAGGTCAATTTTCCCGGGCAACTGTCATGACCGAACCCGCGATCGCCATCCTGCCTTACGGGCATCGAATAGGGCCGAAACTGGCTTCGGTTCCATTGTCCGATCTGATCTGGCCCGAAGGGTGCCCCGAGCGCTTGATGGGCAAAACAGTTGGCGATCTTGAGCGTACCGACCATCTGATTATGTATCCCAATTCTACCGTGCATTTGCGCCTGCGCCGGGGCACCCGCGCCCGGATTTCGCTGATGATGGGCGAACCGTCGGCCATTCACGCCAAGCACGACAAGATGCTCCGCTACACATGGCGGCGGTTCTTTCGGGTGATGACGTTTCATGATGTGCTGTTGCGAAACCTTCCCAATGCGGTGTTTCTGCCCTACGGCGTGACGATGGTGCCGGATTGGCGTGACCTCAACGTAGAGAAAACGAAGTCCTGCTCGCTCATTGCCTCAGCCAAACGCGATCTGGAGGGGCACCAACTGCGCCATTCGGTGATTGACTGGGTGCGGGAAACGGGTGCTGACGTTGATATCATGGGGCGGGGATACACGCCATTTGACCGCAAATCCGACGGCTTGGCCCCGTATCGCTATTCCGTTGTGATCGAGAATGTTCGCGAGAAGAACTATTTCTCGGAAAAGCTGACAGATGCGATCTTATGCTCAACGGTCCCGATCTATTGGGGGTGTCCGAATATAGGGGACTTCATGGACACAGCCGGTATGATCCTCTGCGAATCCGAGGCCGACATTCAGCGCGCGATCAACAGCCTGTCCGCTGACGACTATGCCGAACGCCTGCCGCATCTGAAAGCTGCGCAAAGCAAGGCGGCAGAGTTCGGTGACTTTGAAGGCCGTGCGGTGCGGACCCTGCGCGAACAGATAAACGCGGCCTAGTGGTGCGATGGCCGCGGGGCCAGCCACCCCACCGGCAAGATCGGATTCGCCGAGGCGTCGATCCCATGTCGAAGGCAAAGCCGCTGCAGATATGATCCGCTGACCGGCAGCCCGGCGGTTTTGCCTGCCATGAATTTTTTCTGATGTCCGTAGATGTGAACTGAATGCACCTTATCCCGTTCGATCTCGGCCGTGGAAATGCGCGGATCGTGCAGTTTCCATAGCTGTTCCTTGTCCAAAGGATAGAACACATCCGGCTGCATCGCGTGGCTGTCCTCGCCGGTCTGGCGCAGAAAATACTCCAACGCCTTGGGGCCGGAGCTGCCCCAGGGAAGTGCTTCGATGCCCCAGGTCTCTCCGTTTCGGATGCGCCTGCGATTGTGTCGAAACAGCCGACCGCCACGCCAGGGCTGGGTCGGGTTGGCAGAGATCACGAAATCAATCCATAGCGCCAGCGTCTCTGAGTCTGGTGGCAGACGCAGAACACCATTGGGAAAAGTGCCTGATTGCGTCGACCCGAAAACGTAAGTCGAAGAAAAGTCGAATGGCTTGACGCAGTAGGCATCCAGATCGACCCAAATGAACGGGGTTTTCTGCATCAACCGCAGCCGGAAAATGTCGGAAAACACTGCGAGCCCTAACCGGTCTTCCGGTCGGAAATCAAACGGCGCGGGCCAAAGGATATCAGA
The DNA here is from genome assembly GCF_059609785.1 of Ruegeria sp. YTSC003. Taxonomy (NCBI): domain Bacteria; kingdom Pseudomonadati; phylum Pseudomonadota; class Alphaproteobacteria; order Rhodobacterales; family Roseobacteraceae; genus Ruegeria; species Ruegeria sp. YTSC003. The sequence goes on along the minus strand of NZ_JBXWMK010000001.1, from coordinate 465,303 downwards.
AGCGGGCCGTACTTCGGCGCCCCTGGGCACGCCTTGGATGTCATGCACGGTATACAGGATAAACCGGTGACCGTTATCCAGATAGGATTGAATGCACAGCGCCTCGAGCCAGCTCAGGTCTGATCCGAACCAGAAACTGGCAATTGCAGGCAGGTCGCGGGTCATGGGCACTTTGCGTTTTGGTTAGGGTCTGCATTTGCACCAAGGCAGCGTGCGCTTGTCAATCCAACACAAAAAGCGGCCACTGCTGGCCGCTTTGCTTGTTCGTTGTAGCAATTAGGATGCTGCAATCAGCCCCATACTTTCCAGTTTCAGGAGAACCTGATGGGCGCAGTTGTCGACCTCGACATTTTCGGTCTCGACGCTCAGTTCTGGGTCTGCAGGAACGTCATACGGGTCCGAGATGCCGGTGAACTCTTTGATCTTGCCTTCGCGGGCCAGCTTGTACAGTCCCTTGCGGTCGCGGCGTTCGCATTCCTCAATGGTGGTGGCCACGTGAACTTCGCAGAAGGCACCGAATTGTTCGATCTCTTCCCGGACTGCTCGGCGGGTCGTGGCATAGGGCGCGATCGGCGCGCAGATTGCGATGCCGCCGTTCTTGGTGATCTCGCTGGCCACATAGCCGATGCGACGGATGTTCAGGTCGCGGTGTTCCTTCGAAAAGCCCAGTTCGGACGACAGGTTTTTCCGAACGATGTCACCATCCAGCAAAGTAACCGGGCGGCCGCCCATCTCCATCAGTTTGACCATAAGCGCGTTGGCGATGGTGGATTTGCCCGAGCCCGAAAAGCCGGTGAAGAACACAGTAAAGCCCTGCTGGCTGCGCGGTGGGCGGGTCTTGCGCAATTCGGCGACAACCTCGGGAAAGCTGAACCATTCCGGGATCTCCAGACCTTCGGCCAGACGACGGCGTAACTCGGTGCCCGATATATTCAGGATAGTGACATTGTCCTTATCCAAAATCTCATCGTTCGGCTCGTATTGCGCGCGTTCCTGCACAAAAACCATGTGCTTGAAGTCGACCATTTCGACGCCGATCTCATCCTGGTACTTGCGGAACAGATCCTGCGCATCGTAGGGGCCATAGAAATCTTCGCCCTGACTGTTCTTGCCCGGGCCCGCATGGTCGCGACCCACGATGAAATGCGTGCAGCCGTGGTTTGCACGGATTAGCCCGTGCCAGACAGCTTCGCGCGGGCCAGCCATGCGCATTGCCAGGTTCAACAACGACATCGATGTGGTCGAGGCCGGGTATTTGTCCAGCACTGCCTCATAGCAGCGCACGCGGGTGAAGTGATCGACGTCGCCAGGTTTGGTCATGCCCACGACCGGATGGATCAGCAGGTTGGCCTGCGCCTCTTTCGCGGCGCGAAAGGTCAGTTCCTGGTGCGCGCGGTGCAGAGGGTTGCGGGTCTGGAACGCCACGATACGCCGCCAGCCGACTTTGCGGAAATAGGCGCGCAACTCGTTCGGAGTGTCGCGGCGCGCGCGAAAGTCATAGTGGACGGGCTGCTGAATGCCGACCACGGGTCCGCCCAGATACACTTTACCCGCCACGTTGTGCAGGTAATTCACCGCCGGGTGCGCCTCGTCATCGGCACCAAAGACTTTCTCGGCCTCGCGGGCTTTGTCCGGTGTCCAACGGTCGGTGACGGTCATGGTGCCGAGAATGACGCCTTCCTGATCGCGCAGCGCGATGTCCTGGCCCAATTCGACTTTGTCGGCAAACGCCTCGTCTACGTCCAGAGTAATGGGCATCGGCCAAAGGGTACCATCGGCCAGCCGCATGTTCTCAACGACATTGTCGTAGTCCGCCTGGCTCAGGAAGCCTTTGAGAGGGTTGAACCCGCCGTTCATCAGCAATTCCAGGTCGCAGATTTGGCGCGGGCTCAGGTCCCAGCTGGTCAGATCGGCGGCTTCCACCTTCAGTTTCTGTGCTGAATCGTAGGACACGAACAATTCGGGGATTGGGGCCAGGTTACTTAACATCGTCATGGGAATACTCTTGTAAAAGTGCTGCTTTGCCGTTGATTACGGGGCGTTTGCCCCGGCTTTTGGGTGAAGTCCATATACCTTGGTGAAACAAAGGACGATATGCGCGGTTTTTCCACGCAATGGAAGGAAATTCCGGTTTGCGTGGCAATCTGCGAAGCTGGTTCCCGATGTGGGCAACAATTCCACCCAATTCAGGGCGAGTGTTCTTATGCAGTGACATTGGCGTTCAGATCCGCGGCTTTGGGGACGGGCAGGGCGGGAATCGGTCGCGTCACGCCACGCAGCTCGAATGGGCGAACCTGCCGCATATCGCCGTCATATCCTGACGCCAGCAACAACTCTTCCGAGACCAGAAGTTCGCAGCCCAGGGATTTGGTTTCGGCTTCTAACCGGCTGGCCACATTTACGGTGTCGCCGATGATTGTACGGGCGGCGTGGCCTGCGGCACCGATTTCACCCAGAACAAGGTCCCCTAGATGCAGGCCCATTCCGATGCGGATCCGGGGGCTGCCCTCGGATTCCAGCTGCTGGTTGAAACGCTGCAAGGCAAGGCTGATATCAATGGCCGCTTTCATCCCGGCCCGAGCAGAGCTTTGGGCGTCGTTGGTTTCGAACACGGCCAACAGGCCGTCGCCCATGTATTTGTCGACCACTCCGCCCTCGGCCGTGATCGCGGGGACGATGGCGTCGAAAAAGCGGTTTAGCAGGAAAACGATGTCATAGGGCAGTTGGCCAGCGGTGCGCGAGGTAAAGCCGCGCATGTCCAGAAACAGGACCGCCAATTGCCGTTCCTGACCCTGGCTTGCATGTGCCCGGTGTCGGGCGCCATCTGGACGGAACATGCGAAACGCTGTGATCGGAGCCATCGGTCGGATTTGACATGCCAGCCGGGCACCCGCCGGGGCGCTGACCGCAGCTAGGCTTCGGGCTTCGACCTCACCAGGTTCGGGCAGTTGATCCCCGCCCGCCTCGACAATCACGCGGCAGGTGGTGCAGCGCCCTTTGCCACCGCATAGCGCCGTGTGTGGAATACCGTTGGCTTGGGAAATTTCAAGTAGGGTCATCCCTTTTTCGGCAACGACCTCAGGGCCTTGAGCGTACTTGACGCGCACGGAATGTCGGCGGCGCCACAGCTTGCGGATCGCAAATACCGCCAGGGATGCGCCAAGGGCCACCCAGAACGCCATGAGCGCATTGTCTTTTACGCTGAACAGGTGCTGGAAGTCTTCGGGAGAGGGCCAGTTGTAATGCTCGATATATTGTTCGCGCAAAAACGGGTCTGCAAAATCGGCCCAGATACGGCGCCCTTCCGTCAGCACTCCGGCAAGGGCAAATGTGGGAACAAACACAGCCAGGCCAATCAGATATGGCACCAGTTTGGGCCACCAGCGGGTCAGCCGCAGCCACATGTGCAGTCCGATACAGCCATGTACCCACACCACCAGCAACAACAGGCTTTGCATCCAGACCGCGTAGCTGGGCCACATCAGAACGATGATATAGCCCATTTCATCGTTCACATCGTAGACCGTGTTCGCATAGCGCGTTTGCACGATATGCGAGATCAGCTGCAATGGGATCAACAACCCCAGAACCATCTGCAACCCTGTGCTGAACGGCATGCGCAAAGTCCGGCGCTGGCTGATCGAGTACAGGGCTAACCCCGAGTGAATCAAAAGAGCAGCATAGAGTATTATGCTGCCGACATCGTGGCGTGTGATCACATGTCGGGCATCCTGCATGCCATGCAAGTAATCTGTGTGAAACAGACCAAGGCCGATATTGATGAAGTGAAAGAACGCAAAGGCGAACAGAATCAGGCCGCTGCCGATCCTCAGCCGGGTTGCCCACCCGCCTTGCCACAGAACAGTTTTCAATCAGATCACCTGCATTGGTCTCGCCTGAGGCCGAGTCTGATACGCCGCAGCTTAGCGGTCAAGCGCAGGTTGCGGATAGGGCGGTGTCCAATCCGTTGGCGGCGTATTCACACGGATCAGCGAAAGCGACGGGTCGAACAGGACGATGTGGCTGAGTTCGGGGCGCGAGCGCGAGCTGTACATCAACCCGTCCGCGCCAATGCTGCGCGCGTGGTCAGAGAACCGCCATGTGGGTGAGGTGCCCTGTTTGGCGTGAATATCCTGCCATATGACAGATGCGTCAGACTGCCCCCGTAAGTCGACCAGCTTTGCGTCTGTCACGTTTGCCTGCACCAAAACCCTTGGTGGTTCGCCTGCCGTGACATATCGCCGAATGGCGATTCCGGCGCCTTCCGCGCTGAGCGAAGCGTAAAGCGCCGATTGTCCCGCGTAATGAAAACGCCCCTCTGGCGCCCGGGCAGGGGCCAAAGGGGCGTCCAATTGCGACAGAAACAAAATTCTCCAGACTGGGCCAGAGAATTCCAGCATCTGATTAGTTCTGTTCGGCCAGGAAACGCTCAGCGTCCAGTGCGGCCATGCATCCCATTCCCGCGCTGGTGACGGCCTGACGGTAGATGTGGTCGGTCAGGTCGCCCGCCGCAAATACACCCGGCACCGAAGTTTCGGTCGAGCCAGGTTTGGTCACGACATAGCCGCCCATATGGGATTCCAGCGAGTCCTTGACCAGTTCATTGGCAGGTGCGTGTCCGATCGCGACAAAAACGCCTTTGCAGGGGATCTCGGTAATCTCGCCGGTCTTCACGTTTTTGACCCGCACACCTTCGACGCCCAGCGGGGCATCGGTGCCGGTCACTTCCTCCAACTCGTGGAACCACAGGGGTTCGATTTTTTCATGCTTCAGCAGCCGGTCCTGCAGGATCTTTTCCGCGCGCAGCTCATCACGACGGTGGATCAAAGTGACCTTGCTTGCAAAATTGGTCAGGAACAGCGCCTCTTCAACAGCGGTGTTGCCGCCGCCGATGACCACGATTTCCTGCCCGCGGTAAAAGAAGCCGTCGCAGGTCGCGCAAGCAGAAACGCCAAAGCCCTTAAATTTCTCTTCCGACGGCAACCCCAGCCATTTGGCGCGCGCGCCTGTGGCCAGAATGACAGCATCAGCCGTATAGACTGTGCCGCTGTCGCCTGTTGCGGTGAACGGGCGTTTGCTGACGTCCAGATCGGTGATTATGTCGCCAATGATCTCACAACCCATCGCCTTGGCATGGTCCTGCATACGCACCATCAGGTCGGGGCCTTGAACCTCGGTGTCTCCGGGCCAGTTTTCGACCTCGGTCGTTGTGGTCAGCTGGCCACCCGGCTCGATGCCCTGAACCAGAATCGGCTCCAGCATCGCGCGGCTTGCATAAACGCCAGCCGTGTAACCGGCCGGTCCCGATCCGATGATCAGAACCCTGGTGTGTCGTGTTTCGGCCATAGTACCCCCAACTCGATCTGCCTGATTGGGGCGCGTGGCCCCTGACGGATGGATATAGCGAGCGTCGCGCAGGGCTTAAACCCCCAACATTTTGACAGGTAGCCATGCATTTGCGGCAAGGTGCCCAAAAAAAGAACATTGAAAATATAGAATATTGCGCAGGTGCGAAAGATAATTGCGCATTGGTCGGGTGCTGATATAACAACCGAAAAATTAGGAGCATTTCATGGTCGCGATACGGCTGGATGAGATTGACCGCAAGATTTTGGCAGAATTGCAGGCAGACGGTCGCATGACCAATGTAGAGCTGGCAAAACGCGTAGGTATTTCTGCGCCGCCTTGCCTGCGGCGCGTGCGTACGCTTGAGGATTCCGGGCTTATCCGCGGCTACCATGCCGATGTGAACTCACGCGAGTTGGGGTTCGAGGTTCAGGTCTTTGCCATGGTGGGGCTGGAAAGCCAGGCCGAATCCGAACTGAACGCGTTCGAGGAACGCTGCCGCGAATGGCCGTTGGTCCGGGAATGCCACATGTTGAACGGCGAGGTGGACTTTATCCTGAAGTGCGTCGCCCCTGACCTGAGCAGTTTTCAGCAGTTCCTGACGGGCGAGCTGCTGACCACGCCCAATGTAGCCAGTGTAAAAACATCGCTGGTTATTCGCGGCGCCAAAGACGAACCCGGCGTTCCCTTCGACGTTCTGGAAGAACGAATGAACCGGACGGCGTGAACATCATTCGCTTTTGATGCGGTTTTGACGGCGGCAGAAAAGCTGCGACCGTTAATGATAGAACCCAACTAATTATCAGCTGCATAATGCCCCCACATTGCAGTTAGTTTTCGTTGTCACGCAGAAAGCGCATTTATCTCACCGTCTCCTGCGCGTGGTAGAACCAGTGGACCAAAATCGCTCAGCGATTCGATATGCGCAAACAAGTTCAAGTAGATCGATCTGAGCGATTGGCTAACCTGGCGTGCGGCATTGACTCCCGGATGGTATGATTCGAATTGCAGGCCATCGACCTTGATGACCGAATGACGTTTCAGGCAGATGTGAAACAGCTCAATCGGGGTCGGCGGCAATGTTTCGATCACGCTCATACCGTCCTGGAATTCATGGACAGGGGTCAGAATTTCGCCCCCGTCGTGTAAATGGCGCAGATGCGCAGGTGCGCCCAGCAGACGTGCTGCAGGTCCCGCGATTACGCCGGACAGCGGCTTTTGCATTCCAAATGTATCGGCCATGATCCGAGTTAGCGGGCGTGTACGCCCACGCGAATCCGCGCGCCCGGGAATCAGGGTCACCGACCCCTTCCACAACACGGTCTGCAGTGCGCCATCCTGCGTTAGAACCATGTCGCCCGGAAGCAGATCTTCGATCGCCAATGGGCCGTTTTCGGTTTCCACCAGGGATCCGCGTGTAAAGGCACAAAAGGCGTCTTCGAACATGGGCAATGCCGGGGCGATGTGGCGCGTTTGCGAAACATCTCCGTTCGGCATCAAGGTACTGACCTCATAGCGCCGCAACTGCGCCTTTGGTCTTGCGTTTGTCTTCGGAATTTCGCGCAGCATGGCCGAAGTTTCGACCGCGTATCTGGCTGCGCGCGTCAAGGAATGTGGAATTGTCATTTTTATTCCGTCCCTCCTAAAATACCGTTCAGACGGGTAAAGCCCTCCGTACAGGGCAACCTGACCGGCGTATTCTTTGTCTTTAATGAGATAGCGACCTCAGGGCGCACGCCTTTGCGGCGTCGCAACGCGATGAACTTTCGCTTTCCTTTGGTCAACACACTGACCCCCCAGACAAACTCACTAAAACACAGGCGGAAATTACCTGCGCACACACACCCCTGAACCAGGCCGCTGGAAATTTCAGCGGTTGGTCACACACCGGCCCGGAGCACCCCTCCGATGTGCGTCTTGACCCTTGGAACCGGCAGCATGGTTCCTTGGGCTTTTGATCAGCGTTGGCGTGCCAAGCGGCGCGCGACCCTGATCGAAGAACTGGAAACCCGTTTCCACGGCATTTCCGGTGCCTGTTCTCGCGTGGCCGCAACAACGGCACTGAGAAAACGAGATTTAACCTTCATGTTATTATTCCTAGTCGTACCGGGGCAGCTACCCCGGGTTCCTGTGTAGGATCAGTGTGGCGCGTCAATGCGGCACCGATAAGGCTGACTCAGGATTTAAACAGTAAAGTCGAAGGTCGGCAGATCCTCTTCTTTGGAATGCCTCGCACCGCGGGATAATCGTTTGATAAACACCTGAGTGCGGACAATAAAAGTCAAAATGTCTCGACTCAAACAGACACAACAAATGTGGCGAAAAAGCGGCGATTTCGCCACATTTTGGGCGCGCTCTACAATTTAATGGCGGAGATCAAACGGCCATAATCGGCTTCTTTCGCGTGGGTCGAGCGGCGGAAGGAATAAAATCTGTCCGGGTCTGAATAGGTGCAGTGCCGCGTCCATTCCGCCTGACCCACCCCGGCTTGCCGCAATCTGTGCAGACCAAAGGCGGGCAGGTCGAACTGCAGTCGATCCCCATTGCCATTCGCGAAGAACCTAAGGTTTTCGGGCGAATCCGCTGCGAATTCATCCAGGAAATCTGGACCGACCTCATACGCGTTTTGAGAAATCGTAGGACCAATGACAGCGACGGTGTTTTCCCGCTGCGCGCCCAATGCCTCCATCGCGTCCAGGGTTGCCTCCAATACACCGTCCAAAGCACCGCGCCACCCGGCATGCGCAGCCCCGATCACATTCGCGTCAGAATCGGCAAACAGGACCGGTTGGCAATCCGCTGTCAGAATCGTCAGCGCCAATCCCGGGGTTGCGGTGACAACCGCATCCGCTTTGGGTTTGTCGCCATTTATCGGAGCGTCCACTGTCAGAACGGTTGGGGAATGCACTTGATGCACCCCGACCAATGCGTCCGGGTTGACCTCCATCGCCGCGGCCACGCGCTGACGGTTCACTGCCACCGCTTCGGTTTGGTCAGACGAGCCATAGCCGCAGTTTAAACCCGCGAATATTCCGGAAGACGCTCCGCCCCGACGGCTGAAAAACCCGTGGCGGACAGGCGATAGGACGTCCGAGGTCAGAATTTCCAATGTCATGGTTCCAGTCCCGGTGGAGGTGCAGCATAAGAAGGGTAGAGGCCCAGTACTTTGAACAGATTTCCCATTTCCTCGGGATGCGTCAACCGGCGATGTGCAGCAATGAGCGCCTCAAGCTCAGACCCGCCGAGTGGCGCAGCCAGCGCCTGTGCGCGGGCCGTGATGCCCAGCCGTTCCAGAAACATGCCCTGAGGTGTCAGCTTTGTATGGGCGCAACCGGCGGCGCGTGCGGCAATAGCAAGGGGCTCAAAATCTACATGCGCGGTCAGATCCGCCCGACCCGGAGCTTGCAGGGGATCAACACGTTCATGTGATTGCAAAGCTTGAAACGTGTCGCCCAGCGAATGCCAGTCACCGTAATCCACGATCAGACCCGCCCCGCCATAAGTGGCGATCCGCCCAGCGATCACGGTCAGGATCGGAATTGCGGCCGCGCAAAGTTCAACCAAATCGCTATCTTGGGTGTCGGTCATGCGATCTGCCAGACCGATCTGAGCCGTGTTCGGCCCCAGCCCATACGTAAGCGATTCGCCCTGCGCACCGATTAGACGTTCGCGCCAGCCATCACCTTCACGTATGAATTGGCGGACTGGCAGGGCATCAAAAAACTCGTTCGCCACCAGAAACAGGGGGGCTTCGGGCAGGTCGATGAGCGTATCGATCCAGCGCGGGTTGTGACCGCTCAGCAATTGCGCCTGCCTGTCCCGCAGGGCAGGGGAGGCCTCGAACAAAACAATTTCTGCGGCCTCGTGAAATCCAGATATGCTGCTGGTTGCGCGCAGGATATCTGCCATCAGTGTGCCGCGACCCGGTCCCAACTCTGCTAGAATGAACCTGTCCGGCTTGCCTTGATCCATCCAGCTTTGCGCCAGAGCAAGCCCGATCAACTCTCCGAACATCTGGCTGATTTCCGGTGCAGTGATGAAATCCCCCTGCGCCCCCAGCGGATCGCGGGTGGTGTAGTATCCAAACTTAGGGTTCAGCAGGCATTCAGTCATGAAATCGGCCACGCTCATCGGGCCATTCAGCGCAATTTGCGCCAGTAGGTGATCCTTAAGGTTCATTGAGTGCGTCGCGCGCGCAGTGCAAACCAAAGGCCAAGCGCGATCATTGGCAGCGATAGCATTTGCCCCATGGTCAGGCCATAGCCGCCCACGTGCCACGCCAGCCCCAGCGGATTCCCGGCCGAGACGAACTGTGCGTCAGGCTGACGAAAGAACTCAACAATGAAACGCGAGGCGCCATAACCTGCCAGAAATACACCCATCACCAGACCGGGCTTGTGAAACGCCCCACGCCGATAGGCCATCCACAGTAGAAGTGCGCCCAGCAACAAACCTTCCAGTGCAGCTTCATAAAGCTGCGAGGGGTGTCGGGCACACATCCCGGCCACAACACCAGGGCAGTCCTGCGCGGCGCCACCTGGAAAGATCACTGCCCATGGAACGTCGCTGGGTCGCCCCCAAAGCTCGGCATTAGTGAAGTTCGCCAACCGCCCCAACAGCAGTCCGGGCGGCACAGCGTGTGCGATCAGATCGGCCAAAGACAAAACCGGGACCTGGTAACGCCGCGCATAGAGATAGGACGCAACGACGACCCCCAGCAAACCACCATGGAAGGCCATACCGCCCTGCCAGATCATCAATATCTCCAACGGGTGCGATAGGTAGTAAGCCGGTTGGTAAAACAGAACGAACCCCAGACGCCCGCCGAGAATCACGCCGAGGATGATCCAGGTGATCAGATCCTCCAACTGCTGCGGTTTCATCGGTGGAGTATCTGCAGGCCAAAGGGCCGGACGCTTCAGCGCCGCAGTACCCAATCGCCATGCGATCAGAATACCGGCGATATAGGCCAGCGCGTACCATCTAAGTGCGAACTCCATCCCGAACAGCGAGATCGAGAAAACTTCGGGCGAAAGGTCGGGGAAATTCAGAACAGCCTGCATGTGCGTCTCATTGCCCGGGGTTAGCGGGGCAAGTCAACCTTGAGCCCGGGCCATTCTTTGCCCATATAGAGACCAACCGCGATACCGGAGTAAAGCCATGCAAACCCGTAATAAGATTCTTGATGACGTTTCCCAACTGATGACCAACGCCATGGGCGTCGCGCAAGGCGCGCGGGAAGAAGCCGAGAACGCCATGAAGTCGATGATCGACCGCTGGTTAGCCGATCGTGATTTCGTCACGCGCGAAGAATTTGATGCTGTGCGCGCCATGGCCCAGAAGGCGCGCGAAGAGAACGCAGCGCTTGAGGCACGTATTGCCGCGCTTGAAGCCAAGCTGGACAAATAAGTTCCGCACACTCGAGATTTTGAAAAAAGAAAACCGCCGCGCAATCCACGCTGGGATTGTGCGGTGTTGTGTATTTTGACACCTTACCAAATTTAATCAAGACAAAGCTGGCGGTGGCGCCAATATTTTGATCGCCGTTGCCGACTGTCCACAACTTATTGATGTTATCCCCAACAAATAGGGTTGCCAGAACCCTGCCAGCGGCGCACCATATCTAGTACAGGCAGACTGGGGAAGCCCGGCTTGTAGAGCAAGCAACTAGCGCTGGGGCGCTGCCAGCCCCTAAAAGGCTAGAGATTAGTGAGGTGGCATTATGGCCCTTTCCGAACAGTTTCTCGAAGAAGACCTTCATCCAATCGACATTGTTGAACATCTTGCCGAACACCACGACTGGGATTTCGACCGGATCGGGGATGATCAGATTGCCATGGCTGTCGAAGGACAGTGGCGCACCTATTCGATCACCTTGGCCTGGTCCAACTATGACGAAACGCTCCGCATGGTGTGTTCTTTCGAAATGGAACCTCCATCCGAGCGCGAGAACGAGCTTTATGAGCTGCTCAACAAGATGAATGATCAGTGCTGGGCTGGTGCATTTACGTATTGGGCCAATCAAAAGCTGATGGTCTACCGGTACGGTTTGGTTCTGGCGGGTGGCCAGATGGCCAGCCCGGAACAGATCGACACAATGATCACCGCCGCGGTTCTGAGCGCCGAGCGCTATTACCCCGCGATCCAACTGGTCACCTGGGGCAACCGCGATCCCGAGGACGCGATGCAGGTCGCCATTGCAGAGGCCTACGGCCGCGCGTAAAGATTTGCCCCAAACCGGATATGGAGAGGGGCAATCATGGACATGTCACGCGTCGCCGAGCAGGGGCTGGTTCTTCTGGGATGCGGCAAGATGGGTTCGGCCATGCTCGCCGGTTGGTTGGAGCATGGCCTTCCTACGTCAGCCGTCTGGGTGATCGACCCGTATCCTTCGGATTGGCTGAAGGCGCAGGGCGTCAATATCAACACTCCATTACCCGAGGCCCCGGCGGTCGTATTGGTGGCCGTCAAGCCACAGATGATGGGCGAGGCACTGCCAGCGATCAAAGCGCTGGGCGGAGGCGGCAGCCTGTTTGTGTCAGTCGCAGCGGGCACATCAATCGCCACCTTTGAAGCTTTGTTGGGTGAAGGCACCCCAATTGTGCGGGCGATGCCAAATACACCGGCGGCGATCCGGCAGGGGATCACAGCATTGATCGGCAATGCAAACGCCTCAGACACCGATGTAGCCCTAACGGAAAACCTGCTGTCCGCAATTGGTGACACAGTTCGCCTTGAGGACGAGGCGCAGATGGACGCGGTGACCGGGCTGAGCGGTTCGGGGCCTGCTTATGTCTTCCACCTGATCGAAACGCTGGCAGCAGCCGGACAGGCGCAAGGCTTGCCGCCTGATCTGGCGATGAAACTGGCCAAATCGACCGTTGCCGGGGCAGGGGCTTTGGCCATGGCGGCAGAGGAAGACCCATCGCAGCTGCGTGTCAACGTGACGTCGCCCAACGGTACGACGCAAGCTGCGCTTGAAGTGCTGATGCATGAGGAAGAAGGTTTCCCCGATCTGTTGCACCGCGCCGTCAAGGCTGCAACTGACCGATCCAAGGAGCTGTCCCGTGAGTGAGATTTCATTCGATGATTTTCTGAAGGTCGACATTCGGGTCGGTAAGGTTGTCCGCGCCGAGCCTTACCCAGAGGCCCGCAAGCCCGCGATCAAGATGTGGATCGACTTTGGAGACGAAATTGGCGAGCGCCGAACCTCAGCCCAGATAACGGCGCATTACGATCCGACGACGTTGGTTGGCAAGCAGGTGATGGCCGTTGTCAATTTCCCACCGCGCCAGATCGGCAAGTTCATGTCCGAGGTTCTGGTGCTGGGCCTGCCCGACGACAAGGGCGAGATCGTTCTGATCGGTCCGGATGGCGAGGTTCCAACCGGCGGGCGGATGCACTGATGAAACTTTTGATCGCACGCCCCATGACGGCCGCCGTCGAGGCGCGCGCTCGCGCCGAGTTCGACGTCGAGATCCGCAGCAGCACGTTGCCAATGTCGCCCGACGAAATGCGGCACGCATTGGCCGAATTTGATGTGGTCGTGCCCACCCTGGGCGATCAGTTTTCGGCCACAATTTTCGCGGAAGTGCCGCAGCCGCGCTGCAAACTGCTGGCAAATTTCGGCGTAGGGTACAATCATATCGACGTCGTAGCCGCGCGGGCTGCAGGGATTCAGGTCTCAAACACCCCCGGTGCGGTTACCGATGCCACGGCAGACATCGCGATGACGTTGCTGTTGTCGACCGCGCGCCGCGCGGGCGAGGGGGAACGGCTGGTTCGTTCGGGCAAATGGCAAGGCTGGCATCCGACGCAAATGCTGGGGCATCATGTGACCGGAAAACGCGTTGGGATCGTCGGGATGGGCAGAATTGGTCAGGCCATTTCGTGGCGTTGTCATTTCGGTTTTGGGATGGACGTGGCGTACCAGTCGCGCAGCCCGAAAGAGGTGGAGTTTCCCGCAGAAAACATACCGGACCTGAAAGAACTGGCGGCTGCGGTCGATTTCCTGGTGCTCGCCGTTCCAGGCGGTGCGCAAACGCGCCACCTGATCAATGCGCCGGTGCTGGAGGCGATGAAACCTTCGGGCATCTTGATCAACATCGCGCGCGGAGAAGTTGTGGACGAATCCGCACTGGTCAACGTCCTGCAATCAGGTCAGATCGCAGGCGCGGGCCTTGATGTTTATGAGTTCGAACCCACCGTTCCGCAGGCCCTGCGCGATATGGAGAATGTGACGATACTGCCCCATCTTGGCACAGCGACCGAAGAGGTGCGCACCGATATGGGGCATATAGCGCTGGACAACGTTGCAGCTTTCGTCGCGGGGCGATCTTTGCCGAACCCGGTCTAGCGCCCGACGGCCTCGCGCCAGTGTTTGCGGCAGAGCGAAACATAGGTTTCATTGCCGCCGATCTGCACCTGCGCGCCTTCGGTAATGGCGTTGCCGTTTTCGTCCTGACGGATGACCATCGTCGCCTTTCGTCCGCATTCGCAAATAGTCCGCACTTCGCGCATCTCGTCGGCCAGCGCCAGCAGGGCAGCTGAACCGGGAAACAGGCGGCCCTGAAAGTCCACGCGCAAGCCATAGGCAAGGACAGGCACCCGCAAATCATCGACCGCCCGGGCCAATTGCCAGACTTGCTCTTCGGTCAGAAATTGCGCCTCATCGACAAAAACGCAGGTGACGTTCCCTTTTTTCAGGCGCTGTTCAATCATCGCGAACACGTCGGTTCCAGCGGCGAACGTGTCCGCATCAGCCGATATGCCGATCCGCGACGCAATCCTGCCAACACCGGCCCGGCCATCAAGGGCCGCGGTCATCAAATAGGTGTCCATCCCCCTCTCACGGTAATTGTGCGAGGCTTGCAGTAACACGGTCGATTTTCCCGCGTTCATCGTCGAATAATTAAAGTATAGTTTTGCCATGGGTCGGGTCTAAAACGCCTGCTTTGATCGGGCAAGCCATCAAGAGCTTTAATAAGCGACGTCGCCGTTATTGTTGCAGAGGTCGAGCGTAAGCCCATTGGGGATGGATTCCCCCGCCTCAACAACAGCGACGCCGTCGGCCAACATGCGGCCTAACCGTAGCAGGACAAGAATACCGACCCGCAATCACTCATTACTGGCATTAAATGCCTCCACTCACTCACAAAACCCCCGCATATCTGAGGGATAGCCAACATATGACATTTCAATTATGAATCGAGTATGGGAATTTTCTTTTCCCTTTCCCCCGCAATGGCAGATTTAGTGGGGCGTGCAGGCAGTAAAGGTAAAAACATGGCAGATATCGGGGCCTACCTGAAAAAACACACTGAAGCGCTGGTTAAAGACGTGGGAATCGAATCCGCGTGTGAGATTACAGGCAAATCCAAAGCCACGTTGGGCCGTTATTATTCTGACAATGTCGAACATACTGATCGGTTCATGCCGGTCGATGCGGTGGCGCGGCTTGAAGCAGTGGCAAACTTCCCCCACGTCACCTCGGCGCTGGCCGATCTGAAAAATATCACCCTGTCCTATGACGGGCGCAATGACGACAGCCCCCGTACTGGCGGAGTGAATTCCGACGTCATCGCGCTGAGCCAGCGGTTTGCAATGCTGATGACCGAATACCAGTCAGCAATCGAGGATGGCATCATCACGGTAAACGAAGCCAAGCGTCTTCTGAGGGAAACCAGCCAGCTGCAACAAGTTCTGCTGGATATGAAGCTGCATCTGGAAGAGGAAAGCGTAAGCTGAAGTTTCGGTGTGCGCCGCTCAGGGATTAGGACGATGTTCCTGTGAACAACCCGCAACCTTTTTAGCAGTCCTTATATTGAATTGGATTTGAACAGGTGTGTTTCGTTTCAATTGTCCTACAAGCGACAAGTGCACCACTACAGTTGCGTCACTAAATGGTTCGGTAATGGCAAAATGCCTGATGCTTGATGTTGATGGTGTCCTCGTCGACGGTCGTCCCGGCGATGGTCTGCGATGGGACACTGATTTATCGAAGGATCTGGGACTAGATCCTAATCTGCTTGCGGAAGAGTTTTTCAAAACTGAATGGACTGCCATTGTCGAGGGACGGGCTGAACTCTTACCGATACTAGAGGCTGTTCTGAAGCGTGTTGCACCGACCATCAAAGCTCCTGATTTGATAGACTATTGGTTTAGAGGGGATTCAAGTATAGTCGAAACCACTGTTGCGGATGTGCAAGAGGCGAGACGCAAAGGCATACCTGTTTATCTTGCAACCAACCAGGATCACATGAGAGCAATCTATCTCATGCAGACAATGGCGCTCGGCGATGAAGTTGACGGCATCGTGTACTCAGCAAAAGCAGGGTGCAGAAAGCCAAAACCTGAGTTCTTCGCTTTCGCAGCGCGGGAGGTCGGGCGCCAACCGGGTGAACTTTTGCTGGTCGATGATACCCTGCCGAATATTGAGGCAGCCCGATCCGCAGGATGGAAGGCTGTCCATTGGGATGGAACCGAACGCCTTTCCACGATTCTACACCGCAGTGTAAGTTAAGCGGGTATTATACCTTTTGCGTCCCAATCAAGCGTTCCTAATGTCGTCTTGCGCGCTGTGGTGCGGCGTATCCTGGATTGAGATCGGTGTGTCGCGATGCCAAGAAGTCAACTGTGCCGTTTGACGATCACCGATCCAACTGAATACCCCGCGCCGAAGGAACAGATCAGGCCGACATCTCCATCTGACAGATCATCCGAATACTTGGAAAACGCGATGATGGACCCGGCCGAGGAGGTGTTGGCATAATCTTGCAGGATGTTGGGCTGTTCGCCTACCTCGGGTTCGCGTCCCAGAACCTTCTTGCCGATGAAGTCATTCATGGTCTTGTTGGCCTGATGCAGCCACAGGCGTTTCAGGTCATCGCTGTTCACGCCTTCCGCGTCCATGTGATCCGAGATGTGCTTGCTGACCATTGGCAGCACTTCTTTGAAGACTTTGCGTCCGTTCTGCATGAACTGCATGTCACGGCGGTCGACCACCCCGTCAGGGCGTGAACGACGCAGGAAGCCGTTGTTGTTGCGGATATTGTTCGAGAATTCGGTCGCGCAGCGTGTTGACAGAATTTCGAAATTCGGACCCTTCGCGTCTTCGACCCGCTCGATCAAAGTGGCGGTGGCCACGTCGCCAAAGATGAAATGACAATCGCGGTCGCGCCATTCCAGATGCCCTGAACAAATCTCGGGGTTTACCACCAATGCGGCGCGGACCGAGCCGGAGCGGACCATGTCCGCGGCGGCCTGAATCCCGAAAGTGGCCGAAGAACAGGCGACATTCATATCAAACCCGAACCCGCTGATCCCAAGCGCTTGCTGGATTTCGATCGCGACGGCGGGATAGGCGCGTTCGTGGTTAGACGCGGCACAGATCACCAGATCAACGTCCTCAGCGCTGCGCCCGGCCTGTTCCAGCGCCTTTTTACACGCATCCACGGCCATCTCGGTCATGATGCCCGGTTCGTCATCGCTACGTTGACGCAACAAAGGATGCATCACGTCAGGGTCCAGAACACCGTCCTTGTCCATCACGTAGCGTTTCTCGATACCCGAGGCCTTGAAGATGAACTCTTCCGACGAATGCTGCATCGGCTCAATCTCACCCGCCGCGATTGCGTCTGCGTTTTGGGCGTTCATCTTGTCGGCATAGGCGTTGAAGGCCGTGACAAGTTCGGCGTTGGTGATGACGTTTTCGGGGGTGAAAACACCTGAGCCGGTGATCGCGGGCGTGTACATGATAAGACCTGAATGTTTCGGATTCGCCCAAAATGCAGGCATACAAGGGTTAGATCAAGAGACGTTGACCCAAGGGAATGTCAAAGTTTCGGCTGAAATCCGCTTCGCTTCTTGAATAGTTCATATTTCGAAGTATATGCGAGGCCAAAGTTACAAACGGATTCACCGATGACCCATGACGACAGTGCGCTGGTCCGCTGCCTCAGTCCTGAAGTGCAGGCGATGATGGGGGTCTATGCGCTCTACTGGAAACTGGAAGAAAGCCTGGACGCATTAGAGGTCGGGCTGAGTCATCAGGAATGCCATATGATGGTCAAGCTTGAGCGACCCAAACGCATGGGCGTTTTGGCTGCAGACATGCTGACGGTGCCGTCCACCATCACGTCAACCGCTGACGCGCTGGAAGAGGCAGGGTACCTGACCCGCCAGCGCGATCCAGAAGACCGTCGGGCTTGGTTGTTGGTTCTGACCGACAAGGGGCTTGAGATGCGACAGGTTCTGATGTCCGAGGCGGGAGACCTGTTCCGCAGAGCTTCTGGGCTGGATGCTGACGAAACTGCCGAATTTGCACGACTGGCCCGGAAGATCCGGGAAAACATAATGAAAACAGGAATTCCTGAGGGATTGAAGAAATGAAACTCTTCACTGTACTGAGCGTCGCTCTGACCGTGTTCGCCACCTCCGTTTTGGCGCAGGATAGCGCCAAGCCCGTAAAACTAATGATGGTCCAAGAGACTTCGCCCGGCTTCTCGCGCCAGTTTTTTGGTCGCGTCGCTGCGCGGCAAACAGTCGATCTGGCCTTTCAGGTTTCCGGGCAAATCGTCGAAATGCCGGTGACCGAGGGGTTCGTGATACCCAAGGGCGAGCTGATCGCGCAACTGGATCAGGAACCATTCCAGCGCCGCTATGACCGCGCTGTCCTGCAAAAGGATCAGGCGGATCGTACCGTGGCCCGTCTTTCTCGTTTGCGCGGAACCACAGCCAGCCAGGTGGCGGTGGACGACGCGGAAACCGAAGCGCAACTGGCGGATATCGCCGTCCGCGATGCCGAATATGATCTGGAACACGCCACACTGACCGCGCCGTTTGACGCGCTGGTCTCACGCCGAACGGTCGAGTCTTTTACCACTGTAAACGCAGGGGCGCCCATCGTGCGTATCCACGATATGTCCGAATTGCGGATCGAAGTAGATGTTCCGGAAATCCTGTTCCAACGATCGGGTCAGGAAGATGACATTGCGATTACGGCGAAGTTTCCAACCAGCGACGAGGTCTTCCCCCTGCAGATCCGGGAATTTGACGCCGAAACCTCGAGCGTGGGTCAGACTTTCCGCATCCAGTTTGGCCTCACGCCACCTGAAGGATTGCAGATTTTGCCGGGTTCGTCAGTGACCGTGAATGTGAAAGTCCAGGACGCCCGGACAGGTATCGTTGTGCCCGCAACGGCCATCATTTCGGACGCTGAGGGCGGTCTGGGCGTCATGGTGTTTTCACCGGTTGGGGCCGATGAAGGCGCCGTCCAGCTTGTGCCGGTTACCATCGAACCCACGCAGACCGGCGAAGTCCGTGTTCTGACAGGGTTGAACGATGGTGACGAGATCGTCGTCGCGGGTGGCAGCACGTTGACAGATGGCCAAGCCGTTCGCCGCTTTGTCGGCTTTGCAAACTGAAGGGCGGATCGATGAACATTGCGCGCGCATCCATTGATCGCCCGATCTATACGTGGCTGATAATCCTGATCGCCCTGTTTGGTGGCGTCTGGGGGTTTCTGTCGTTGGGACGTCTGGAAGATCCGGCCTTCACTATTAAAAACGCGGTCATCGTGACCCAGTATCCCGGTGCAACGGCTGAACAGGTGGCGCTGGAGGTATCCGAGCCACTGGAATCCGCCATCCAGCAAATGGGTGAGGTTGATACGATCACATCCGTGAATCAGCCCGGGCTTTCGCTGATCGAAGTTGAGATCCAATCGACATATGACGGAACCGAATTGCCCGAAATCTGGACCAAGCTGCGCGCCAAGGTGCGTGATACGGCCCGCAGCCTGCCGTCCGGAGTGCAGGCGCCGCTGGTCAATGACAGGTTCGGCGACGTGTTCGGGCTGTTCTATGCGGTAACGGCTGATGGGTTTTCGGACGCTGAAAAACACGAGCTGTCCACCTTCTTGCGGCGCGAATTGCTGACCGTCGAAGGCGTCGCAGACGTAGAAGTGATGGGCCTGCCGCAAGAGGCTATCTTTGTAGAACCCGATCTGGCCATCTCGGTGAACCAGAATGTGCCGCTGCAGTCCATCAATGAAGCTATTGCCAATGCGGATTCGGTGAACGCTTCGGGCTCGGTCCGCTCAGAGAATGACCGCACGACCATCCTGACTGCCGAAGGGTCGGACAGTGTCTCAGCGATTGCGGGATTGTCGGTAGGCTCGCAAGGGCAGGTGATCAACTTGTTTGATATGTCCGACGTGTATCGTGGTCGCCAGACCGACCCCGAGGTGATGATCCGGTTCAACGGGACCGAAGCTTTCACATTGGGCATTGCGGGTCTGTCCACCGAAAACATTGTCGAGGTCGGCAAACGCGCTGATGCAAAATTCGCCGAGCTGGACTCGCAAATCCCGTTTGGCGTCGAAATCCTGCCGATCTACCAACAGCACGTGGTGGTCGAGCAGGCCTCGAATGACTTTCTGGTAAATCTGGCCATGTCCGTGACCATTGTGGTTATCGTACTCGCGGTGTTCATGGGATGGCGCGCGGCGGTTGTTGTCGGCTCAACCCTGTTGCTGACCGTGGTGGGAACGCTGCTGTTCATGTCGATGTTCTCAATCGAGATGGAGAGGATCTCGTTGGGTGCGCTGATTATCGCGATGGGTATGTTGGTGGATAACGCCATCGTTGTGGCTGAGGGCATGCAGATCGCGATGCTGCGCGGGAAAAACTCGCGCGATGCTGCGGATGAAGCTGCTTCCAAGACGCAAATCCCGTTGTTGGGCGCGACCGTCATCGGGATCATGGCCTTTGCAGGGATCGGTCTTAGCCCGGATGCGACGGGCGAGTTCCTGTTCTCTCTGTTTGCGGTGATCGGTATTTCACTGCTGCTGAGTTGGGTGCTGGCTCTGACGGTGACACCAATGCTGGGCCACTATTTCTTCAAGCAGGGTGAGGCAGGCGCTGTGGATGCCTATGGCGGGATCATGTTCCGTGTCTACGGCAGCATCCTGCGCTGGGCGCTCCGGTTCCGCTGGCTGGTTGTTGCCGGTTTGATAAGCGTCACTGTTGCCTGTTTCGCCGGGTTTGGACTGGTCAAACAGCAGTTCTTCCCCGATTCGAACACGCCGCTGTTCTTCGTGCACTACAAACTGCCGCAAGGTACGCCCATCGCGCGAACGGCCGAGGATATGGCTGTATTCGAAGAATGGCTGGACAAACGCGACGATGTCGTTGCCGTCACCACATTTGTTGGGCAGGGGGCAACCCGGTTTCTGCTGACCTATTCGGCAGAGAAACCGAACCCCAGCTATGGCCACATGATCATCCGTACAGAAACTCTGGATGACATTCCCGCATTGCAGGCTGATCTAGAGGCGTTTGGCTCCGCTCAATTCCCCGAAGGTGAGTTCCGCACCAAGCGTCTGATCTTTGGCCCTGGCGGCGGTGATCCGATCCAGGCCCGGTTCTCGGGTAGTGATCCGGCTGTTCTGCGGCAGCTTGCGGACGAAGCGATTCAGCGGATGCGCGGTGCGTCCGAGAACGCTTTGCATGTCTATCAGGACTGGCGTGAGAAGGAACTGGCGGTTCAGCCTATCTATGCGACAGAACGAGCGCAGACTGCCGGTGTCACCCGTGAAGATATCGCCGGAACGCTGCAATTTTCGACCGATGGTATCAGGGCGGGTGTATTCCGGGAACGCGACCGTTTGATCCCGATCATCATCCGCCGCCCTGCGGACGGAGATTACTCGATCGTCGATCAGGTCGTGTACTCGGATCAGTCCGAAAAGTTTGTGCCAATCGAACAGATGGTCGACGGGTTCGAGTACAAATCGCTCAACACGCTGGTTCATCGTCGTGACCGGGTGCTGACCATTACCGTCGGCGCCGAAATTCCGGCGGGTCTGACGGCGGCTCAGGTCCACTCGGAAGTTCGCGCTGCCATCGAAGAGATGGAACTGCCCGCAGGGTATCGCATGGAGTGGGGTGGCGAGTTCGAAAACGCCGGTGACGCCAACGAAAGCCTGGGCCGTCAGTTGCCGGTCAGCCTGTTGATCATGGTGCTGATTTCGGTGTTGATTTTTAACGCCATCCGTCAGCCGATTATCATCTGGTTGCTGGTGCCGATGTCCGTAAATGGCGTGGTTATCGGGTTGTTGGGTACTGGTCTTCCGTTCACCTTCACGGCGCTGCTGGGTCTGCTCAGCCTGTCGGGGATGCTAATCAAGAACGGCATTGTTTTGGTCGAGGAAATCGATCTGGTCCGCGAAACCGGCAAAGGCTTGCGCGAGTCGATCATCGAGGCCTCGGTCTCACGTCTGCGCCCAGTGATGCTGGCCGCGATCACCACTATTCTGGGCATGGCGCCGTTGCTGACAGATGCGTTCTTCAAGTCCATGGCGGTGACGATTATGGGCGGCCTGGCCTTCGCGACAATCCTGACGATGGTCGCAGCGCCCGTCTTCTACATGATCTTCTTCGCGCGAGATGAAAAGCGTGAGATTAAAGAAGCCGCTGCGTAACAGCTCAGATTTTTGTCGAATTTCTCAAACCCGGCTGGTGTCCTATCCAGCCGGGTTTTTCGACCAATTGACTCGGTCTAAGGCCGCCTGCGTTTCAGGGGCAATGTCATAGTTGGATCGGGCATTAGTGTCATAACTTCGCCAAGCGCTCGACGTGATTGCCTTGCAATGCCAGACGCCATTGGATTTTGGGGTGATCAGACTGCCTCGTGACTTCAACAGCCCGATTGTGTGGACGTGCCATGACGTAAACCAAAGAGGACCAGAGGGCGCGATGCAGTATTTGGCTCTGCACAGTTTGTCGTCCGCCTTTTTGCGGATGTGATCGGAATGTCGAAAATTTTCGGTGCAGCCTGCATCCGGATACCGCCATTCCACACCCAGGCGGACAAACCCGGTTGGCCGTTTTTGGGTGAGGTCAAAAATTGTACCGCTTTTGCACCAGACCAGTTCATCAATATCACATTGAAGAACCGCGCGAGCGCCCGAAAGAAAACGCAAGCGCGCGATGTTCAGCAGCGAAGTCTGCAGAAACATCGTATTGTGACGGTTTTTGCCCTTTCTGTCTTGCGAAACAACGCCGTACCTGAAAGGCGCGGACAGCACCGTTGGGTTATGGATCCCACCCCGCCTCAGCGCTTCGCGGATGTCGTCCAGCCCATACCGGGTTGAGGCATTGTCGAAGAACAGCATCTGCTCCAGCCCATGCATCTGACAATGGTAACGGGCAAAATCTTCAATCCAGGTCAGGTCGTTGTCACGCGACAAGGTTACGGCCACGTTTTTCCCAGTGTGAGGGGCCGAATCCTGCTGGACCGAATTCACGGGCGACTCGACACCAGAACCGCGCCATTCAAACCTTAGGGTTTGTGGCTTCTTTGACGTCCGGATGATCAATAGATCATAGAACTCATGGGACTTCAGGCGGGGTTTCCCGACTTTGTCTTCATCCAGATAAAACTGGCCTTCTCGGATCACGTGGTACAGGCCGAACAGTTTTGGGCAGAAAACCACCAGGCTGCCCCGGTCCCAAAATGCATCGTACCAGAACGTGTCATAGTCGTACACGTGCTCGGTATAGTCTGGGCCAACATGGCCCGGTTTCATTTCGCGGCGTAGCCCGAGTTCCGTAAGGCTGCTGGAGGCAAAAATCGGATAGTGCTCTTGTGTCAATGTCGTTGCCTTAAACTTGCTGGCAATTTCGAATTGTTGCCGCCAACTTACATGCGCTTAGATAGCCAGCTCATCGGTATTTCTAGCGCCGGGTTCAGTCGCCCGGATCCCTCGCCGGGTCATAGTGATAATAAAAACAGGACAGTTTGTTCCCGTCAGGGTCGCGCAGATAAGTGACATAGAAATCAGGTGCGTAATAGTCTCTTGTACCCGGGGCACCAGCGTCTGTGCCACCATGCTCCAGCCCTGCAGTGTGAAACTGTCGGACCGTTGCGGCGCTTTGGGTGGGAAACGCGATCATCGTCCCGTTGCCCACATCGGCAGGGTTCCCGTCAAAGGGTGTGTTTATCCAGAACCCGGTCCCATCGTCTGGTTCGGTTCCCCAACCCGCACGATCTTTGGTCCATCCCGGAAGGCGTGGCAGTTCCAAGACAGAAAAGATCGCGTCATAGAACTTAATGGCCCGCGACAGGTCATTTGTTCCATAAGTGACGTAAAGGCGCACGGCTTCCCCCGATTTAGGGACGGTATCACACGGCCTTTATATCGGAGGGTTACAGAAAAACGGCACTGAAAGCTGTTTTAGATCAGCGGGACAAAGGGCACATCACACGCTGCAAGCGTCATCATTGCGGCGAAAACAATAAACCTGCGCATTTGTTTTTTTCCTTCTGCTCAATCATAGAAAAGATGCGCGCCCGGGGACACAAGGTCAACGGGCGCGCGAAACGTTCGGTCGTGTAAGCAGGTTAAGGCCGATCAGCCCTGCAGCGATCTAACCTCGACATCGCCTTCGGTCTGCGCCTTAATCGCCAGCGCGGCGGCGTGGCTTGCGGCAGCTGTCGTGTAGTATGGGATCTTGTCATACAGTGCGATGGATCGGATGGCTTTGCTGTCCTCAACCGCTTGCGCGCCTTCGGTGGTGTTCATCAACAGCTGAACCTGGCCGTCTTTCAACATATCGACCACGTCCGGGCGGCCCTCATAGACCTTGTTGACGATCTCACAGGCAACGCCTTGCTCGGCCAACCAGCTTTGTGTGCCACGGGTCGCGACAAGCGAAAAGCCCTGTTCCGTCAGAACTTGAGCGGCTTCAAGCATAGCGGCACCTTTATCGGCGTCCTTGATCGAGATAAACGCACGACCCGAAGAGGGCAGAACCATGCCTGCGCCCATCTGCGCCTTGAGGAAGGCGCGCGGGAAGTCGCGGTCCCAGCCCATGACCTCGCCAGTGGAACGCATTTCCGGGCCCAGAATGGTGTCAACGCCGGGGAAGCGGGCAAAAGGCAAAACAGCCTCTTTCACCGAGAACCACGGCATGTCCGGATCGGCCAGCGTCATCTGGTCGGCAATCTTGGTATCCTGACCATCCTTGTATGCGGGGCGCATAGGGAAGTTCGAAAGTTTCTCACCGGCCATGACGCGTGCTGCAATCGAAGCAATCGCACTGTCGGTCGCCTTGGCCACAAACGGTACGGTCCGCGAGGCGCGTGGGTTTACTTCGATCAGGTAGATTTCATCGTCCTTGATCGCGAACTGCACATTCATCAGGCCGACAACGTTCAGTGCCTTGGCCAATTTGTATGCCTGGTCCTTGATTTGCACGATGATTTCTTTTGACAGCGAATAGGGCGGCAGCGAACAGGCCGAGTCACCCGAGTGGACGCCGGCTTCTTCGATGTGCTGCATGATGCCTGCAACGTGAACGTCTGTGCCATCACAAAGGGCGTCGACGTCCAGCTCAACCGCACCAGCCAGATAGCTATCCAGCAGTACAGGGCTGTCACCCGAGACGACCACCGCCTCGTTGATGTAGCGTTTCAGCTGATCCATATCGCGCACGATTTCCATAGCGCGACCACCCAGAACGTATGAGGGGCGGATCACCAGCGGGAAACCGATATCTTCAGCAATTTCCAGCGCTTGTTCGTCGGTAGATGCGATGCCATTCTTAGGCTGTTTCAAGCCCAGATCATTGACCAGTGCCTGGAACCGTTCACGGTCTTCGGCCAGGTCGATGGCGTCCGGCGTGGTGCCGAGGATCGGAATGCCTTCTGATTCCAGCGCGTTGGCCAGTTTTAGCGGGGTCTGACCGCCGTATTGAACAATCACACCGTGCAGCGTGCCGTTTTCCTGTTCCTTCGTCAGGATTTCCATGACGTGTTCGAAAGTCAGAGGTTCAAAATAAAGACGATCCGAGGTGTCGTAGTCGGTCGACACGGTCTCGGGGTTGCAGTTGATCATGATGGTTTCATAACCAGCGTCGGTCAGCGCGAAACAGGCGTGGCAGCAGCAATAGTCGAACTCGATGCCTTGACCAATC
This sequence comes from Ruegeria sp. YTSC003, assembly GCF_059609785.1. NCBI lineage: Bacteria > Pseudomonadati > Pseudomonadota > Alphaproteobacteria > Rhodobacterales > Roseobacteraceae > Ruegeria > Ruegeria sp. YTSC003. The sequence continues at coordinate 439,978 of NZ_JBXWMK010000001.1, read as the reverse complement.
CGGTTCGGGCCACCGCCAAGGATGACGACTTTCTTGCGGTCAGACGGACGCGCCTCGCATTCTACGTCACCCATCATGGGGGCTTCGTAGGTCGAATACATATAGGGCGTCTGCGCCTCGAACTCGGCGGCGCAGGTGTCGATGCGTTTGAACACGGCTGTAACGCCCAGATTGCGGCGCGCCCGGCGGACGTTGTCTTCGTCACGACCAGTCAGATTTCCCAAACGCGCGTCAGTAAAGCCCAGCATCTTGAGCTTACGGATGCCTTCCTCGGTCACGGGCAGGCCGTCTTTGCGCACTTGGCGTTCGGCTTCGATTATCTCGCGGATACGGGCAAGGAACCAAGGGTCGAACTTGGTGACGCCAAAGATCTCATCGTCGGTCAGCCCGTGGCGCATTGCTTGCGCGATGGTGCGCAGACGGTCGGGCGTCTGCTGGCTGATTGCTTTGATGACGGCGGCCTTGTCGTCGGCTTCGTCCCAGACACCGACATTCAGGCCGGGGATTTCCACCTCATCAAACCCGGTCAGACCCGATTCCATCGAAGCCAGCGCCTTTTGCATCGATTCGTGGATAGTACGGCCGATAGACATGGCCTCACCCACCGATTTCATGGCGGTGGTCAGGTAGGGCTCGGAGCCGGGGAATTTCTCGAACGCGAATTTCGGAATCTTGGTGACAACATAGTCGATGGTCGGCTCAAAGCTGGCCGGGGTGACTTTGGTGATGTCGTTGTCCAGCTCATCCAGCGTATAACCGACGGCCAGCTTGGCGGCGATCTTGGCAATCGGGAAACCGGTTGCCTTTGACGCCAGCGCCGAAGAACGCGATACGCGCGGGTTCATCTCGATCACGACCATCCGTCCGTCGACCGGGTTGATCGCCCATTGTACGTTCGATCCGCCGGTCTCGACGCCGATCTCGCGCAGCACGGCAATCGAGTGATTGCGCATGACCTGGTATTCTTTGTCAGTCAGCGTCAGGGCCGGGGCGACGGTGATCGAGTCACCCGTGTGCACGCCCATCGGGTCGATGTTTTCGATGGAGCAGACGATGATGGCGTTGTCGGCGGTGTCGCGCACCACCTCCATCTCGTATTCTTTCCATCCCAAAAGGCTTTCGTCGATTAGGATCTGGCCCACTGGCGAGGCATCCATGCCGGTGCGACAAATATGGATATAGTCTTCGCGGTTATACGCCACGCCGCCGCCTGTGCCGCCCAGCGTAAAGGCGGGGCGGATGATGGCGGGTAAGCCTACATTTTCAAGGGTTTCGAGGGCCAGCGCCACACCGGCGTCCAGGTCTTTCTTGCCGCTTTCGTTCTTGGGGGCAGTCACGATCTCGGCCTTGGGGTTTTCGATGCCCAGCCGGTCCATCGCCTCGCGGAACAAGGCGCGGTCTTCGGCCATTTCAATGGCGTCGCGCTTGGCACCGATCATCTCGACGCCAAACTTGTCCAGCACGCCCATCTCTTCCAGCGCGAGCGAGGTGTTCAGGCCGGTCTGCCCGCCCATGGTGGGCAGCAGCGCGTCGGGGCGTTCTTTTTCAATGATCTTGGCGACAACTTCTGGCGTGATCGGTTCGATATAAGTCGCGTCGGCCAATTCGGGGTCGGTCATGATCGTGGCGGGGTTTGAGTTCACCAGGATGACCCGGTACCCTTCTTCCCGTAGTGCCTTGCAGGCCTGAGCGCCGGAATAGTCGAACTCGCAAGCCTGACCAATAACAATGGGGCCCGCCCCGATGATCATGATCGACTGAATGTCGGTTCTTCTCGGCATGGCCACGTTCCTTCGATTGTCCGCGATTCAGGGCACCCCCAAGCGCCCAAATTGTCCTGCGTTATAGGGACCGCGTGAAAAGGTGCAAGGGGGATCGGAAACAGGGGCGAAATTGCCGCTTTCCCCCCTTTCCCTTGGCGGCGTATTCTCTATACCGCGCAGCACGACAAATGAGGATGCAATTGCGTATTCGTTTTGATCAGGGGCCAGCCGGGTCAGGAACCAGTTTTGACCGGCCAGCCGATATGATCCGCGCGGACAATGCGGAGGACGTGCCCCAAGCGTTGGAGGCGCTGGACGCGGCGCGCGCGCAAGGGGCTTGGTTGGCCGGCTATGCCAGCTATGAGCTAGGGTACGTGCTGGAACCGCGCCTGTCTGAGCGTTTGCCAGAAGGCCGCCGGCTGCCTTTACTATGCTTCGGCGTTTATGATCGCCCCATTCAGCGGGAATTGCCGGTTGCATCCGGTGGCGTGACCCAGTTTGAGCCGCGCTGGGACGAGGCGCGGTACACGCAGGCGTTTCAACACGTGCACGACGCCATTGGGGCAGGGGATATTTATCAGGCCAACCTGACATTCCCGATTGATATGACTGTAGAGGGCGATAGCGCCGCGCTTTATGCCGCGCTCACGGCCGGACAGCCCGTAGGTCACGGCGCGCTGATCCAGCAGGATGGGTTGCCCGATCTGCTCAGCCGGTCTCCCGAACTGTTCTTTCGCACGAACGCGGACCGCGGGATCGAAACCCGCCCAATGAAGGGGACCCAACCCCGCAGCGAGGATATGGCTGAAGACGCCCGGCGTCGCGCGTTCCTGGCGGTCGACGAAAAGAACCGGGCTGAAAACCTGATGATCGTCGATCTGTTGCGCAACGATATCAGCCGCGTCGCGATGCCCGGATCCGTCAAGGTGCCCGAACTGTTCAAAGTCGAAACTTATGCGACCGTGCATCAGATGATCTCGCTGGTGCAGGCGCAGCTGCATATGGGCGCCGAGCTGTCCGATATCCTGACTGCTCTGTTTCCCTGCGGTTCCATCACCGGTGCCCCCAAAATTCGAGCCATGGAGATTCTGTCCGATCTCGAACCCTGGCCTCGCGATGTTTATTGCGGTGCAATCGGGTGGGCTGCGCCGGACGGGCGTTCCGAATTCAACGTGGCCATCCGAACCCTGATGGTCGAGGATGGCGCGGCCACCCTCAATGTCGGCGGTGGAGTGATCTGGGACAGCACGGCCCCATCGGAATATGAGGAAGCGCTATGGAAAGCTCGCTTTGCCCACCAGCTGACCCTGACTTCCGCCTGATCGAAACACTGGCCTTTCGACCCGGCCAAGGGTTCGTTCGCCGGGATCGACATCTATCCCGTATGGCCCGGTCAGCTGCGGCCATGGGCATGCCTATCGATGTGGGCGCAGCCATCCAGGCACTGGACACTGTCGGAGGGCAATCTCCTCTGCGGTGCCGGCTTACACTGGCAGTTGATGGAACATACGATGTGACAACCGGAGCTTTGGCCGACAACCCACCATTATGGCGGGTCGCGGTCACCAAAATGCGGCTTTCCGCGTCGGATGTTTGGTTGCAGCACAAGACGACACAACGCTCTGTTTATGATACGGCTCGCGCATCGCTGCCGGACGGAATAGACGAATTTCTTTTTCTGAATGAACGTGAAGAACTGTGCGAAGGGACCATCACCAACCTGTTCCTGCATATGCCGGACGGCCGTCGTCTGACGCCAAAGCTGACCTGTGGTTTGCTTCCGGGGATTCTGCGAGAAGAACTGATTGATAATAAACAGGTTACCGAAAGCGTCTTGTCCTTGACCGATCTGAAAAACGCGGAAAAAGTTTTCGTAGGGAATTCCTTACGTGGCCTGATCCGGGCGGAATTGGCGGTATTGTGAGCAAACAAAGCGATTGGGCGCATGACGGGACGCATCACCTGCGGCTACGGCTGGAGTTCGGCCTGTTCTTTATCGCAGTGCCAGTTCTGATTGCAGTCTTTTTTCCTCCGAATTGGATGTTTCCGTCGCTGTTCACCTTCACGGCCATCGGTATCATCCTGCTCCATTACACGCCGGGTTTTGCCTGGGCCGAACTTCGGTACAACTGGCGCAATTGGACGTGGCGCGAGCTCGCTCTCTTCACTGTTGCCATGGCGGCGTTTTGCTCGGCGGTCGTCATGGCGATGCGACCGGATGTTGCATTTCGCATGCTTCTCTACCGGCCCGAATTCCTGGCAGTGATCTGGCTGGCTTACCCGATTGCTTCGGCCCTTCCGCAAGAGCTTTTGTTCCGGTCGCTGTTCTTCCGCCGCTACCAGGCGATCCTGCCAAACGGGAAGGCGGCTTACCTACTGAACGCGTCCTTGTTTTCGCTGGCCCACCTGATGTACTGGAGCTGGATTGTCGCCATCATGACCTTTGGCGGAGGGCTGTTGTTCACTTGGGCCTACCGCCAACGCGGGTCGTTTTTCTACGCGGTCCTGCTGCATGCTATTGCGGGGAATGTTATCTTTGCGGCGGGTCTGGGCATCTATTTCTATTCCGGCAACGTGCAAAGGCCGTTTTGACGGCGCGACCTGCCTTGACTTTCCAAGCCTGACAGGGTGTACCGGCGCGACGAATTCTACGCCCGAAGGGATAAATCCATGCACGCCTACCGCAGCCACACCTGCGCCGCACTGACCGCCGCCAATGTCGGTGAAACCGTCCGCCTGTCCGGTTGGGTGCATCGGGTACGAGATCACGGCGGCGTGCTGTTCATCGATCTGCGCGATCATTTCGGTGTGACACAGGTTCTGTGTGATGGTGACAGTGCAGCTTTTGCCGAGCTTGAGAAAGTACGTTCGGAATGGTGTATCCGCATCGACGGCACCGTCAAAGCACGTGACCCGGAGCTGGTGAACTCGAAACTGCCGACTGGTGAGATTGAAGTTTACGTGCGGGAGCTTGAGGTTCTGGGCGCGGCTGACGAACTGCCGCTGATGGTGTTCGGAGATCAGGAATACCCCGAGGAAACGCGTCTGCGTTACCGTTACCTGGACCTGCGCCGCGAGGCGATGCAGCAGAACATGACCCTGCGCTCGGACGTTGTCGCCTCGATGCGCAAACGCATGTGGGATCAGGGCTTCCGCGAGTATCAGACGCCGATCATCACCGCATCTTCGCCTGAAGGCGCGCGCGACTTCCTTGTGCCGTCGCGTTTGCACCCGGGCAAGTTCTACGCGCTGCCGCAGGCCCCGCAGCAGTTCAAACAGCTGATCATGGTGTCGGGCTTCGACAAGTATTTTCAGATCGCGCCGTGCTTCCGTGACGAAGACCCGCGTGCCGACCGCTCGCCCACCGATTTCTACCAGCTTGACCTTGAGATGTCGTTTGTCGAACAGCAGGACGTGTTCGACACGATCCAGCCCGTTCTGACCGGCGTGTTTGAAGAGTTCGGCGGTGGCCGTAAAGTCGATCAGGACTGGCCGCAGATTTCCTACAAGGATGCTGCATTGTGGTACGGTTCCGACAAGCCCGATCTGCGGAACCCTATCAAAATGCAAGTGGTCTCTGACCACTTCCGCGGGTCTGGCTTCGCGATTTTCGCGAAGCTGCTGGAGCAGGAAGGCACCGAAATCCGCGCCATCCCCGCGCCTACCGGTGGTAGCCGCAAGTTCTGTGACCGCATGAACGCATTCGCTCAGAAAGAGGGTCTGCCCGGTATGGGCTACATTTTCTGGCGCGATCAGGGCGAAGGGATGGAGGCCGCAGGTCCGCTGGCTAAAAACATCGGCCCCGAACGCACCGAGGCCATCCGTCAGCAACTGGGTCTGGGTGTCGGTGATGCGGCATTCTTCCTGGGTGGCAAGCCCAAAGCCTTTGAAAAGGTCGCTGGTAAAGCGCGTGATGTTATCGGTGAGGAACTGAACCTGACCGAGAAAGACCGCTTCGCCTTTGCCTGGATCGTGGATTTTCCGATCTACGAACAGGACGAAGAATCCGGTGCCATTGACTTTGAACACAACCCGTTCTCGATGCCGCAGGGCGGAATGGAGGCTCTGGAAGGCAATCCTCTGGATGTGCGAGGCTATCAATACGACTTGGCTTGCAATGGGTATGAGCTGGTGTCGGGTGCAATCCGAAACCACAAGCCCGAGATCATGCTTAAGGCCTTTGAGCTGGCAGGCTATGGCGAGGATGAAGTCAAAAGCCGCTTTGGTGCGCTGTTCAACGCCTTCCATTATGGTGCCCCGCCGCACGGTGGCTGCGCCGCTGGTATCGACCGTATCGTGATGCTGCTGGCCGATGAAGCCAACATCCGCGAGGTCATGATGTTCCCCATGAACCAGCGTGCCGAGGACCTGATGATGGACGCACCATCCGATCCGACCTCGGATCAGATGATGGAGCTGGGCTTGCGGATCATCCCTCAGGACTGAGAATAACAAAACCCGCTGCTTACCCTGCAGCGGGTTTTCTCATGGCTTGCGCTTGTGCAAAGGTCATGGCCATGGACCGGTATTCATAGCTTGGTCACAGGTCTGCGTGGCCTGTTTGTTGGCGACCTATTCCCATGGGTCCCTAAAGGACTTCCTGCTGGAGCGAATATCGCGGGCGGTAGCGCGGGCTTGCCAGTAGACCCAAAGACACAAGATCGTTGCGGTTATGAAGTAAGCGGTCATCATCTCAAATCGCCTCACGCTGTTTCAAACGGGTCTGCACAATCCCGGCGACCTGAGCGGCCACGGCCGTTATTGGGGTCCCGCCTGCCCGGGACTCGGCAAGCCGCTGCGCCGCGTCCGCCAGAACTGTATCGTCGGCATCGCGGGCGACCCCGCGCAGAAACTGTGCCGCGTAATCTAGCGTGCGCTGATCATTCGGACCGGCCAGAACGTCGGCGATATGGGCCATGTCATCCTGATAGGCCAACGGATCGGCGTTAATGATCTCATCCCGGACGGCATGCAGGCTGCTGGGGCGGCGATCTTCGGGCAAACGTTCCAGAACGGATGTCTGAAAATAAGCCAGCGATTTTAAGGGTTTCGCCAGAAACCCATCAGCACCGGCCCGCATTGCGGTGCGTTTCATGTGGTCATCCCCGGACATGCCAAGAATGGCCCCAATGCGGGGCGCAGCCTCAGACAGATCAGCGATTAGATCCGCGCCGGACCCGTCCGGCAGACCCATGTCTACGATGATGACAGACGGGCGGTAGATCTGCAGGTGACGCCGTGCCGATTGCAGGCAATCCGCCCGCCTGATGCGTGCGCCGCTGTGCAGGCACATCAGCCGAATGGCGTCGCAGGCATAGCGGCTGTCTTCCACAACCAAAATAGTTTGTCCCAGCAGGGGCCGCGTGGCCGTCGGCTGCGCGGGAGAGGCGAAGGGGCTCGAATCGTCCATGGCGGAACTCCTAATCAGCAGATACCTCACGCTAGGAACTTCTGGCTAACAGGGCGTTAACGGCAATTTGGCGCACTTGTTCTTTGTTCAATCAGCCCCCATAACCGCTGCAACGCAGAACAGAGGAGAGTTCCATGATTGGTCGCCTGAACCACGTAGCCATTGCCGTACCCGATCTTGAGGCCGCCTCGGAGCAGTATCGCAACGCGCTGGGCGCGAAAGTCGGCGCGCCGCAGGATGAGCCGGATCACGGCGTCACAGTTGTGTTCATCGAACTGCCCAATACCAAGATCGAACTGCTTTATCCGATGGGCGATGACAGCCCGATCAACGGGTTTCTGGAAAAGAACCCCGCTGGCGGCATCCACCATGTCTGCTATGAGGTCGAGGATATCATCGCTGCCCGCGATCACCTGAAAGAAACCGGCGCGCGCGTGCTGGGTTCGGGTGAGCCCAAGATCGGTGCGCATGGTAAACCGGTGCTGTTCCTGCACCCCAAAGATTTTAACGGCTGCCTGGTCGAGCTGGAACAGGTGTAACCTAACCGCGGAGGGGATAAGATGTCGATTACTGGTGCGGCCGTTCTGTTCGCTGTGATCTGGTTCATGACCTTGCTGGTGGTGCTGCCAATTCGCATCAAGACACAGGGCGATCTGGGTGATATCGTTCCGGGCACCCACGCGGGCGCACCTGAAGAGCATCACCTGAAGAAAAAGATGTGGATCACCACCGGTATCACGGTGGTGATCTGGGCCATTATCGCAGGCATCATCCTGTCCGGCATGATTTCCGTGCGAGACTTCGACTGGCTGAACCAGCTGGAGCCGCAGCGCTGATCTTTAAGCCATAGACCCTGATAGCTTGTGGTAGATATGGGTGAACGTTGCGACCCCAAGGATTGGGATCACAAGGTTCACCAGGGGCACGGATAGCGGGATCGCCATCAAAATGCCTGCCATCCAGATGGTCGTTGCGTGTTTGGCGCGCAGCTTACGTGCACCTTCGCGACCCAACCTGCGCATGGCCGCCAGCGTAAAGTATTCCCGCCCCAACAAGAAACCGTTCATGCCCCAGAAGATTAAGGGAGCGAGTGGGGTAAAGATTGCATAGAGAATCAGGGCCAGCAGGTTGGCAACGATCAGAACTCCCATGAAGCTCAGCCCGTCGCGCAGGCTTTCGCTGAATGGAATGGCTGGTACAGCAGGCAAAGACGGGTAATGCTTGTCTTCGACCGCTTGCGCGACGTCTTCCAGAAACATCGACGTAATCGCCGAGGCCACCGGGACCATCAGAAATACGGGCAGGATCAGGACGACAAAGATGCCGGAATAATTCAGCACGTCGTTCAACCACGGCACGGCACCGATAAAGGGCAGAGAGATCTCGTTCCCCGACAGCCTGTTTATCAGCCAGATCGCCAAAGCACATGCGGCGATCAGCAAAACAATCGTCAGACCAACGCCGCGCAACAGGACAGCCCGGAACTTTGGGTCGCCGATCTGTCCCAGCGCTGCAAAAAAGGCGTTGAGAATGGTCATTCCGAAACCCACTGCGTCAACCCATCCACGTCAGGGCGGGGTCTTTCGGGCGGTGCTTTGCCCTCGGTCGCGATATGGACCAGACCCGCGACGCGTTCATTATCTTGTAGCCCGAACGCCTTTTTGCAAAAGTCCCGGTTGTGGGTCTGCCAACCGGACAGCCAGTTCGCGCCCCAACCCGCAGCAAGCGCCGCGTTCAGCAAAGCCAGGCACACTGCGCCAGCGGAATAGGTCTGTTCGATTGCAGGGATTTTCGCGGAGGGTTTTTGAACCTCGATCACGGCGACCGCCAGATGGCCCATGTCGAACTGACTGCGGGCTTTGGCGATATCCTCAGCAGACTTGCCCAGGGCCGCGCCACAATCTTCGGTCAGCTGCGCCAGACGCGGCATGGCACCTTTCTCAAGCACGATGAAACGCCAGGGTTCCAGCTTGCCATGATCCGGGCTGCGTGCGGCGGCTGTCAGCAGGGGCAACAGCTGTTCCCGCGTCGGTGCGGGTTCAACCAGCGTTTTTGCAGGGCGCGACCGGCGCGATTGCAGAAACTCCAGGGCGGCCGGATTCTTCAAGGACATATGTTAACTTTCTTTACATAGGCGGTTGTGTATGTGGTTGAACATCTGGCGGGTTTCAAGGGCAAGTGGCTGGATGCAGGAGATCAATTTCACTCCCTGAGCGTTCGTGCAAGGATGTTCAAGAAGAAGAGAGGGAAGATGGCCAAACCAAAGCTGCGAAATGTACCGGATCTGAGCGCGCACGCCGTACCCGATGAAGGGATCGAGGTCCGGGTCACGCCGAAAGCTGCGAAGGATGGGATTTTAACCGATCAGGGAAACATTCGCATCACCGTCACCGCGCCGCCCGAAAATGGCAAGGCAAACGAGGCGGTGCGCAACATTTTGGCCGTGGCCATGGGGGTGGCACCGTCCACTCTGATCCTAAAGCGGGGCAGACGTCGCGCGACGAGGTGTTTGTCTATTCACCCTGATCCGGTGTTTCCCGGACTTGGTACACGCCTTCCGGCAAGTCCAAAGCCGCCGCCAGATCGCGCACCTGTTCAGGGGACAACGTGATCCTCTGAATCTGATCCGTGCGCGGGTCCAATTGTTCAAGCGTCACACATTCGGCGAAGCTGTTGATGACGACATCCTCTTGCAAAGGCTTTGGGCCTTCGTCCACCAGAGTAATGACTGTCGAGTCGAATTCATGCTCAATCGAAAACATGAAAGCAGAGTGCAGGTCAGCCGAGTGCAATGCAACCCGTACCTTACCAATCGGGCTGTGGTGATTGGCGCAGCTCCGCGCTATGGTCGTGAAAACGGGCCGACCGTTTCAAAGGATTATGAATGTATCGTCTGATCTGTTTGTTTCTTCCTCTTTTTCTGGCGGCCTGTAGTGCTGGCGAGATGCGATTGCAACCCGCGACCCAATGGTCGGGGACCTTGGGCGAGTATCAGGTAGAGGCGGCCGCAGTTCGAGATGTCAGCCGCTCTATCGGCAAAGAAGCCCGGGCTGAGTGTCTGAAGCGGGCCAAAGTCAAAAATTGCGATTTCACGGTTCTTGTTGATCTCAATCCACAAGCGGAAGCGAATGCGTTTCAGACCTTGGATAACCGGGGTCAGCCGGTGATCATTATGACCCGTTCCATGATTCAGTCAGCACAAAACCCAAATGAACTGGCTTTTGTCCTTGGGCATGAAGCGGCCCATCACCTTCTGCGCCATATCCCTCGTCAGTCGGAAAACGCGCAAGAAAGCGCTGCAATATTCAACAATCTGGGCAAGCTCTTTGGAGAAGAGGGCGAAGACCTGGAGCGCACACAAAAAATTGGGGCGGAAGTGGGTGTTCAATTGAACGTCAAGGCCTTCGAGCTTGAGGCTGACCAGTTGGGCACAATTATTACCCACAATGCCGGATATAACCCGTTGATCGGTGCAAAGTACTTCGACCGCATCCCGGACCCGGAGGACAGTTTTCTGGCGTCACACCCGCCGAATGCGCAGCGTGTGCAGATGGTTCAGAACACGGCCCGAAAACTTGGGCTGACGCAATGACCCAAATAACAAGGCTGGGTGTAATCCTGACGGATCGTGGGTCAAAATACGCGGTGTCGGGAGCTGCGGTGCAAACGCGCGAGGGCGTGGATGCCGTTCTGCAAGACCTCAAGTCCGACAAAGCCTATGCCAAGGCAACGCACAATACCTGGGCGGCGATCTTGCCGACAGGGGCTCTCAAGGCGGACGATGGAGAAAGCGGTGCCGGAATGGTCATCCTGCGCATGCTCGAAAGGGCCGGACTGGAGGGCCACGTCATCATTGTCACCCGCTGGTACGGGGGCAAAAAACTGGGCGGTGACCGGTTTCGCAGGGTGCAGGATGCGACCCGCGCCTATCTGGACCATATCGGTGCCGGGTCTTGACCTGAGTCAAATGCCTGTTCGGGCCGCTGCGCTATCCTGTCAGAACCGTGCGACAGGGAGACAGCGCAATGCTTGGCAAAAATACTCTGAAACGACATGCGGAACTGGTCGACCAGATGGCAACCCACGTCGGGGTCGATCTGGAAGATGCGGCCATAGGCGGTGACGTCTCGATTGACCAGATCTCTGATGCGGTCCTGCGTTGCAGTAATTGTTCGAACCCAGATCATTGTGCGCAATTTCTGGCACAATCTACCCAAGGCCAGAAAACCCCGGAATACTGCAGGAATACGTCCCTGTTTGACCGCCTCACTTCGCTGTCGGAAAGCAAGCGCGACGGATAAGAAAAATCATGCCGCGCCATTGCTGTGTTTGACGGCGCTTTGTGTAAACAAAAGGCAGATCTGCCAATGACCCGAGATACTCTGGGCGACGTGGAGAAACACTTTTGGCTAACCCGGTCGGTAGCCAGATGTATGGATGTTTCGTTGACCGAAGCGATGGCCGAGGGGCGGTTGACCACCAATGGTTATGCGGAGATCGTGACACGCTGTCGTGCCTCTGAATGCAGCGACCAATGCGAATTGTGGTTGTCGAAACAACAGGTCAAAGCCGATTCGGCCCCTGAATTCTGCGTGAATGCAGAAACGCTGAACGCTTTGAAGACTTAGTCAGAGCTTGGAATGCGAACCGTCGCACAGCGGCGGATTGGCCGTTTGTTTGCACCCGCAAAAGAATACTTTCTTGCTGGTTTCGGCAGTAAACTTCACTGGTTCAAACTGGGTTCCCTTGTGTGAACCATCGCAGAAGGGCTGACGCTCTGACTTGCCACAGGCACACCAGAAATAGGTTTTCCCTTCGGTCACTTCGACCGGGTAGGGGGCTTTTTGGGCAGGTTTCGGCTCATCTGACATGTGGCTGCTCCGCTTTTGGCTAATGTCGTGAAACAACTATAAGGCCATCGCGGGGGCGTGTAGAGCGCTTATGTTTCTTTATGCAAGCAGCATGGTTTTGCCGTTCTCACAAAACTGTGATTGATTTTGTTGCAATAATATCAACGAGGTCGTATTTTGAGACTGGCCCCAGATAATAGGGCAATATGAGAAAATTTTTAGAGGAATGACGGACATGAAACTTAAATTTGCTGCCGTTAGTGCAATTGCCCTGGTTCTGGCTGCATGCTCGCAGCAGGAAGAGCCGACGCCGGTTTACATCACGCCTGAATACGACAAGTTCGGCACACCGAGCTGCCCGGCTGGAACCGAGCTGGCCACGACTGAAGCGGGACAGACCATCTGTAACCCGGTCGCTCAGTAAGAATTCTGCGGGCGGTCTTGTTTTGGCCGCCCGCTTACTCAACGCATCCGACCGCCCTTGTTGGGCGGTTTTTTTGTGCCCGCTTTAGGCCGGCGCGGGTCAGATCAGAATGCGTCGAAAATGGGCAATCATCGCCTCGCCAGCCGTCAATATCCGTGCCCAAACGACTTGCGGTGATAGTGTTGACGCCTTGACTCGTACCGTGGTGCATAAAGGTAGCGATAGGATTTCTTTTTTTGCTTTTGCTGAACGTAGGGCGCGTTCTTAGGGGCCGGTTTTGCGTGGTAGACTTTTGGTGTGTAGACATTCGGAGAGTAATAGTGCCGGTGAATGCGGATTTTATTGCTGTTATGAACATGTTGCGATTTTGACCCAACAACAACTTGGCCGCTCGTTCCAACGGTGATGCTGCCTGCAGTTGCCGGGCCAGAAAAAAGTTGGGACGCAAGTATCGCGGCCAAGCAATTGAATGAGATTGCACGAAAGTACGCCATGAAAACCCTCCTTCCAGCAAGTTGAGGTTTTCATTCATGGTCCGGGAAAATCCCGGCTCAAGCCAATAAACTTAAATCACGCTCTGCCCATCTGGGGTGAACGGGCATATTAGGGTCAGGTGCGTTTGCCCCATAAATCGTATTCGCCGGCCTCATCGATCTCGACCGATACGATGTCACCAGGCTTCAGATCATCGAAACCCTCATCGATGAACAGGTTCCCGTCGATCTCGGGCGCGTCCGCCTTGGTGCGGCACGTGGCGGCTTCGTCATCAACCTCGTCCACGATCACGTCGATGGTCTGGCCGACCTTGGCGGCCAGCTTAGCCTCGGAGATGGCCTGCGCTTTTTCCATGAAGCGTTCCCAACGCTCTTGTTTGACCTCGGCTGGAACGTGATCTGGCAGGTCGTTTGATCGCGCGCCATCGACGTTTTCGTATTGGAAGCAGCCAACACGATCCAGTTGCGCCTCGTCCATCCAATCCAGAAGGGTCTGGAACTCGGCCTCGGTCTCGCCCGGATAACCGACGATAAAGGTCGACCGCAGCGTGATGTCCGGGCAGGTTGCGCGCCATGCGGCGATCTCATCCAAAGTCTTGGCTCCCGCTGCCGGGCGTGCCATGCGTTTCAGAACGTCCGGATGGGCATGCTGGAACGGGATGTCCAGATAGGGCAGGATGTTGCATCCGGCGTCGGCCATCAGGGGGATCAACTCGCGCACATGCGGGTAGGGGTAGACATAGTGGAGCCGAACCCATGCATCCAACTGCCCCAGCTCACGCGCCAGATCGGTGATGTGGCTGCGCACCTCGCGGTCCTTCCACGGGTTTAAGTCATACTTCCGGTCCAACCCATAGGCGGATGTGTCCTGCGAGATCACCAGCAATTCACGCACGCCATTGTCGACCAGCTTTTCGGCTTCGCGCAGCACCGCGTGGGCCGGGCGGCTGGCGAGCTTGCCGCGCATGTCAGGGATGATGCAGAACTTGCATTTGTGGTTACAGCCCTCGGAAATCTTGAGATAGCTGTAATGTCGGGGGGTCAACTGTACGCTTGCAGCAGGCAGCAGGTCCACAAACGGATCAGGATCGGGCGGCACTGCCGAATGCACCGCATCCAGTACCTGCTCGTATTGATGCGGGCCGGTAACAGCCATGATGCGCGGGTGATGTTCGCGGATGTAATCCGGTTCCGCGCCCAGACAGCCGGTCACGATGACCTTGCCATTCTCGACCAGCGCCTCGCCGATCGCGTCCAGCGACTCGGCCTTGGCACTGTCGAGAAACCCGCAGGTATTCACGATCACGGCATCCGCGCCTGAATAGTCGGGCGAGATGCCGTATCCTTCGGCACGCAGGCGCGTCAGAATGCGCTCACTATCGACCAGGGCCTTGGGGCAGCCCAAGGATACCATACCGATGGTCGGCTGGTTCGAACGTGGCGTCTCGGGCATCCGGGCGGTAGGCGCCAGGTCGGGGCGGAGGTTTGGCGGGTTCGTTGTCATTGCGCGGCATATAGTGGGGAACGCTTCCCCTTGCAAATGCGGCGCAGGCTTTGGATGATCTTTTTAACGCATGAAAAAAGGCGGAGAGCAGAATATGAAGTGGCTGTTGCGCATAGTTTTCCTGTTGGTGGCGGTTTTTGGATTGGTCATCGGGGCCTTGCTGCTGATGCCCGGCGACAAGCTGGCCACCATATTGGCCGAGCAGGTCCGCACCCAAACCGGGCGTGACCTGAAGCTTACGGGTGATGTGAACCTGTCTTTCTGGCCCGTGCTGGGGCTGGAAACCGGTCCGGTGACTTTTGGAAATGCACAATGGGCCGGTCCTGAACCAATGCTGAGCGCCGAAAGCCTGGCCGTGGGGGTTGATGCTGCAGCGCTGATCTCCGGAGACCTACGCATCAAACGGGTGATTGCCGACAATCCGGTTCTGCGGTTGGAACTTTCGGATGGGCGTGGGAATTGGGAACTTTCGGCACCCGCAAACACAACCTCGGCGGGGGCTGCAAGCGGCGCGGCACCGCAAGGGCAGCAGGGCGAGGTGACGCTGGATCATCTGAAGCTGACGAATGCACGTTTGGTCTATATCGAAAACGGCGCAACTAAATTCGATTTTGCCAATGTCAATCTGGCGGCCAGTTGGCCGGACGTTTCGGCGCCTCTGCAGGTTCAGGCTCAGATGGCAGTGCCCGGGGGGGCGGTCGATGTCGACCTCAAGATTCAAGATCTGCCAGCTTACGCGTCCGGCGCGGTAACGCCGCTGGATTTGACCATGACCGCGCCCGGAGGAGAGTTCGGTTTTGCAGGCCGGGTCAATCTGGCTGGTGAAATGGATGGCAGATTGCTGGCCAAAACGACGAACACGGAACGTATGCTGGCTGCTTTTGGTCAGGCCGGTGTTGGGGAGCCATTGGGTCTTGGGCGCGAGGCTGACGTGGCCGGGCAAATGACCTATACCAGCGATGGTCGGATTTCACTGCGCAATTTGGTGGCGTTGCTGGATAATAATCGCCTGACCGGCGAGGCAGATATCGTTATCTCGGACCCGCCGCAGATTACCGCACGGCTGGAAGGCGGTGACCTGGATCTTACTCAATTCAATTATACGCCTGGTGGCGCTGGCGGAGGGTCGGCGCCGTCGCCTGACCAAGGGTGGTCGACCACCCCGATTGATGCGTCTGCGCTGGCCTTGGCGAATGGCAAAATCCGCCTCAAAGCCAATTCCATTGCCGTACCGGGCCTGACGCTGGGACCCAGCGATCTGACGCTTAACCTTGATCGATCCAGGGCGGTTCTTCAGATGAATCCTGCCACATTGTTTTCAGGGCATCTGAACGGGCAAGTGGTTGCCAACAACCGGAACGGTTTATCGGTCGGCGGCAATCTGACCGCGGATGGTATGGACGTACAGCAAGCTCTGTCCGCCCTTGGCGGGATCGAGCGGTTGTCCGGCACCGGATCAGGATCGTTTGAGTTTCTGGGAGTTGGACAGACCGAGGATCAGATCATGCGCTCACTCAGCGGCAAGGGTCGTGTGGACGTGGGCAAGGGCGTGATCTCGGGGTTTGATCTGGACCGCCTGATGGGCCGCAGCGGGGGTGAGGGCGGCACAACCGTATTCAACAGCCTGTCCGCCAGCTTCACCATGGATCAAGGGGTATTGTGGAACAACGACCTATTGATGGCGCTGGATAACTTCCGAGCCGACGGTTCCGGTCGGGTCGGAATCGGCAACCGCGATATCGACTATCTTTTCACACCTGTTGCGCTGCGCGCGAATTCGGGAAACGGCATCGCGGTACCAGTGAAAATCGTCGGGCCGTGGAGCAACCCGTCGATCAAGCCGGATCTGACCAAAGTCATTGAAGCTGTTGCTGAAGGAAAAGCCAAAGAGCTTGAAGATGAGGCCAAGCAGAAAGTCTTAGACAAAGTCGGGGACGAGCTGAACACGACGATTACGGACAGTGATCAGATCGAAGATGCGATCAAGAACAAACTGGAAGACGAAGTGAACAAGGGGCTGCTGAAGCTATTTGGCGGTAACTAATCAGCGCCAATACGCAAAGGTTTCGGGGCAGAAGATGCCCCGAAACGCAGTAGTGCTTAGATGGTCTGATCGTAGTCGCCCACGCCGGGTTCGGTGCGAATGACCGCGTCGATATCGGCAAAGATTGCGCGCATTTCGTCCTCGCTCTGGCTGCTTTCGCAGACCACAACAAGGTTCGGAGTGTTCGAGGATGCGCGCACCAGACCCCAGCTGCCATTGTCCAGAATGACACGAGCGCCATTGACAGTGACGACCTCTTTGATCGCGCGACCGGCAAAGGTATCTCCGGCATCTGCCTTGGCAACCAGCTTGTCGACCAACCGCTGAAGAATGTCATACTTCTCGGTATCGGCGGCATAGGGCGACATGGTCGGCGTCGACCAGGTTTTCGGCAGCGCTTTACGCAGGTCCGACATGCTTTGGTCAGGATTGCGATCCATCAGCTTGCAGATTTCAACGGCAACCCGCATCCCGCAGTCGTAGCCGCGCCCGATCGGTTCAGCCAGAAAGTAGTGACCAGACTTTTCAAAACCGGCGAGCGCGTTGATCTCTTTGACCCGACGCTTCATGTGGCTGTGGCCGGTTTTCCAGTAATCCGCTTTGACACCAAGGGCCTGCAATTCGGGGTCACTGGCAAACAGACCAGTGGATTTCACATCTGCCACAAAGGTCGAGTTCGGATACAATTTGGCCAGATCACGGGCCATGATCACACCGACCTTGTCGGCGAAGATCTCTTCCCCCTCATCATCCACAACACCGCAGCGGTCGCCGTCGCCGTCAAAGCCCAGAGCCAGATCAGCACCGCTGGCTTTCACAGAGGCGGACATGTCGTGCAACATCTCCATAGCCTCGGGGTTGGGGTTATAGTGGGGGAAAGTGTAATCCAATTGGGTGTGGCTGGGCACCATTTCGACGCCAATGCGCTCGAAAATCTCAGGCGCAAAGGCCGCAGCTGTTCCGTTTCCGGTTGCGCATACGACTTTCAGGGGACGGGACATTTTGAAATCACCGACCAGATCGTCGATATAGGCTTCTTTTACGCCCTCGACGAATTCGTAGGACCCACCGTCGTGGGTGACGCCTTCGCCGTTCAGGACAATGTCACGCAATTCTGACATCTCATCGGGGCCGTGGGTCAGCGGGCGGTCAAAGCCCATCTTCACCCCGGTCCAGCCGTTCGGATTGTGGCTGGCTGTGACCATGGCTACGGCGGGCACATCCAGATGGAATTGCGCGAAATAGGCCATCGGGCTAAGCGCAGGGCCAATATCTTTGACCTGAATGCCAGCCTGCATCAGCCCCAGGATCAGCGCATTCTTGATCGCCAGCGAGTAGTCGCGATAGTCGTTGCCCACCGCGATCACCGGTTCGATCCCACGCTTGCGCATCTGTGTGCCCAGACCCAAGCCAAGCGCGGTCATGCCGGGCAGGTTGATCTCTTCCGGGTATTTCCAGCGCGCGTCATATTCGCGAAAGCCGGTTGGCTTGATCATCGGATCGCGCAGAAAACTCCAGGTGTTCGGGGTCACCTCGGGGATGGGTTTGGTCATGCTATTGCTCTTACTCAAATCTGTATAGGATTGGCTTTGGCCAATGCATCAAAGCGCATCAAAGTGTCAATCAATTGAGGCATTTGGTCCAGATAGATCATGTTCGGACCGTCTGACGGAGACTTGTCCGGGTCTTCGTGTGTTTCAATAAACACAGCACCGACGCCTATGGCGGCAGCTGCGCGCGCCATCACCGGAGCAAATTCACGCTGACCACCGGTCGAACCTCCAAGCCCTGCAGGCTGCTGAACCGAGTGGGTTGCGTCCATCACAACCGGATAGCCTGTCGCCGCCATCTGCGGGAGCGAGCGCATATCTGTCACCAAGGTGTTGTACCCAAACGAGGTGCCACGTTCTGTCAGCAGAATATTCGAGTTACCAACACTCTCTATCTTGGTGACAATGTTCGCCATATCCCATGGTGCCAGAAATTGCCCTTTTTTAACATTGATCGCCGCGCCTGTTTGGGCTGCGGCCAACACCAAGTCGGTTTGACGGCACAATAACGCGGGAATCTGCAAAACATCACAAACATTGGCAGCGTCCGCGCATTGCTCTGGCGTATGTACGTCAGTCAGGACAGGCACCCCAGTTTGTTTTTTCACATCATCCAGAATGTACAGACCTTTGGCAATTCCGGGTCCACGGACACCTGAAATTGAGGTGCGGTTCGCCTTGTCATACGAGGCCTTAAAAACGTACTGCGCACCGGCGGCATCACAGGCTTCTTTCATTTTGCCTGCGATCATCTGCGCATGATCCGCGCTTTCAAGCTGACAGGGGCCGGCAATGACCGTCAGAGGCAGATCATTGCCGACCGTGAGGTCGGAGATTTTTACATGTTTCATGTGTCTTACGAGGATACCTGTTCACGAAGGACCGACGCGGTAAGCGAGATCAACAGGTAGATACCAGCAAACAACAGAAAAGCCAAAATCGTATTTTCGAACTTGCGCGGATAGGTGGGTTCCTGACTTGGCACCGGCCTTACGGACACCGTCAGATAGCGCACTTTGCGGTTTGCTTCAGTCCGTGTGGTTTCCATTTGCTGCATAGCTGTCTGCAGTATCATGTCCCTGGCAACAAGATCGGCCTGCGCCATTTGAATTCGTACACTGAGCCGGGCAAGCGAATTTTCGCCTGCAGACACATCCAGCATTTCCGCGTTGAGTTCTGCCAACACAGCCTCAAATCGCGCGATGTCCGCACGGGCACCATCCACCTTGGCCTGGTTCGGACGACGATTGTCCAGCAATGCGGCCAATTGTAGTTCTTTGTCCTGAATCTGCGTTTCCATGGCGTCTATGCGGCCACGCAAGCTGGCGATGACGTTCTGAGGGTCCAGCAACGCGCCTTGAATCTGAAGTTCGATCAGATCTTCCTGCGCTTTTCTGCGTTCCTGCTGGGCCATTTCAAAACCATCCAGCGCATCGCGCATCTGGTCTTCGCGCTTAAGTTCTGTAAGCCCGTTTATGGTTTCTTCGGCGTAGGACAGAAGACGGTCAGAGATGGCCACCGAAATCTGCGGATCAGGGGCCGCGACTTCCATCCGGATAATGCCGTCGCTCGGGTCGTACCCGATGGTGATCATGCGTCGGAAGAGCTTGTAGGCCTCTTCCAGCGTGGCGTCCGGCGAAAGCCGTTGAATAGGATCGATCCACTCCTGCTTGAAAATTTCTTCAAAGCCCATGTCACGTTCAAGCCTCAGCAAGGCATCCTTGGACTCCAGAAATTCCTGTGTGGCGACAGAATCCTGCGCGGTGGCATATTGTGTGCCCGCCAAAAACCCGCCAAACGATGCCCCGCCGCCGTCCGCCTGAAGGATCGAGAAGGCCGAGTCGCTGGCATACATGGGCGTCGCCACTCGGTAGAAATAGAACCCGACAATAAAGGTGGGCAGGAAGACGAAAACCGCAAGGCGGGCAAACAGGGCAAGCAGTTTGCGACGGCGGCGGCGGGCGATGTCTTTCTGTATCTCGCCAATTTCAAACTCGCGCCGTTGCGTAGGGGACATCTCCGGTCCGGGCAGGGTCCTTCCACCTTCGCTGACCGTTTGCGGCAAATGAATCGTGACCTTGTCCTTGGTCTGATCCTCGGTCTGTGCCGTTTCACCCGCCATCCCCAGCAAATTGGCGCGATGAAACGGATCGATGCCCTTTTGGCGCAGCAAACGCACCGCATCATAGTCCGAAGTCGCCTCCAGCCCGTTCTTCTGCGCCAGTCTGCGTGCCATCCGCAATTGACGCCCGGTCAGCCCTTCGTTTTTGATGGCGTCAATCTCGGTATTGGACTCTGAGTCATTGGCCGCAGCGGGTGGCCGCGTCGCGTTGCGAATGCGCGAAATGGCGTCAGCGCGGTCTTCTTCCGTTCCCGCATTGCGGCGTTTGCGGCGCCAGTTGTAGATGCTAGCCTTGGGTTTGGTAGTCATATAGCTGCTTTGCCTCTTCCAAGGTGTCGAACATATAAAGCTGGCCATCCATCAAAACGGCAGCCTCTTGCGCAAATTTCTCCAGCACGGCGGGACTGTGTGACACGATCACCAATGTTGTCGTGCGTAGTTTTTCCCGAAGGATGTCGCCGGCCTTCCTGTTGAATTCGACATCAGTCGACGCCGGCATGCCTTCGTCAATCAGGTACATGTCGAAATCCAGAGCTAACATCAAAGCAAACGTAAAGCGCCCCTTCATACCGCTGGAATAAGTGGCCAGGGGTTGGTCGAAATACTCCCCCAATCCGCATAGCCATTTGCAGTAGGCTTCGACATAATCGGGGTCCATCCCGTAGATGTTGGCGACGTAGCGCGCGTTTTCCAGGGCGGACAGTTTGTTTGCGACACCTCCGGTGAAACCCATAGGAAAAGATACCCGGCAGGACTTTCGAATCACGCCTTCATCGGGCTTTTCCAGACCTGCCATCATGTTGATCAAGGTGGTCTTGCCGGTTCCGTTAGGTGCAAGAATGCCAATCGAACGGCCCAGTTGGACCCGAAACGAGACACTGTCCAGGATCACCTTGCGGCGTGTCCCGGTCCAGAAGGACTTACTAACATTCTCAAACTCAAGCATTGAGGGCCTGCTGCTTGCACCTTGTTAATCTTACCGGATGTGTCGGTAATCGGGTTGTTATCCTACGTTTTATGTGGGCCATATTATGTCGAGTTTTGGTGGCAATGATCAATCCACTGGCACGTGTGCTGTTAGTATTGTGACTTTTCCATCGGTTGGACCCACGCATTGCGTTGACTATCTTTCAAGATGACCGTCAACCAATTTGATGCAGGAAACCTTGCCATCTGATGAATTCGCTACAGAAAGAAATCTCGGCCTGCCGAATCTGCGCGGATAGATTTGCCGCGACAGAGACCGCCCATCAGCCCCGCCCGGTGGTCTGGTTTCAGCCGGGAACGCCGATTTTGGTCGCCGGTCAGGCTCCGGGTGCACGGGTGCATGAATCGGGTCGGCCGTTTACCGATCCGTCCGGAGATCGCTTGCGGGATTGGCTTGGGGTGGATGAAGCCGTGTTCTACGACCGGTCACGGGTTTCAATCGTGCCGATGGCTTTTTGTTTTCCGGGTTATGATGCGCGCAAGGCGGATTTGCCGCCCCCCCCTGTGTGCGGCAAAACCTGGCACAACAAAGTCATGCAAACGCTGGGGGAGATGCCCCTGACTATTTTGGTGGGTGGGCATGCTCATAAATACCACCTGAATGTGCGCAGCTCGGTGACGGAAACGGTTCGCAACTGGCGGGACCATGCGCCGCGCGTCTTTGCCTTGCCTCATCCCTCGTGGCGGAATACGGCATGGATGAAGAAAAACCCGTGGTTCCAGACCGACCTTCTGCCGGTTCTGCGTGCGCGGGTGCAAGAGGTTCTGAATGACTGAAACCACCGCTTTGGACACTGCCCACACCGCAATGGCTGCCGCCCCAAACGATGATTCAGCGCGATTGCGTTTCTTCGAACGGCTTGCCGACAGCGAGCTGTTTCTGATGCTGACGGAAGAGGCGAAGGGCGAAAATATCTCGCCCGAGTTGTTTGACGTCGCTGATGGACGCTTCGTGCTGGCCTTTGACCGAGAGGACCGGTTAGCGCGGTTTGCCGAACGTCCTGTTCCTTATGTGGCGTTGTCGGGCCGGGTGTTGTCCTCCATGCTGGCGGGGCAGGGGATCGGGCTGGGCCTCAACCTCGAAGTTGCGCCGTCCTCTATGCTGATCCCGTCCGAGGCGCTGGGTTGGCTGGCGGAAACTCTGCAGCATGGACCAGAGGAGGTTCAGCAACGGTTGGCAGAGTTCTTGCCCCCTGCGGGTCTGCCCGACGATTTGTTGACCGCACTGGATGCGAAACTTGCCACGGCCGTTGGATTGGCTGAAGCCGCATATCTGGTGGGAACGAAGTCCGAAGGCGGCGGTTCCGGGCACCTGCTTGGGTTCATAGGTGCTGTCGAAGGCGCCGAGCCCGCACTCGCTAAAGCCACGTCCGAGGCGTTGACGTTTTCCGGGATTGAGGCAGGGGCAATGGATGTCGGGTTCTTCGGTGCGCACGATCAAGCAGCTGCCTCATTGGCGCGGGTTGGTTTGCGGTTCGATCTGCCGCAGCCAGAGGCTCGTGTTGTCGCGCAGACGATACCTGGCAGCAACCCGGATAAGCCACCCATTCTAAAATAGGAAAAAAGCCCCGCGCACGAAGGATCTGCGGGGCTTTGGGGATTATTCCGCAGCAGCTTCCAGTTTGTCCTGGGTGCGGGTTTCGAAATCGCTGGCCTCGTGGCGTTCGTGCAGCTGGGTATGTGGCTCACCGAATGGGCGGTTGACCATGCGGCCACGCTGTACGGCAGGGCGCGCGTCGATGGCCTTGGCCCACCGCATGACGTTTTTGTACGATTCGACATCCAGGAATTCCGCGGCGCTGTACAGGCGACCCAGAACCAGTTGACCATACCAGGGCCAGATCGCCATGTCCGCGATGGTGTAATCCTCGCCTGCGATATACGTCTTGTTGGCCAGTTCACGATCGAGAACGTCCAACTGACGCTTGGTTTCCATCGTGAAGCGGTTAATCGGGTATTCGAACTTTTCCGGCGCGTAGGCGTAGAAATGGCCAAATCCGCCGCCCAAATAGGGTGCACTGCCCATTTGCCAGAAGACCCAGTTCATGACTTCCGCACGTTCCGGTCCGGACTCTGGCAAAAACGCACCAAACTTTTCGGCCAGATGAAACAGGATCGACGCGCTTTCGAACACGCGTGTCGGCTTGTCGCCTGAGCGATCCCAAAGAGCGGGGATTTTCGAATTAGGGTTGGCCCCGACAAAGCCCGAGCTGAACTGATCGCCTTCGCCGATATTGACCAGCCATGCGTTGTATTCGGCACCTTCGTGACCCAGCGCCAGCAGTTCCTCCAGCATCACGGTCACTTTGACGCCATTGGGGGTGGCCAGCGAATATAGTTGCAGCGGGTGCCGTCCAACCGGCAGATCCTTGTCGTGAGTGGCGCCAGCGATTGGGCGATTGATGTTGGCAAATTGGCCGCCATTCTGGCTGTCCCATGTCCAGACCTTTGGGGGCGTATAGGTCGGTTGCTCGCTCATTTCTTGCCTTTCTTCGCAAAGTGCACGTGAATTGTCCGTCCATCACAACAGCTAATGTTGCAAAGCACCGAGTCCAACCCCCCAGAGCGCAGCGTTTTTGTAACAATCCTCACCCGACATCTCACGAATTCTCATTCAACGTCACAGCGACGCGAGGGGGACTTCGCAAGCGATCTGAATTGCCTATTGTATATTCAGACCCGCAAGTTCGGGCAAATCAACAACCCCGAGGACAAAAGGACTTACCACCATGAAACGTTTTGCCCTGACTGTAGCCGCGGCACTGACCCTTGCCGCTCCGGCCTTTGCTGGTGACCAGTATATTGACGGCACCGGGTTCGCCGTGTCCGGCTACGATGTCGTCGCCTACCGTGGCCTAGATCAGGTTGCGGTTGGCCAATCTCAGCCAGCACCTGTACGCGGCCGTGCAGACATCACTGCGGAATACAATGGTGCCACCTGGGCATTTTCGTCTGAAGAGAACCGCGACAAATTTCAGGAGAATCCAGCCTTCTACGCACCGCAATATGACGGACATTGCGCATACGGTGTTTCGAAGGGCGGCAAAGTCCCTGCGAACCCGAACCTGTGGCGGATCGTCGATGACAAGCTTTATCTGAACATCACCGATGTCGTCGTCGGTTTCTGGGAAGAAGACGTGCCCGGCAATATCAA
This sequence comes from Ruegeria sp. YTSC003, assembly GCF_059609785.1. Lineage (NCBI taxonomy): Bacteria > Pseudomonadati > Pseudomonadota > Alphaproteobacteria > Rhodobacterales > Roseobacteraceae > Ruegeria > Ruegeria sp. YTSC003. Next base: position 415,676 of record NZ_JBXWMK010000001.1, on the reverse strand, counting down.
CCTCGCCGAAGGCAACTGGCCGGGGATCGAACCCGATGGCGCATCCTCCAGCGTGATCCCGAAATTCACTTCGGAAGGCCCGATTTCAAACTAGGTGGCCACTCGCCAAACCAAAGCCCGGCTCATTCCAGCCGGGCTTTTTCGTCAATGCGCAAACGAGAATTTGTCCCGCATCTGCTGATCGGCCTCGAACCGAATACGAACGCTTTTGGCACCGGGGAAGGTCCGGGCAATGATCGCGTCGGGGACAACAACTTCGCCGCCGCCGGAATCGTTCGATTGGAAATTCAAAACCTCTGTTTCCGTTCGGCGCGACCCGGCCAGAACTGACGTTGGCAGAGCAACGCGATTTGCCCCTTCGTAGACTGGCGTCGGGACAAAGAACGTTAAATGGCGCCCGAAAAACCCGACCGCATCCGGAACATGGTCTGATTTGCAGGCAAGCTCGGGTTCGGGTGTTACGATCTCGTCCGATCGGTCCGGCAATGCAGTGTTTAATAAAGCGCGGCATGCGTTAATGTCGGCTGTTTCCAGCGTAACAATGCGTCGCCGCAGCTTCGGACGGAGCGGTTTCCTCGGCCCGGTGCCTTTCCCGGCCAGCCCTTCCTTGCGCAGAAGGTCATAGGCTTCTTTGGCGCGGGTAAATCCAGAACTATCGCCTTCGGCTTGGTCAGGGTGCCCATGAAACGCAATGTTTCGCCAGGCGTTTCTGATTTCATCAGAGGTAGCGCTTTGATTTAACCCTAGCGCATACAGTGCCTCTGTGCGGGCATTGATCTTGTCAGCAGGTTCCATAACCCAAAATACTCATTACAAAAAATGTTACTGTCCCAGTTTGAACAGGACTGCGAACTTGTCAAATTTCACATAAAATTGAAGTGCCTGCAGGAACAATTGCGGCAGTGCGCAGCAATTGTTCTCAGTTTTATTCCTGCCAGTGAAGGCGCCCTTTTCCCGAGCCCCATTCAGGCCACGTTTTGCAGATCTGCTTTCGGCGTTATGCCAAGGGCAAAACACACATCACGCGTCAATTCCGGCCGGTTCAGCGTGTAGAAATGCAGTTTGTCCACGCCCCCGTCGATCAGGTCCGAGCACAGCTCGGTGCACAATGCTGTAGCCAGCAAATCCTCACGATCGTCGCGCACGGCCTTTTCAAACGCCTGTTCGACCCATTGGGGAATGCGCGTGCCGCATCGTTTGGCGAAATTGCGTGCACCTTTCCAGTTCTCGATCGGCAGGATGCCGGGCACGATAGGCTTGTCGATGCCGGCTTTTTCGCAGGCGTCCCGGAACCGGAAAAACGTCTCGGCCTCAAAAAAGAACTGGGTCAGGGCCTCATCTGCGCCTGCATCCAGTTTGGCCTTGAGCCACTCAATATCGGTGCGGGCATTTTGTGCCTCGGGGTGAATGTCGGGGTAGGCGCCGACTCGAATGTTGAATATCTCGGTCTCAGCCAGGGCCGAAATCAGTTCAACCGAATTTGCAAAACCTTCGGGGTGTGGCTCAAAACGATCCTGACCGCTTGGCGGATCACCGCGCAGGGCTACGATATCCTGTACGCCCGCCCGCGCGAAAGTATCCGCGATTTCCAGCGTTTCCTGCCGCGAGGCATCAACACATGTCAAATGCGCAGCAACAGGCAGCCCCGAGGATTTGTGCAGGGTCGCCACCGCATCGCGGGTCAGTTCCCGCGTTGTGCCACCCGCACCATAGGTGACCGAGACAAATCGCGGCTCTAACGGGGCCAGAGTCTGAACCGTGTCCCAAAGACGAAACGAGGCTTCGAGCGTCTTGGGCGGAAAGAACTCGAATGAAATTTCTGGCTTGGTCATCACGGCCTCATTTGATTGGTACAAGGATCTTGTGCCAGTTTGGGCAATGTGAGACAAACTCATATTATTCAAGAACAACATGAGTATCACTGCAATGCATATCGAATTCCGCCACCTGCGCACGATCAAGGCGATCCACGAATGCGGTGGGCTTGCCCGTGCGGCGGATCAACTTAACATCACGCAATCGGCGTTGAGCCATCAGATCAAAGGGCTGGAAGATCAGGCGGGGGTTGAATTGTTCCTGCGCCGGTCCAAGCCGATGAAACTGTCAGCGGCCGGACTGCGTCTGCTGCGTTTGGCCGAACAGATTTTGCCGCAAGTTCAGGCCACACAACAGGAATTCTCGTCGCTTCGGGATGGGCGCACGGGGCGGATGCATATCGCGATCGAATGTCACGCCTGTTTCGAATGGCTGTTCCCGGTGCTTGAATCTTTCCGGAAATCCTGGGGTGACGTGGACGTCGATATCCGCCCGGGTTTGGCATTTGACGCCCTGCCTGCGCTGCAAAAAGAAGAAGTCGATTTGGTCGTTTCGTCCGATCCAGAGGACCTGCCAGGCATCGAATTCATTGAACTGTTTGACTATGACGCTGTTTTTGTTGCTGCCTCATCCCACCCGCTGGCGCAGAAAGAGTTCATCGAGGCCGAGGATTTCCGTGGTCAGACCCTGATTACCTATCCGGTCGAGCGCACCCGGCTGGATGTGTTCAGCCAGTTGCTGATACCCGCGCGGGTCGAGCCGGCCGCAATCCGGCAGGTCGAATTGACTGCAGTGATCCTTTTGCTCGTTGCGTCGAACCGCGGTGTATCGGTGCTGCCTGATTGGGTTGTGCGCGAAGTGAAGTACAATTCCGACTACGTCACCCGCCCCCTGACCAAGGACGGCATCACCCGCAGGCTATATGCGGCAGTGCGCAGCGAGGACCTGGAAAAACCCTTTGTTCAAGAGCTGATCAAGCTGGCCGGGACCGAGGCGCGCAAGCTGCAAGAGCAATAGGCAAAAAACGAGGGTCTGCTATGCGCATCATTCCTCTTGGCAAGGGCGCTTTGCATCAGTATACGCGCGGTTTGACCGGACAGGAGCCTTTGGACAATGGTTGGCAGCGCAAACCTAAACATCATGATCAAAGCCGCGCGTAAGGCGGGGCGTTCTTTGGTCAAGGATTTCCGTGAAGTCGAGAACCTTCAGGTGTCGATGAAAGGCGCTGGCGACTTTGTGTCCAAAGCTGACATTGCTGCCGAGGCGATCCTGAAAGAGGAACTGCTGGGCGCACGTCCGACCTACGGCTGGCTGGCCGAAGAGGGTGGCGCCATTGACGGCGAAGACCCGACCCGCCGCTGGATCGTCGACCCGCTGGACGGCACCACGAACTTCTTGCACGGCCTGCCGCACTGGGCGATCTCAATCGCGCTGGAACATAAGGGCAAGATCGTCGCCGGTGTTATCTATGACGCCGCCAAGGATGAGATGTTCTTTGCCGAAAAAGGCGAAGGCGCTTGGATGAACGACATGCGTATCCGCGTTTCGGGCCGTCATCGGATGATCGAGTCGATTTTCTCGACGGGCCTGCCTTTTGGTGGCCGTTCGGACCTGCCTGCGACCCTGCAGGATTTGGCGCGTCTAATGCCTGCTTGTGCCGGTGTGCGCCGCTGGGGTGCCGCCGCGCTGGACATGGCTTATGTGGCAGCGGGGCGTTACGAAGGCTTTTGGGAGCGTCGCCTGAATTCCTGGGATGTGGCCGCAGGGATCATCATCGTCCAAGAAGCGGGCGGATTTGTTCAGGCGCTAAACCCTGAAGGCAACGTTTTGGAAGACGGTGAAGTGATCTGTTCGAACGAGCCGATTTTCGATCAGTTTTCCAAGGTGATCCGAGGCTAATCAGCCACATAGCAATTCCGTAAGCGCGCCCCGATTGAGGCGCGCTTTTTTTGTTTTCAGAGGGTCGCGCGTTGCGCCAGACCTGCTTCGTCCGCCAGCCGCGCGGCGACGGATGCAACAGCGAGGTCCTGCAGACCCACGCCAGTTCCGTCGAACAGGGTGATCTCGTCAGCACTGGTCCGCCCGGGATGATCGCCGTTGATGACTGCACCAATTGAGGTGATTTGTGTTTCGGTCAAAGTACCGCTTCCTATAGCGTGCTGCGCCTCACCGATCGTCGCGGATTGGGCGACCTCGTCGGTGAAAACGGTGGCCGAGGCGACCAGCGCCGGGTCGACCTCCATCTTGCCTTTCGTGTCTGTGCCCATACAGGCCAGATGCGTGCCCGGTTTGATCCAGTCTTTCATCAATAGCGGCTCGAATGCCGAGGTGATTGTGATGATCACATCCGATTGGGCACCAAGCTCTTGTTGACTGACGGCTTCGAATTCCAGTCCGATTTCCTCGGCGACAGCCGCCAAACGGGGCAGCATGTCGGGGTGCGGATTCCAGGCGACAACCTTTTCAAATGCACGCTGTTCTGCTGCCGCACGCAGTTGGAAGGTCGATTGGTGACCTGCGCCAACCATGCCCAGCACTTTGGCATCTTTCCGAGCAAGATGTGCGATCGAAACCGCTGATGAAGCTGCTGTTCGCACGGCCGTCAGGTAGTTTCCGCCTACCAGCGCAGATAGCCGCCCGGTATCAGGATCGAACAGAAACACCGTGGATTGGTGATTGGTCAATCCTTGTTCGGCATTGCCCGGCCAATAGCCGCCGGACTTAACGCCCAACACCTGTCCGTCCCGATCAAAACCGGATTTGAAACCATACAGCGCATCAGCGTAGCCCAGTGCCTCGCGAACGACCGGAAAGTTCCGCGCCCCACCGCTGGCCATTGCACCAAACACGGATTGGACCGCATCAAAGGCCTGTTGGCGGCCCACCAGCTGTTCGCACAGGTCTTCGCCTACTATCAGCAGGCCATCTTGCGTGGTCATAGCATCCCTCATCAATAAGCCTTTCCGCGGGCCGACACGGGCCACAGAGCCTCGACCTTGCCGTTGCGCACACCGACATACCAATCGTGGACGTTGCAGGTGGGATCACAATGCCCAGGCACCAGCCTCAGCTTGTCGTTCACCTTCAAAACGCCGTCGGGGTCGCCGATGACACCGTGCTCGTCCGAACATTTGAGGTATTGCACATCGTCGCGCCCAAAGATGAAAGGCAGGCCGCTATCGACCGATTGCGCCTTGAGGCCGGCGTCGCAGATGGCCTTGTCAGTCTTGGCATGGCTCATAACGCTGGTCAGAATGAACAGCGCGTTTTCCCATTCGCCCTGATCGATCCGTTTGCCGTTCTCGTCCAGAATGCGCCCATAATCCGCATCCATGAAAGCGTAGGATCCGCACTGCAACTCGTTGTAAACGCCTGAATTGCTCTCGAAGTAGTATGATCCTGTTCCACCGCCCGAAACCAGCTCGCAGTCGATGCCTTCGGCTTTCAAACCGTCAACCGCGTCTTTGACCATGGCGATGGCTGTATCCAGCTTCTCTTTGCGCGCCTCATAGGTGTCGAGGTGCTGCATCGCGCCCTGATAGGCCTGAATGCCGGTAAATTTCAGGTTGGGTGCTGCGTTGACTGCCTTTGCGATATCGACAACAGCTTGGGTCGTGGTCACGCCGCACCGACCTGCACCGCAGTCAATTTCGACAAAGACTTCAAGTTCCGTGCCGTGATCGACAGCGGCTTTGGACAGGTCGGCGACATTGTCGATGTCGTCTACGCACACAATAATGCGCGCGCCCAATTTGGGCAGTTGCGCCAACCGGTCGATCTTGGCCGGATCACGGACTTGGTTCGACACGAGAACGTCCTTGATGCCGCCCCGCGCGAAAACCTCAGCCTCAGATACCTTTTGACAGCAGACGCCAACCGCACCGCCGAGCTGTTCCTGTAGCTTGGCGACGTCGACGGACTTGTGCATCTTGCCGTGCACGCGGTGGCGCATACCATGAGCCTTGGCATAATCGCCCATCTTCTTGATGTTCCGCTCCAGCGCATCAAGGTCCAGGATCAGGCAAGGGGTCTGGATTTCGCTTTCATCCATGCCGATTGCAGCGGGGATGTCGAACCCGACTTCCAGTTCTTTGATGTTCACAGGTTTGTTCATGTCGTTCCTCCTTACCCTTTCAGCCAGGGCAGTTTGTCCAGATCCACGTTGCCGCCGGTGATGATCACACCGACGCGCTTGCCGCGGAATACGTCCGGGTTCTTGAGTATGGTTGCCAGAGGCACGGCCGATGACGGCTCCATCACGACGCGCAGGTATTTCCACGTCAGCTTCATCGCTTCAATGATCTCGTCGTCAGAGGCGGTGAAAATGTCGGTCACATTTCGGGACACGAAGTGCCACGTGTTCTCTTTCAGCGGCACGAGTAGCCCGTCGGCGATGGTTTTTGGCGCATCATCGGCGATGATGTGACCTGCTTTGAAGGACCGGTATGCGTCGTCCGCCTGTTCTGGCTCGGCGGCATAGATTGCGGTGTCGGGTGCCAGGTTCGAAACCGTCAGGCACGTGCCCGAGACCATGCCCCCGCCTCCGATCGGGGCGACGACTGCATCCATTCCGTCTGTCTGTTCCAACATTTCGGCCGAGCAAGTGGCCTGACCCGCAATGACGCGCGGATCATTATAAGGGTGCACGAACTCTCCGCCCGTTCTGGCCTGAACTTCGGCAAAGGTCGCCTCGCGGGATGAGGTTGACGGCTCGCACTCTGTGATCGTCCCGCCATAACGGCGCACGGCGTCCTTCTTGGCTTGCGGCGCGGTACGCGGCATAACCACGTTGCAGGGAATACCCCGCCGTCCGGCGGCATAAGACAGGGACAAAGCGTGGTTGCCACTGGAGTGTGTGCAAACACCCTTGGTCGCCATATCATCACTCAGGCCAAACACGGCGTTGCTCGCACCGCGTACTTTGAACGCGCCGGCCTCTTGGAAGTTCTCGCATTTGAAGAACAGCTGCGCTCCGGTCAGATCGTTCAAGTAGTCCGACACCATGATCGGGGTGCGCCGGATGAAGGGTTTGATCCGTTCATGCGCAGCGCGCATATCGTCGATCGTCAGATCCGCTGCGGGGATGTGATCCAGCATTGCCATCCTCCTCAGGCTGCGGCCTGGGCGCGGTCAGATGGGCCGGTGCGATAATAATCCTGCGCCGCCGCGACCCCGCTGCCCAAAGTGATCGGATAGTTCAGATCGGCCATCGCCATCTCGATTGTGCTGAGGCCGGACAGAACCATCACATCCGTCAGGCTGCCCAGATGGCCGATGCGGAACGCCTTACCATTCAGTTGACCCAGTCCAATACCAAAGGACACGCCATAAGCGTTGAACGCGTGGTCAGTGAGTGTGTTGCTATCATACCCGTCTGGCACGTAGATCGCGCTGACAGTGTCAGAATACAGATCGGGCGATTGCGCGACAAGTTTCAGCCCCCAGGCGTCGACGGCGCGGCGCACACCTTCGGCCAGTCGGAAATGCCGGGCATAAACATTCTCAAGCCCTTCTTCAAACAGCATCTTGAGGCTTTCGCGCATGCCGTAGATCAATTGCAGCGGCGGCGTATAGGGAAACCCGCCCGATGCATTGGCTGCCATCATATCGTCGAAGTCAAAGAAAGTGCGCGGCAGCTTGGCGCTTTTCATCGCGTCCTGTGCCTTGGGGCTGACGCACAGAATTGCCATGCCGGTCGCCAGCATGAATCCCTTTTGCGACCCCGACACGGCGATATCGACGCCCCAAGCGTCAAAGTCGAACGGCATCGAAGCCAGAGAGCTGACGCAGTCGACAAACAGCATCGCGGGATGGTTTTCCGAATCCATCGCTTGGCGAACCGCTGCGATGTCCGAACGCACCCCGGTGGCTGTTTCGTTGTGGGTCACCAGAACAGCGCGGATTTCATGCGCGCTGTCATCGGCCAAAGCGGCCTGAAACTGATCAGCGGGTGCGCCGGTGCCCCAAGGACATTCGACGATCTGAACGTCCAGCCCGTGACGCTCGCACAGGTCTATCCAGCGATGGCTGAACACGCCGTAGCGCGCGACCAGAACCTTGTCGCCGGGGCTGAGTGTGTTGGTAACGGCCGCTTCCCATCCACCGGTGCCGCTGGCAGGGAAGGTCACGATCTGGCCGGTCGTAGTACCGAACACCTTTTTCGTGTCCTCAAGAACGGGTGCAAAAGTTTCGACAAAATCCGGTGCGCGGTGATCCTGCGTTTGAACCTGCATGGCAAGACGCAACCGGTCTGGGATGTTGGTTGGGCCGGGTATGAAAACCGGGTTTTGGTTGGACATCTGTTATTCCTCCGCTTTGGATGTAAGTGTCCGGGAAAACCTCACGATGTGCAATTTTCTTGAAAAATATTTTCATTTTTGCGATTAAATATTTAACGCGCTGTATTTATGCGGTTTTTCGTTTTTCATTTTTGGATCTCAAAAATGAACGGTTCAGAATTAATCTGGCGTTGTGCAAAGGAGTAGGGCGATGGACAATCAGAAAAGACCGCGTGGCAGGCCCAAATCCCTGTTCAAGGAAAGTTCGGCCGGGACCATGCAATCGCTGGATCGGGCGTTGGGCGTTCTGACCACGGTTGCCCGGTTGGAACGCGCAGCGCTCAGCGATCTGTCGCGCGAAATTGATGTGCCGACGGCCACGACGCACCGGATCCTGGTAACCTTGCAGAAACACGGCTTTGTTTCCTTTGATGACGAGCGTCAGGAATGGATGATCGGGATCGAGGCATACCGGACCGGCGCCACGTTCCTGCGCCGCAACAGTGTGCTTGAAATCGGGCGGCCAATCCTGAGACGTCTTATGCAGGACAGCGGTGAGACCGCCAACCTAGCGGTACCGGATGGGTCCGAAGTAGTCTTTGTCGGTCAGGTCGAAACTCCGAACCCCATTCGCGCCTTTTTCCCGCCCGGGGCACGAACGCCGATGTATGCCTCTGGCACTGGCAAGGCGATCCTTGCCGCGATGACCGAAATGGGGTTGGCCAAAACGCTTGGGGCGATTGATCCGGTGGAATTCACCGCGAACACGCAGATACCGGGCGACGGACTACAACAGGATCTTGCCAAGACCCGCGCACGCGGCTGGTCGCATGACCGGGAAGAAAGATATCAGGGCATGTCCTGTATCGGCTCGGCGATTTTCAATGACCGGGGAGAGCCATGTGCAGGGATCTCGGTATCGGGTCCGACCGCTCGGTTTGGCGTGGATCGAGCGCATGCGCTGGGTGAATTGGTTCTGGCCGCAGCGCGGGAAATCACCCACCTAAGCGGCGGCCAGATACCGAAACCCTGATGTCCCTGCTACTTGCGTGGTACGCGGGGAATACGGGACTGAGTTAGCTTGTACTTGTGTTCAGGATGCGGCGGATGGCCGTGCGTGCGGCCCCAAAAATCAGTGCCACCGCGCCGCAGCCAGATTGGGATGCACAAAATCAGACCCACGAAAAACCCACCCGTATGCGCCCAATAGGCCACCCCGCCTTCATCCGGGTTGCTGGCCAGACTGCCAAAGAACTGCATAGCCAACCAGACCCCCAGCATGACAAAGGCAGGTATCGTGAATATGCGGAAATAGACAATGAGGATCAGCAGGATATCCACGCGGGCCTTGGGGAACAGCAGCAGGTAACCGCCCATAACCCCCGCAATCGCACCGGATGCCCCAATGGTCGGCACGACCGAGCCCGGCGCTGTGAAGACATGGATCAGACCCGCGCCGATCCCGGCTGCAGTATAGAACAACAGAAAGGGCAGGTGGCCCATTTCATCTTCGAGGTTGTCGCCGAAAATCCACAGGAACAGCATGTTTCCGGCCAGATGCATCCAACCTCCGTGCAGGAACATCGAGGTCACCAGTGTCTCAAACGCAAAACCGTCAGTGATCCGCGCCGGGATAATCGCATAGTCGTAGTACAGCTGATTGATCAGCCGAGCATCGTTCATGATGCCCACATAGCTGAGGAATATCAGGATATTGGCCGCCATCAGCAGATAGACGACATAGGGTGTTCGCCCCGAAGGGTTATGGTCGCGGATTGGAAACATGAGGCGACGCTGGGCTTTTCCCGGCCCAGCGTCAAGGCATGCTTACGCCGCACCCCCAAGCAATGCGGCATTGCCGCCCGCGGCTGTTGTATCAACGCACAGGTGGCGCTCGGCCAGGACTCGTGCGCGGTCCGGAAGACCGGGGATCAGCGGCAGGATCGGACCGTCCCGGCGGGCGAGGTGACGTTCGATCCCACGCGCTGTGTCGTCATCGCCCCACCAAAGAACGCCCGATATCCCGGTCACGTTCTCCAACCGATGCAAGTCTAGCGAACCGGTCGCCTGAATGGCCGTTCCCCCCAGCGCCTGAACGGCGTCGGCTTGCGCGCGCGCGGCCTCGGCTCCGGGACCCATGCACAGCAATGGCGCGCGTGGGAATTCGCTTAACCGGTTGGATTCGCCCGTCGGGCCGGGCAGGGATTGGGTCTGCACCGACGCGGGCGTACCCTGAACATCGGGAAGCTCGCTCAATGGGCTATCCCATTGCTCGACGGACTGCTGCCGGTCCGGGGCGCAGAACCGCGTCATGTAATTCGGCCCACCCGCCTTGGGGCCTGTTCCCGAAAGCCCCTCACCTCCAAATGGCTGAGATCCAACGATGGCACCAATCTGGTTGCGGTTGACGTAGATATTACCGGCATGCACTGCTTCGGTGATGTGCTGTACGCGGTCGTCGATGCGTGTATGCAAGCCAAAAGTCAGCCCGTATCCGGTTGCGTTAATGTCGGCTATGACCTGATCGATCTCGGATGCCTTGAAACGCGCAACGTGAAGGACAGGGCCAAAGATCTCACGTTTCAGCGCGGCAATATCCGGGATTTCAATCAGTGTCGGTGCGATGAACGTGCCCTCTGGCGGTACGGGCATTTCTTTCAGAACGCGGCCTTCGGTGCGGGCATTGGCGACGTGATCTGAAATGCCCTGGCGCGCCGCCTCGTCAATAACCGGTCCGCAATCGGTCGAGATTAACCACGGATCACCAACCTGCAGGACCTCCATTGCACCGGACAGCATTGTCAGCAAATCGTCGGCGATATCTTCCTGGACATAGAGGCACCGCAAGGCAGAACACCGCTGCCCGGCGGATTGAAACGCGCTTTCGATGATAGACTGAACGGCCTGTTCAGGTAGGGCGGTACTGTCCACGATCATCGCGTTCAACCCGCCGGTCTCGGCGATCAGAGGCGTGCCGGGGCGCAGGTTGTCGGCCATGGCTGCGCGTATTTTCAACGCGGTCGCCGTCGATCCGGTAAACGCCACGCCGGATACGCGCGGGTCAGAAGTCAACGCCGCACCAACGGATGGGCCGCCGGGCAATAATTGCAGCACATCGCGGGGAACTCCGGCCTCGTGCAGCAATTGAACGGCCCGATGCGAGATCAGCGGCGTTTGAGGTGCGGGCTTGGCCAGGACCGCATTGCCAGTGGCCAAGGCCGCTGAAATTTGGCCTGTGAAGATCGCCAAGGGGAAGTTCCACGGGCTGATGCAGGTGAAAACGCCTGCCGGTTCCGCATCGGGAATGTTCGCAGCGTAGTAGCGCAGGAAATCGACCGCCTCACGCAGTTCGGCAACGGCATCGGGCAAGGACTTACCTGCCTCGCGCGCGAGCAAGGCGAAAAGCTCGCCAAAATGAGCCTCATATAGATCGGCAGCAGTATTCAAGATACGCGACCGTTCTGCTGGTGGTGCCTGCCACGGTGCCGCGGAATTCAGGGCAAGCTCGACATCCTCGGCGCTGGCAGGGGCGATTGCTCCGGGGCGATCCTGTGGTTGGGCCGGATTGGTGACCGGTTGATCCTGTTCCGGGCTTGCATCGCCGGACAGCAGCGGCTGGGCATACCAGTGGTGCGCCCGGAAAGCATCCCTCGCGGCGTCGATCTTGTCCAATGTCGGGGTGTGGTGAAGGTCGAAACCCTTCGAATTGACGCGTTCCGGTTGGAACAGGTTCGGTCCGGTTGGCAGCGGTCGTGCCTGATCCACAATGGTCAGGAACGGATCAGCGGCGACCTCTTCCGGCGGAACGTTCTCGTCCACGATTTGGTTTACGAATGACGAGTTCGCACCGTTTTCCAGCAGACGCCGCACCAGATAGGCCAGCAGATCGCGATGCGCCCCGACCGGCGCATAGATCCGGCACCGTGTGTCGTTTTGGTCTTTGACAAGCTGGTGCAGGGTTTCGCCCATCCCATGCAGGCGCTGGAATTCGAATGGCTGGTCATCGGCCATATGAAGGATCGCACTGACCGTATGGGCGTTGTGGGTGGCAAATTGCGGGTAAATTCGATCGGTCATACCCAGCAGTTTGCGCGCATTTGAGATGTAGGAAATGTCCGTGGCCGCCTTGCGGGTGAACACGGGAAAGCCATCGATGCCTTCAACCTGAGCTCTTTTGACCTCGGTATCCCAGTAGGCCCCTTTGACCAAACGAACCATCAGCTTTCGTTCGTGACGCCCGGCCATGTCATACAGTGTGTCCAGCACGATCCCGGCGCGCGGGCCATAAGCCTGAACGACGATACCCAGGCCGTCCCAACGATCCAGGGCCGGTTCGGCCATCACCGCCTCGATCACCTGCAGAGACAAGGAAAGGCGGTCTGCTTCTTCGGCGTCCACATTCAGGCCCATGCCTGCCGCCTTAGCCAAAAGGGCCAAAGCCCGCAAACGGGGCACCAGTTCTTCCATGACTTCTGCTTCTTGCGCCAACTCGTAGCGTGGATGGAGCGCCGACAGCTTAACAGACATCCCCGGATTGGCCCGGATATCGTCGTGAATACAGGCTTCGGCGATTGCAGCAATCGCCCGTGAGTAGGACAGGTGATAGCGGGCGGCATCGGCCTCGGTTCGTGCCGCTTCGCCCAGCATGTCGTAGGAATAGGTGTAGCGTTTTGCCTCCATACCGCTGGCGCGATCCATGGCGGATTTGATCGTCTCGCCCAGCACAAACTGGCGGCCCATTTCCTTCATTGCGCGCCCGACTGCCGTGCGGATCACGGGTTCGCCCAGACGTTTTATCGCACCGCGCAAGACACCGACCGGAGAGGTCCTGTCTTCGTCCAGAACCTTGCCCGTCAACATCAGGGCCCACGTGGACGCGTTGACCAGCGACGAAGAAGACCGACCCAGATGCTTGCCCCAATCCGATGGGGCGATCTTGTCCTCGATCAGCGCGTCGATGGTGTCGGCATCGGGTACGCGCAGCAGCGCCTCGGCCAGACACATCAGCGCGATGCCTTCGTCGGTGGACAGGCCGTATTCGGCCAGGAACACTTCCATCATACCGGGTGAGGTGCTGGATCGGATGTCACGCACCAATTGCGCCGCAGCCGCGCAGATCGCGGTGCGGTCGGCTTCGCTCAGATCAGCATTTGCGATCAACGCGTCAAGAATTTCCGACGGATCGGCATAGGTTTTGGCATCAATGCGTGCGCGCAGGCTGTGTGACATGTGTCCTCCGGTCTTTTGAGTAATATAGTGTCGATTTTCCGGGACGATTGCCTTAGTTTTATCTACGGCTAGGCGATTGGCCTGATTTCAGGGGTTTGAGCGATGCAAAAAGACTTTCCGGGGCTGGATAGGTTCGACAGATCAATTCTGGCGATTCTGGCCGAGGACGGCCGGATCCCCATCGCCGATCTCGCGCGGCGTATCGGGCTTTCGAAATCCCCAACTCAAGCACGTGTGAAGAGACTTGAGGCTGATGGCATCATTACCGGGTACCGTGCCTTGCTGGACCCCATTCGCCTTGGTTTGGACCACGTAGCCTTTGTCGAAGTCCGATTGACTGACACGCGCGAGAGAGCTTTAGCCGATTTCAACGCGGCCGTTCGTAAAGTGCCTGAGATCGAACAAGCCCATATGATTGCGTCGAATTTTGACTATCTTCTGAAAATTCGCACCGGATCTATGTCGGAATACCGCGCGGTTTTGGCCGAAAAGATCTCATCATTGCCGCATGTCGCCAGCACCTCAACCTTTGTTGCGATGGAGGCTGTGAAAGAGACCGGGATGTCTGGGGCCTTGGATGCGAAGGGTTGACGAACACGTTGCACGCGTCACCATTGGCGCATGAAACGCTTTGCTTACGCCTCAATTTTCTATGCTGCGACCGTTTTTGCGGCCAATGCTCAGGACTGCCCTGTCGCGCCAGACCATTCCGCGGATGTATCGGCGGTTCTGGAACAGATACAGAGCGCTGAAACCGAACAGTCCGCTCGTGCACTGTCCGGTCAGTTATGGGAGTTCTGGACCGATGCCCCGGACGAAAGCGCGCAGGCTGTTCTGGATCGTGGCATGACACGCCGAAATGCGTGGGACCTGCTGGGCGCGATTGAAGACTTTGACAAGTTGGTTGCGTATTGCCCGTCCTACGCCGAAGGGTACAACCAACGCGCATTCGCCCACTACCTGCGTCAGGATTTTCAATCCGCGCTGCCCGACTTGGACAGGGCAATCGAGTTGTCACCCAACCATGTTGCCGCGATCAGTGGCCGTGCGTTGACTTTGTTGGGGCTTCAACGCGTTGATGAAGCCCGCGAGGCGTTGTCTCAGGCATTGGAACTGAACCCTTGGCTATCGGAACGTCATCTCATGGCTCCGGCAGGACCGCTGGCCCTGCCGGGTGAGGATATCTGAAAAAAACGCCCCCGAGCCGCAGGGTCGGGGGCGTTTTGATTATTAAGATTTTAGCCGACCAGACCGTTATCGGTGCGCTTGATCGCGATAACCGACGACCGTGGCGTGCCGCCGTCCGGCCAGTTGCTACCGGGGTGCTGAATGCCAACGAACATGGTGCGCAGATCGCTGGACCAGGCCAGACCGGTGACCTCACAGCCGTTCGGGCCGGTCATGAAACGCGCGATCTCGCCGGTGATCGGGTCCCCAACCAGCATCTGGTTGTTGCCGTTGCCTGCGAAGTCTCCTTCATTGTCGTCATTGCCGTCCGTCTGGATCCAGATCAACCCGGTCGAGTCTATCACCATGCCATCGGGCGAGTTGAACAGGTTCCCTTCATTCACGTTTGCCGAACCGGCGCGATCGTCCGAGTGAACCGTCGGATTGCCCGCCATGACGTACAGGTCCCAATCGAACCCTTCGGCGGCGTGGTCGTCATTTGCGGGGCGCCAGCGCACGATCTGACCGTACTTGTTGGCCTCGCGCGGGTTGGGGGCGTTGACCGAGGTGTCATCTCCACCGGCGTTAGCCTTCACGCCGCGGTTCTTGTTGTTGGTCAGACAGCAATACGCTTCTACCGCAACAGGGCTGGATGCGACCCATTCAGGGCGGTCCATGGTCGTGCCGCCGGCCTTGGACGCGGCCATACGGGTAAAGACTGCGATATCGGCTTCGTCCATCCCGGTGGTTTCCGGTGTCAGAGCCAGCCATTCGCCCTTCATGTCGTCGTTGAACTTGGCGACGTAGAGCGTGCCGACGTTCAGCAGGCCCTCGGTTTCACCTCCCGGTTGGTAGGTGCCGTTCGACACAAACTTGTACAGGTACTCGCCCCGCTCATCGTCGCCCATGTAGACAACAACACGACCATCTGCGGCCAGAGTGACCTCGGCATTCTCGTGCTTGAAACGGCCCAGACCGGTGTGCTTGACCGGCGTGCTGTCCGGGTTGGTTGGGTCGATTTCAACGATCCAGCCCGCACGGTGCGGCTCGTTCGGGTTTTTTGATGTATCGAAACGCGGATCGAACAGTTCGTACCCGTTCCAGCTTTCGGCCTTGATGCCATAGCGTTTGAAGCCGTCCGTGACCGTCTGGTCGTAGCTGGCGTTTTCATCGCTGGACCCAAAGTAGCCGTTAAAGTTTTCTTCGCAGGTCAGGTAGGTACCCCACGGAGTTTTACCCGCACCACAGTTGTTCATCGTACCTAGCGACGTAGTTCCGGTCGGATCAGCTTCAGTTTTCAGCAGGTCGTGACCAGCGGCGGGGCCTACGATCTTCATTGGCGTATTGTGGTGGATACGGCGGTTGAATGGGCTGTCTTTGACAACTGACCAGCCATCGGGGCTTTCGGTGATTTCCATTACGGTCACGCCCTGAATGTTCTGCAGTTTCAAAACGTCCTCGGCGCTGGCCGGAACACCTTCCTGAGCGGCGGGCATGTTGATCTTGCGGTTCGGATATTCGTGGTTGATCGCGATCAGCTCGTGACCCTGGAACGAGAAGGTCTCCATCCCGTCGGTGTTTTCGCCGAAGATGCGATCCGATTTCTCAATCGGGCCACCATCGGTGATGTCATAGCCGTCGGCATCGGAAAACAGCGGGTCGCCCCAGCGGGTCATAACCTTCCACTCATAGCCTTCCGGCACGTGAACGGTGCCGTCAGTCTGGGCAGCGATCGGCGTGAAGGCAAAGCGCGAGGCCGTAACAGCGTGTGCGGCAGTTGAGCCCAGCAGGCCCGTGCCCATTGCGGCGGCACCCGAGCCAAAGGCCACTACGCCAGCCAGAAACCCACGGCGCGAGATGGCGTTTTCGACGACGTGATCAAAATCGTTTTCCTCGGGGCGGGGGAAATGCAGCTCGTCCCAATCGTCGGCGGACAGGGTGGTGGTATCAACGTCTTTCATGAATGGCTCCTGGCTGTCTTAGAGTAGTCGATGAAAGGCATGTAGGGCGACTTTGTGACATGTTCTTAACAACATTATTAATGACTTCATTTGGCCCTCAAGAAAAAGCAATCGGCTGGCGAAAGCATACCAAAGCTTTCTGCCAGCCGCGCTTGTTATCTTGGTAAAATGTTGTTGTGACGATCAGGTTGTGTGATCCCAACAGTATGCCGGTTTAAGCCAGCCGCTGCCCTGCTTCATCAAAGCGATAAGCTTTCTCGGATGCATATCCGAATCGCAATTCTTGACCTTCTGCGATGGCATGTTGGCCAAACAAACGGGCTGTGACGTCGTGGTCCTGAACTTTGGCTATCACATTGGTGTCCCCGCCCAACTTTTCCACATGGCTGACACGCGCGGCAAGCGGGCCGTCATCTGACAGGAACAGGTCCTCGGGGCGAATTCCGATCGTGTTCTGACCGCTTTCTTGAACTAACGCTTCAGGCAGGAAGTTCATGGAAGGTGAGCCCAGGAACCCGGCGACGAATTGATTTGCGGGGTTGTTGTACAGTTCCATCGGGCTACCGATCTGCTCGACCCGACCATCGCGCAAAACAACGATCTTGTCGGCCAACGTCATGGCTTCGGTCTGGTCATGGGTGACGTAGATCATCGATGCATCCAAAGCACGGTGCAGATTGGCGATCTCGATCCGAGTGTTCATTCGCAGGGCGGCGTCCAGATTGGACAGCGGCTCATCAAACAGGAACAGTTTAGGTTCACGCACAATGGCGCGCCCGATGGCGACGCGCTGGCGCTGGCCACCTGACAGCTCGGACGGGTAACGGTCCAAATAGGGTTCAAGGTTCAGCATCCGGCTGGCTTTGGCGACACGGCCTTCGATTTCCGATTTGGGCTGCTTTTCCTGCTTCAGCGCAAGGGTCATATTGCCCCGAACGCTGAGGTGAGGGTAGAGCGCATAGCTTTGGAAAACCATCGCGATCCCACGCTTGGATGGTGGCACCAGATTGACTTGCTGCCCGCCAATGTTGATCTCACCTGACGATGCATCCTCTAGCCCTGCAATCACGCGCAGCAAGGTGGACTTGCCACAGCCCGACGGTCCGACAAAGACGACGAATTCGCCTTCTTCGACCTCCAGGGTGATGTCTTTCAGGACATGCACGTTGCCAAAGGACTTGTTCACATTGTTCAGCGTCAGGGCGGTCATGATGCGGGCTCCTCAAGGGAAACGGGCTGGCCGGTTCGGATACTTTGATCCGCAGCCAGACAAATGGCGAGCGATTGGACGGCGTCATTCATATGACGGGTCAGGTCGATATCTTCGGCGATGGCGCGCAGCATATAAGCCTGCTCAGCATCACAAAGGTCTTGATGGCCGGGTTCGTCCGGCATCTCGATCGTGTGGTCGCCTTGCGGTGTATGGACCAGCAAGCCGCCGACTTTGGTATGGCCGTCGATGTCGGCAGACGCACCCTTGTTTCCGTCGGTGATCGAGACCGACCCGTTGGGCGACACGATATCTTTCACAAAGAACGCGGTTTCCGACATCATCGGGCCCCATCCAGCCTCGTACCAGCCGACCGAACCGTCGTCGAAGACCACCTGAAACTGGCCGTAATTGTACATGTCCGGTGCAATTTCATCCGACAGGCGCAGGCCCATACCATGCACCCGGACGGGCAGCGCGTCGGTGATCTGGCACATCACGTCGACATAGTGCACGCCGCAATCGACAATGGGCGAAGTGGTCTGCATCAATGCCTTATGCGTTTCCCATTCCGCGCCCGACGACTGCTGGTTCAGGTTCAACCGGAACACATAGGGCCCGCCAAGATTGCGCGCCTCATCGATCAGCCGCATCCAAGAGGGGTGATGGCGCAGGATATATCCAACCACCAACTTACGATTCAGCCGGGTTGCTGTTTCGATCACACGCCGGGCGTCGGCGACATTAGTGGCCAGCGGTTTTTCAACAAACACATGTGCGCCAGCCTCCATAGCCGCGCAGGCGAAATCCGCGTGGCTATCAGAGTAGGTGGCGACCACGACCAGATCGGGTTTCGTTTCAGCCAGCGCGGTGTCGAAATCGGAATAGGCCGGATAATCGGTGAGATGTGGGTGATCCACACGGCCAGACCGGTTCACCAAACCAACGATCTGCGCGTCGGGGCGGTGATGGTGCGCCAGCGCGTGGCTCAAACCCATATTGCCGAGACCTGCAACCAGAACGCGGGTCATTTGACTGCTCCGGATGTGATGCCGCGGATCAGCTGTCGCGAGAAGATTACGTACAGGACAAGCACCGGCAGAATAGCCATCGACAGGGCCGACAGAACTGCGTTCCAATCGGTCACGAACTGGCCGATGAACACTTGGCTTCCCAGCGTCAGGGTCTTGGTTTCTTCGGCTGGGGCCAGGATCAACGGGAACCAAAGGTCGTTCCAGATCGGGATCATGTTGAACACGGCCACGGTCGCCATCGCGGGCCGGACCAGAGGCAGAACAAGGCGGAAGAATATCGTGTATTCGGACAAACCGTCGATGCGCCCGGCATTCTTCAGGTCATCGCTGACTTGTCGCATGAATTCGGACAGGATGAATACGGCCAGTGGTAACCCTTGAGCCGTATATACTAGGATCAGCGCCCAGAGCGAGTTTACCAGCCCGGTCGCCACCATCATCTCAAGGATTGCCACGGTGCCGATGCGGATTGGGATCATGATCCCCAGCGCCAGATACAGCCCCATGATCAGGTTGCCCTTGAACTGGTATTCCGACAACGCATAGGCGGCCATCGCGCCGAACAACAAGATAAAGGACAGAGATGCCACGGTGACAATCATCGAGTTCTGGAAATAGAGGAAGAAATCCCCCTGCTTCATCACCGTCTCATAGCCGATCATCGAGAAGCTGTCCGCATTGGGCAGGGCCAGTGGTTCACGAAAGATCGCGCGGCGGGATTTGAAGCTGTTAATCAGAATCACAAAGACCGGAAACAGCGCGATCAGTGTGTACAGGATCAGCGCGCCGTGCATCGCGACCATGTTGAGGGGGTTATGACGTGCTTTGTTCATCGCGTGGCCCTCACAATTGATACCGGCGCATCCGGGTCTGGATGCCGAACAGGTAGATACAGACACCCACAAGGATGATGGCGAACATCGCCCCGGCGATAGCCGAACCCATATGCGGGTCACCCAGTTGCAGCTGGAAGCCAAAGAATGTGCGGTACATGAAGGTACCAAGAATATCGGTCGAGAAATCCGGCCCCGCCAGCGCGCCTTGTGACGCGTAGATCAGATCGAAAGCGTTGAAATTCCCCACGAAGGTCAAGATCGAGATGATCCCGATCGAGGGCAGGATCAGCGGCAGTTTGATCTTCCAGAAGGCCGCAGTTCCGGTGATCCCGTCGATCTCTCCAGCCTCAAGGATTTCTTCCGGAATGGTCAACAAGGCGGCGTAGATCAACATCATCGGGATGCCGACAAACTGCCAGACCGAAATCAGCGCCAGTGTGGTCAGTGCATATTCCTCTTTTCCCAGCCACGGGGCGAACAGCGACTTGAGCCCGACGGCATCCAGCATAGACGGCGCAATGCCCCAGATCGGCGAGAGGATCAGCTTCCAGGCAAACCCGACAATCACAAAGCTCAGGATGGTGGGAATGAAGATCGCCGACCGATACAAGGCCGCAAACCGCAGGCGCGGGTGGCTGAGCAGGGCGGCCAGAGCAATCCCAATTGGGTTTTGAACCAGCATGTGGATCAGGAAGAACCAGAAGTTGTTGCCTAACGCATTCCAAAACTGTTCCGACCAGATCGGATCAAAGAACAGGGTTTGAAAGTTCTGCAATCCAACGAAGACGCGGCTCTGATCGACTTCGGAGTAAAGCGCCAGTCGCAATGTGTTGAACAGCGGGAAGATCATGACTGCCGTGTAGACAAGAACGGCCGGTGCAAGAAACACAAGGATATGCCAGCGGAAGCGGGGGCGGTTCATGGGACTGCTTTCAATGGGGTGTCGGGGATACCCGGGCGATCACCGCCGCCCGGGTATGTGTCAGATCAGCGCTTACTGGTGCGGAGCGTACCAGGAGGACAGGCCTTTTTGCAGGTCTGCGCCCAATTCCTCAGGGCTGTTTGCGCCTTTGATTGCAGCAACCGACGCGCCCCAGGTCTCGTTCTCTAAGTTCGGCGTGCCGCGCGACAGGATCTGGTATGTCGAACGGATGGTCGATTCACACTCATCACGCCAACCGACGAACTCCTTGGCCAGCGGGTCCTGCAGTTCGACTGGTGTGTTGGACAGCGGGAAGAAGCCCGGAACGGCGTTGCCAAAGATTTCGGCAAACTCGGGGCTTGCGACCCACGCTAGAAATGTTTCGGCCGCTTCGGGATGTTCGGTGGCGGCGTTCATGCCGATGCCGATATCTGTGTGGTCAGAGATATAGCAGGTGTCGCCTGCGCTTTGGACTGGCGGCTTGAATGCGCCCATTTCAAAGTCGGCTTGTGTGTTGAAGCCAGCGATTTCCCACGATCCGGCAGGGTAGATAGCGGCCCGCCCCAGAGTGAAGATGTTCTGGCTGTCGGGATAGGTCTGCGCCTCGTACCCGTCACCAAGATACTGTCCCCAACGTGCCAACGTTGCGTAGGGGGCGGTCCAGGCTTCGTCCGTCAGTTTCTGTTCGCCAGCGATCAGAGCCTGGCGACCTTCTTCACCTTTCCAATAGTTCGGGCCGATGTTGTTGTAGCCCATTGTGGCGGCTTCCCACTGATCGTTGGTGCCCATCGCCATTGGGATGTAAGTGCCGTCTTCCTTGATCTTGTCGAGGGCAGCAAAGAACTGGTCTTCGGTGGTCGGCACTTCAATGCCAAGCTCGGCAAATGCATCTTTGTTGTAGATGAAGCCGTGGATCACCGACGCCATCGGAACGCAGAAACTGGCCGAGCCGTCATCCGTCTGCCATGCCGATTTTGCCACGTCCGAGAAGTTGCTCATAGCGTCGACCGAGGACAGATCGGTCAGGTGCCCGGCCTCATAAAGTGCCAGCGACGCATCAAACGGACGGCACGTGATAAGATCACCGGCCGAACCTGCATCCAGTTTCGAGTTCAGCACAGCGTTGTATTCCGCCGGAGCTGACGGGGTGAACTGCAGTTTGATCCCAGGGTGTTTGGCTTCGAAGGCCGGGATGATCTGCTTCTGCCACAAGGTCAGGTCGTCATTGCGCCAGCTTTCGATGATCAGCGTGACGTCCTCGGCATAGGCGCTTGAAGCCATCAGGGTCGTGCCCAGTAAGGCCAGTTTCAGGCTATTGCGTTTCATTCGTGTTCTCCCAGTTGGTTAGCAGTTATTTATCTTGTTCCAGTGCGGATTTCAGAACCCCGTTGCTTGCGTTAAGAACAGCAGAGGCATCCTTGGGTGATATGCCACGTGCAGCGATTAGCACCGCCGGCTTCACGTCTCCGTTCGCGGCGTCCAGCGCGAGTTTTGCTTTTTCCGTATCAACATTGGCGATCCGCGCGACGATCCCCGTCGCCCGCGCGCGCAACTTGTCGTTGTCGGCGCGCAGGTTGACCATCATGCCGCCGTGAACATGGCCAAGTTGCAGTGCCATAAGTGACGACAGCATGTTCAGAGCGATTTTTTGAGCTGTTCCGGCACCCATACGCGTCGAACCCGAGATCAATTCCGGCGGCGTCGCCAAAAGAATTGGGATATCTGCGCTTTCCAGCAAAGGGCTGTCTGCGTTATTGGCAATTCCGATAACGGTTGCGCCAAATGACTGTGCGATATTGCTGGCGGTCAGGGTGTATGGCGTCGATCCGCTTGCGGACACTGCGATGATTGTATCCGTCGGTTGCAATGTCGAAAGCGCGTCTGCTAATCCGTCGGCTTCGTCTTCTGCGCCTCCGGGCATTTCGACACCGGTCGGCAGGCCGCCTGCCATATGTATACGGAGCTGGTTCGCGGGGATTGAAAAGGTGCCGCCCAGCTCTTGCGCGTCGGCAGCAGCCATCAACCCAGATGAGCCAGCCGCCACATAGTGTAAAACGCCGCCCGCGCGGATGGTCTGCGCCATGGCGTTGCCGCCCCGCGCGATCGCGTCCAATGCGCCCCGTGCCGAGGTCGCGGCTTCAATCTGACCCTCAACCAGCGCCCGAGCAGAAGCGACAGGGTCTTGTGGGTCCAGCTTGATGGCGTCTGGATGCAGTTGTTCGGTCGGCGGCAGCGTCAAAAGAATCCCCCTTTGCGGTTCCCAATACAATACCTATTCAATACCACTTGTCCATAAATTTATTTTTTCAGCGGAAATCAACGTATTCTGTATTAAACAAAGAAAAGCTGCAGAAATCGGCCTATTTTGGCCTTCCTAAATTCAAATAGGTATTATAATGGTATTGTCATGACTGAGTCTCTGAGCAACGCTGTACTGGCCATAGATGGTGGCGGAACCCGATGCAGGGTTGCATGTGAAGTCGCTGGTATTGTCCATTCTGTTGAGACCGGGGCTGCCAATGTCTCGACAGATTTCGATGCGTCCGTCCAGCAGATGAAATCGGGGATTACGCAGATTGCGCAAACGCTTGCTGTAGATGTTCAGGACCTGACCCAGTTGCCCGCCTTTGTCGGATTGGCTGGCGTCACAGATGACCATATTGCCAGTCGCGTGCAGAGCGCGCTGGGCCTAACGCGGGCGCGCGTTTCAGATGACCGACCCGCCGCGCTTCGCGGTGCGCTTGGGTCTCAGGATGGACTGATCGCGCATTGTGGTACGGGGTCGTTTGTTGCTTCGCAGAAGGATCGGGTGATGCGGTTTGCAGGGGGCTGGGGGCCGATATTGGGGGATGAAGCGTCCGCGCAATGGGTTGGTCGTTTTGCATTGGCAGAAGCATTGAATTCCGTGGATGGCGTTCAGGCCTCTAGCGATCTGACACAGCAGTTGCTGAACGAACTTCGCGGTGCCGCCGGAATAGTCGAGTTTGCCGGACGGGCGACGCCGACAGAGTTCGGCGCGTTGGCCCCGATGGTTACCACTGCAGCAGTGTCCGGAGACGAGGTCGCCAAAAAAATTATGCAGGCCGGTGCTACTTACATTGCCGATTTGGCGGCACGTCTCGGATGGCAGCCAGAAGTCGCGATCTGCCTGACCGGCGGCATCTCTCCGCATTATGCGGACTATCTGCCTGCTGCCTTGCAGTCAGAGATACGCCCTCCATCGGGCGAGCCGTTGACCGGGGCGTTGGCTTTGGCGAAGGAGGTCTCGCATGAGTATTGCTGAATTCCTGCGCTCTGATCTTTGGCTGACCCCTGAAAATGGCCCCCGCTACGTGCAATTGCGGCGCAGGTTGCAAGAGGGGATCGATACGGGCGTCCTTGCGCCGAACTCATCGCTGCCATCGGAGCGGGAACTGGTTGAAATCACAGAACTATCCCGCGTGACCGTGCGCAAGGCGATTCAGGAGCTGGTGCAGGAAGGTGTGATCGAGCAGCGCCAAGGGTCTGGGTCCTTCATTCGGGAACGTGTTCAAAGGGTTGAACAATCGCTGAAACACCTGACCTCGTTCACCGAAGATATGTCGAGCCGAGGAATGGAGACGACCTCAAAGTGGTTGGAGCGCGGAGTATTTGCGCCAACCCCGGAAGAGGTCACTGCGCTGAATCTGTCAGAGGGTGAGCAGATATCTCGTATTTACCGCTTGCGCGAGGCGGACGGGCGTCCGTTGGCGCTGGAACGTGCTGCGCTGCCGTTGGATATCCTGCCGAACCCAATCGAAGTCACCACGTCTCTGTACGAAGTTCTTGAAGGTCTGGGGCGCCGCCCGGTGCGCGCGGTGCAAAAGATATCAGCTCTCAATCTTGGTGCGCGAGAGGCAGACCTGCTGGAGGTGCCCGAAGGTGCGGCGGGGCTGAACATCGAGCGTATCTCATTTTTGAAAAACGGGCGGGTCGCAGAGATGACGCGGTCGCTCTATCGCGGCGACGCTTATGACTTTGTCGCTGAATTGCGCCTATAGCCGGAAGGACCGGGATCAAATGTCCGAAAAGAACTCGAAAATGCGTCAGGAAATCCTGGAAATCCCTGATGCCGTCGACAGATTGCTCAGCACGGGGGCAGACAATATCCGAGCAGCTGCGCAAAGTGTAAGGGATACGGATCCGCGGTTTTTGATCTCGGTCGCGCGAGGATCATCCGACCATGCCTGCAGCTATTTGAAATACGCCAGCGAACTGCTTTTGGGGTTGCCGGTTGCCTCAGTAGGGCCCTCCGTCAGTTCAATTTACGGGGTGGACCTTAGCGCAAAAGGATCTGTCTGCCTGTCCATCTCACAATCCGGCCAAAGCCCGGATATCGTTGGCCTCACAGGGTCTTTGCGAAACTCTGGCGCACTGACAATTGCGGTGACCAACAACTCGGAATCGCGCCTGGCCGAAGTGGCGGATGCGGTTCTGCCACTGCACGCGGGACCGGAACTGAGCGTCGCAGCAACCAAGACATTTGTGACTTCGTTGGTGTCCGGTCTATGGCTGCTGGCCGAGGTCAAAGAGGATGCTGAATTGATCGGGGCGATCCAATCCTTGCCCGAATATCTGGCGCGGGCGGCACATTGTGATTGGTCGGCTGCAGCCGAAACAATCACCGGGCGCTCGTTGTTTACACTTGGCCGCGGTCCTTCTTGTGCGATCTCTGACGAAGCTGCATTGAAGATCAAAGAGACCTGCCAAATTCACGCCGAAAGCTATTCAGCGGCCGAAGTGCTGCATGGTCCGGTTTCGATTGTCGAAGAAGGATTTCCTGTGATTTGCTTCGCGGCCAATGATGCAGCCGAACAGGCGACTGCCGATGCGGCTGATGCCTTGGCGGAAAAAGGGGCTGCGGTCTTTGCAACGACCAACAAAGTATCACGCGCGCAGGCGCTATCTGTGGTTCGAACGGATCATTGGATCACGGACCCGATAACGGCGATTACGTCTTTTTACAGCATGGTAGAGGCCGTCGCCAGTGCGCGGGGAATCGACCCGGACGCACCGCGGCACCTTAAGAAAGTGACCGAGACGGTATGACAGAGCGCAAGGTGATCTTTCGAAACGGGCCAATCTTTGACGGCAGCCGGTTGTTACACGACCACGCGCTTGTTTTTCGCGAGGGGCGTTCGGGGGAAGTTTTGCCCGACGCCGAGGTCGCCCGGGAAAAGGACGTTGTCGATCTGAACGGCGACATACTCAGCCCCGGTTACGTGGATCTGCAGGTCAATGGCGGTGATGGTGTTATGTTCAACGATGATCCGTCGGTCGAAACGATCCGCAGAATTGCCGGTGCCCATCGCCGATTGGGTGTGGTTTCGCTACTGCCTACGCTGATCACCGACGAACCCGCCAAAACCCGTGCGGCAATAGATGCGACGATCGACGCGGTACGTGCACAGGTGCCGGGCGTTACCGGATTGCATTTGGAAGGACCGCATTTGTCGGTCGCGCGGAAAGGGGCGCACGACGGTAATTTGATACGGCCGATGGAACGATCGGATCTGGACACGCTGATAGAAGCGGCTAATGCACTTCCTTGCCTCAAGGTAACTGTCGCGCCGGAGGGTGTTTCCGAGCAGCAGGTCCGCGCCATGAGCGACGCTGGCATCCTTGTCTCGCTCGGGCACAGCGATGCAAATTTTGCGACCTGCCAGAGCTATACCGCCGCCGGTGCGCGTTGCGTAACCCATCTGTTCAATGCGATGAGCCAGTTGGGCAATCGTGAACCCGGCCTCGTCGGCGCAGCGCTGGCCAGCGGAACGCTGTCTGCAGGGCTAATTGCCGACGGTGTCCATGTGCACCCCGCCGCGATGCGCGCAGCCTGGGCTGCGAAAACTGCGCCAGGTCAAATCTTTCTGGTCAGCGATGCGATGGCTGTGGCGGGTACTGATCAAACGGAATTCACCCTTGAAGGCCGCAAAATCACGCGAACCGACGGCAGGTTGACACTGGCGGACGGAACGCTGGCTGGCGCAGACCTGGACCTGACCACCGCCGTAGGCGTGCTGGTCAAGCAAGTCGGCGTGCCGTTGCAGGACGCATTGGCGGCGGCCACTTCTTATCCGGCTCAGCTGATCGGATTGGCCCCGCCAACGGTCTTTGAATACGGTTCGGTGATCCGGATATCTGCCGATTTCAGCCGTTGCGAATGGCTGCCCCCGCAGTCTTGAGTTTGTCTTTAACTGCCAGAACGACTGTCTTCTGGATGCAGACTATCGCCTGTCAATTTTTGTCGACGAATTTGAAATCGGGCTTCGAACTGCGCTTGACGACATCTGACGCATCGCTTAAATCGACTAGCGCTGAGCGGGCGTCGTATACTGGCTATTACCTCAGCCTTCCAAGCAGATGTTATATGTTTCCCAGGCATTCCTGCAGCTGCCAAACTATTCATAATATGTATTTATTTGATTTCTGCTCCTTCCTTGAGTTTCCCTGAGTTTTAATTCATTTCCGACAAAAAACTGACAAAATGCCAAAACTCACAGAGACCTTCGCCCGCAAGGTTCCACAGACAAAAAAGGGCACTGCCAAGCACTGGGATAACGAGGTCAAAGGGCTCGTTCTGTTCGTCGGCAAGCAGTCCAAAACCTGGTACTTCCAGAAAGATGTTGGAGGGCAAACCCGGCGGGTTTTGATCGGGCGGTGCCCACTGATCTCTGCGGACGTCGCACGACAAACTGCATTGGGTTTTGCGTTGGACTGGGGCAGGGGAGCAGGCAGGCAGCTGCAGATTGGAGCTCCCACTCTTGAGACAGCTATGGAGACTTATCTGGCACGTCCAAAGCTTCGGTCTGAGGCCCACCGGTCCGGGTTGCGACAGCAGTTCGAGCTTCATTTGAAAGATTGGCTACGCCTGCCGCTGGATGAGATCACAAAATCCATGGTGGTTCAGCGCCATGGGTCAATGGCCGCGACACCGTCCTCCGCAAATCACACTTTGAAGTACTTTCGGACAGTCTGGAACCATGCGCGGCGGGTACATGATCTGCCGGAAAGCCCAACGATGGCCATAGAGTGGTATGCGGAACAACCAAATGGCTCGACAATTGAGGATTTGAACGCATGGCGCGAGGCCGTTGATGAGCTCTACAACCCGATCCATAGGGTATTCTACAAATTACTCTTGTTCACAGGCTTTCGCAAAACTGAGGCACTGACGCTCGAATGGAAGAACGTGCAGGAAGATCACATACATTTGCCGATGACCAAGAACGGGCGCAGTTTTGATCTCCCCATATCGCAAGTGCATCACGAGATACTTGCTCCTTTACGGGGCCTTCATCGCCAATGGGTCTTCCCCTCTCCGAAGTCACCGAGTGGCCATTTGAAGGGGCCCCAGCGTATGCAATGGTCCATTCAATCCCATCGTCGGACATTCGCGACGGTCGCCATGGAGGCTGGAATATTGGAAGAGATTGTAGGACGCCTTCTCAATCACACGCCGCTATCAATCACCGGTCAGCGCTACGTGAAGCCGTCGCTGAAAGCCCTCACACCAGCGATGGATACTGTGTGTCGGGAATTGGCCCGCAGAACAAGGTGGAACGCGGTGGATTGTAATGTCTAAGCGGGATTGGATTTGGCCTGTCGATTCCGACTTACCTGAATTGGATATGCCAGATCCAGAGGAGTTTGATAGTGGGCCCAGCGAATTCAATATGGAGTTAATTCGCCTCCTGAGAAAGCACTTTGACAAGTACGAACGCGTTGATGACGAAAGCTATAGCTGGGTGGCCCATTACCTAAATTTCGACCAAGCTCATGAACTAGACGTGTTCTGGTCATCTAAAGAGGTGCTGGAAGACCTCGCTAGGCTCAAAACACGCTTAAACGAAGCAGGAGAAATCTTAGATCGGCTTCCTGCGCCCGTCAGTGATGCGTTTCGCATCGGCGCATTTAACAGGAGTGGTTTGCGCAATCAAAACAAAGTGGCTGATATTCGTAACGTCTGGTTTAACGATGCAATTGAAGAAACACCACATTGGAAGGCAATGATGGCCAAAGTAGAGTTCTTCAAAAGACTTCGCTACTATATTGAATTGATTAAAGATGCTGAAACTGCTGCTGCTCAGGGCGAGCCGGCCGGGAAGAAGGCAATTGAAGCTTGGCGCTTAGTCTCGGCTTGTGTCGGGCTTTGTGAGCGTCACCCAGACACAATCCGAGTTCCTAAAGCGATGAATGAAGCGGGTCCGTTCTATCGATTCCTGTGCGATATGTTCGAGGTGTTTGGTATTGAAGAGCTTCCAACGTCGGCATTTAGAGGCTGGAAAAAACATGTGGGTCGTTAGAAGGGTTCTTTCTTTCTGACGACCCATGACGAAAGCGCCACCTACGCCTTTTTTGTTCCTAGACATACTTAAAGGAGCAAGGCGATGCAGGCGCACTATCTGACAACACAAGAAGCTGCTCGATACACCGGAATAAGCCAAAGCTATCTCGCAAAACTGCGCATGGGTATCGGTAGCGTTGCGGGACCGAGGTTTATTCGGATCGGTTTACGATCCATCCGGTACAAGCGCTCTGAACTCGACGCGTGGATGACTTCGCGAAGCGAAGGTGTCGGGGGAGAGGGCTAATGGCTCGAACGGCTCCATTTACGAAACTTCGTTACCATTGGAAGAGGCGAATTCAAAGTTCAGCTTATCTGGCACCACGAACCAAGCACTTTGCAATGTTCGTCTGCGATCAGTTTGTGTCAAAAGCGAATGGTTGCTTCTGGGCCAGAAATACAACGCTCGCCAGCGCGTTTGGCGTTCATGAGCGCAGCATTCAGCGTTATCTTCGGGAACTCGAAGGGTGCGGTTGGATCACGCGTGTTCGTCGGCGCGGTGTTCGTCGCACATTTCAGATCAGCGTGCCACGTGATGCCGAACGCGACACTGAACCTGACATTGATATACGCCAAAGGGCGACAGACCTGTACTGGAAAGGCGACAACATTGTCGCGCACAATAAGAACATAGGAAAGAACATAGAAATCAAGCTCAGTGCGACAGGTCGTGGTGCATATCATTGGTTCGACGAAAGTGACGCATCTGCCCTTCGTGAATGGGAAGCGTTCGTAGCTGCCAAGACCGCCTTCAATTTTGAGGCGTTGGCGCAATTGCTGAGAAAGGATGGTTCTATTGCTTTGCCGGCACGTTTTCCAAAATCTGAAGAAGCAGATCGGTATGTTCGGTGCTTTGGCGAAGTCGTTCTCAGCAAAGGACAGAGCATTGGTACTGCACCGTCGCCAACTCGATGAAGGTCTCCTTGGGGGGCATCAAAAGTCTTAGGGCTAAAAGCTAGGGACCGGTGGGGGTAGTCAGATTTGTTCGCGTGAAACTTTTAAGGGGGGGTACGACGAATTGTGCACTTAGGGCTGTAAACAGACTTTTTCTGCACCGTTCATAGAGCTCCGAAAAGGGGAGCAGAACAGACATTAAACTATCGCTGAACGTTCGCGCCGCGGACTTTCCGACCGCTTACTCCACGTACGCGAATGCATGCTTCCGCTAGCTTTCAATGGAAAAAACAAGCTTGTATCACAACTTAATAGCCGTCGGAAGGGCACACCAATTGCAGACGGCTTTGTAGCACAAATCGGTTGAGGTCGACAGACCCCCTTTATCCTGCGGACTTATCCCACGAGCTCTGTGGCAGGTATGCAAAGGGCGGTGTAACGGTTGAGGACGGCGACGCGGAATTGGATTTCCGCTACCTGCCGATCAATGTCTCGCGCCATCAGCGATTGGCCCATCAGTTTCTTACAGTGCACCTCTCTCTCAACGCGGCTTAGGCGGTGATACTCGCTCCACCGTTGCCAGATAGCGCGGCCAAGGTATCGAGATGCATTGATCGTCTCATTTCGGGCAATGGCACCGGCAATTGCGGGATTCCATGCCTTGGCGTTCTTGCGTGGCGGGATGATGGCGTGGCCATTGCGGGCGGCAAGCGCGTCGTGGCATTTGCGCGTGTCGCATGCCTCGTCTGCGGTCACTGCCCCAATGTTGTGACCTGGAGGGATATGATCAAGCAACTCGGCAGCATTGGCGGGTCTCCGACGTTGCCTGTGGTAACTTCAACGACGCACACTTCCAGCGTTTCCTCGTCGATGCCTATGCGTATTCTACGCCAAATGGACCGCTTGGGGCTACCATGCTTGCGGGCATTCTATTCTCCTTCGTCCTCGGATTTGATGCCGGTAATGTCGATCAGCAGATGCAGCGGGCCGCTTCCCACCACGATACGGAAGGCTCACGTTCAGCGTTCTTTTTACAGCGGCACAGGGTACTGAAATCAGGCACGGCACTGTCCAAGCCACCCAGCCGCAGGAGACCGCCTACGAAGCCCGTGGTTTGCCTCATCGTCATCTCGACAAAACCTTCAGGGTCAGACACGCTTGGATTGCGGAGTCGCTGAAACTCTGGTGACGGCCGCGCTTGCCTGAAGTTGGCGATTTCCAATACATCTCAGGATCAAACCAGATCGAGAGCGATCCTCGTTCTTTCAATGCGGTATTGTACGAAGGCTTTTCCCGGCTTTGTGCTTCGTCCGGGCCCAACTGGTCGTACCTCTCAGCTATCATTCTGGATTCATGAAGTGAATCCTTCAGTCCATTTGTGCAGCAAAGCAGCTTGGCACCGGAATTGGCGGCCTGTCAGTTGGGAAAGAATCAGGAACCTGGCCATTCGGATTCCGGTAAGGAATCAGTCAAATTTGCGACAAAGAATCGACCAAGCTGCCAAATTTTACAATCCTGGCGTGTATTTCTCCGTGGTTTGGAGGATGCGGTGCCCTGATGGCGGGACGTAAGCTTGTGGAAGGCTCCGTCGGTATGGAGGGGGTTAGAACGCCGCGAATTTGGGCGGCATCCATGAGTAGCTAGTGAGTTAACTAGGAGAGTAAGATGTTGAAGCTTTATGTAATGATGAAGACCATGGCACGTGACGAAAACGGCGCGACCATCGTGGAATATGGCGTTGCCCTGACAATCGTCACGGCGATTGCAGTTGCTACCCTGACAGCGTTGGGCAACGACGTTAACGGTCAGTTCACAGACGCTGAAACCCTGATGTAATGACCTGACGGAAGACAAAGCACGCGGTGCGCTCAGCCCCGCGTGCTTATCGTCCCGGAATATTTTCTTGATCCGCTGGCAAAGTGCAACCACTCAGATCGGTTCATTCGATAAACGCCAAAAAAAGCTGAAGGAGCACCAGATGAGACTCTCTGCCATTTTCACAGCATTGACGGGCCTGGTCGTAGCCGGAGGGTCGGTTTACGTCGCTCGGGATTACATTCAATTCGATACTCAGTCCGCAAATGTCGAGGCCGAGAGCGAGATGGTGAGCGTGGTCGTTGCGTCGCGCGATATTTCGTTTGGCGAAGAAATCGAGCCAGGCGCGCTGACGACCATTGACTGGCCCCGCGGTGCTGTACCCGTGGGAGTCTTTACAGATTATGACGACCTGATTGCGGCGGCTAGCATGCCGTCCCGTCGCGCTCGTCGCGCAATTACTCAGGGTGAACTGATCCTGAACAGCAAGGTTTCCGACTTTGGTGAAAAGGTCACCATCGTTCAGACGCTGGGCGCAGATCATCGCGCCATGGCCATTGAGGTTGACGCTGAAACCGCCGTTGGGGGTTTTGTTACCCCGGGTGATCGGGTCGATGTGGTGATGACCACTGGCGAAAAAAGAGACATGCACGCCGTCACCATTTTGCAAAATATCAGGGTCATCGGTGTTGATCAGGAATCTGATGAACAGACCGACCAACCCGTTGTTGCTCGCACGGTCACCGTCGCCGTTACCCCGGATCAAGTTCAGCGCCTTGCTCTG
This sequence comes from Ruegeria sp. YTSC003, assembly GCF_059609785.1. Taxonomy (NCBI): domain Bacteria; kingdom Pseudomonadati; phylum Pseudomonadota; class Alphaproteobacteria; order Rhodobacterales; family Roseobacteraceae; genus Ruegeria; species Ruegeria sp. YTSC003. The sequence goes on along the minus strand of NZ_JBXWMK010000001.1, from coordinate 383,369 downwards.
GCGCAACGTGCCGGTCGGCTGAGCCTGACCTTGCGGTCCATTGATGACACCGAGGACAAGACGCTGACCATGACTCGACTGAACGATCTTCTGATTGATGAGCCAGCCGTCGCGCGGGACATCAAAGAACCGGTTCGCAAAACGATTATTCGGGTCCGCCGCGGCACCGAAGTGACAGAATCCATCATCAACTGAATCGACCAATGAAGGTTTTGACCGTGTCCCTCGCTCAATTCATACGTCCATTCCGCAGCTCCGAAGACGGCGCGATCCTGGTCTTTGTTGCGGTGGCCCTGTCGGTCATGGTCGGTATGGCCGCCCTTGCATTCGACATTGGTCGGGTGACCACCACACAGTCGGAATTGCAGAGCTTTGCGGACAATGTTGCCCTTGCGGCTGCGGGGGAGCTTGATGGTCGTCCGGATTCAATCACCCGCGCCACAAATGCGGCTGCAAAAATGATCCGCGACCGTCAAAGCTTTGGCGTTCGGAACAAGGATCAGCTGTTGTCCGGCGCAACGGATTACCAGTTGCGGTTTTATGAAAACCCGCCGACCACTGCGACTGATCCAGCTCAACCCGCGCAACTGCTGGATTCGACCGATCCGGTCAGCGGACCGAATGCTGCATTCGTTCGGGTGACTGTCGATACGCACGAGGTTGGTACTCCGCTCGCAGCGGCAGCGGCGGCTTTGTTGGGCAATGCGCAGCCCTTCTCCAGCGTCAATGCCGAGGCTGTGGCAGGGTTCACCCTGATGGCCTGCGACATTACCCCCATGTTCATCTGCCTGCCGCAACCTAGCCTCGATCTGACCGAGGGCCAATTGATTAGGATGGTAAGTCAGGGCGGCAATGGCCATTGGGGTCCCGGAAACTTTGGTTTTCTGTCTTCTAATCAGAATCTGGCCATCGACGCGTCTGGTGCCTGCGAACCTGCACCAAACGGTCAGGAAGATTCTTGTGCTCTGGCCGCGTCGCGCGCTGTTTCCATGTGCTTCAGCCAAAGAGGCGTTGAAACCAGACCGGGTCTGAGCGTGGGTAACATGATCGCGGGCTTTAACACACGCTTCGACCGGTTTGAATCCAGCGCCAAACAGTTCAGTAACGGTTCGCGCTACGACGTCGACAATTTTGCCTCTTCTCCGCATGTCTTGGACGGTTGGATCACTTCGGGCAATGGAAACAACTGTACCAGCCAGCCGTCGCCTAGCTATGATTCAAACGGTGCCCTTGATCCGGCCGCGACCGTTGGTTTGCCGCTTGACGATTGTTTTGCCAGTGGCACTTGCCCGACGCCTCGTATTGGCAATGGCGTATTCACTGCTGGTCTTACCGAATATCTGACCATCAACTATGGCGCAGATTTCAGCGGCCCTCTCCCAACCGGTATTCCGCCATGGTTCCCGACTGGTGGCACCCGCTACGACATCTACAATGCTGAAATCACCAACCAGGCCGCTCTGGAAGCTATCCTGACCGCAGGTGGTAAAGCTGAAAGCAGCATGCCTTCGTGCCAACCCGCTTCAGCCGGTCGTGCAGATCCTACGCGCCGTGTCATCACCGTCGCCGGTATCGATTGCGCAACTTTTGCGGACGAGCTTAACGGCGGATCGGGCACCATTCCGGTCACCAGTTTTATCGAGATGTTTCTGATCCGCCCCTCTGAATCCGGCAGCACCGGTGCCAACGCGGTCATCTACGGTGAAGTCATTCAGACCGTTTCGGACGGCATTGGCGGCGCCGGAGTCGGCGGTATCGTTCACGATCTGGTTCAGCTGTACGAGTAATGATCATGTTTGGTGCATCCCGTCATATCAGAAAGACCCTCATCCGGTTCCGCAATGACCAGTTCGGCGCGGCGTTGGTCGAATTCGCGATCCTTTTACCGATCCTGTTGGTGACATTTGCCCTGATCGTCGAAGGGGGGCGGATTTTCTGGTCCTATCAAAATGCGATCACGGGGGTTCGGGACACTGCCCGTTATGTTGGCCGGATCGCCCCGTCGGACCTGTGCACTGCCTCGCCAAGCGCTGCTATCGGCGATTTTCAAACCGCTGTATCAAATACACTGACGTCGCTTTCGACCACTGACATTGCTGTTGGTCTAGACTCTCTGTCCCTCGAATGCGTTGGCAACGCAGGTGAATACCGCGTTTCGCCCACACCGGTTGCCGTACTGACCGCGTCACTGACAATTTCAAATCTGCCATTTACGCCCGTGTTCCAATTGGTTGGAGGCTCGGCAACGGCGCAGATCCAAACCACGATCACAGATCGCAGCCGGGTGTTTGGACCATGATCCGCCGCATTCAAAAGATAACCCGCGAAATGTCGCGACTTGGCCGTCAGGAAGATGGGTCGACGGTCACTGAGCTTGCCTTTGTCCTGCCGTTGTTCCTTTTGATTTTCCTGGGCTTGATAGATTTCGGCAGATTGGCCTTCCACTATGTGGCTGCTGAAAAAACAGCACAGGTCGCCGCTCGGATGGCTGCAGTGATGCCACCCGCATGTGGCGGTGTTCCGACAACCAACAGCCGAGGCACCTATACCGATATCACCGGCCCGCGGTTCGGAACCAATTGCAGTTTCGCTGCTGGCGTCTGTGTCGAACCGGCCACCACCATATGCACCGGTGCGGCCCCCGCGAATGCAGCTGCCCAGACCACCGTGACCGACATCTGGAACATGCTTCAGTTTGCCGTTCCCAACGATCCCACCGCAACTTTTGACGAAAGCAACATCACGTTCACTTACAACTTCGACCCGGAAATGAATTTCCTGGGTGGCCCCTATGTACCGATGGTCACAGTGACAATCGAAGAGCTTCCGTTCCGGTTTGTCTCTCCGTTGGGTTCGATCGCAGCGCTGGTTTTGGGCGGTTCCACGCCGCAAACCGATGCGCTGACCACCGCGACAACGGGCTTCAAGATATTTTCCGACTTTAGCGCAACCCTTCCTGGCGAAGACCTCGCCAGCGGAGTCAACGGTTGAATTTCTAACCATGGGAGCTGCAAAATGACTCAAAAATCATTAGCCCTTATCTCTGATAATGAGGCGATTAAGAATTCAGTCGCCCAGGCCGTCGACCGGCTCGACGATCTTTCGCTCGAGACGCACTCCGGAACATTGTCTTCGGTAAACGGCCGCGCCTGTGATCTGATGAGTGAAAATGACCTGCTGGTGTTCAGCTTTTCAGGTGAATTGGATCTGGAGACTGTCAGCGATCTTCGTCGTAACGCCGGTCCCCGCGGCACCCTGCTGGCACTTAGCGACCGTGACATCTCATTGACCGAGGTGCGCGCGATGAACAATTCGGGTGTCGATGAGATTTTGCCCTATCCCATCGGGCAGGACGAACTGGCTGAGCAGATCCAACGTCTGACGGTCGACAAATCTTTGTTGCCCACCATTTATGCGCCGCAACCGCAGCGATTGGGACAGATCATCAGCGTATGTCCGGCCCGCGGTGGCATCGGTGCGTCAACGCTGTCTATTAATCTGGCCGACCAGTTGCAGGGATATTCCGGTATCTTTCGGAAAAAGACACAAAACAAGGTCGCTGTCGTCGATCTGGATTTGCAATTTGGCACCGTGGCAACGTCCTTGGACTTGCAGCCTTCCTCGGGGCTTCTGAGAATGGCTCAGAACGGGGTCATGCCGGACCGGACGTTCCTTCAACAATCTCTGGTGCAACATGCATCCGGCTTGGAAGTCCTGAGCGCTCCCGAAGAATTAATTCCTCTGGATGTTCTGACACGCGAACAGATCAGCGCGCTGATCGAGAACCTGCGTCTGGAATTCGACTTTGTCGTCATTGATCTTCCACGCGTACTGGTCGATTGGCTGGGTGCGGTTGTTACCGCGTCGGACCGGATGCTCATGGTGGGCGACAGCTCGGTTTCTTCAGTGCGCCAGTCCTGCCGTTTGATCGAATTCTTCACAAAAGAGCGGCTCGAACCTCCGGTTGAGATCGTCATCAGCCAAGAAACGAAACCGACATTCCGGTCAAGCCAACATGTTGAAGCCCAAAAGGTGCTGGAACGCGAATTGCGGTTCTGGCTTCCCAGCGACGCGCGACACGCAAAGCAGGCGCTGGATCGGGGTCAGTTGCTGTCGCAGGCCTCAGGCAGTTGTGCCCTGTCCAAGGCGATCCGCTCGGTGGGTCGAAAAATCATAAATGAAACGATGGTCGGAAAAGCCGACCTGAGAAACAACGCAGCCTAATTGGAGTCTAAGGGATGTTTGAAAAGTTTACGCGCGCCGGGCGAACCAATGAGGCCGAAGTTATCCAGCTGAATCAACGTGCCGAACCGCAGGCCCAGGACATTCAGCCAGACACTGCCGCCGAAGATACAGAACTGGCAGATTGGCTTGAGCTCAAAAGCACTTTGCACGAGGCTTTGCTGGAACGCTTGAACCTTGCAGTGATCGAAAAGGTTGAAAAAGACGTGCTGCGGCGCGAAGTCGCCGGGGTTGTCGGCAGCGCTTTATCCCAAGCGGGCAAGCCACTGAATACCGAAGACTTCAACCGCATCGTCGAAGAACTTCTGGACGAAATTCTGGGGCTTGGCCCGTTGGAGCCATTGCTGGCTGATCCAACTATCAATGACATTCTGGTTAACGGTTATCAGACGGTCTATGTCGAACGCTCTGGCCTGCTGGAACGCGTGCCGGTGCGGTTCCGGGATGAAAAGCACCTGTTGCGTGTTATCGACAAGATCGTCAGCAAGATCGGCCGACGCGTGGATGAGCGCCAGCCTTGGGTGGATGCCCGGCTGGAAGATGGCAGCCGTGTAAACGCAATCATCCGCCCGTGTTCGATTGACGGCCCCAGTGTTTCAATTCGAAAATTCGCCCAGTCGAAACTGACAATGAAAAAGCTGGTTGCAAATGGCGCTCTGAACGATGCCGCCGCACGGTTCTTGCAATCGCTGGTATTTGCGCGCCTGAATGTCCTGATTGCAGGCGGGACGGGGTCGGGTAAGACAACGATGTTGAACGCCCTGTCTTCGTATATCAACCATGGCGAGCGTGTCGTCACCATTGAAGACGCAGCCGAACTGCAACTCCAGCAGGAGCATGTTGTGCGACTGGAAACACGCCCGCCATCCCCGTCCGGCGACGGCCAGGTAATTCAGCGTGATCTGGTGCGAAACGCGCTGCGTATGCGCCCCGACAGGATCATTGTCGGTGAGGTTCGCGGAGCGGAGACCTTCGACATGCTTCAAGCCATGAATACGGGTCATGATGGCTCGATGACGACTGTACATGCAAACTCGGCGCGCGATTCATTGGGCCGTCTGGAGCAGATGGTCACGATGACGGGTATCGAATTTCCCGCCGCAGCCATTCGATCCCAGATCGCGTCGGGGCTACACTTTATTGTGCATCTGTCGCGGTTGGCGGATGGGTCGCGCCGCGTCACCAGCATTTCGGAAATAACCGGGATGGAAGGTGAGATCATCACCATGCAAGACATCTTCGTGTTCCAGAAGAAAGGCCGCGCGGAAAGCGGCGAGGTGCTTGGTAAGTTTGTTCCCACTGGGATTCGCCCGAAATGCTATGACATGCTCACAGCCGCTGGCGTCGATCTCGAACCCGAGACCTTCCGAGTATCAGGAGGCTGAGGCATGACCAGTATTAACACAGCCGAACTTCTTAACTATCTGACGCTCGCTTGCGTCTTCGTCGGAATTTTCATGCTGGTTACCGGTGTGTTCCACTTTGCCCGTCGCAGTGAAAACCACTCCGAGGCCCGCAACCGCCGAATGCGCATGGTCCGGCAAGGCGTTACCGATGAAGATCGGCTCGCCTTGCTGCTTCCCGAGACCCAGACAGGTTTTTTTGCGAAGATCCCTTTTTTTGGGAACTTGCCGGATACGCTAGTTCAGGCGGGGCTGCATGTTTCAGCGAAGAATTTTGTGCTGCTTTGCCTGTTTGGTACCTTGGCGATCGCAACCGCCGGTATGATGTTTCTGCCGCCTTGGCAGACGGCCCCGATCGCACTCGTCCTGGGTGTGGTCATGCCGGCTTTGGTGGTGAAATCGCGGCAGGCTGAACGCCAAAAAGCTTTGACCAGCCAGTTGCCCGATGCGCTAGAGTTGATGGCGCGTGGCCTGAAAATTGGCCACCCGGTCAACACCTCGATCAAAGCCGTCGCGGACGAGATGCAAGACCCTATCGGGTCCGAGTTCGGCATCATTTTCGACCAGATCAGTTTTGGCGACGAATTGCCCGACGCGGTTCAGGACTTTGCTGACCGGGTCGGTTCGGAAGATGCACAGTACCTGGCGGCAAGCATGGCAATCCAACACGGCACTGGTGGCGATCTGGAGCGGATCGTGTCCGTTCTGGCTACCGTGGTCAGACGGCGCATTGCATTGCGTGCGCGGATCAAGGCCATTTCCGCAGAAGGGCGCCTGTCCGGGTTTCTTTTGTCGATCATTCCGCTGGTGATCATGGGGGTAATGTCGATCAACGCACCGGGATATTACACCGATATCAGTGACGATCCCGCATTCATCAAACTTGCAGTGCTGGTTGTCGTTCTGATGGTCTCGAACGTCATCATCCTGCACAAACTCGTCAATTTCCGTATCTGAGGGCAGTTTCATGGAATATATGCTGGAAATCATGTCGCTTCGTTTCGGTCTGCCAGCCGAAACAATTCTGCTGACCATCTTTGGCCTCGGCGTTTTGCTGGTGTTCGTTGCTGTAACCTCGGCGTTAAGCCGCCGCCATCCTGCGGCCGTCCGCATCGCCAAACTGCGCGCCCAAAGATATGGGGCCCGCAACGACCGTGGACTGTTGCGGGAAACCATTGCTACACCAAAAGGCCTTTTTAGAGCAGCGCTACCCAGCAAAGAGTCTGAGCGGCGCAAGATTGAGGATCAGCTTATTCAAGCCGGGTTGACCGGCCGGAATGCCCTGCGGATCTATACGCTGACGCGGGTTTGGTTTGGGATTTTCGTGCCGATGATTGTGGGTCTGCTCATTGTTGCCTCAAGAACTCCTGGCATTCCAGTTCCCAGCGCGATTACGGACATTTTTGAATCCATCAGCAAAGCCAACGCCATACAGCTTATCGGTTTGCTGACGGCCGTCGGATATTTTCTACCCGCAGCCTGGCTGAAGCGTCGCCGTAAGGAGCGTCAGCAACGTATCCGCGACGCGTTTCCAAATGCCCTCGACCTGTTGCAGATTTCGCTTCACGCCGGTTTAGGCTTCGATGCAGCTATGACCCGGGTCGGAAACGAACTGGCGCTGGCCTCCCCTGATCTGGCCTTTGAGTTTCTGAACACACAACACGAGATTCAGGCTGGGCGTCCCCGCGCAACCGCGCTGTCTGACATGGCGCGGCGTACAGGGGTTGATGAAATCCAGTCATTTGCCACAGTCGTCCAGCAATCCATTCGTTATGGAACGAGCATGTCCGAAGCCCTGACCACCTATGCATCTGAAATGCGGGATTCCCGCGAAACCAGGGCGCAGGAACTGGCAAATCAGTTACCGGTAAAGATGTCCGCCGTTCTGGCTGCGCTGATGCTGCCGACGCTGATCATCATCACCGCCGCACCTTCGATGATTCGATACTTCCGGGGCTTTGGGGCGTGAATTTGTGCCCGGTTCCACATCAATAACGTGTTCAAACAGGCCGTGTTTCCAAAAGGAGAACAAACAGAATACTTGTTGCGAACCTTTTTGCCCGCTTTAGGGAAGTATGACTAAGCTTATATGCAGTTAAGTGGAGTCCGGCCACGCAAAAAAAATCGAGACACAATCGACGGGTGGGGGCGTTTGTCGAAAGGGTTGATCGGGTTTCGGTCAGTATTAAACGGTATGAATGGTATGTTTTCGGCGCATCGTTTCGCGCCAGATGCAATGGCACCGACTTCAGAACTTCTTAGGGTCGTGGCGGTCCTTTGCCAGGCCTCTCAGGGGAAAGTTCCACTGCTAAACGCACTGCGTGAAACGGCTCGCGCAATTGACGCGGAAGTGGTTGCAATCAGCCGGGTCGACCTGCAAGGCAATCAGAATTCGGCAAAAGTGGTGAGCTACGACGCCAATCACAAGACGCCGGACAGTTTCAGCGGTTTCGACTTCTGCATCGCGCCTGCCATCTGCGGCAACAACATGAGCCGGGCCAAACTGGGGTCGGCTTGGTTCGGCGACCTCGATGACCTTTCCGAATATGAACATCTGTCAGAGTTCTATGCGTTCCGCAGATTTTACGAGTCCGTTTCCATTTTGCTGGAAAGGCAAAATGGTGTCGCCGACTTTCTGGAATTGCATTTCAGCCACCCCATCTCTTCGGCCGTGGTAGATATTCTGAGCGTTCTGGGCCATGTTCTGTCGGATTGCTGGAAGAAAAGATCTCTTGGTCGGTTTTCCGAAGCGAAGCTGAAAAACACGCGCCGAAAGCTTATCAAGAAAGAACCAAAAAGCATTTTGTCTTTGGACAACCCTTGTCGGCTGAGTCGCTCGGAATATCGGGTTTGCCTGTTATTGGCGCGGGGATTAAACAACAATGCCTTGTTGTCCGAGTTGTCGATTTCAATTTCGACACTGCGTACACATCTTCGCAATATCTACGTGAAAACAGAAACGTCATCTCAACCCGAATTGATTCATGATTTGCTGACCCCGATGGTCAAGCGCCAATCGCCGACTGCAGGTAGCGAAAATGTCGCCTGAAGTCGCGCAGCTCGCCCCTTTGATCGTCATTACTCCGCTTTTGGCCGCAATGGCATGGAATGACCTGAAGAACCTCAGGATATCCAATAAGCTGGTGCTGATGATGCTCGCCGCTTTTGTCCTCTCCGCGCCCGTGTTTCTATCGTTGCACGAGACGGTGTACCGCGCGGTCTTCGGCGTTGGCGTTTTTGTCGTTGGTTTTCTTGGTTTCACGCTACGCCTGTGGGGTGGAGGGGACGTAAAGGCAATCGCCGCGCTGACATTGTTTGTGCCCAGCTACTTTCTTTTGCTGTTCTTTTACACTTTCACCCTGTCCATGGCCGTGGGCATGCTGTTTGTGATCACAAGCCGCTCGATAATTGGATTTCCGGAATGCCGCTGGCTCGCATTGCGACCAAAAGCCAGCTATCCGATGGGTGTATCGATAGCCATGTCGGGTGTATTATTGCCCTTGGTTGCGATGGGTTTGGGGTAGTACTATCCAAGATAGTTTTAGGCCGAATAGCCAATAAATAACGGTTGCTGGAGTGCTAGGGCAGAACGGAAGGCCATTAGGTTACTGTCGTAGCAGATGGCAACGTGTCTCCAATCTTTGAACTGGCCAAACATGATCTGGGGTGGTGTGGTGAGCACCACATCGCTTTATGAACTGTGAGGAAAATTCATTTTAGCGGTTTTCAGGTTGTTGGCGACAGCGCTTAGGCCAGAAAGATGTTGGGGTTGATCCGACAAACAGCACCGTGTTGGAGCCGAATGATCGCTTAGCGATAGGAAGGCTCTCCAATTTGCGCCTGCAGAGAATGTCCGGTTGCCGTCCAAATTGATCAATGCTGCGTAGCGAACCAGTGTCCAGTTTGGGCTCTAAGCCGTCGTTCGCTAAATCGCGACAAGTGTCTGCTGTGCGAACTTTTCCGCCTTTCGCCTGTTCGGAATCAAATACCGCAGGCAGCCCAAAGCGGACCTTCGTAACAAGACGTTGCAATTTCCGAGACCGGATGTGGGTACGCTCATAACGCTGCGTTTCTGACATTGATTTCATAAAAGAAAAGCTTGGAAGTTTGCCAACAGGTTTGCATGCCACTGAGGAACCCGAACATACAGGCTCTCAGGCTTATCTGCGGTGCCCAATTACAGTTTACTCCCAATCACCAGCAGACGAGCGCCACGTCTTTGCTTCCGCATCCCAAACACTGGCTGTTGCGCAAGGCGTCGGGTTTATTCCGTCACAATTAGTTCCGTGGACATCTGCAAGGACAATGCGTTGACGCCCGAATTCGACGACCGTCCAGCCTCGATTGAGCAAGGAGTGAACTTCCTCTTCAATCAAGAAGTGCGACATGCATCCACCAGTTCCGCAATAAAGAGATGCAGCACTCGAACACGCGAATCCAGATTCATTCAGAACCCAGTCGGGTTGTAGATCTCCGTCGAGATCGACCCTCTCAACCGCACCCCAATCTAAGTCAAACTGACCGTCGTTGAACTCTGCGCAGGCTTGTTCTGCCAGATCAACCTTAGCCCGCAAACCAGTTGGAAGTTGCGAAACATCAGCCGCGACAGCTGGTGAGGTCCATACTGGGCTCGAAACCAGCACAATCCCGGAAACCAACCCTTTCAACAGGCCCACTAATTGGGAAGCCGGTTGGAGGGTGGCATCAATTGCACTGATCATACCTGTAGTCCCCGTATTCCAGCCAGTTTGCCGAACCTTCGCTAAAAATTAGAAACTCGGACCTGTCTTCCCCAAGCAGGGCGACAACAAATCCGGTCGGCGGCTCAGAGTTTCCGAAAAAGCTGTAGGCTGTCATGGCTCTGATCGACTCGCCGTTGACCGTTACTCGCGCGTCCCACTCTCCTTCCGGATTGTCCAAAATTACAGGTTCGATGACTCGCTCCACCGCTCCGCCACCACAATAGACGATGCCTTCGGGGGGTTCGTAGGAGGCTCCCTGGCTAGCACCTGAATCGCAGGCGGAACGAAGGGACTGAATTGCCGCGCTGGAACCTTTCAAGTCAAAGATTCCGTAGCTAACATCTTGATCAATCATGGACAGATTAACGGATGCATTGGCTGCAAGCTGGTCCTGTACAAAACCATAGTCCTCTTGACTATTGAAACTGACCTCGACGGGATAGTTGTCGACGATCTGCACGGCAGCGTTTTCTGCGCCAACCTGAAATGCCCCAACTTCGGTGGTGCCGTTCTTCAAAAAACGAATGGAAAGCCCTTGTTTGTCCACAATGTCCTGGCTGTCCTCGTATCCAGCCGGAGCAAAGCGGATACGGTCACACTGAAGTTCCAATGTCATGTTTCCAGTCTGAATAAATGCATTGGGATTAGGCCCGGAACTGAACGACCATTCTGCTGATGCTGTGGTCGCCATAGCCATCAGTAGCGTTCCAATGGGAATCAGCTTGAAACTCATTTTCTCTCTCTCTGGTATTAAGAATCGAACTGTCATTCAGCAGAGATTCTGACCCGCTGCCTGCGCAACCAGGTCAGGAAACAGGTGCGCCGTATTCGTTTGCGCCTTCTTGAGAAGGTCGCGTCAGCCACCAGATCATCAGGATGGACAGAACCAATTGAAGAATTGAGACAACAACAATACCGGTCACGCCCAAAACTGCCGCGGGTCCTCGCAATGCATCGGGGTTTTCGGCCCCTTGCTCCAATGCCGAGAAGAACGCCACGCCACCCAGCATAACAAAAAGCGTTGTAATGCTGAGCGCCATCGGCAGCAGCAAGTACCAGCCAGGTCGCCCTGTATCATGCAACCTCCGCCAACCGGCGGCCAGCATAGGGATGATAACGGCCAGTTGGAAAACAGAGGACAGAACTCGAGATCCTTGCCCTGTTTCTGGGTTGGTCCCGAATATGATCGCATCCACCACAGCTAAGGCAGCACTCACGAGAACCACAAACAAGAAGAACCACCAGTATTCTGAGCGCATAGCCCGACCGGAGAACTGGAAGTATTTCGAGAAACACGTTTTGACGGCTTCAACAAAACCCATTTTCAATCCTTTCTTGGTTTCTGCGCGACCTCAGAACGCCTCGCCGACCCAAAAGAACACATTCGCCCTCATGGGTGCTCCCACCTACCTTTTTGTTTGAGGGCAGACGCCTATCGTACGAGAGCGTAATGAAGTTTACGCGCGGAAAAAATGTTGATTTATTAAAAATTAGATTCAAACATGTGAATTTGACACAACTTTCATTTTACCTCCGTTGTGATCGCTGTCGCCCGACTTGTCGGGCCCTACCGGCCGCTGGAGTGAGTGCTGGCGGTCGGAAGGCACTTTACAATGATTGAGCGTTGGGAGGACGCGATGCTTATACTTAGTGTACTCGGCCTACCTCCAGAATTCGCTCGAGCTTCTGCCATTGTCGTCATTCAGCCTTCACACGTTGTCGGCGGTCTCGGTTGTCAAAGTAATATAGCTCCGCCCGCCACCCCCCGCGACAAGTTGTTGGGAAGGGAAGTTACAGGGCCGAAGTATGTTTCATAGCCTGCTCCGACGCGAGAACTTCAAACAAGCCATCCAATTTCACCAATTTCAACGGAACCAGAGGGAGAAGAAAATGTCTAAAAAGATGGTGATGATTGCGGGCGCAACTTGTTTCGCACTGCTTGCGGCCTGCGACGATACGAGTACATCCAGTGCGTCCGCCGAACTCACACCCGCTCAGCAGGCGTGTTTGCGAGATGTAGCCAGCACAACGAACAATTCGCAAGTCGTGGTGCTCTCATCCGCGTTTAGCGAGGCGGGGACACAGGTCACTGTAGGCGTTGGCGAGGATCGTGCTCCTTGGAATTGCATTGCTTACAGTGATGGCACGACAGCTGGTATCGAGTTCCTGGGCGACGAAGGCGCATTGTGACCAGTCTGCTGCGTAGCCGAAAACGGCTGCGTAGCACTGGCTTGATTTGCTGAGGCTCGACTTGGTTTGTAGAACCACTATCATTGTATTCGCGATCCTTTACCTGTTGGCGTTGATTGCATTCTTGACGGGCACATTTGGCTGGTTGGGACAGGAAAGAGACCCTTTGTCCGGGGTGTTCCTTCTGCCGTTGGGACTACCTTGGATACTTGTAGCGGACTCGATCTCAGAGTCGGCCAAACCGTGGTTCGCGGCGCTCGCACCGGTGCTCAACCTGTTAGCGCTGGTCTTGATTTGCAGATGGGCACATGGTTTGCGCCGGTAGTGAAAGCCGCGCTTATTCTCACCAAAAGGGAGGAAAACATGGGAAAAGTGATCTTGGGTATTGTGATCGGGCTCGTCCTCGGCGTGGTTGGGGCGATGACCTTAGGTGGCGGGGCCGCAGTGGGTGTCGGCGTTGCGACAGGCTTGTCCGCCGGTGTCTGCACCACATTGAAAGGAGCACAAGCAGAGAACCTGATCACCCCCGAGCAAGCGGATCAGATCCTCAATCGCGTAAATTCCGAGATGGCATCACTGCAAGGAATTGAAACGACAGACGAGGTCGTCGGCAGCGCACAGGCATGCGATGAGTTTCTATCAAAGTTGAGGGATGCAAAGTGAGGTTCCGCTTAGTACGGAACAAAACTGTAAGGACAAGCCAACAGGGAACCATCTGATGAAACTCGTTTTACTCAAACTCCTCACTCCCATGTTCGCAATCGCGGGCACTGCTGCTTTTGCAATGTCAGAAGCCGATGACGCGTGTATCGACCAATTACGGCAGGTTGGAGGACCAGACGGTCAATCAGGTACGATAGAAAGCTCAGAGTTCTCGGAAGCAGGTACGCTCGTCATGCTACGAGATGCAGGTGGAACACTTTGGCGCTGCATCGCGTACAAGGATGGAAGCATTGGAGAGATGTCGGTTGTCGAGGCGATGGATGATGGCGGTGGAGCCATTGCAGGCGTCGCCGGTTCTACCGGTAGCCAGCGTGTCAAATTCGATGTCGGTTCCACTGGCGCCGAACTTGTCGGCCAACTCGCGCCCGGAGCGTCGCAGCAATACCTTCTCGGTGCAAAGAACGAACAGTTCCTTTACGTCCGCGTTGCTCCGCGAAATGGCTCCTTGGACTACGTCATTCGTAACCCCGATGGTTCTGAACTGTTGGGATTGATGTCGGCGGACAAGGAGTATCGAGGACAGCTTTGGCAATCCGGTGATCATGTTGTGGAAGTTATCAATCGCAGCAACTCTTCCGTCGACTACAACGTAATTTTCGGAATTGAATAGGTGATCAATCAGAAACCCTGGAACGCAAGTCCAAAAAAGCGAGGGAAACACAGATGAATCCCAAGGTCCTATTGGTGATCGGCACGACGTGTATTACTGCGCTTGCAGCATGCGACGAGAGTGGCGGATCAGTGGATGCAAGTGCACCAACTGAGGGCAGCTCTAGCGATCTTTCGTCATTTGAAGGGGCAAGAGCGGGACAGGCTGAAATGGGCATCCAGAGTCTCGGATTTGAACTCATCCGAAGCGAAGGGCTCACCTCGTACTGGTTTAACACGGATACTGGTACATGTGCTCGGATCACGACATCTGAGGGAAGGTACTCAGATGTAGCTATGCTGCCATCAGGTGACTGCTGACACATTTTTCATAAATCAAACATCTGCAAAAGGGAGCTTAAGTTTGCATTTTGATCTGGCACATGCGGCGGTCATCGTTGTCGCTCTGATTGTCACAAACCTGGCATTGAAGTCGTCCGGCGTGATCAACGAAGAAAGCAAACACCAATGGAACTGGAAAGTTTTTCTGGCCTACTTCGTGGTCGTCTTTATCATCAATCTGGTGTGGCCGATTTAAAGCTTCAGGTCGGAAAGTCTAACCCGCACTTGATACGGCTGTTGAGAATGAGCCGCTCCAATAGATTACCAAGTAGGAAGAGTTTGAGCATAACAGGCTGAAAAATAGAAAGGAGCTGGCATGCGGTTTTTGACGTCCCTCATATTCATTGGTGCTCTGGCAACCGCGGCGAATTCTGACGTAACCAGTCGAAACGGTGGCCCAAGCAACAGTCAAATGCTTTCAAAGGGTGGCGACGGAGGTGTTGATGGCGTCGCTTTCTTTCGCCCAGTCTTAAGCGGAGTATTGTATCGCTCTGGTTTCAAAGGCGGCGACAAGGATCGAACGGGTCTGAGTAAAGTTCAACGCGAGACCCTTTGCGATGAAGGGTTTTCAACCGGGTTTTACGCAGACTTCGGCAAGAACACCGAATACGGCCGCACAAGTTGCGGAAACGGATCTTTCGACTATCAAAGCGCCAGATCCTCCCGACCCAGTGCTGTCATGGCGTCCATACACGAGGTGATTCAAAACCCTGGAAAGGGCCCTGTTCTGGTGCACTGCATGTGGGGCGTTCATTCCTCAGGTGCATTGTCGGCGATGGCGCTCGTTCAGTTTTGCGGTTGGACAGAAGAAAGGGCCAAGGAATATTGGAATGAGGCCCGAAACGGGGCCCCATGTTCAGGCGGGTGTGACCAGTGGATTGACTCAAAGTTCTCCAACTTCAGTGTCGACCCCAATTTGAAGATCTCTACCGAACAACAGGCAGCGATTTGCCCCAAATGATATTGGGAGAACTATCCAAATGAAGTTCATTCTTCTGGGGTCACTTGCTTTCATTGCACCCACCGTCTTGTGGGCGAACGACGATGTCCTCGGTGAAGCCACGACATTTGATAGTCCCAACGGCGTTACTGAACGCTGTATTCGGATCGAAAAAGTTTCAACGGGCGAGTATAAGAAAAGCGATCTTGAGGAAGAAACGGCCTATTGCGAGATCGATTTCTATGCCTCCGAAATTGCTATTTGCCCAAAAACCTGGAGTACCAGCCCAGGAATGGCCGTGTACGATATTTCGGAAGGACCCTACACAGGGAACCGTACTGAGTTCGAGAGAAACGCTTGCAAAGAGGGGAAGGCGGCGAAAGATCTGGCCAAGGACAGGGTGGCCAAATTCAAATCCACCATGAACCAAAAGGGCACCAGTGGAACCTTTTCCACCTCGTCGCTGCTTTACTATCATTTCTCCAGATATTTCGACACGACTGTAAAAGTTCCAGTCGCCGTTTGGCGTAGCATGGACGCCCAGGCGCACTTTTCCGAGGTCGCAGAGCCCGGCCTTGCGATTTCTGGCGGCTCTCATGGTGGGCGCATGAACCACGAAGGCTGGCGGGTCTTCGCGGCTGCGGATGCCGACCCGAACTCGTACCAGCCAACCGACGATCTGTTCACCGGAGATCGAACGCAAATATACGGTGCGCTGCTTGATAGCCCTGGGCATCGATACGGCTCGGAAATCAACGGCACCCGTAAATCTGGTTGGGGGAAAGGTCAGAACCGCGATTTTCAGGAAACTCCTGCTTTCTTGGCTTTGCGTTCTTCAAAACCCTTGCCAGAGGCCATTGTAGAGGGCGTTGGAGAAGGTCGAAGAGACCGGATGATCAACAAGGATCTCGGTCCCGATGTCAGCGACCAACAGATGGCATTTTGGATGCAAGAACTTACCGAGATTGTACTCCTCGATTTCATCTTTAGCCAGCAGGACCGCGTAGGAAACATAGACTTCACACCCTATTGGTATTGGGTCGAAGACGGAAAGCTGAAGCATAAGAAAGCCAAGCACCATGAGCCAAACGATGGAGACGTTCCCGACGACGCATTATTGATCCGTCGCAGCAATCTAAACGACAACGATGCTGGTGGGCGTGTCGAATACGCCAACTTCGCGAAATCTACTCAAATGCTGGAGAAAATTCGCCACTTCTCTCCAAGCACGTATCGGCGCTTGGTTGCATTGAATAGTGACCTTCAATCCCAAGGCCCAGTCTATGACTGGCTATCGCAAAGCTTTGGTTTGTCAGACAGTCAGATTGCACAAGTTGTCAAAAATACTGCGCTGGCAACGTCCATTCTCCAGAGCAATTGCTCAAATGGCGATTTGATGTTCGACTTGGATCCTGTCGCATTCTTTTTGAGAAACGGCACCGAGGTAGAGGCTGTGGACTGTTATGTACCGTAGGTGTTCTGCTCTTATTGCGGTGTGTATTTGGACCGCTCTGCTCGCCTGCAAAGCGGCGGCATTGGATGTCATCGTCATATCGGATCTGAATGGAAGCTATGGTTCGGTAAGATACGATGCCCGCGTCGACAAGGCGATTGAGCGCATAATCGAGTTTGATCCAGATCTGGTTATTTCGACCGGAGATATGGTTGCGGGACAGCGCATTCCCAACTTGTCCGACAAACAGGTCAGGGATATGTGGAATGCGTTTCACGAGGTCGTATCAGATCCATTAGAGGCTGCCGGCATTCCATTTGCGGTCACACCTGGAAACCATGATGCCTCCGCCTACCGAGGGTTCGAGCGTGAAAGGAAAATATACGCAGAGGAATGGACGCCGAGAAAACCAGGCGTCGACTTCCTGGTTTCAGATGACTACCCGTTCTTCTACGCATTTGAGATGCAGGGCATTACGTTTGCGTCTTTGGATGCAACGACCCTAGGACCCCTATCCGGTGACCAGCAGGACCGGTTACAGGAATTGGGTGCAGACGGAGACCCGATTGTCACTTTCAGTCACCTCCCACTTTGGCCGTTCGCGATCCAGCGCGAACGCGAAATCATCGGTGACCCAACACTTGAAAAAATCTATCTGGAAAGCGGTGTTGTTCTGCATCTTTCAGGCCACCATCATGCCTTCTACCCCGGTTGGAAAGACGGTGTGGCTTATGTCTCTCAAGCTTGTTTGGGAGGTGGTCCGCGGCGGCTTATTGGCGATAGCGCCAGATCACCTCACAGCTTCACTCATGTTACGTTCCAGCCGAACGGAGAGTTTGAGATAGCCGTATATCGAGGCCCTGACTTCGAAAGGTCGGTAAACTTCAAGTCGCTCCCGAAAGAGATCAGATCCCCGAATGCGGTGTTGAAACGCTTAGACCTTGTGAAATGACTAGAGGTTGAGTTTCAGTTCGACTTTTTCAGGGACCAGATCATTTATCATCTCTTCGATCCGGGCTTCCGTCAGTCCACCCGAGGTGATGAAAAGCAATGAAACCCGAGATTTTCCGGGGACGTGGTGTTTTCTGACCAGCTTCCAGCCAGCCTCTGTGGCCATGGCTTCAATGGCTCCGGTGACTTTCAATGAGTGCTCTTCGTCCGAAGCTTTGAGCGAAATTTCCACACCCTTGTTTCGCCCTCCGAGCCAAATGAAACACCAACAAACAACCGCCACTAGTGTGGCCATCAGCGGCAAGCCCAAACCGACCGCAAGACCAAGAACAGTCACGATTATCATTTCGACAGTGTCCACCGGATCATCGAGATTGGAGCGGAACCTGAGCAACGCTCCGATACCAAAGATAACGAAACCGATCATTGACCCGTGCTGAACCACCAGGAAACCAACCGCCATGCCGATAAGCGCATACAGGAAGAAAAGCCTTGGCATAACTATGTCGCGGACGCTTCTACGGGCTTTACGTCTCACCGGATGATATACGATCAAGCCAGCCAGAATGATCGTGACGATCACATCGAGAGTAAAGAAATACAGTTCCTGTTTGCCACGAAACTGCGTCCACCGGCGTTCGATAACGATTTCCGACCCCGAAGCCCCGGCCAGCATCGTCGCAGGGTCGACTTGTGACACCGCAGCACCTGGCAACAGCAGCATCAACAACACGGTCACAAATGTGAGGGTCGTATTCAACTTGTCTTCCTCCCTGCTCACGCCAAAGGCTTACGCTTAACCAAAGGCACATCGTGCCCTATTCAATTCAATCGCAACAGGCGGGATCAGGTAAAGAGATTACAGTGCATTCTTCGGACATCGTATCCGGACTGTGATACGAACGCTGATACAGGGATGTGGTCCAAGCGCGAGAGAATCCAATGACAGAAAACAGAGTGTTTTCGTCAAAAGCTGAAATTTCACGGTGTTTCTGCAAACTTAGACGACTCGCTTTTACGGCTAGCTCGGTTGCGGCAGCCTTCTTGCCTTGGACCAATTTTGCCTACGCCGAAAGTGCTGGTTTGGTTCTGGTCGATAAATTCAAGGTGGCAGACAAATCAGAGGAATTTTCAGAGCCTTCCGGTTTGGCAATGTCTAACGCTGAAGGCTTCTTGTGGTCTGTAAGTGATGCCGAACCTAAACTGCACCTACTCAGAGTCGACGGGGTATTAGGAAACTCTTTCAAGTTGCCAGCATTGGCAGGATCAGATTTGGAGGGTGTTGCACCTCGAAAGGATGGGTCTGTTTTGGTGCTTCAGGAAACTGACCGATCAATTCTAGTCGTTCACCCAACCGAACCCATTCAATTGACAACAATACCTCTCACATCTCTTAAAGGTTACTCGGCCGCCGCTGAATTACTCGTTGGCAACCCATTAAACAAGGGACCCGAAGGTATCGCTGTTGACCCGGAATCGGGGCGGGTCTTCATTGGCATTGAAGGACAACCAAGGTTGTTAATGGTCGTATCACCAGCGCTAGACGAAATTGTTGAGATCATTCCTTTAGCCCGCGATGCAGGTTTTATCTCCGAGCGTGTAGATGATGATGAACTGGATTTGAGCGGCCTAGCATGGTCCCCGTCCTCACGTTCTCTTTGGATTGTAAGTGACAAAGGCCGTCAAATCTTCGTCTACAATCCAGAGTCCAAGTCCGTAAAGTCTATCAGTTTGACGTTCACAGAAGATGGCAAACAAAAGGAAGTTAAACATCCCGAAGGAATCGCTCTCGATGAGACCAAAGGGCTTCTCTATGTCCTAACAGACGATGCCAAGAAATCGCGGCTTTATGTTTTTGAGCAACCGGAATTGTGAGGACTGTCCTACTAGTTCTCTACTCTAACTTGTTGAAAAGCCGGTTTGTGTAATTCAGCGCCGTCGTATGTGCGGCGTAATAAGTAAATCTGCGTTCTGTTCACTGTGTTTCTTAAAAACATCACCCATCAATACATTCGAGTAGCGTCAGGTTCACACATGCGAACCACATAATAACATTGGACTTCAACATGCTCAGTCACTTTAAGGTTGTCAAAAATGCGCGTATTCAGATCAGTTGTTTTTGCGATCATTTGCACTCTTGTGGCCACTGCATCAGTTCCAAGAAGTAGCATTGCCCAAACCTGGGACATCGCATCCCAGCACTCGGTCAGCGGCGTAACGGTGTATGATGCGGATGAGCTGTTAACTTTTGCCGGTCAGTTGGCCTTTGATCGATCAGGGCGCATTACAGCGGTGGAGGTCGCATCAACGATCACTCAGATCTACCGAGAAGACGGCTACTTCTTGGCTGAGGCGTGGCCTGGTCCCGATGGGCAGAGCATAGTTGTTGATGAAGGGCGCATTCAAACCATCGAAATTGAAGGCGTAGATACTCGCACGTTCAAAACACTAGAGAAGATTTTTCAGCCCCTCACCACCGCATATCCAATAACTCTCAAACGATTTGAGCGGGCGGTTATGCTAGCCGAGGACATACCCGATTTGGACGTGTCGACCGAACTTGATTACCCGGATCAGGCTGGTGCTCGGCTGAGGGTATTGGGAGAACCTCTGCGCAAACAAGCCGGTAGTGCGACACTCGACAACCCTCCGCGTGAGCTTGGAGAAGCGCTCAGCTTCTATGTCGTACAAGAGTTTTATTCAACGCTGACCGTCGGGGATTTGCTGCGATTTGAGGGATCAGGCAATTACAATTGGGACAAAGACGATGAACACTCTTTATGGGGCGCTCTTACCTATCGCACGCCGCTGAACAGCAATGGTCTGTACGGTGAGATCTTCTACGGGAACATAAACGCAAAACGTGACCTCTCGGGGGACTTTGCGAGAACAGATATTGACGGCGAGAACTTCACAGTCGCGATGGGTTACCCCGTGATCCGCGATGTGGCCCGTTATGGGTATCTTCTGTTGGACTATCGCCTTTCAAAAGCGGACTCAGTCAGTGGTGGCGTTCCACTATCCAGTGACGCGAGTGTCGTTGGCCTTACATATCTTTACGGGCAAAACTATCCAAAGGGACAAGCTCTGGAAGCGGGGCTAACCTTATCTTTTGGTGACAATGACAACGACACGACAGACGCGAATTTTGACGACGGGGACTCTTCGTTCTGGCATCTACGAGGCGGCGTCGGATACGAAAGCCCGCTAACGGGCTTGTCTCCCAACACAGCTTGGCGAACCGAGATCTGGGGGCAGTACACAACAGACCGGCTGCCCTCGGTCGAAGAGTACTTCCTTGGTGATCGTTATGCTTTGCGCGGATATCGTTTTGACGAAGTGGATGGCGATTCCGGGATTTCCGCGATTTTCGAAGTGTCTCATTCCTACTTCCCCAGTTCCCAGAGCATACATCGCTTAACGCCCTTTGCCTTTTTCGACGTGGGTTACATCTCGAACAATGACCCTGCGAGTTTCGAAGTTGATAATGCTACACTGGCGTCGACAGGTCTGGGTTTGGACATTGAGTTTAAGAAAAATCTATTTCTGTCCGGATATGTCGGTGTCCCTTTGAGAGACGGCCCTTTGACCGACTCTGGCGATCCTGGCGCGTATCTTGCTCTGACAACAAGTTGGTGAGAATGTTATGAAACTGAACCGAATTGCTGTACTTACCGCAACTTGTCTAATTACAGAACTGGCCGTTACTCAGGTCTTTGCCCGCGGAAATCACTACGGGTGGTGCCGAGGTGTAGGGAACCCACACCAGTCGAGCCAAGGGTGCGGGCAGGCTGGTGGGCAAGGGGCAGGTAATCAAGTTACTGGCCCAACTCAGCCGGTGGCAAATCAGTTGCCGCCTAAGGGAACGCAGCAAACGCCCACGTCCGTTACTGTTCCAGTCCTTGCGCCGGGCGCGGTCCCGAACGCAATTCCCGGTCAGGTTCCTATTGCGACACCGATAGCGGTTCCTGGTCAGGTTCCCACGCCGGTAGTAGCGCCAACTCTAGCTCCGCCTTTGGCACCAAACGCGACACCAAACCGGGTTCCGACAGCCGTTCCCAATCAGGTTCCACCATTGGTCGCCGGTCCTACCGCGGTGCCGTCGCAAGTTCCGACTGCAACTCCCAATCAAGTTCCGGTCGCTACCCCTGGCCAGGTTCCGCCTCAACCCACCGGCCCAACAGCGGTGCCGCCACTTGTGCCCACCGCAACACCAAACCAAATACCAGTCGCAGTTCCTGGTCAGGTCCCACCTCAGCCCACTGGACAAACTGCTGTGCCACCGCTCGTCCCAACTGCAACACCAAACCAGATTCCGGTCGCAGTGCCCGGCCGTGTTCCGCAACACAGCGGTACTACGGCGACACCACCGCTTGTCCCAACCGCAACCCCCAATCAGGTTCCCACGGCGGTTCCTGGCCAGGTTCCACAGTTGACACCAAAACCGACGGCAACTCACGTGGCAGTCCCAGGGCATCCGAAGCCACAAGGCGTCGTGACAATCATGCGCCCTAAGCCGAGGCCGACAACCGGTACTGTCCAGCAACCTGGCACAACACAAGTGACCCACCATCTAACGCACCAAAGCAATGCGAAGAAACACGATCACGTCGCAGCAACACCTGGACGACATGACCCGCACGACCTACCGAGATTCCGCAACGCGGCGGCCAAGGAAGACTGGGAATGCGTTGCCAGCGGATTTGGACAGCGCCGTTATGATGCTGGGCGAGGCGTGTTGCTGAACAACGGAGCGTTACGGCACCTGGGAAACGTGGACGCAATGGCACGGGATGTGCCTGCAAGGCATCCAAAACATTCTGGATGCATTATTTCGGTCAAACGAAAGCAGCGCTGAAGCTCGCATGGTAGGTTTTGCTCGGACAATGAGATTAGTCGACCAATAGTTCGTCAATTGTCATCTGGATAATTGGATTTCGTATTGCCCATATTCCCTGGCGTTTACGTTGGCTGACGTAGCCCAAAAATGCTCTGTACCTAAATTTGCCTCAATTAGGACAACAATCTAAAGTGCCGCACTTCCAAGAAGAGCCTCCGACCATCTGGGACGGTCAGGTCGGGCAAGCGAAACGTTGAACGGCAACTTTGCAAAGTCAGCTTTCTGCGCGTTGCCGACATTGGTGCTGGTTGCCGCATTCGGAACCTTGGGCTCAACGCAGTCACCTGACGGATTTACTCAGATGACCGATTAGCGGATTTGAGCGGACGTTCACCCCCGAAAACTCGGGGTTTCAAACAGGAACAACCGCTCTCACTAAAAACGGTCGCTCTCCTAGATCGTGGCTACGACCGGCTTGCGGACAGAGCTGCAACCGTTTGAAGATTAGTTTTTTGATGTGTCGGCAAAGAAGCCACAACCGTACAATAATCCAAAATGGGGTCCAACTAACGCCAAATCCCTGTGGTGAACTGCACAATGCAGAGGTCAACTCTGCCTTCTCCCTGTTGGACTGGCCGGCGCGTTTGCGCCGGCTTTTTTTCAATCACGTGCCCCCTTTTTGGTATTGCTAGTGCATTAGTCGCGTATCAGGAAGAGATCTTCTCAGGCTGAAATCGGTCATTTGCTGCGCCATCAAGCGAGACTTCCAAACCGATGACCGGGCCGGGCTCGAAGCAGACATTCGGTTAATTCCGCTGAATGTCCGCCTTGCAGACAATGTTGCCGTTGTCCTTCAGGGTGTTTGCTGGCGCAGCATCTGTTCGAAAAGGCAGCACACTCATCGTTGCGTTGTGGCCATAATCACCAATTCTGTCATTCGATGTCGCGCTCAAGTGCAGATCGACAGCTTCATGAAAACAAGCTTGCCTCTCACTCAACAACTGATGCATTTGTCAATTATGATTGTGTGACAAGCCAATCCTCAACTTCTCGAACCTCAGAACGGGTTCTGCTGGTATGCTGGACATCGATAAAGTAGCCATGGGTTGGGTTGATACGCTCATCAAAAATCCGAACCACTCTATTTTCCGCCAGATCCTGGTCGATCAGTGGAAGCCAGCCAATGATTGCTCCCTGGCCTTCGGCAGCGCCGCGCAGCAGCACGTTTGCGTCCTCGAAGATCGGCCCATAGAGCAGGTCGGCTATTGAAACGCCCATTGCCTCAAACCAGTCCCGCCATCCCCAGTGATTTCTTTGATGCAAAAGGGGCAAGGTCAATAGATCCTTTGGGTGATCGATAGGTCCTCGTGTAATAACAAATTCTTCGGATGCTATGGCGACCGGGCTAAGCTCAAGCAGCTTGATTGCATCTTCTGCCGTGTCGGCGATGCGGTCCCAGCGGATTATGATATCGACATTCTCGCGTTCATGCGCGCCGGGATAAAGGGCTGGCACCACTTCCAATTCGATCTCGGGATGGGCTTCCCAAAAATCACTAATCCGTGGCATGAGCCAGCGCGCCATAAAGATCGGTCCCGCCGAAACTCGCACCGCTTTGAGTGCGCTTCGATGCATGGATTGAACTGCACTGTCCAACAGGCCAAAGGCCTGACTGGTCGCATGGGCCAAGCGCCTGCCTTCAGCTGTCAGGGTGACATCACGACCCTCCCGCCTGAATAGCTTGACGCCAAACTGATCCTCCAATCCGCGAATATGATGACTGATCGCAGTCGGGGTCACAGTTAGGTCCGCCGCGGCTGCCCGAAAACTGCCGTTCCGGGCGGCGGCGTCAAAGGCACGTAAAGCTGTAAGAGAAGCTGTCACGGCAATCCAATAGATGAGTTTTTCTCATTCATTGCTGAGAATGTTGCTTTTGTAAACTCTGCTATTTCCGGTGCAGGATAGGGCTGCATAAACCTGAGCTCATGAATCGATGACCATGGCAAACCGTCGGCGCGGTCGTAAAGACCGCTTAAAGCAAGTCTCGGAGACTGGCCCGCAGCCACCGGTATGGCCAGGGGTGATTGGTGGGCGTCTTAAACCGCTCTTGCCTGACGAAGAAAGTATGGTCGAGGAAGCCGCATATAAGCTTCTTGAAGATCTGGGGCTTAGTCAGGCCATTCCCTCGATGATCGAAAAAGTCACTGCTGCTGGCGGGGCCATGACGGATGATGGTCGGCTGTTGTTCCCGCGCGCGCTGGTGAAATGGGCGATGGACGGAGCGCAGCGGGGGTTCACCTTATGTGGCCAGCGTCCCGAGAACGACCTGAAGATTGAAGCCGCCCGCGTGCATATGTCTACCGGCGGCGCGGCGCCTGGCGTGTTTGATCTCGACACTCATGAATATCGAGATTCGACATTGCAGGACCTCTACGATGCAGCGCGGATCGTGGACCGGATGGACAATATTCACCACTTTAGCCGATCGGTTGTGGCACGCGATGTCGAAGACAACGCGTCGATGGATCTGAACACCGCTTACGCCTGTCTTACGGGCACGTCCAAGCACGTTTCGATTTCGGTTACCGAGCCGCAGAACGTCGCCGATATTGCAAAGCTTTGCTATGAAATCGCCGGTGGCGAAGAGGCATTTCGTGCCCGTCCCTTCCTAACGATCATGGTGTGCCATGTGGTTCCGCCCATGCGTTTTGCCGAAGAAGCCTGTGAGGTTCTGGAGTTGGCGATCAAGGCCGGGTTCACGGTGCAGCTGATCAGCGCCGGACAGGCCGGGGCCACCAGCCCGGCAACGATTGCCGGATCGCTGGTGCAGGCGGTAGCGGAAACGCTGGCTGGGCTGGTCTTTGCGCGTTTGGTCGATCCAAAGGTCAAGGCGATTTTTGCCCCTAAACCCCTTGTGGCCGACCTGCGCACCGGGTCGATGAGCGGCGGCGGAGGCGAACAGGCCATCCTGATGGCTGGTGCGGCGCAGATGGGACGGCGTTGGGATTTGCCGACCTCTTCGATTGCCGGGATCACAGATGCAAAACGGCTGGATGCCCAATACGGGGCCGAAAAATCGCTGGCGGTGACAATGGCGGCGCATGCCGGGTCAAATATCATTACCCAGGCTGCCGGTATGATGTCGAGCCTTTTGGGGGTGAGCCACGCGGCCTATGTCAGCGACAATGACCTTTTGGGTAACATCCTGCGCACTGTACGCGGCGTCGAAGCAACACCCGAAAATATCGCCGCTGATGTCATCGCAGATGTCTGTCGGGGTGAAGGGCATTATTTGGGTGAGCAACACACATTCGGCCGAATGAAGTCAGATTACTTCTATCCCGAGATCGGCGATCGGCGCGCGCCTCGCGACTGGCAAGATGATGGTGCTCAGCGGATTGGCGACGTTGCGCGGGAGAAGGCGAGAGAGATCCTGAGTACGTATTTTCCCAGCCACCTGCCGGACGAAGTGGATCGCACGCTTAGGATGAATTTTGATATCCGCCTGACACGGGCACAAATCGGACGGCCGGAATGATGAACCAAGATCTTAGCACCCGCGCGCGCGCGAGCCTGCCAGGTGGTGTCAGCCATGAGCTACGATTTCGTGATCCGCACCCAATATTCATTGATCGCGCGCTAGGTGCCGAAAAGTGGGACGTTGAAGGACGCCGCTATATTGATTTCAAAATGGGCAGCGCCAGTCAGATGTTAGGACATTGTCACCCGGCAATTGTCGAAGCGGTGCAGAGACAGGCCGAACGTTCGATTTTCAGCGCGGACTGCCACACCCAGGAGATTGAGTGGGCCGAGTGGGTCAACCGGCTAATTCCTTCTGCCGAACGCACACGTTTCACCGCATCGGGTACGGAATCCACGATGCTGGCACTGCGACTTGGGAGGGCATATTCGGGCAAGGATCACGTGCTGCGTGTTGAGGGACATTTCCATGGCTGGCATGATCACGCATTGAAAGGGGCAAGGCCGGGCAGCGATCAGGCGCCGTCTTTGGGTATCCCGGATGCCATCAACGATCTGATCCATATCTGTGCAGCCGATCCTCAGGCTATGGAAGACGCGCTACGGGATGACCGTATTGGCACGGTAATCATTGAAGCCTCGGGCGCGAATTATGGCTGCGTCCCCTTGGCCACCGATACCTTGATGGCGCTGCACGACGTTGCGCGTGCCGCTGGTGTTGTGCTGATCTTTGATGAGATCATCACCGGATTTCGCTGGTCGCCTGGTGGGCGTCAGGCACGCGACGGGATCGTACCTGACCTCACCACTTTGGCAAAAATCGCGACAGGCGGTTTGCCCGGTGGCGTGATTTGTGGTCGCGCCGAAATCATGGAGCTTTTGAACAATGCAACCGTGCGAGGCGGGTTTGGGCCTGCGGTCAGCCACAAGGGCACTTTTAACGGCTCGCCCCTGATTGCGGCTGCTGCCTGTGCCGCGATTTCGCTCTTGGCCAGCGGCGAGGCGCAGGCGCATGCCGATACAATGGCCGCACGCATGCGCGATGGTATGAATGCCGCCATGAAGAGGCGGGGCATCGCGGGCACTGCCTATGGCGACAGTTCGGTTTTCCACGTGTTTTTCGGCCGTAGCAGTCTAGATGGACTTAGCCCTGCTGAAATTAGGGGGCTACCGAAACCCTTGGTCAAAGCCTATCGCGACGGCATGCTGACGCGCGGCGTGGATATGATGGCCTATACTTCTGGTTTGACCTCAGCCGCGCATACACCCGAACTGGTTGATGAAGCGCTCTTGGCCTTTGACGACACTTTGTCGGACATGATCCGCGACGGAGCATTGCTATGACCCTCCCGTCCTCCGCCCGCACCGTCATCATCGGCGGTGGCGTCATAGGATGTTCGATCGCCTATCACCTTGCCCGCGAAGGGCGGAAAGATATCGTGGTGCTGGAACGTTCGAAACTGACGTCAGGCACCACATGGCATGCCGCCGGTCTGGTTCGGCGTTTGCGCCCGTCGGCGACACTGACGAAATTGATCAACTACTCGATTGACCTTTACGGCGAGTTGGAAGTTGAGACCGGACAAGCCACTGGCTGGACACAAACGGGATCGCTGACGCTGGCAACCAATGAGGACCGGCTGACCAACATCAAACGGCAGGTATCGCTTGGTCGTGCTTTTGGGCTGAAGGCCGAGGTGGTCGATGCCGTCCGCGCACAAGAACTTTGGCCGTTGATCGAAGTGGACGACGTGATCGGTGCCGTTTGGTCGCCTGCTGATGGGCGCGTGAACCCGTCTGATGTGGCGCTTGCGTTGTCCAAAGGAGCCAAGGCGCGCGGTGTGAAATTTTTCGAAGACACCCGTGTGACCGGGTTGCAAAAGAAAGATGGTCGCATCTCGGGCGTCGAAATCGGTGAGTACGTGATTGAGGCCGAAGAGGTCGTGATCGCCAGCGGTCTCTGGTCGCGCGAAGTGGCCGAAATGGCTGGTGCGCATATGCCGCTTTATGCCTGCGAGCATTTCTACATTCTGACGAAGCCGCTGGCCGAGGTACAGGCGCTTGGCAAAGGTATGCATCTGCCAACGCTGAACGATCAGGACGCTTATCTTTATGCCCGCGATGATGTTGAAGGCTTGCTGGTCGGCTCGTTTGAGCCCCATGCCAAGGGCATTTCTACGCGTGATCTGCCTGCGGATTTTTCATTCGATCTGCTGAATGAGGATTGGGACCACTTCATGCCGATGATGGAGAATGCGCTGCGCCGCATTCCCGCTCTGGAAACCGCCGAAGTGCGGATGCTGCTGAACGGCCCCGAAAGCTTCACACTCGACAGCCAGTTCATGCTGGGAGAAAGCCCAGAGGTGTCGCGCCTGTTCTTGTTGGGGGGCATGAACTCTACGGGGATCGCTTTGGCTGGTGGCGCGGGCAAGGCGATGGCAGAATGGATCATCGCGGGTGAGCCGACGATGGAACTGAACGAAGCTGATATACGCCGTTTCAGTCCCGAAATGAACGTGTTGGGCGCGCTAGAAGCCCGCATTCCCGAGGTGCTGGGTCGGCACTACGACAATCCCTATCCGGGCCGGTCAATGGACACTGCGCGCGGTCAGCGCCGCTCGCCAATTCACCAGGGGCTGATGGCCGCGGGCGCGCGTTTTGAGGCGCGAGGGGGCTGGGAACGCGCCGTGCATTTTGGTGGAGATGCAACGCACCTGCCACTCACCTTCGCCGCACCGAAATGGCGCGGTCAGGTGAAGCGGGAAGTAGACGCCTGCCGCAATGGCGCAACCATTCTGGATCAATCCGCCTTTAGCAAGATCATGATACAGGGGCCGGACGCCTGCGCCTTTCTCAACCGGCTATGTGCCGCGCAGATGGACATCGCCGAAGGGCGCATCGCATATACCCAAATCCTGAATACGCGAGGTGGTGTTGAAAGCGATCTGACCGTGCAACGTCATGGCCCGGAGACCTATCTGATGATTGTCGGCGCGGGCGAAGTTGTGCGAGTCACGAAACGTATGCGCGACACCAAAGGTGACTTCCGTGTCGAGTTTACCGATGTGACAAGCGGCTATGCCGTGATTGGCCTTGCCGGGGCTAAAGCGCGCGACGTATTGCAGGCCACCAGCAATGCGCAAGTACCTGACCTCAAACGCTTTGGTTTTGCGCCGGTCGAGATCGGGTTGGCGAGCGGTTGGGCCGGTCGCCTGAGCTTTACCGGTGAAGAAGGGTATGAACTTTATGTTCCCGCTGACATGGCCATGGCCGCGCATGAGGCGCTTGTCGCAGCAGGTGCCTCTCATGCGGGCCTCTTTGCCAGCGGCAGCTTGCGGATCGAAAGTGGGTTTCGTGCCTTCGGCCATGAATTGACACCGGGCACAACGCCGCAAGAGGCCGGGTTGGGTGCGTTCTGTGCTTTTGGCACCGGCTTCGTAGGTGAGGAGGCGTTGGTTAAAGCGGGTCAACCCAAGCGTCGGATCGTTTCGCTTATGTTCGATGACCCGAACGCGATCCCGATTCATGATGAACCGATTTACTATGATGGCCGCGTCGTTGGACAGATAACTTCTGCGGCGTGGAGCTATCGTTTTGACCGCTCTGCTGCGCTGGCGATGATAAACGCGCCGTTGGACCTGATTGCGGGGCAAGACGTTGTGACGGGGTTCGAGGTGGAAATCGCCTGTACCCGCTATTCCGCAAAATGTTCGCTACAACCCGCCAAGGAGGCGTTTTGATGTCGCAGACGACACGCACGACCCGCGTTGCGATCATTGGCGGCGGTATTATGGGCGTTGCGGCTCAGTTCCAACTCGCTGAAAATGGCTGGACCGACACGATCCTGTTTGAAAAGGCTGAACTGACCAGCGGGTCCACATGGCACGCAGCAGGGCAAATTGCCCATGCCGTGGGCAGCCGTGTTGCAGGCTGGATCAACAAGACATCGATCGAGACCTACAAGCGTGTCGAGCTGGAAACGGGGCAAAGCATCGGCTGGCATGAGGTCGGTGGGTTCCGCATTGCCACAACCGATGATGAAGTCGACTGGATGAAGTCGATCATGGGCGTCGGCAGATTGCTGGATCTGCCGATGGATTTGGTGGGGCCGGATGAGGTTGCGAAAGGCAACCCGTTCTACAATGTAGATAATGTAAAAGCTGCCGTACAAACCTATGAGGATGGGCATATAGACCCGTCTGGAGTGACCATGGCACTGGCCGCTGCTACCCGTGCACGAGGGGCAAAGATCGAGCGGCACAATCAGGTTCTGGGCGCCAGTCGCAGGGGCGATATGTGGCTACTCAAGACCCAAAAGGGCGACGTATCGGCCGAGCATATCGTGATTGCCGCCGGATCCTACGCCAATCAGGTCGGCGAATGGTTCGGGTTCAAGATACCTTCGGTCTCTTGCCTACATCACTACCTTGTCACCGACACAGTGCCCGAATTCGAAGGCCGCCCGGAATTGCCGGTGATGCGCGACAACTCTTATGGTGGCTATATCCGGCAGGAACAGAAATCCGGGTTGATTGGTATTTACGAGGGCCATGTGTGCCCGACCGTTTGGGAAATGCCTGAAGGCGCGCCATGGGCTGCCGAGAACGAGCTGTTTGCTGCGGATTACGACTCAATTGGCGATTTCCTGATGGTTGCTTTCGAAAAGATGCCGATCCTGGCCGAGCTTGGGATCAAACGCGTTGTGCGCGGCGCGATCACCCATACGCCGGATGGAGGAATGCTGGTCGGGCCTTCTGGTGCGCCCAATGTCTGGCTGTCTTGTGGCTCATCCATTGGTCTTGCGTGGGGTGGCGGTGCTGGCAAAGTACTGGCCGACTGGATGGTGCACGGCGAAACCTCGATCAACACACGCAGCCTTGATCCCCGCCGTTACGGAGATTTTGCATCGGATCATTACATCGTTGAGCGCACCAAAGACGAATTCATGCGCCGTCATGACACGCCGTGCCCCGGAAAACAGTTCAATAGCTTGCGCCCGGTGAACCGGCATCCTCTCTATGATCGGCTGGCTGCCAAAGGGGCGGTGTTTGGTGAGATTGCAGGCTGGGAGCGTCCGCGTTACTTCGGGGATCTCGGTGAAGTTGAGCAAATCGGTTGGGGCCGTCAGCCCTGGCATGAGAATGCGCTGGCCGAGGCAAAAGCTACCCGAGAAGCCGCTAGTGTGATCGACCTTTGCGCATTCGCCCAATTCGAGATCACCGGCAAGGATGCGGGCAAACTGCTGGATCGCTTGTCTGCCAACCGTATCCCCCGCAAAGACGGGCGGATGAGCCTCAACCATTTGTTGACCGAGAAGGGCCGTTTCGAGACTGAGATCACCATTTGGCGTATTGATAAGGATCGCTATTTCACAGGCTCCCCCATTACTCGCGCTAACCCGGATTTCGCCTGGATACAAAGCCATATCCAGCCGGGTGAAGACGTGCAGATTGTTGATCACAGCGCCGATTGGGGAATGCTGGCTATGTCAGGCCCTGCTTCGCGGCGCATTTTGTCTGAACTGACAGAGGCCGATCTGTCCAATGCAGCTTTCCCATGGCTTTCAGGGCAGGAAATCACGGTCGCCCAAGCGCCCTGCTATGCGTTGCGCGTTTCATTCGTGGGCGAATTGGGCTGGGAACTTCACGCCCCACTGGAGCGCATTGCAGACATCTATGACGCTCTGTTCGAGGCAGGTGCCAAGTTTGGACTGGCCGATCTGGGGTCCTATGCTTTCAACGGATTGCGGATGGAAAAAGCTTATCGCGCCAGCGGTGAAATGACGACTGATGTCGGACCGCTGGATGTTGGGCTTGAACGGTTCATCGTGGCCAAG
The DNA here is from genome assembly GCF_059609785.1 of Ruegeria sp. YTSC003. NCBI lineage: Bacteria > Pseudomonadati > Pseudomonadota > Alphaproteobacteria > Rhodobacterales > Roseobacteraceae > Ruegeria > Ruegeria sp. YTSC003. The sequence continues at coordinate 351,579 of NZ_JBXWMK010000001.1, read as the reverse complement.
GATCGTGAATTCATCGGCAAGGACGCGATGCTGGCCCGTAATCCGGAATGGGAGCTGCTTTATGCAGAGCTTCATGCTGACGGTCTCGATGTTCATGGCGGAGAGCCGGTCTTGTTGAAAGACCGGATCGTAGGTCTGACCACGTCGGGTGGCTACGGCTACACGGTGGGCAAATCGCTCGGGTGGCTCTTTGTAAAGAAAGGGACGCCGCGCGCAAATCTTACGATTCAGATTTTGAATGAAGCTTATCCGGTGACGATACATGACGCCCCGCTGTTTGATGCCGACAACCTGCGCCCAAGAGCCGAGGACTGAGAGATGACTAATATATCCGGCGGCGAGGCCGTCTATCGCGTTTTGAAGGCCAATGGGATCGACACTGTGTTCGGCCTCTTGGGTGGATCAATGCTGGAACTTTATGACGCGATATATCAGGGCGGAGAGATTGCCTATGTCGGTGCGCGCGATGAACGCGCGGCGGGTCACATGGCCGATGCTTGGGCGCGTATGACCGGCAAGCCAGGCATGGTTTTAGGCGCGCAGGCCGGTCCCGGCGTGGTGAATATCGTGACTGCCGTGGCCGAGGCGCATCTAGCCTATTCTCCGATGGTTGTCATTGCGGGTGCGATCACCCGTGCAGATCAATGCAAGGACACGTTTCAAGAGGTCGATCAGGTCGCCGTCTTTGCGCCGATCTGCAAGCGGTCGGTGATGGTAACTGATCCTTCGAGGCTGGCTCCGATGCTTGAGGATGCCATTCGTCTGGCCAACACTGGTCGCCGAGGCCCCGTTGTGCTGCATGTCCCACGCGACCTTTTTGCTGAAGAAATCCCCGCCATTGATCCCAGACCGCTACGGATTGCGCGCCCGGGTCCGGCCGCGCCTGCTGACGTCACCACCATTGCCGCGTTGCTGGCCGGGGCAGAACGCCCAGTGATCTTTGCCGGAGGTGGCTTCAAATGGGGCGCGGGTCGTGACGCGCTGACCGCGCTGGTAGAAACACTTGAAGTGCCCGTTGTGGCCTCGACGGGCCATGCAGATGTGATGCGCCATGGCCACCCCTGGTTTGCCGGACAAGCCGGACCGCGCGGCAACCGCGTGGCCAGCCGTCTGACGAGAGAAGCAGATGTGATGGTCGTGATCGGCGCTCGCCTTGGCTTCAATTCCACCTTCCATTCCAACGACTACGTCGGTGCAGATACTCGCATCGCGCATGTTGATGTCGAAGGCTCTGCCGTTGGTCGCTATTTCCCTGCTGAAATCGCGGCTCAAGGTGACGCGCGCCTTACGGCCGAAGCGCTGACCGAGGCAGGCCGGAAGCCAAAATGCGACGCATGGCGCGAGAGCTTCAAGGCGGATATGGACAGTCTTTGGGCTGAACGGGCCAAAGAGGCCGTAATCGAAACGCTGCCCTTGCACCCCCGCCGCGCTTTGGCAGAGCTGCGCAATGCCTTGCCTGAAGACGCCATTGTTACACTTGATACCGGCAACACCTGCCTGCAGGCTGCGGATCGCCTGGCCCATTACGAACCAATGTCACTGATCACACCGCTGGATTTTGGTCTTGTTGGCTTTGGTCTTGCCGCCGCAATCGGCGCCAAAGCCGCCGCCCCTGAGCGCCCGGTTGTTGCGATCATGGGCGACGGTGCTGTTGGCTACACTATGATCGAGATTCAAACCGCCATTTCGCATAAGCTCCCGATCACCATCGTAGTGCTCGACAACGAGGCATGGGGCGCTGAGAAAGCCTATCAGCAAGAGTTTTACGACGGGCGTCTTCTGGGCGCGGAAATTGAAAGCCCCCGCTTTGACAAATTCGCCGAACTCTGCGGTGGCAAAGGCATCTGGGTTGACGGCCCCGGCGGTATGGGCCCCGCCCTACAAGAGGCCATTACATCGGAACAAACAACAATTATTCAAGCCAAGATCGATCCGGGCGCGCTGATGACGCTGCGCAAAGACCTGTTCAGGGCACCGCAGAATGGGGCAGAGGAATAAGCGCCTGTGCTCCATCATCATCGACGCTGGTAGCACGGATCTTTGTGCCACGCACGCAGCCCGAGAAAAGGGCGCAAGCATGTTGATGCTGGAATGTTCGTCCGAGGCTTAAAACGGACGGTCTCACTCGATCAAAGTTTCGACTTGACCTATGATGAATAGCGATAAAGAAAATCACCCGTTATGTGAAATCTGCTCAGGTTCAAATGGCAGAAGGCCCCTTTCTTGATTTGCGTCATCTGAAGATGATCCGCGCGATTGCCGAACACGGGCGTGTCAACGATGCGGCCGAGGCTTTAGGGGTCACTTCGTCGGCTCTTTCGCATCGCATCAAAGAAGCCGAACGACGGTTGGATCTGGTTCTATTTACACGCATCCACAAGCGCCTGCGCATGACCCCGGCGGCGGAATATCTTGCCGATGTCGCGGATCGCGTTCTGACCGAAATGGACCGGGCCGAGCGCGATGTTCGGCGAATGGACCGCGGTGTGGAGCATGTCGTGCGCATCGCGGTCGAAACCTACAGCGCGTCGTATTGGTTGCCCGATTTCATCCGATATCTGCAAACGCGGCTACCGGGAATTGAGCTTCAGGTCATGGCAAGCGTGACGCGCAAACCTGTTGGCGCACTTGCAAACAGGCACGCCGACATCATTGTGACGTCAGAGGAGGCAACGCCCATTGGAACGCATTGTATTCCACTGTTCAGGGACGAGTTGCTGTTCATCTTCGCACCAGATCACCCGCTTGCCGCAAAAACTCATATCGAAGGCAAGGACATCGAAGGGGAAGACTTCATCACTTACGCCCTGACCCCTGAGCCGGATCGTGAATTTGCCCGGCTGTTTCGCCCGTCCGGGCGCTATCCACGCTGGACCACAACGGTCGAGATGCCCGAAGCCATCGTCGAGCTTGTGGCCGCCGGTCAGGGCAGCAGCGTGCTTGCTGGCTGGGCCGTGCGCCCGGCCATCGAAGCTGGACGTATAATCGGCCTGCGCGTCGGCAAGGACGGAATCGAGGTGCCTTGGGTCGCAATGATACGATCCGAAGACAGGGGCACAGGCCCCATTCTGGAAGTCGCCCAAGCTCTTGCGCGGTGGTCTTCGGCAAACGGCGGGTTCGGTTAGGACCGGAGCCTCTCGTTTTTTGGATCGTACACATGGTGAGAATGACGCGTTGCCGCGCGCATCTCGCCGAAAGCCTGAACCAAACAGTCCTCTCCCATCTCGAGCGAACCATTTTCAACATAGCCGAGCGCCAACAACTTGCCGGTTCGATAGCCCATCGAGACCGACGTCAAGTAACCGATGACCCGCCCCTCTCGGATGATCGGGTCGGATGGCAATGGCTCTGGCCCGAGATCGGTGATCTCCAACCCGATAAAGGCCCATGCAGCTTCCTGCATTGCCTGTTCTTCAACGGCCTGTCGACCGGTGAAAGGCTTGGACATGTTCGCGAACCTGGAAAGACCAACATCGAACAGCGTGTATTCAACGCCAAAGTCCGCGCCCCAGCCGTGATACCCCTTTTCGACGCGCATGGCATTAAGCGCGTAAGAACCGAAATTGCAGATGCCATGCGGCTTGCCCGCCGTCCAGATCGCATCGTAAAGGGCCACCAGATCTGACGAGGCGACATGTAGCTCCCAACCCAACTCGCCCACGAAGCTGACCCGCATGGCCGTGACCGGCATACCTGCGATCTCGATTTCGGCCAGGCTCATCCAGGGTGCATTGGCCGCGCTCAGGTCATCGGCAGTGAGGCCCTGCAACAGATCGCGGGATTTCGGACCCATCACCAAAAGCGCGCCATCGCGAGTGCAACCCTTGGTCAAACGAACGTCGGCATCGCCGCAAGCGGTCGCAATCCAGTCGAAGTCTCGATCAACAGCCAGGGTAGGGCCACACAGCAGAAATCTGTCGTCGGCCAAACGGGCAATTGTCGCTTCTGACCATATGTGTCCCTTGGGTGTCAGCATATAGGACAGACGCACCCGACCGACGGGCGGCAGCGTTCCGCAGACTACTTTATCAAGCACCTTGGCCGCGTCGGGCCCATCCAGGGTGAATTTTGTGAAGCCGCCATGGTCCATGATCCCGACTCGATCACGAACCGTTTCGCATTCAATCCGCACGGCATTCTGCCAAGGCTCGTGTCCGAAGCTCAAAGCGCTTGGATCGTTTGTCTTGCCCAGATCGAACCAGAATGCCCGTTCCCAGCCGCCGATTTGTCCCATGACCGCGCCCTGTTCGACAAGTTGCTTATAGAGCGGGGTCTTGTTGAGCGGTCGCCCAGAATCCATAAGACGATGAGGATAGGGGATCGCATATTGCAGGTCATAATGCTCGGACGCGCGTGCCGCTGCATAGTCTTGCGTGGCCCAAGACCCGAACCGGCGGGGATCCCAGGCGGACAGATCCCATTCGGTTTCGCCTGTCGTCAGCCATTCGGCCATGGCTTTGCCAATGGCCGCTGAATGCGTGATGCCAATCTGAACGCCGGTCGCATGGTAGAAGTTTCGAACACCTGCGGCGGGCCCTACAAGGGGAAGTGCGTCAGGCGAATAGGGGATCGGGCCATTAACGAAACGCTGGGCACCCGCTTCGGCAAGCTGAGGCACATGGGCTGAGGCCGCTTCGAACACCGCCATCATCCCGTCGATATCATCTGCAAACAACTGATGGTCAAAGTCCTGGGGAACCCCGTCTTGCCAGACCGGGCGGCCTTCGTGGGCATAGGACCCGAGCAACAAGGCGTTTCGTTCGCGCCTGAGGTAAAAGCGCATGTCGGGGTCTCGGATCAAAGGAAACGTGTCGGTGTCCTTCTCGAGAACCGCCAAAGGCGATGTCACCATATATTGGTGTTCAAGGGTGACGACGGGCACGTGCAACCCTGCCATTGCCGCAATCCGTCCGCCGCTTGAACCCGCCGCATTTATCACGGTTCCCGCGGCAATGGCGCCAGTCGATGTTTCAACCACCCATTCCCCCGACGCATGCTGTCGCAATCCTGTGACCGGCGTGAACCGATAAACCTTTGCACCCAAGTCACGGGCGTGTTTGGCCAGTGCCTGGGTCAACTGACTGGGATCGATGTCGCCCTCATAGGGATCAAATATCCCACCATGGATTGTATCATCCGCCTGCCAATAAGGATGCATCTCTTCAATCTGCGACGGCGTCAGCATCGACAGTTCAAACCCCGCCGATCGAGACACACCGCACAGGTGTTGGAATAGTTGCATCCGCTCAGGCGTGTGAGCAGGCCAGATAGCGGATGTATGCCGATAGGTGATCGGCGTGACCGGGTCTTTGGCAAGCTCCTTGTAAAGCTGCCAGGCATAGTTTCCGGCGCGCATGCCCAACCACGAGTTAGCGTAGGTGGGAATATTGCCCGCGGCATGCCACGTCGACCCCGCAGTCAGTTCATTCTTTTCAAGCAAAACGGCATCGGTGATGCCTGCCTTAGCCAGATGGTACAGGATGGAAGCACCAACTGCGCCTCCGCCAATGACAACAACCTCTGCATGGCTTTGCATTCAGTGCGACTCCAACAGTCTTCCAAAACCAGTGATCGGATCGGTTATGCCGAGGGCGCGCAGCGCATGCCAATAGACCGCCGCATTGCAGGCCACGATTGGCTTGCCGTGGGTGTCTTCCAACGCGCCGATCATGGCCACCACGGGCAGCGCGGTCCCGACCTGAAGGATAACGTCGCAATCCGAGGAAGCGACCTCAGCAAAGACGGACCGGATATCCTCCAACGGAGTTTCACAGATGGCAGGAAGCGTGGGCGCTTCGGTGCCCTTGATCGCGACCACCTCGAACCCGGCGTTTTCAGTGTTTGCTTTCACCACAGCATCGACTTCAGCGTTGAACGGCGTGACAATGCCAACACGCGTCGCCCCAAGGGCGCGCAACCCCACATAATCGGCTTGCGAAGCGCCAATCACCGGCACGCCGACCTGCTGTGCGATATCTTCGCACCGCGCCTTCAGTTTGTCCGGCCCACCGAGCCCTGCGTCGGTTGTCAGACCGACGGCGATTGCCGACGGCGCACAGTCCATCAACTTTGCCGCTTCGTCGGGCAGGTCATCCGACACCGCATCGCCCCCCAAACGAAAGCGCTGCATCTGGTTGGTCACACCCTTCGGTCGAAGCAATTCCAACTCCGGCTGGACGACAGTATTCATCGCAGGCGTCATGACGCCAATCACGGCGCGAGGGGCAAGGGTGTCAGCCATTCTCAGTCTCCTTCAGGAATTGCTTCAGTCCGATCATGCCGCCGATATAGATCACGTCGCCGACGGTTTTTTCCATTTCATCAGCGACCCCGGGGGCACAGTCGAAATGGCTTTCCCAGATGCCCAGAGTTTGGCGTGTATGGGTGATCGGAATGAATCGATGCGTGGACACGTACCCGGTCACGGGAAGCGCACTTTCGAGGATGTCATAGGTATAGGAATGATCGGTATCAGAATGGGCCAACAAGGTTTCCCGGAACACTGTGCCATCGGCGATGTCCAGTTTGCGGATGGTGCCGGTGGCGGTCGGTGATCCGTTCTCCAGGCCAACACCTACCACGCCCGGATTCCAATGCACTACACCGTCAAAGGCGCGAACGGCCGCCCAGACTCTGTTTATGTCACTGTCGATGACCATACTTCTGAAGACGTGCATGTCGGCTCCTCTTTAGGGCTGAAGATGGATGGGATAGTTGGCTCGAATACGTGCTTCAGCCTCTGCATCAAGATGTGCCGAATGCGGTGCTGCCAGTATCTCGGTCACGCGGGTCCGTGCCTGATCCCAGATCGAAAGACGGCCTGCAGCAACCCAGTCATCGACACTTTGGCGATTGGCAAGAGCCGGATAGTGATAGTCTGACTTCATGCGCTTGAGCGTTTCGAGTTCCCCCAGATAATGACCGTCCTGGGTGACGACGCGTTCCACCGCGTCCAGATCGAGTGTCTCCACACTCACTTCAATTCCCCTGATGCTGCGCAGGATTGCCCCGCACATGTCGTCGTCGATCACCATCGCTTCGGGGCTGGCCACCATGATCGAGCCCAGCATCCCCACGGAAAGGTTGATCATGTCGGCGCCGCCATGTCCGGCCAGGGCGACGGTGTAGCCTTTTTCATAGCCCGCTTGGGCATCCACCATCTTGGAATCCGTCATACCCGCCGAGACTGTGGATGGTAGGCCGATATGGGCCAGAAGCTGGGCCGCGGCAGCATTGGCGATCGCTGCTTCACCGCTGCCACCGCTCATGGCTCCGGTGCGCAAGTCGGAAATGAAGGGCATCAGCGCATAAATGCACGGGCTACCCGCCTGGATACCGTCAACCACCACTAGGCCAGCGAGCGACTCTGCCAAGCCCTGTGCCAATGCGCCGGCCAAGGTGACCGGACTTGTCGCACCTGCCTGGCCAGCCGAACAAATCTGCGGGATCATGCCTGCTCTCACGGCCTTCTCCAGCATCAGTATTCCTTCGGCGCTATAGGTCAGCGGGGGAACCACATGGACAATCACTGCCATACAAAACGGTCTTTCCCGGAATGCATGTTTGTGGCCGAGCGCTATATCGAACAACTCAACTATCGGGTCGATGTGGTCAGGCTCGCAAAAGCTGATGCCAATTGGTTTCGAAGTGGCTTTGAGGCAGGCAAATGCGGTGTTGATGTCCAGCTCGAACGGGTCGGTCAAATCCCTGGTAACAACGGGCCGTACACCATAGTGGATGTTCGACGATGCATCCAATACGCGCATTAGATCGTAGAGGTCGCTTAGTGAGCTGTCCTTGTAGGCGCCGGTTGCGGCATCCAGAGTCTGAACCGCCGCTCCGCCGGTCCCGATGTGAACCCGGCTGCCGCCGATCTGCAAATCCCTGTCTGCAGTGAACCCCGGTAACGTGATCTTTCTTGGAGCGCGAGACAGTGCATTTCTGATCATCTCATTTGAAAAACAAAGGCGTCCGTCAGGGCGACGCCACGCCCCTGCAGCAATCGCCCGTTCGGTTGCCTCTGCCGGCAAGCCGACCATACCCACTGTCGAAAGAATGTCATAGGCATGCGCTTCGATGGCTGCCAATTCCAAGGACGACAGCGGCCTCAAAGCACCCCCAATCTGAAATGCAGGCAGTGCGCCCGGTTCCAATCCGGTTTCTGATGTCTCTTGTCTTCGCGTGCGTCTAACCATCTACGCCCCTCAACGACACCAATAAAGCGCAATTGTCTTGTGTTGAGAATTCAATAAACCGGCTCAGTTGGTGAACAAAATTCACGAAAGGTCTTTAGCGTTGCTTTGCGCTGTATGAGTCTCATCGCAACAGCTCGGTTTATCTCAAACCAGTGAATGCGTCGCTTTTTAAAAAGGGCTTTCCTGTGACGTTTGTGTCCGCGCATACCGCTATGGGTTGTTGCAGCAGATATTGGAGTTCAACATTCTAAATGTCAGCTCCAACCCTAATTGGGCAGGTCAACAATGCCGCCCGAGGTGTGAACGCCCGGTTTTCTCGCCGCGCCGCGGTACAACGGCCGATTCCCATGCGGCAAAATATCCGCAGCGAGCGTGCGCAGCGAAAAATCAAAATCACATAATGGGCTCAGTGCAGTCCTTGCCGCCAATAAGACGAATGCCCGTTCTGTACGCAATGGGGACATTCGAACAGTTCCGATGGGAACAGGGACACTTTGATTGTTCCGTTGGTTCTATTAAAAAATTGACAGCTTACTTTTTGGCCAAACTCCATAACTTGCCTGCGATTCAGCTGCAGGTTTTTTGTTCAACAAAGATCAGTTGTCTGAAAAAAAACAAATCCTCTATTGACCGCAAATTCGGGATGAAATAGACCCGCTCGAGCTGAGCGGGCGTCGTATACTGGCTATTACCTCAGCCTTCCAAGCTGATGAAGCGGGTTCGATTCCCGCCGCCCGCTCCAAGAATTTTTCTCCGACATATAACCTGCAAAACGACTATATTTATTCTAATAGTGCATTGAAATAGTTGTTAAAGCAGTGATTAAGATGCTTGCCTTCCAAGCTGATGAAGCGGGTTCGATTCCCGCCGCCCGCTCCAAATCAGCCCTAAAATTCTGCGTCAAATAGCCCTTTTATGTTGGGTCATATATTGTGGTTCTTGACCCGGCTTGCCGTGGCCGCCAAGAAGCGAACACTTAAGTGCGAAAAAGACGTAAGGGCCAATTATGGCAAACTCTGCCTCAGCCACGCCCAAGGGCAAACCTGCACCCGGTGCCACGGAGGAGCGTGCTGGATCGCGGAAGATAGGCGTTCTGTCGTCTCTTTGGCCATTTATGAAGCCGTATCGGGCCCTGATGACGGGTGCGGTACTGGCGCTGGTGTTGACGGCCAGCATGACGCTAACCCTGCCACTTGCGGTACGCCGCGTAGTCGACAATTTCCGAATTGAAGATGGCGAGCTGCTGGATTGGTACTTTCTGGCGGCACTGGGCATTGCCGCGATTTTGGCGGTGGGAACTGGCATCCGATATGCGCTGGTCACCCGGTTGGGTGAGCGCGTCGTGGCCGATATCCGCAAGGCCGTATTTAACCGCGTCATAGGAATGAGCCCCGAGTTCTACGAACGGGTCATGACCGGAGAGGTACTCAGCCGTATCACCACGGACACGACCCTGATTCAGTCTGTGCTGGGATCGTCCGTATCCATTGCCTTGCGCAATATGCTTTTGTTCGCGGGTGGTTTGGTCCTGATGCTGCTGACCTCGGCCAAGCTAACGGGTTTGGTGCTTTTGCTGATCCCGGTGGTGGTGGTGCCGATACTTGTTCTGGGGCGTCGTCTGCGGGTCCTCAGCCGCGAAAATCAGGACTGGATCGCGGCCTCGTCGGGCAACGCAGGCGAGGCGCTGAGCGCGGTTCAAACCGTTCAGGCCTTTACGCATGAAAAAGCCAGTCGGCAGCAGTTCGGCGATATGACCGAAACCTCTTATGCGGTTTCTCTTCGACGTATACAAACGCGCGCCGTGATGACGGTAATCGTTATCTTCCTTGTATTTTCGGGCATCGTCGGCGTGTTGTGGATGGGGGCAAACGACGTTCGCAACGGCGTGATGACCGAAGGTGTTCTGATCCAGTTCGTGATCTACTCAATCATCATGGCCGGCTCTGTCGCCGCCCTCTCTGAGATTTGGAGCGAGCTGCAACGTGCAGCCGGCGCGACCGAGCGTCTGGCGGAATTGCTGAACGCGCAGGATACCGTGATCGATCCAGCCAAGGCCAAACCCCTGTCAGCACCTGTGCGCGGTGAGCTTCGGTTCGATGATGTCACCTTCCGCTACCCGGCCCGTCCGGATGTGGTGGCACTGGACCATCTGACCCTTTCGATCAAACCGGGTGAAACCGTGGCTTTCGTTGGTCCATCGGGTGCAGGCAAAACCACAGTGATCCAGATGATCCAGCGGTTCTACGATCCGGACGCAGGTCATGTCAGTCTGGACGGCGTTGACCTACGTGATCTCGACCGGTCCGATTTCCGGCAGCACATGGCTTTGGTGCCACAGGACCCGATCATCTTTGCAGCCTCGGCCCGCGAGAATATTCGGTTCGGGCGTCTGGACGCCACGGATGCCGAGGTTGAGGCGGCCGCGCGCGCAGCCGCGGCGCATGAGTTCATCTCGAAACTGCCCGAAGGTTATGACAGCTTTGTTGGTGAGCGCGGCGTTATGCTGTCAGGCGGTCAGAAACAGCGCATTGCGATTGCCCGTGCGATCCTGCGGGATGCCCCAGTTCTGCTGCTGGACGAGGCGACCTCGGCCCTGGATGCTGAAAGCGAACGCGCGGTTCAGGGCGCCGTTGACCAGATGCGCGCCGGGCGCACCACACTGATTGTGGCCCACCGTCTAGCGACAGTTAAAAAAGCGGATCGGATCGTGGTGATGGAGGCCGGTCAAATCGTTGCACAAGGCACGCATGCGGATCTGGTCGTTCAGGATGGCCTGTATGCCCGTCTGGCGCGCCTGCAATTCACCGACGGCGTTGCAGCAGAATAGCCTGACGTCAGGGCAATCAATTTTGCGCCGCTGCGTAATTCTATAATTTTGGGCGCGGCCTCTCTACCCCTCGCTTGCACCCGCGTGGTTTTGCTTCCATCTTGTCATGGAAAAAAGCCGCGCAAGACGTGGGAGAAGAACAGGGAGGAGCCACATGGCATTTGTGGGTTTGGAAGACAAGGCGAGGATCGAGCAGGAAATGTCGTGGGAGGATCGGGATGTTCCGGTCACGTTCCACCAGTTACTGTCGCGCACGGCAGGCAAATACCCAAACAGTGATGCGGTCAGCTTTCAGCTCATGTCCGGCCCGACAGACAAGGCCGAGACACTGACGTGGTCGCAACTGCTTGGCAAAGTCAATCAGGCGGCAAACCTGTTCCGGTCTTTGGGCGTCGGTGAGAAAGACGTGGTGGCCTATGTGCTGCCCAACTGTAACGAAACGCTGGTCACCATGATGGGCGGCGCGGTCGCAGGGATCGTGAACCCGATCAACCCGCTGCTAGAGCCTGAGCAGATCGCAGCAATCCTGCGCGAAACTGATGCCAAAGTGGTTGTGACGCTGAAATCCTTCCCCAAAACGGATGTGGCGCAGAAAGTCGAAGAGGCGGTGCGCCATGCGCCCAACGTCAAGACCATTCTTGAGATTGACCTCAACCGTTATCTGACGCCGCCGAAATCCTGGCTGGTGCCGTTCCTGCGTCCCAAAATGGGCGACAAGGAAAAATTGGCGCATGCGGACTATAAGAACTTCAACAAGGAACTGTCCAAGCAACCGACGACACTGACCTTTGAAGACAGCAAGGAAGATCGCGTTGCCTGCTATTTCCACACTGGCGGCACGACCGGTATGCCGAAGGTTGCACAGCACAAATACTCGGGCCTGATCTACAACGGTTGGCTTGGGAATACGCTGCTGTTTTCCGAAGAAGACGTGATCATGTGCCCACTGCCCATGTTCCACGTTTTTGCCGTGCATGTGATCATGATGGCTGCCGTCTCATCTGGCGCGCATGTGGTTTTCCCGACGCCTGCTGGATATCGCGGCGACGGCGTGTTCGACAATTTCTGGAAACTAATCGAACGCTGGAAAGTGACCTTCATCATCACCGTCCCAACTGCAATTGCCGCGAAAATGCAGCGCCCAGTGGATGCGGACATCTCAAGCGTGAAAACGGCATTTTCGGGCTCGGCCCCTCTACCGGTCGAATTGTTCCGGCGCTTTGAAGAGGCAACCGGCGTGACCATCGTGGAAGGCTATGGTCTGACCGAAGCCACCTGTCTGGTGTCCTGCAACCCGGTGGACGGGGAAAAGAAGATCGGCTCGATCGGTATTCCGTTCCCTTATACGGATGTGAAAATCCTGCAGGATGGTCCGGACGGACCAAAGGAATGCGCCGCAGATGAAATTGGAGAGATTTGCATTTCGAATCCGGGCGTTTTCGCCGGTAACACCTATACCGAGGCGGACAAGAACGTAGATCTGTACCACTTCGACAAATACCTGCGCACAGGTGATCTGGGACGCTTTGACGGGGATGGCTACCTTTGGATCACAGGTCGTGCCAAGGACCTGATCATTCGCGGCGGTCACAACATTGACCCGGCCGAGATCGAAGAAGCTCTGCTGGGGCACGATGCTGTCGCGTTTGCCGGTGCCATCGGGCAGCCTGACGCCTATTCGGGCGAGGTGCCTTGCGCCTTTGTCGAACTGGTCGATGGAGCCTCGGTCACCGAGAAAGAGCTGATGGAGTATTGCAATGTGCATGTCCATGAACGCGCGGCCCAACCCAAGCACATGACCATTCTGGACGAGCTGCCCAAAACTGCCGTCGGTAAGGTCTTTAAGCCCGAACTTCGCAAACAGGCGATCACGCGTATCTATAACGGCGCGCTGGAAGAGGCCGGTCTTGAGGCACGGGTCATTTCGGTCATCGACGATAAGAAACGCGGACTCGTTGCGCAGCTTGACGCGAAGGGTTCCGCAGAGGACGATGTCAGCAAAGTGCTGGGATCGTTCACCCGGCCGTGGGAGTGGGCTGCCTGACCGGGAGGAAACATGGATTATGAACGTCTGATTGATGAAGAGACTTGGGCGTTCATAAAACGAACGGCTGAAAGCTATCCGGATGATGCGGTCGACCTTACGATCGAGGATCAGCGCCGGGTCTACGACACGATGTGTCGCGACTTTCGCCAACCCCGCCCACAAGGGGTCGAAACACAGGACAGGCAGGCCGATGGTGTGCCTGTCCGCGTTTACAATGCTGGTCACCCGACACGAACCGTCATCTATTTTCATGGTGGCGGTTTTGTTGTTGGCGGATTGGACAGCCACGACGACGTCTGCGCCGAGATTTGCGCGCAAACCGGATATCGGGTTGTGGCCGTGGACTACCGCCTGTGCCCCGAACACGTACATCCTGCGCAGTTTCAGGACAGCTGGACCGCTACGAACTGGGCCGTGCAGGAATTCGGCGATCCTATTGTCCTTGCGGGTGACAGTGCCGGTGGCAATCTGGCGGCAGCGGTCGCCCAATATGGGCGAGGGCGGCTGGAGAATGTGCTGGGGCAGGTGCTGATTTACCCAGGTTTGGGCGGCGACAGCGCGAACGGGTCATATACCGAACACGCCCACGCGCCGCTTTTGACGCTGGATGAGATCGTTTTCTACGAAAAGGTACGTTGCGGTGGCACTGTCCCGCAAAACGACCCGACATTTGCGCCGCTTCACGACACGGATTTCTCGGGCCTGCCGCCAACTGTGGTGGTGACCGCAGATTGCGATCCGCTGCGGGATGATGGCGCCGCTTATTGCGACAAGATTTCCGCCGCCGGAGGGCAGGCGCATTGGATCAACGAGCCCGGCCTTGTTCACGGCTATCTGCGCGCGCGTACAAGCGTGAAGCGGGCGGCTGACAGCTTTGAACGGATCTCAGTTTCGATTGAGGCGCTGGGCCAGCAGATCTGGCCCTACGATTAACCCGTTACTTCAGGAAAGACTGTGCCTTCATCGTTTCGGCAATGGGCGCACCCATGCGGTTCAGGATCGTAGGCGCCAGCTGTAGCTGGTCGATCACCGTGTCGACCTCGGGGCCTTCGGCGTCGCCAAAGTAATACAACGCGGTTTCCTGTTGCAGCGGGCTGCGCCCGCCGTGGTGTCCCCGCTCATCCTGTCCGTGATCAGCGGTCACAATCACGTCGTACCCCAGTTGTCGCCAACGCGGGATGAAAGGTGCCAGCATCTCGTCAGCTACGAAGCAAGCGTGGTCCATCTCTTCGCAATCGTGGTAAAAACGGTGCCCCATACTATCCAATGTGCAGGCATGCAGCAGGCCGTAGTCCAGCCCATGACGCAGGCACAGATTGGTCAGAGTGGCATAGAGATCAACGTCGGACGGGGTCATCTGATTGGCTTTGCCATAACCTGTCATGGTGTGAAAGCGACCGTGGTTGATCGTTTTGCTCTCAGGCTCATCATATTCGATGTCGCGGACGTAATCGAACGGGTGGCGGTTGAAGAACTGCGACCAATAGCTGTGGGTGACAGCGCCGGTTACGCCACCAGCCTCTCGTACCTGGCTGAAAACGTCCTTGTGGCTCAGGCGGAAGACATTGCCGTTGCCGGTACAGCCATGCTCCTGTGGTGTGACGCCGGTGTGGATCGAGGCATAGCAGCTGGCCGACGTGGACGGCAGAACAGCGCGTAGCTTCCAGACCCGCGCCTCACCGCTGTCGACCCAACCTTCAAGGTTACCGAATAACCGTCGGAAATTGCGCCAAGGAACACCGTCCAGGATGATGAGGAGTAGTTTGCGGTCCATGTCATTGGCCTTTTGACTATATATTTCTGGCGACCCTAGGGGATTCGCGATCAAGGGTCTGCCCGTTCGCGCCCCCAATAGCAAAATCCCGACACCTGTCATCGAACAAGCGCCGGGATTTCAATTTTTCACTTACCTGTCACGGAAAGGGCAGGGGTCAGTTTCCGGCGCTTTCCATTTTGCGGTGGGCAACGACCTCTTCCAGCCAACCCAGATGCATCTCGGGGACGGAACTGAGCAGCAGGTCGGTATAGTCGTCGAACGGCGGGCTCAGCACCTCCCTTTTCGACCCATAGCGAACCACGCGGCCCTGATACATCACAGCGATGCTATCGCTGATCGCGCGCACCGTCGCCAGATCGTGGGTGATGAATAGGTACGCCACATCCTCGATCTTCTGAAGGTCCAGCAGCAGTTTCAGGATGCCGTCCGCAACCAGTGGATCAAGTGCCGAGGTGACCTCGTCACAGATGATCATCTTGGGCTTGGCTGCCAGCGACCGCGCGATACAGACACGCTGTTTCTGACCACCTGACAGTTCCGCCGGATAGCGGTCCATGTACTTTTCGCCCAGTTCGATCTCATCCAACAGTTCGACGATCCGCTTGCGTTTTTCGGCACCGCGCATGTTGAAGTAGAACTCCAGCGGGCGTCCGATGATCGTACCAACCGTCTGGCGTGGGTTCATTGCCACGTCAGCCATCTGGTAGATCATCTGCAGCTCGCGCAGGTCTTCACGGCTGCGGCCCTTCAGATCGCCACTAAGCTTGCGGCCAGCAAAGGTGATCTCACCATCGCGCGGCGGCAGCAAGCCTGTGATCACCCGCGCCAGTGTCGACTTGCCCGAACCGGATTCACCGACGACGGCCAGTGTCTGCCCCGGATGAAGCTCGACATTGACGTTGTGTAGCACGTCAAAATTCAAACCCTTGTAGCGCGCGGTAATACCTTCGACGCTCAATACCGATTCCGGTGTGGGTTTTTTCTCTTCGTGCTCGATCGAGCGGACCGAAACCAGCGCCTTGGTATACTCTTCCTGCGGGTTGTTGATGATCTGGTCGGTATTGCCATACTCGACCGTATTGCCCATCCGCAGAACCATGATGTCATCACTGACCTGAGCAACAACGGCGAGGTCATGCGTGATGTAGAGCGCAGCAACGCCAGTATCGCGAATGGCCTCTTTGATCGCCATCAGAACGTCGATCTGAGTGGTCACATCCAGTGCAGTGGTCGGTTCATCAAACACCACCAGATCAGGCTCGGGGCACAGCGCCAGCGCCGTCATGCAACGCTGTAGCTGACCACCCGAGACCTGGTGAGGATAACGATCACCGATATTGTCCGGATCGGGCAGCCCCAGCTTGGCGAACAGTTCACGCGCACGACCTTCGGCCTCTTTACGCGAAAACTTCTTATGTTCGACCGCCGCTTCGACCACCTGATCCATGATCTTCTTGGCCGGGTTAAACGACGCGGCCGCGGATTGCGAGACATAGGCAACCTCGCCACCACGCAGATTGCGGATATCGCTGTGCGGAGATTTCAGAATGTCGCGCCCGTTGACCCAGACTTCGCCACCGGTCAGTTCGACGCCACCGCGGCCATAAGCCATAGACGCCAGACCGATGGTCGATTTACCGGCACCGGATTCACCGATCAGCCCCAACACCTTGCCGCGTTCGAGGTCAAAGCTGACCCCGTGCACGATTTCGATGTCATGGGGCTTTTCGCCGGGCGGATAGACGGTCGCGCCAATCTTGAGGTTGCGGACCTTGAGTAGGGTATCACTCATCCCCGGCCTCCTTTCAGCGATGTGGTACGGTTCAAAACCCAGTCAGCAACAAGGTTGACCGAGATGGCGAGCGTCGCGATGGCTACAGCGGGGTACAGGGCCGCGCCGATGCCATAGACGATTCCGTCCTTGTTTTCCTTCACGATGCCGCCCCAGTCCGCCAGCGGCGGTTGGACGCCCAGGCCCAGGAACGACAGGGTCGAGATGAACAGGACCATGAAGATGAACCGCAGCCCGAATTCAGCCACCAGAGGCGACAGAGCGTTTGGCAGGATTTCCCGGAAGATGATCCAGCGCCGGCCTTCACCGCGCAGCTTTGCGGCTTCGACATAGTCCATCACGTTGATGTCCACGGCGACCGATCGAGACAGTCGGTAAGGACGTGTGGCGTCCAACAGCCCCATCACAAGGATCAGGATCGGAACGGTAACCGGAACAATCGCCAGGATAACCAGTGCCAGGATCAGCGTTGGGATCGACATGATCAGGTCAACCGTCCGGCTCAGCGCTTGGTCAGCCCAACCACCCAGAACCGCAGCCAAAAGGCCCAGCGAGGTGCCAGTGATAAAGCTGAGGATCGTAGCCATCGCAGCGATAAAGATGGTCGTGCGACCACCATAGATCATACGTGTCAGCAGATCGCGCCCGATATTGTCCGTGCCCAGCAGATGCTCGGCGCTTGACGGTTCCCACACATCACCGACCACTTCGGCCATTCCGTAAGGGGCGATCAGTGGGGCTGCGATCGCTATGAAAAAGTACAGTCCGGTGAAAAACAGACCGACGGCGGCCGAAATAGGAATGTTCTTCATCATTTCGGATGCCTCAGTCTTGGGTTGGCAAGGATAGACACAATATCGGCAACCATGTTGAGCCCGATATAGACCGCGGCAAAGACGACGCCGCAGGCCAGAACGACTGGCACGTCACGCTTGGTCACCGAATCCACCAGATATTGCCCCATGCCGGGATATACGAACACCACTTCGACAACGACGACGCCCACAACCAGATAGGCCAGGTTCAGCATCACAACGTTGACAATAGGGGAAATCGCGTTGGGAAACGCGTGGCGCGCAATGACCTGAAAATTCGAGAGGCCTTTCAGTTCAGCCGTTTCGATATAGGCCGACTGCATCAGGTTCAAGATCGCAGCGCGGGTCATTCGCATCATCTGCGCCAGAACCACCAGTGTCAGAACGAAGGCAGGCAAGGCGATGGCATTGAGCTTTTGCCCGAAGGACATTGTATCGTTGATCATTGCGAGTGAGGAGAACCAGCCCAGTTTCACCGAGACGAAGTAGATCACCACGTAACCGATCAGGAATTCCGGGATCGAAACCGTTGTCAGGGTGATTGCAGAAATCAGTTTGTCAGGCCAGCGGTTGCGGTACCGAACGGCCAGAAGGCCTAGAAAGATAGCAAGCGGCACGGAAACGACGGCTGCAGCACATGCCAGGAACAGGGTGTTCCCCAAGCGCTTTCCGATGCTTTCTGCGATGTCGAGTTTGTTGGTCAAAGACTGACCCAGATCGCCCTGCAGGATGCCGCCCAGCCATTCGAAATATCGGGTTAGAGCGGGACGGTTGAGGCCCATTTCCTCGCGTAGGTTTGCCAGCGCCTCGGGGGTTGCGGATTGGCCAAGGACCGCTTGCGCAGCGTCCCCAGGCAGGGCTTCGGTGAGGCCGAAAATCAGAGCCGATGCACCGAAGAGAAGCAGGAGTCCCAGCGCAAGGCGCTGGGAAACCAGTTTGATGATAGGATGCATTATCCGTGGGCCCTATCAGGCGAACCACATCTTGCGTGACATGTTGCCATTCATCATCTCTTGGGTTGGGTCGCTTTCCCAACCTTCGAGCTGATTGGTGACGCCTTCGACAAAATCGTTGAACATCGGGCAGATCAGACCGCCCTGGTCGCGGACCATCATGCCCATTTTGCTGTAGATGTCCTTGCGTTTGTCGTTGTCCAGTTCGGCCCGTGCTGCAAACAGCATTTCGTCGAACTCTGGCACCTTGAAGCGGGTGTCGTTCCAGTCGGCAGTCGACAGATACGCTGTCGCGTACATCTGATCCTGCACCGGACGGCCACCCCAATAGGATGCGCAGAACGGCTGAACGTTCCAGACCTCGGACCAATAGCCATCGTTGGGCTCGCGCTTGATTTCCAGCGGGATACCGGCCTGAGCCGCGCTTTGCTGGAACAGGGCCGCTGCGTCAACGGCACCCGGGAAGGCGCCATCTGCAACACGCAGGATGATCGGCGAACCGTCATGGCCCGACTTCGCATAGTGTTCTGCCGCCTTTTCAAGGCTGAAGTCGCGTTGCGGGATAGAGCCGTCAAACAGCGGGTATGCCGCATTGATCGGCATGTCGTTGCCAATTGTGCCGTAGCCGCGCAGAACCTTGTCGACCAAGTCCTGACGGTTGATTGCGTGTTTCAGCGCCAGCCGCAGTTCGTTGTTGTCGAACGGCGCGGTGTCGCAATGCATGATGAACACATAATGTCCACGGCCGGCGGTCGAGTGGACCGTCAAGTTCGGGGCGCGGCCCAGCAGATCGGCAACCTTTGGTTCGACGCGGTTGATCGCATGAACCTGACCGGATTGCAGAGCAGCCGTACGGGCAGTCGCATCGTTGATGACAATTACTTCGACGCTGTCGAAATTGCCGAAATCGGGGTTCCAGTGGTTGGCGAACTTCTTGAACACGTGGCGTACGCCGGGCTCGTCGACTTCCAACTGGTATGGTCCGGTGCCAATGCCCGCACCTGGGTTTTCCATTCCACCATCAGGCTGAATGATCAGGTGATAGTCGGCCATCAGATAAGGCAAGTCGGCATTTGGCTCGGTCAGTGTGACCTGGAAATTGTCGCCATCGGCCTTCATTGACTCGATGCCCTTCATGATACCCAGGGCACCGGACTTGGAGTCTTCGTTCGAGTGGCGCTCCATGGTTTTCAGCACGTCTTCGCTGGTCATGGTCTTGCCGTTGTGGAATTCGACGCCCTGACGCAGTTTGAACGTCCAAACTTTGGCGTCCGCGCTGCCTTCGACGGCTTCAGCCAGGCGCGGCTCGATCGACCCGTCGGGCGCAACTTCCACAAGCTGGTCGCCGAATTGTTTGCCGTTCTGGAACGGCACCGAGCTGGCATAGGTCGCCGGATCCAGCGAATTGGTGGATTCGCCGCCCTGCAGGCCAAATTTCAGGTCGCCGCCCTTCTTTGGTCCTGCCGCGCGCGCAGCGTCAGCGAACATGGTGCTGGCCATCGCCGCCGACACACCCAGAGCCGCCGCTTTCCCCATGAATTCGCGACGGGTCAGTTTGCCCGCAGTGACCTGACCGGCCATGTGAGTGAGTTGTTCGTTCATTTAGTGGTCTCCCAGTTGAATGGATTTCAGCCCTTGATGGGCTTTTTATTGACGCATGAGTCAAGTTAGGCGCATTTCGGTCTACCGAGCAAGGACAAATGTCTGCCCTTTGGTCGCCAAAATATCACATCTGGTTGCGTGGAACGGCGTCCTCCGTTTGTTTCGAAAATACCAAAGTTTCGTTTTCAAAGGCACTTATCTGCGCCTTGAGAAAAAAGCTCTCGCGATCCGACCACATTTCGCAGGATGTTTCGGTCCGCAGGTTTATCCCGTCCCGACTGATCTCTTGTGACCAGCGGCACTGCCCGTGCGCGGATAGTGGGTCGTCGGGATGGATAGTCCAGCGTTCATCGGCTGTGCCACCATACGTTAGCCCGTGGTGATTGTCGGTCACACGACCAAAATCATCTTCGATAATCAGGCTGGTTTCACCTGAATTCATGTCAGTTTCCACCCGACGAGAATTGCTGCTGTCCCGCAGGAACGTCACGTCAATTGGGGTTTCAGAGTCGGGTTGTTGAAACACATGTTCATCATCACCTGCGGTCGGCCGGATCGGGATCGTAATCGTACCACCTGTCAGGTGCAGTTCGACGGGTTCGGGTGAGGGCCAGATTAGCGGCCAATACGCGCTGGACACAGCCACCCGCACGCGATGTCCTTTGGGAACGCGATAGGCGATGTGATCCAGGTCCAATGAGATTTCGTAGGGCGCTCCGGGCGTCAACGGAGTTGGTTGCGCGTGGCTGTCACGGTGCGACAGATTCAGAACGCCATACGTAATCCGGGTCGAAGCTCCGTCCGGGTGGATGTGGTTCAACCGCACGGCAATCTGTGCTTGCGGGCGGTCGGCGCTGACATTCAGGCAAATGCGCGGTGCACCGACTATATCCAGGTCTTCCGACAAAGGCGGCCCATCGAAACAGGCGGACACCGCATCATCGGTGCGCTGATCACCGGGCATGTCGGGGCCCAGCCAAATGGCGCAATACTCACCGCCGTCCATGCCACAGGTTTGAGGCGAACGAACCCGGGTATCCAACGGTTCATCTTGACCAAGTCCAGCGTTGGACAGGCTCAAGGTCAGGTTGGACAGATGTGAGGTTGCGCCGGTCTGTTCGCTGATCCAGCGCCCCGGTCTGTCGTTGTACCATCGATGTGGACGGACCCCGTCCATCAGATACGCTCGGTAGTCGGGGTCGGTTTCAACTCCGCTATCCAGACCTTTCAGCCAATGATCCCACCAACGCAGTGCCTCTTGAAGAAAACCGATCCTCGGTTCGGGCACCGCGAAATGCGGGTATTTGTGCACCCATGGCCCCACGATTCCCTTGACCGGAGCGTTAAGCTGTTCGACCAGCAGCGGCACGGTATTCTTGTACGCGTCCCCCCAACCGCCTATGGCCAAAGTCGCCGCGCGGATCGCGCTGAAATCCTCGCAGACAGAGCCATGCTGCCAATAGGCGTCGCGCGTCTGGTGGCGCAGCCAGGTCGAGGGCAGGAACGTTTGGTTTTCCAAACGCTTAAGCCACAACTCGCGCCAGTTGGGGCGCAGCGCAGGATCCGGTGCGCGGGATGAGTACGACCACATGGTCGCGCCCCAACCCAGGTTTTCATTTAGCAAGCATCCGCCCTTGTAATGGATGTCGTCTGCGTAACGATCTGCGGTTGAACACAGGGAGATAATTGCTTTCAGCGGCGCGGGTTGAAGGGCGGCAACCTGAAGCGCGTTGAACCCGCCCCAGCTGATTCCCATCATCCCAACGGTACCCGAACACCACGGCTGATCCGCCAGCCATTGAATTGTGGAAACGGCATCATCCAGCTCTTGCTGAGTGTATTCGTCTTCCATCAACCCTTCGCTGTCTCCATTGCCGCGCATGTCCACACGAATGCAAGCATAGCCGCGTTTGGCAAACCAAGGATGGGTCAGGGCATCACGCGTCGCCGTACCGTCACGCTTGCGATAGGGAAGAAACTCCAAAATGGCCGGAACGGGGTTGCTGTCTGCATCTACCGGACGCCAGACTCGTGCTGACAGGCGACACCCGTCGGGCATCACTATGCCGACATCCGGTAAGTCTTCGATATCGCATAGCGAATTGAGCGAGCGCGTCATTGTGGAAGTGTCACGGTCTTTTGCGTTTCCCGGTGTTTGAAAATCGTCAATTCATCGCCTGATTGCGACAACAAGGTCCATCACGTTTGTTCCGGTCGGACCCGTCACCAACAAAGCGCCGGCGGCGTCCAGAAAACTGCCGCTATCTGCATTCTGCAGGGCATGCTCAGCACCGTCGCCCCAGGTCGTGCCATCAACCACCGCTCCGGCGGCATTGGTCGGGCCATCGGTTCCATCTGTTCCGCCAACGACCAGCGTCAGACCCGAGGTCCCGGTTATTTCACGGGCCAGCGCCAGAGCCAGCGCCTGATTACGCCCGCCGCGGCCCGGCTGATCTGGTAACACAACCGTAGGCTCACCGCCGAACACCATGACACCCGGGGGCATATCCCTCAGGCGTTGTCCCAGTTGGGAAGCGACGTGCAAGAAGTCGTCGTGCAGGCATTCTTCATTGGCCAATACTTGCAGGCTTTCACGACGCGCCAAATCTGCTGCCGCAGAACGCGCATGAGCGTTCGACGCAACAATCTGGGTCACGGCGTTAAATTCGTAAGTTTCGGGCAAGGCACCGATCCCCGATCCGATGACATTCGGATCATCCCCGGGAACGTCCGAGATTGCCAGAACGGTGGCTTTTGCCCCTTTGAAATGGGCCAGCAGCCCACCGCCCTTTATCCGGGACAGCTTGCGACGCTCGGCATTCATTGCGGTGATATCCATCCCTTCGGACAGCAGCCTGCCGTTCAGCTGCTCCAGATCACTCAAAGTGTTTCCCGGCAGCAAATCCTCAGCCAGGGATGAGGCTCCGCCCGAAACCAGAAGCAGCACATGAGAATTGGGTGCCATAGCCTCGATCGCGGCCCGCAGGGCGCGACCGCCCTCAAGGCTGCGCGCGTCCGGAACGGGGTGTGAGGCCTCGATCAGCTGAACATGTTCCGGCAGACCGCGTCCGTGATCATCCTTGGTGACAACCAGCGTTGGACGCGGGCCGAAATGTTCCAATGCCGCGCTGGCCATTGCTGCGGCTGCCTTGCCGACTGCCAAGATCTGGTCGGGCGTTGGAACCCCATCCAGAACAGCTTTGGTGGCCCTTATTCCGTCAACCGCATCAACGCCAGCCTGCCAAATGCGAATTGCCTGTTGCCTCTGATCCATCAGCTTTCCATCCAAATCGTGACTGGTCCGTCATTAACCAGCTCTACCGCCATGTCGGCACCGAATTGCCCGGTTTCGACGGCCACACCATGCGCCTGCAACCGCCGCGCAAACTCTTCATACAGGTGCTGCCCCTCATCCGGGGCCGCGGCCTCGGAAAACCCTGGCCTGTTCCCGCGCGACGTGTCGGCGGCCAGCGTAAACTGGCTGATCACCAGAGCCGAGCCACCCACATCAACGACAGAGCGGTTCATCTTGCCGTTTTCATCTTTGAAAATGCGCAACTTTGATACTTTGGCCGCAAGCTGCCCGGCCTTTTGTTCATCATCGCCTTTCATCGCACAGACCAGGATCATCAACCCAGGGCCAGACTGTCCGATCGTTTGTCCATCAACCGAGACCTTGGCCCGGGAAACCCTTTGTAGCAGTGCGCGCAAATCCGTTCTCCGTTTGTTGGCGTGGTTATTCAACCCAGCGTGCGATCTCGTCCAGACCGGCACGGCTGGTTCGAAACCCGTTTGCAGGGTGGTCTGTATCGGAATAGCCGAAAGAGATTGCGCACAAGATCAAGCGGTCATCGGGGATACCAAAGTACCGGTGCAGGAACTGACCATAGCTGGCCACCGCGGCCTGAGGGATTGTGGCCACCCCCAGCGCTTGGGCGCCGAGGGTGAAGGCCATGACAAAACCACCGCAGTCCATCGCTCCGTAAGGACCAAGGTCCGCAGGGCTTGAGATGATCGCGCAATGCGGCGCGCCGAAAAGTGCAAAGTTTTCCATCATTTGCTGGGCTGAACCTGCACGGTCCCCGCGCTGTACGCCGACGGCTTCGTACAATGCCCAGCCGCATTCACGGCGGCGTTCCTGATATATACCGGTATACGCCGTCGGGAACGGCAGGTCGGGTTCCGGTGCGCCGGTTGTGACTTCGTGTTGCAGTGCTTTTCGGAACGCGTCAGTCTCGGCGCCACTGGTGATCACGATGTTCCAGGGCTGCGCATTGCACCAGCTGGGGGCACGTGACGCACAGGTCAGAATCTGTTCGATCTGGTCCTTGGGAACGGGTTCAGGTCGGAACGCCCGGCAAGAGTGCCGCTCGGCCAGTAGTTGATCCAGATCGGATAGCGTCACACTGCTCTCCCCTTCGTGCAGACGAGGCGCAGGATGGCGGCGGGATCAACGATGTTCAAGCGGTTAAACCGCCAAAATTGCACATGAACGCGACGCGGTTCTATTGCTGACCCGTTGCCATCATGTACCCGACACCCGCCGCGACCAGCAGGCCCAGGACAACAGCGATCGTGATCTTGATGGCTGACCACGGGCGTTCACCCTGAACGCGCCCCGTTCTGCCATTCACAACGAAACGATAGGTCTGCCCCCGGTATTTGTACGCGGCCAGCCAGACGGGCAGTAATATGTGCTTGAAGGTCACATTCCGCACGTCAGTGTCGATTGCGTGAATGCGCTGTCGGTCGCCACCGATATCGAACCGAACATCCCGTTCGATCACGCGGGCCATATGCGCGCGGGCTTCAGTGTAACCATCCTGCAGTTCGACAGTATATGCTTCTGCCCGGAAACCGGCCAGATACTCGGGCTGATAAGGTTCAAGCGCCGGTAGATCCCAAGGCTCAAGCGCGTCAGTATACGTTTTGGGCAAGGACTGGGACGCCAGCACCAGAACATCGTCAAAGAACCGAGCAACCAGGCCGGATTTTGGGGACCAACGCACTTTTGCGACCTGTTGTTGCACGCGCTTGCCGTCACGCATGACGGTCCGGGTTTCGTAGTACACCGTTCCGCGTTCACCGCGATAAGCTGACTTGGTATCTGCGTCGAATGTCCAGTAGGGGACGTAAATCCCCTGCATCTTGCGGCCTTTGCGGGCATAGTCCTTCAACCCGTTGGGTGCGAACCACAACTTGCCAAGCCAGCTCGACATCGCCTTATGAGCCGACCGTTCATCCAGAGCAAAGGGCAACACGCCTTTTGGCTTGATATGCCGGTTAACTCCCGTCTCCGTGACTACCGGAGTGGCACAGAACGGGCATTCGGCCGCATGGGTGTTCGGGTCAAACTCAACCTGAGCTGCGCAGTTCGGGCAGGACAGAACCCGCGTTTCCTCGATTTCTGCTTCCGGCAGCTTGTTCGCCAGCGCCGCGTTGAAATCCAGCTCTTTCAGGCTGGCACCGCCCCACGGTCCGGCACCTATGGATTCCGAATGCCCGCAATGATCGCAGGTCAGGGTCCCGTCGCCCGGATTGAACCGATAGTCCGAGCCGCATTGCTCGCAGGGAAAGCGGTGTTCGTCTGTCATGGGTGAACCTTGATTGGAGGGGGGTATTTTCCGGGCCCGATAATCAGGCGCACGATCAACGCAGCGAGGACGCAGATCAGAATAAATTGGAAAGAGTTCTCGGCGAGCCGCCACCAGCCATAATCAGTCAAAATGCCGTTTTCTTCGATTGTTCCGTTAGCGTCGCCAAACCCAAACCTAGTGTCGGGGTTCTGTGACTTTCGCCAACCACGGTAGCGGCTTATGGCAACCCAAACGGCTACAAGGCCAAACCCAATTCCCGCGCCCCAGAAAGCAGCGCGGACATAGCTAACGGTGCGCCGCATCAAGATGCGCAAAAACGGTTTGACCACTAGCCAACAGATGAAAAGAGAAATTGGCAGGCCAAACAACGCGTACCAGAAAACAAGGGACAGCGAGTTCAGATCAAATCCATTTCGATACGCGTAGGAGAAAACCGGAACGCCAATAACTCCTGCCCATCCCAGAAGCGCGGACATTTTGACCGCGCACGCGATATCGCGTTGGGAATAAGGAGCTGTCTTACCGGCGTCAGCCACAAGGTTAGCTTCCCGGCGGTGGTGGTGGCAATATCGTGAACAGTTGCGCCAGTTCCTGCACGTCACCGGCCTTTTTCCATCCGTCCTGACCGGCGGTCCAGACATGGGTGTCACGGGTGATATCACCGTCGGTCGCCATGCGGCCCATCTTGGCCTTGGAAAACGGCCCGGTGGTCTGCCCGTCTACCGCGATATGCCAGACATGCTCGACCGGCGGAGGAGGTGGCGGTGCCGCATGCGCCGCCGGTTGCGGCGCAGCGGGGGCGGAACCGCCCCACGGGCCGCTTGGTTGACCCGCTGCCATGTTTGCCATCTGGTTGGCCATCGCCATGCCCATACCCATGCCTAGGCCTGCACCCATGCCGCCGCCCTGACCGGGGTTGTTGGCTGCTGCGGTCATCGCTTCGGCGGCGGAATACTGGGTGAACTTGCCCAGATCGCCTGCCAATCCCATCGACGTCCGCTTGTCCAACGCAGCCTCGACCGCAGGCGGTAGCGAGATGTTTTCGATGTAGAACTCGGGCATCTCAAGCCCGTACCCTTCCAGCACGGGCGACACCTCGGCGGCGATAAGTTTACCCAGATCGGCGGTGTTGGCGGCCATGTCCAGCACCGGAATGCCCGATCCTGCGATTACGCGGCTGAACTCCTGCACGATAATGTTACGGATCTGAAAGCTGATCTCATCCATGGTGAATTCACCATCGGTGCCGACGATTTCAATCAGGAACTTCGCGGGGTCCTTGACCCGGACCGTGTATGTGCCAAAGGCGCGGATACGGGTCGGTCCGAACTCCGGATCGCGCAGCATGATCGGGTTCTTGGTGCCCCATTTCAGATCATTGAAACGCGTCGTGTTGACGAAATAGATCTCGGATTTGAAGGGCGACTGAAATCCGTGATCCCAATGCTGCAGCGTCGTCAGGATCGGCATGTTGTTGGTCTCAAGCATGTAGAGGCCGGGCGTGAATACATCTGCCAATTGCCCTTCGTGCACGAACACCGCTGCCTGTCCTTCGCGCACCGTCAGTTTGGCGCCGTACTTGATGGCATGTCCTTCACGCTCGAACCGCCAAACCATGGTGTCGCGGGTGTCGTCGACCCAGTGAATGACGTCGATAAATTCTCCGGTCAGAAAATCGAAAATACCCATTGGGGTCTCCTTTCCTTGGGCTCAGAGCTGCTGGCCCATCAATTCGCGAGCAATAATCCGGACCACCGGGCGGGCGTCTTCAGCCGTAACACCGGGTTCAAGGCGCGGGTCATAAAGCATTGTCAGAAGTTTCTCGTCATGGCTGGTCAACAGCGCAAACTCGTCATTGTCGTTGAAAATCGAAGGCCGTGCCGCTGGGCTGTCATTGGACAATCCAAGCCCCTGCGCAATTTCCTCGTGGATGCAACTGCGCCGGGTCAGGTCCGGCAGTTCAGCCCGGATGAGAGTGACAGCCCGCACAAATTTATACGGTGAGGTATTGGTAGGAGACGCAAAAACAAGACAGTCAATATTGGCGCGCGGGTTTGCAACCAAATCCAGTGAAGGCGTGCTGATGCCCGGAATCAGCTGTTTCAGGCGTTTCACCACATAGGCGCTGTCATCCTTGCCTGCAAAGAAGACATGGAAGTTTGCCTTGCGATTGACGACCGAGATCGGGTGATCCGTCAATTTACTCAGCCGCTCCGCGAACGCCTCGACGTCAGCCGCGTCTTTTTTGCGTATCTCGGGTGCCACGGACGGGGCGAACTCGGTCTGAATCCGCACAGGTCCTGCCCACCGGCTTAGCTGTCCGTCCGTTCGCCGAATGCGTGTAGTTACAGCGTGATCGGGGTATTCGCTGTAAAAGGCAATAGCCTCGAAATTACGGGCCAAATCATCGGCATCATAGGGTGTGTCGGGACCACCTCCATCCACGCGCAACATGTCGCGGGTGAGCAGGTCACGTTCGACCCGCTGATAGAACCGGGCCAGATCCTGACTTGCCGCAGACGGGGGAACATAAGCATTAGGTGCCGGTGCAGGTGCAACCGGGCGCGGTTGCGGCACGACGGACGACGTCAGCGCCTCATCGCAATTGGCCAGCGCCAACAGCGCCACCATACCCAACAGAGGTTTCAGATATCCCGGCACTTGCACGTCCAGCCTGCCTTTAGCTCGAAACCGCAGTTCCAGCGTTGTCGCCGACGCCGTCTTTGCGCGCCTTCGCAGAGGCAAGGGTGTCGCGCAGCTCGGTCTCCATCTTCTGCAGCTCCTGTTCGGCTGCGGCGCGTTTGGCCTTGCCTTCGTCAGCAATTGCAAGGCTTTCGTTGATCGTACCGATCAGGTCAGCATTGGCTTGCTTGACCGCCTCGATATCAAACACACCGCGCTCCATTTCCTCCCGGATCATCTTGTTCGACTCACGCAGGTTCGCCGCGTTCGAGGTCAGCAGCTCATTCGTCAGGTCATTCGCATCACGCACGGCCGCGGCCGCCTCGGCGCTACGCTGGATGGTGACGGCCTGCGCCAGTTGCGTTTCCCACAGAGGCACGGTGTTGACGAGCGTCGAGTTGATCTTAGTCACCAGCGACTTGTCGTTTTCCTGCACCAACCGGATCGAGGGCAGCGATTGCATCGTTACCTGTCGCGTCAGCTTCAGATCGTGAACACGCCGTTCCAGATCATCCCGCGCTGCGCGCAGGTCACGCAGCTCTTGCGCTTTCATGACTTGTTGGTCTTCGGGAGCGGCCTGAACTTCGGCTTCTTTTTCGGGGATGTTCTGGCTGTCCAGCTCGGTCAGCTTTTCTTCGCCTGCTGCGATATACAGCGCAAGCTCGTCATAAAAGCCCAGCGTTTTTTCGTACAACAGGTCCAGCGACTTGATGTCTTTCAGTAGCGTATGTTCGTGGCCCAGCAAGTCGTCGGTGATCCTGTCGATCTGCCCCTGAACATCTTCAAACTTGGCGGTAAACTGGGCAAAAGGCGCAGCCTTGCCCAACAGCTTTTCCCACCAGCTGCGTTCGCGCCGGACGTCCAACTCGCTGACTGAAAATCCGCGGATCGTCGTGACGATATTGCGCAGACTGTCCCCGGCAGGTCCGACATCTTTGTTGCGGACATCCGCCAACATGGCTTGGCTGATTTCCTGCAATTCCGCCTGGGCAGACGACCCGAACGCGACGATGGAATTGGTATTATCCATGTCGATCTCATCCATGCGCTTGCGGATTTCGGTGCTGACAGGTTCGTCGGCCTCTTCAAGCAAGACGATTTCGGCGGTCGGGTCGGGCAGGGTGACAGCGGTCACTTCCTGTACCAGCGTTTCAGCCTCGACCGCCTTGTTCTTGATGTCATCGGACATGGGGGTAATCCTCTCTCAAATTGTGGCCGGTCAGTCCAACCGGACGCCTTCGCGTTGCAGCCTTTCGCGCAACACATCAATTTCAACCGTCAGATCACTGCGGTCGTCCAAAAGCAACTTGCGGGTGCGCGCCGCAAAATTCTGTTCAAGATCATCCAGGAGGGACGAATAATCCTCCAGCGCCTGCGCGTCGCGTGTTCGGGCGTACACGTCGGCGAATTTGACCGTCGCGTCACGCGCACCCTTTAAGTAAACGGTCAGGTATTTTCGCGCACCGGCCAGATCGCGCGGGTCTTCCTCGACCGTGCGGAACAGTTCGCGGGCGGTATCCTGAAACCGTTCAACGCGGGCCTCGATCCTGCGGTCGCCCGCACGTTTGATGGCGTCGGTCATCTCGGACAGGTGCGTTTCGGCGTCTTCAACTACGCGGGCAACGCGGTCTTGCTGAAAGGTATCGATGCCCTCCATACCCTTGTCTTTCATCGGATCAATTCCGAATGAGGCTGAGTGGAGGGCACCAGCTACCAAGCCGAACAGGATCGGCGCAATAAGGCTAGCCTCGGACGCTGTAGCCGCATCCAGAAATTCTGTGCGGTATGCGGCCAACCCGATCCCAAGCCCGGTCAGGAGACTGGAGAATATTTTTCTGGGAAACGCCGGGCGACGGGCGGTGCGCCGGGCATTATAGGCAGACTCGGCCCGCAATCCTTCACGCAAGAGGAAGGCCGCGCCGGTCAAAACGCCGGCTGCAATCAGCCCAATTGTCATGCCAACTGCGCCGTCGTTCAGTGACAGGAACACCAAAGGGATCGCGGGCAAGAACAAAAGGTTGGCGCGGGCGCCAGCAGGTTCGACGCGTGCGCCGTCAAACTGGCCACGCGGGTTTTGGTCTGGCTGTGCCGAGTCGCCTTGAGGGCTGTATTTTCCGCCATACCGTTTGGTCATGCGCTCACAAGCCCCCTAGCAGGCCAGTGCACACGCCAAGCATTAGTGCCAACAGCACAACATAGGCTAATTTTTGCACTCCGGTCCCGGACATGGCGCCCCCCAAAAATGTCCCTTGGGGAAATCTAGGCCATGAGAGGCCGTGGCGCTAGGGGGAAGGTTGCCTAACCTGCGTCACTTGCGAGGTTTCTTGCCGACCAGGGGCCGATTTCGCTGTGGGCGAGCGGGTCGTTTGGCCGGTGCTTCGGGCTCGGCTTCCAACCCCAGTTGATCGCGCATGACCCGTCGGCGGATCTCTTCGACTTCGCCGGGTTTCAGGCTTCCCAGCTGGAAGGGGCCGTAGGAC
Source organism: Ruegeria sp. YTSC003 (assembly GCF_059609785.1). Taxonomy (NCBI): domain Bacteria; kingdom Pseudomonadati; phylum Pseudomonadota; class Alphaproteobacteria; order Rhodobacterales; family Roseobacteraceae; genus Ruegeria; species Ruegeria sp. YTSC003. The sequence goes on along the minus strand of NZ_JBXWMK010000001.1, from coordinate 320,812 downwards.
ACTCGCAGCAGCCGGTTCACCGCAAAACCGATATCTTCTATCGCACGCCGAATTTCACGGTTCTTGCCTTCGCGCAGACCGATGGTCAGCCAGGCATTTGCGCCTTGTTGACGGTCCAGCGTGACGTCCATCGGCAAAAAGCGTTCCCCGTCGATCACAAGCCCTTTACGAAGCGGTGCAAAATCCTCATCCTTTGGGCGGCCATTCACCCGCACGCGGTACTTGCGTAGCCATCCGGTCGAGGGCAGTTCCAACTTGCGCTTGATGCCGCCATCATTGGTCAACAGCAGCAACCCTTCCGAGTTCAGGTCCAACCGCCCAACGCTCATGACCCGGGGCATATCCTCGGGCAGTTTGTCAAAAATGGTCGCGCGTCCTTTTTCGTCACGTGTCGTTGTCACCAGACCCGAAGGTTTGTGGTACAGCCACAGGCGCGAAGGTTCCGGTTCCGACACCGGTTTGCCGTCGACAAAGATCTTGTCTTTGGCGGTGACGTTCAGCGCGGGGCTGTCGATTGTCTTGCCGTTTACACTCACACGACCTGCTTCGATCATGCGTTCGGCTTCACGGCGCGAGGCAACGCCTGCGCGGGCAAGGACTTTGGCGATCCGGTCGCCTGGAGGAGGGGTTTTGGTCATCCGCAGCCCATAGCGCATCCCAGCCGCTTGCGAAAGACAGGTTTCTGTTGCAGTCAGAGGCATGGTGTTCAGATCACATATGGATATGGCGTTGGTTGAAGCGCGCGCTGCGGCGGATCGCGGCGAGGTGCCTGTGGGCGCTGTTATTGCCGGCCCCGATGGATCGATCGTGGCCTCTGCGGGCAACCGAACACGAGAACTGAACGATCCCACCGCCCATGCCGAGATACTGGCCCTGCGTGCTGCATGCGCCGCAGCCGGATCCGAACGTCTGCCCGATCACGATCTCTATGTGACGTTAGAGCCTTGCGCGATGTGTGCGGCGGCTCTGGCAGCGGCGCGTATCCGGCGCATCTATTACGGGGCCGCCGATCCGAAATCAGGTGGCGTTGCTCATGGCGCGCGGGTTTTCACCCATACACAAGCACACCACGTGCCAGAGGTTTACGACGGTATCGGAGGGCAGGAGGCCGCCGAGCTTCTGAAAGAGTTCTTCGCCGCACGGCGTTGACCCTAAATGGTAATGGCCTTCATCACTTCGGGTTCGATGACATCGACCCCCGGCAACCCGTCGACCAGCGCCTGAGCTGATTGTTCGAGGATCGGGAAGGTCTTGTAGTGGCAGGGAATCACGGTCTTGAAATTGAAATACCGCTTGGCCGCATATGCCGCGCCCTTCATGTCCATCGTGAAGTGACCGCCTGCCGACAGGATCCCGATATCGGGTTTGTAGTAATCCCCCATCCAATCCATATCGGCCATGATGTCGGTATCGCCCGAGACATACAGCATGTGCCCGTCCGAGGCTATCATGAATCCAACCTCGCTGCCGCCGGTACGCAGCCCGTCAGGTGTTGAAAATGTCGAGCTGTGAGAGGCTGGCACCATCGACACTTTGACGCCGTTCAGGTTCACGGTGCCGCCCTTGTTGTAGCCGATGGTTTCCAGGCCTTCGGACTCGCTCCAATACCCCATTAGGTCGTATTGTCCGACCACGGGGACGTTCAGGTGCTTGGCCAGCGATACGACATCGGCGACGTGATCGAAGTGTGTATGCGTCAGAAGGATATGAGTCGCATCGTTTAGCGCGTCATCATGCTGTTCCTCGGACAAGACTGGGTTACCCGTCAGCCAGGGGTCGACCAGCAGAACCTGTCCGCCGGTTTCGATGCGGAAACTGCCGTGTCCCAGCCAAATGATGTTCATGAATTCATCCTCCCAAAACAAATTGTTGGCATTAACTTAGCATCGGCTATGTAAAAGTTCATGGACTGGTTTCAGGAAATTGATGGCTATTGCGAGCGCTTGTCGCCCGCCTATTGGGCCGAGCCGATAAACGCGGTGACAAACGCGGCGTTTCTGATTGCGGCTTTTGTCATGTGGCGACGCGTGCGCGGGCAGGGGATGCCGCTGGCGATGCTGTTGGTGGCCATTCTGACTGCCATCGGGCTTGGCAGCTACCTGTTCCATACGCACGCGCAGGTCTGGGCCGCCATGGCGGATGTTCTGCCGATTTTGCTGTACATCCTGGTCTACATTTTCGCGATCAACCGGGACGTCTGGCACATGCGGCCGCTTACGGCCGGGATCGTGACGGCGCTGTTCATTCCCTATGCCGCAGCTACGGTGCCCTTGTTCCAGCTTGTGCCGGGACTGGGTGGGTCAGCAGCCTATGCCCCGGTGCCGCTGCTGATCTTGATCTATGCGTTTCTTTTGCGCCGCCGGGTGCCGGACACCGCCCGTGGTCTGGCCATCGGGGCGATGATCCTGATCGCATCGATCACCTTTCGTGCGCTGGACGAACCCATGTGTGGGCAGATCCCATTGGGCACGCATTTCATGTGGCACATCCTGAATGCCCTCATGCTGGGCTGGATGATCGAGGTGTATCGTAGGCACCTGACCCGCGCGGCTCAGGCCTGAAACGCTGCGGCCAGTTCTGCGGGCAGGTCAAATTCGGACAGCACGCGTGCACGGCCTTGATCCGACATCTTGCGCGCGGTTTTCTCGACAATGCTTTGGATTTTCTCGGCTGAGTGCTTTTCGGCGAACGGTGCGAAATACCACTTGAGGAAGACAAAGCAGATGACATCCTCCAGCGCCTGCACCTCGTCGTCACGCTTGATGCCCTGTTTGCGCAGCATCCGACTGGCGGATTCGATATCCTCGGCAGAGTAGCCGTTCTGTTTCATAAGCCCCATCACGATCTCGGCGTGGTGGACGCCCTGCGCCTTGCGCCAAGCCAGATATCCGGCACGACCTTCCGGGTATTCACTACGCGCGAGCTTCCATCGTTCCACATGCTGACCCCGCGCTGCAATCTGCAACGGGTCAGAGGCGTCGGGGAACAACCTGTCCAACTCAGCGCTCATGCGCTGACCATAAAGCAGTTCAGCGGGCTGGCCGTCTTCGAGGTTGGGGTCGTGTGAGTTGGCCGCATCAATTGCGTCCATAACAGCTTGCTTGCGCGCGTTCATCTTCCGCTCCGTTGGCTTGCCGGATCTGCAGGGCAGGCCGGCGGGTTACTTGTGGACCACCGTAGCGATACGTCGCGCGGAACGCAGCAGGCAATTGCCGGGCCGGGGCATTTGGACCCGACCCGGTTTTGCGGGCTAAATTACTTGCCCGGTTTGTTCTGATCCTGGGTGACAGGTTCCGACACCTGATCGGGGAAAATCAGGCTGCGGGTCAGGGTGTCCATGCTTGGGCCAAAAGCGCCCGCCTGAGCTTGCGCAGCAAGAACCGTAGTGGCCAGAACAAAGGCAGTCATGAACGTTTTCATCGTTTTTCTCCATATAAGGCTGTGCCGTGCTATATAAAATGAACAGTTCAGTTCAGTATTTCAAGATGTGAAGTGAACTAATCGGTTCATTTTTTACGTAGGGGTATTCAGAAATGAATGATCGGACAGGATTTATGGACCTTTGCCATGCGCTCAAGGGTGGATCAGCGCCTTGGCGGTCTTGCGACCCGGCGACCAGACAGGTAAATGCCCCCTAACGCATATGAGGATATCCGATGTCGATTGACCAAAGCAACGCCGCCAAGGTGGCCAAACTGGCCCGGATCAAGGTCGAGGATGACGCGCTGCCTGCGCTGGCATCCGAATTCAACACCATCCTTGGCTTCATCGAACAACTCAATGAAGTGGATGTTGAAGGTGTCGAGCCGATGGTTTCGGTCGAACCGATGCGCCTGAAACGTCGCGAGGACGTGGTGACCGACGGGAACCAGCAGGACAAGGTTCTGGCCAATGCCCCCGATGCGCGCGAAGGGTTCTTCGCTGTTCCCAAAGTTGTGGAGTAAGACATGAGCGATCTGAACAAACTGGGCCTGGCCGAAGCTCGTGACGCATTGCGTGCCGGTGACGTAACCTCGGTTGAGTTGACCGAGTCCTGCCTGAAAGCGATCGATGACGCCGACGCGCTGAACGCTTTTGTCCACAAGACGCCTGAGATCGCGCTGGAGCGCGCCAAGGCTGCGGATGAGCGGATCAAAGCCGGCGACGCACCCTCAATGTGCGGCCTGCCAATTGGCATCAAGGATCTGTTCTGCACCAAAGGCGTGCCCTCGCAGGCGGCATCTAAAATCCTCGAAGGCTTCAAGCCTGAATACGAATCCACAGTATCGCAGCAGTTGGCTGATTCCGGTGCAGTCATGCTGGGCAAACTGAACATGGACGAATTCGCCATGGGCTCGTCCAACGAAACCTCCGTTTACGGCAATGCGGTCAGCCCGTGGCGCCGCGGCAATGACGATGCGCAACTGACACCCGGTGGATCGTCGGGTGGGTCGGCCTCGGCCGTCGCGGCAGATCTTTGTCTGGCCGCCACTGGAACCGATACTGGTGGTTCGATCCGCCAGCCTGCTGCATTTGTTGGCATCACTGGCATCAAGCCGACCTATGGTCGTTGCTCACGCTGGGGTATTGTGGCGTTTGCTTCGTCGTTGGATCAGGCCGGGCCGATGACCAAGAACGTGCGTGACGCCGCGATTATGCTCGAGACCATGTGTGGTCATGACCCCAAGGATTCGACCAGCACCGAACTGGCCGTGCCGAATTTTGAGGCGATGCTGACCGGCGACATTAAAGGTAAGAAAATCGGTATCCCCAAGGAATACCGCATGGACGGCATGCCCGCCGAGATCGAAAAGCTGTGGGCCGAAGGCGCTGAAATGCTGAAAGCTGCGGGTGCCGAGATCGTCGACATTTCGCTGCCGCACACCAAGTATGCGCTGCCAGCGTATTACGTGATTGCACCAGCCGAAGCGTCTTCGAACCTCGCGCGTTATGACGGCGTCCGCTATGGCCGCCGCGCGCAACTGGCGCAAGGCGATGGCATCACCGAGATGTACGAAAAAACCCGCGCCGAAGGCTTTGGCCACGAAGTGCAGCGCCGTGTCATGATCGGCACCTATGTGCTGTCAGCAGGGTTCTATGATGCCTACTATAACCGCGCCCGTAAGGTGCGGACACTGATCAAGAAAGACTTCGAAGATGTCTTCGCCGCAGGGATCGACGCAATCCTGACGCCGGCTACCCCGTCGGCGTCCTTCGGTCTGGGCGAGATGACCGAGGCGGACCCGGTGCAGATGTACCTCAACGACGTCTTTACCGTGACAGTGAACCTTGCCGGCTTGCCCGGTATCTCGGTTCCCGCAGGTCTGGACCAACAGGGCTTGCCTTTGGGTCTGCAACTGATCGGCCGTCCATGGGAAGAAGGCGATTTGCTGAACACGGCCTATGCGTTGGAAAGCGCCGCTGGATTTGTGGCCAAGCCGGGTAAATGGTGGTAATCCTCGGATCAGGCAAGACCAGCTAAGACGGAGCAGCTGAATGCGCTTTACGCTTCTGATCCCCGCAATCGGGCTTGTGGCCGCCTGCAACACGGTGGCCCCGGTCCAGGGTACAGGATTTAACACGCCTCAATATCAGGCACAGCGCGAGGCCGCGCTGGCTGGCCCGGGCTACACCGGAAACCCTTTGGTTGGGCCTGCTGAAGTCTCAGAACAGCAACTTGGCGCTCCTGGCACCGCGCCGACCGGGGACAACGCAGATATCGCGTCGGCAACCGCGGCTGCATTGGCCAACACTTCGGGGCAAAGCACGTTGACGCAAGTCCCGCTGTCCGCCGCCAGTAACAATGCGATCTCCGACGAACAGGATTTTGCGGCTGTATCAGGACGTCGCACGATCGAAAACGACGCGGCCCTGATTCAACAGAACCGCCAGACCTACGAAGTCGTCACCCCAACTGCTGTTCCGCAGCGCGGATCGGACGGCCAGCCCAATATCGTGCAATACGCTCTAAGCACCTCAAATCCCGTCGGCACGCAGCTATACAGTCGCGCTGGCTTTAACCTCGAAGCCAAGGCTCAACGGAACTGCGCCAAGTTCCCGTCGCCCGACCAGGCTCAGATCGAGTTTCTGTCCAATGGTGGCCCGCAGCGGGACCGCAACGGGCTGGACCCCGATGGGGATGGATACGCTTGTGGCTGGGATCCCAGTGCCTTCCGCAGTGCCGTCAACAACTGACGCATTGGCGCCGATCTGGCACCCATCGCCCAACTTCGGGCCGCGTAGGGACGGGCTGAAGCCGTCCCTGATCGTTTTGCACTATACGGCAATGAACAGCGCGCAAGAGGCGCTGGACAGGCTATGCGATCCCGTCCACGAAGTTTCGGCGCACTACCTGATAGGTGGTGACGGAACACTCTGGCAGTTGGTGCGGGAAGGGGACCGCGCCTGGCACGCAGGGGCTGGCGAGTGGCACAGTCAGAGCGACATCAACTCCCGTTCGATCGGCATCGAACTGGACAACACCGGCATACACCCGTTCTCAGAACCGCAAATGCAACGGTTGGAGAAATTGTTGCATAAGATCATGCACCGTTGGACCATCCAGCCAAACGGCGTTATCGGCCATTCCGACATGGCACCCGGGCGAAAATTCGATCCGGGCCCACGATTTGACTGGCTGCGGCTGGAACGCAACGCGCTGGCCGCATCACGCGAACAAGGCGATGGTCGACAAGATGCCCCACAGGACCGATTTCGTACCCTAGCTCAAGCGGCCGGATTCAGTGCTGAAGTAGACGACGAAACCCTCCTGAGTGCCGTTCGTCTGCGATATCGCCCCTGGGGCAAAGGGCCATTGCGGCCAGCCGACTTCGCGCCCTTGACCCCACAATCCTGATCCGCTCTTCAACGGGCAAAAATATCCCGGGGTTGAATTGGCCGCAGGCCCAGAAGGGGCTGGCCCCTTCGCACGCTCTCCACTCTTGACGCGGCTTGGCACAAGGCATACCCACCGCTTGCGCGGAGGGCCGGATGGCCGCTGGGGTCGCAAGGCCCGAGAGGAAAGTCCGGACTCCACAAGACAACGGTGCCGGGTAACGCCCGGGCGGGGCAACCCGACGGAAAGCGCCACAGAAATCAAACCGCCCCGGACTTAGGTCCGAGGTAAGGGTGAAACGGTGGGGTAAGAGCCCACCGCGCCGCTGGCAACAGTGGCGGCACGGCAAGCCCCACCGGGAGCAATGCCAAATAGGGTCCCCGCGCGGGCAGGTCGGCGTCAGCCGAAACCGCCGCTAGGCACGTCCTGGCCAAGAGGGACCGGGTTGGCAGCTTGAGCCGCGCAGCAATGCACGGCCTAGAGGAATGGTCATCGAAGGGGGCAACCCCGGAACAAGATCCGGCTTACAGGCCCTCCGCGCATAACTCTGTTCACTTACCGGGCGGCGTGTAAGCCCCGGTCAGCTTGGCGGCCTTTTTGGTAATGGCGGCAAAGTCCTTCGCCTTCCAGGCGCGTACTGTTTCAACGTTTGATACTGCACCCGAGGCCGCAACGGCCATTCCAATGGCTACTGCGTCAGTGCCATCCGGAACTTCACTTACGACCACCACGTCATTTTCGCCGGTCGTCATGTAAAAAGCCAAAAGCTTGCCGCCGACTTTTTTCAGCAACGCCCGGACGGCCGCCGTGCGGTCTGCAGGCTTCTTCAGCATTCCTTTGACGCCATCCTGGGAGTAGGTCGCATAAGTGATGAAAATAGGCATAAGTCTTCTCCTTGGTTCAATGGTCTGGAACGCTGAAATTGACCGGTTCCGCGGCCTGGAAACGGGATCTAAAAAATGCTCACAATGGCGTCCAAGGCGACCCAGAAACCCACTGCAATCAGAGCCAAGCCGGTCAAAGTGGGCAACCAGCGTGCGCCCGGCAGCAGCTTTTCCAAAGCCACGTAAATGGCAATTCCGGCAATCCAGTACAGATTCATGATCCCGCCTACGAACAGCAGGGCCATCAAGGCCCAGCAACAGCCCAGACAATACAGCCCATGCAACGCACCGGTTCGGAACGCACCAAACGCGCCAGGTTTGTGATGGACGGCAATGAACCGGGCAGGGCTTTGACAAAGCCGCAGACAGGCAGACTTGAGGTCCGAAAGCTGATACGCGCCTGCCGCAATCAGGACGCAGCCAGCAAATGTTTTGGACCGGATCGTCATCATTGGACCATCGGACAGCCCGATGTTTTCCAGACCCCATTGCAACCCCGTCGCGGCAAGGCTGAACAAAGCCCAGGCGATCAGGTAGCCTGCGAGAAAGCAAAAACTGAACTGCGCTGCCTTGTCACGTTCGGGTCCCGCACGCTTTATCGCCGAATACAGCAAGACCGCAGGTGCAGCGCTGGGGGTCATCATCGCGATCATCATGACCCACCACATCAGAAAGATCAGGATTACGTATTGCACACCCCAACTGGGCGCTTCGCCCATGTGCATGGGTTCTCCGATCGGACCCGCCATATTGGTCATTTCGCTGGCCGTCATGTTCATGCCGATCCCGGCGATGGTGTACCAGGCTGCAGCCAAAACAATCAGCGACACACCGAACAGCACGATGACCCGCTCACGCCGCATAAGCCGCTCAACCGGCCCAGTGCGGGGCGGTGTGGGATGGGATGTCATGATGACCCCCGGATCAGGCGCCCAAGACACCGTGGCCCGAAATGTTCAGGTGGGCCAGATGAGCATGTGTCGCGTCAAAGGTCAGGCTAATTTCGCCGCCATGTGTCTTGGCCGAGCCCGAGGCAGCTTCGGCGTGCCGGTATTCAAACCCGTTTGGCAGCTGAATTGACGCCCGGTGCGCCGCACCCGAAACGATATGCGGAATCGGGCTGACCTCGACATCGAAGACGCCATTCACCTTTGCAAACCCGGTGCGCTCGTCGCGGTCCCAGTTCAGCTCAATCGGAACGAAAAGCGTTTCATGTTTGGTCGGAGCCATAGCGCTATAGACATACCAGAAGGTTGCCATTTCATCAGTATCTTCACCGGTCATTATGGCTTGCAGGGCCGCGCGCTGATCGGCGCTGGCGCTGGCATCTATGATCAGTTGCATCTGACCGTTGCCCTCATGGATCGGGCCGGGCCAATAGTACACCCCAGCCGCCCTTACGCCCGCCAGGTCGGTGTCCCCATAGTGACCGCTTTCGATGTCGAATACGACGACGGCTTCGCAATTGCCATGTGTTGGAAGTACGCTGAACTGGCAAGGACAACCGAAGTTGCAGTTACAGTTGGCCAGCTCTTCGCCCTTAATAGTCCATTCAGTCATGATGCCCCCTAAACAAAATCAATCGTGCAAACCCTGCTTGCACGGTTGCTTGCCTGTTCATGGTGCCTCGAAGATCGAGCCGGAAATTGGCTTCTTTGGATTGTAGATGGCGCGGTTACTATCACAAATTCGAATTTCTGACAAATTAGACATGCACTTGTATAGGAATACGCCTGTTACATGTTCACTTGCTTAAACGAAGCCACCATTGGTCAGCTTTGCGCTAGCGTTAGGGCATCTGCTTAATCCGTGGATTATTGAGTCGCAGATATCTGCTATATTGCAAAAACGCATTTTTAATATTGGGAGGATTGTTATGAGTTTCATGAAGGCACTGGCTTCGGTCGCAGTTGGATTTGCTGCAGCAAAAGGCATGGAAAAGTACAAGCAAATGGGCGGTATGGCCGGTCTTCAAGATATGATGCAGGGCGCCGGGGGCGGCTTTGGCATGGATCAACTGGGCAAGATGGCAGAACAGTTCGGGATGCCGGGGGGTGCCGGTGGGCTGCAAGAGATGATTGGAAAGCTTGGCATGGCCAATCCGGCAGGGGCCGCAGGTCTTGGTGGGCTGATGAATGCCATGCAGGGGGCAGCAAAGTCAGGCAGCCAGCAGACCGTCGACATGATGGACACGGTGTTCAAAGGCACACCCGGGGGCGCGGCGATGGAGGAGCAAGCCAAGCTGATGCTGCGCGCGATGATCCAGGCGGCCAAGGCGGACGGAGAGCTAGACGAGCAAGAGAAGGAAACCATTCTGGGCGAATTGGGTGATGACATCAGCGATGAAGAACGCGCCTTTGTCCAGGATCAGTTGAATGGCCCGATTGATGTGATCGGATTGGCTGCTGATTCCGGCGCGCCACTGAAAACGCAGGTCTATGCGACGTCTCTGGCGGCGATTCGTCTGGATAATCAGCGCGAGGCATCTTACCTCGTGCAACTGGCCACTGCGCTGGGATTATCCGATGCTGAACGCGACCAGATACACACGTATATGGGTGCGCCAACCCTTTCGACCTAAGCCTGATCCCCAAACCGGAGGACATGTGCCTGATTGCCCTTGACACGAGCCGTGCAAGGCGTAAAAGCGCACGCTCATAGGAATTCAACCGAAAGGCCCCTGCCTTTTCGGACGCAGGAGATAACCATGGCGAAGCCGACGACAATCAAGATCCGTCTGAACTCGACCGCGGGCACGGGCCACTTCTACGTGACCAAAAAGAACGCTCGCACCATGACCGAGAAAATGACCGTTCGTAAATACGACCCGGTTGTTCGGAAACATGTCGAGTACAAGGAAGGCAAGATTAAGTAATCTGCCGTCCAACTTGGACAGAATGAAAAAGGGTTTCGCTGATGCGGAACCCTTTTTCTTTGTGCATGCGGCTGGGTGAAATGTCCTGGATCGGGAATTGGCCGTTGCAGTGACGCATCAGCGTAACGCCCATTCGGTTGGGCGCCGGGTTGCTTTTTGGAACCCCTTGGCCATACGCTTCAGCAAATCGTTCCAAAATGTTGGTCGCCATGAAAAAAATCTTGTTATCCACAATTGCCGTATTCGCCCTTGCGGCTTGTGAAGACCCCTATAACCGCTCGGGTGTTGGCTTCACGGGCATCGATGGTGAGCCGCGGACCCTCTCGGATGTTCCGGGTGCGGTCTCGTTCCTTCCCGACGCCACGAATATTCCGGCGGAATTGGCTTTGTTGCCATCCATCCCGGTCGTAACGGATCAGACCGAGGCGGAAAAAGTAGCCCGCGTCGCGATCGACAATGGCGGACGCAGCGACACAAACTCAGTTGTTCTGACCGGTTCGGACATGAACATGTTCTTAAGCACAGTCAGCGTGAACGGCACTTTGTTCGGAGTGCTTCGGACCGAAAACAACAGCACCCGCGTGGACAACAACGTCGGCGCAGCCTTTGGCCAAAATGCCGAACAGTTTACCGGGTGCCTGCCTGCGGGTGACGTGTTCCGCAAGGGGTCGTCGTCGCGCAGCTCGGGTTTTGCGGTTGCTCTGAACTGCAGCTGATCGAACCAAAAAGATACAACTAAAGAAAGCCTCCACCGTGTGGGTGGAGGCTTTCTTTGTTCTTAACGTCACAAGTTTGCGCCGCCTGTTTGCTATCTCGGGATGCCATGCAGCGAGGCAAACAAAAAAGGCGGGCCAATCTGGCCCGCCTTTGAAATCGAATTCCGTCTGTCTTATTCGCGGTTGCCGAACAGCTGCAGAAGGAACATGAACATGTTGATAAAGTCCAGATACAGGCTCAGCGCGCCCATGATTGCGGCTTTACCCAACCACTCCTGGTCGCCCGAATGGGCCATCTGCAGGTAGGTGGTTTTGATCTTCTGAGTGTCATAGGCGGTCAGACCAGCAAAGATCAGAACGCCGATCACCGAGATCGCGTACATCATCGCGGGTGACTGCAGGAAGATGTTTACAACCATCGCCACGATCAGGCCAATAAGACCCATGATCAGAAATGTACCCATTCCAGACAGGTCTTTCTTGGTGACGTAGCCGTACAAGGACAGTCCTGCGAAAGCGATCGACGTGATCAGGAACACCTGAATGATCGACATGCCGGTAAAGGCAATGAAAATCCAGCTGATCGACAGGCCCATCACCGCTGCGAATGCATAGAACACCAGCTGTGCAGCTGCGGCGGACAAGCGGTTGATACCGGCGCTAAAGCCAAAGATGAACGCCAGCGGTGCAAACATGATCACCCAGCGTAGCGGCGAGGTATAGATCGCGGCACCCAGCGACGTCAGATAGGTGCCCGAGCTGATTTGCCCCGCTGCGGCCGATGGGTCGGTTGTGGTTGCAAGTCCGGAAATGGCCCAGGCAGCCATGAATGTAATCAGCATGCCCACAGACATCGTGCCGTAGACTTTATTCATATGGGCGCGTAGGCCCTCGTCAATCTGGGCAGCGCGCGCACCGGTCGCCGTCCGGATCGTGTCAAATTGTGCCATTAAGGGTCTCCCTTTGCATATTTCTTGTCGGACCAATGGAATTGGCCCCGTTCCCCGCAAATATCGGCAAGTGCGGGCTGTGTTTCAAGGGTTTAACGCCCGAAACTGGCTAAAACACGCAACAAAAATGGCAGCCCGACGGTTCGCGCTGCCATTCACCGAGAAAAGGTGCAGTGTCGAATCACTTTTGCCAGAACTCCGGCGCATCCCAAATGGATCGTGACGCCTCGGCTTCGGCCTGTTGGCGGGTGACGCCGATGTCTTCCAGAGCGCGATCATCAAGTCTGGCAAGCGTTTGACGCTGACGCAGAAGAGAGAGGGCATCCCGAAGCGAGGACAACAAAGAGCGACGCTGCGGTTTGCAGTGCTGTTTGATTGCAATTTGGGTCATATTTATTGTCCTTTCTCTGTTTCATGATGGATAACCGTCTTTCCATCAACTTCCTTGATTTATATGGCGCAACATGTCACATTTTGAAAATGAATATTTATGAAGAGATACATAAGGATTTGTGAACATGCGAAATCTGGATATCACCACGCTCCGTTCCTTCGTTGCCGTTGCTGACCAGGGTGGCGTCACAAGGGCCGCCGGATTTCTGCATCTGACGCAATCCGCCGTGTCGATGCAGTTGAAGCGGTTGGAAGAGCTGCTGGGCCTTGAATTGTTGGACCGTAGTGGGCGCACAATTGCGTTGACTGCATCCGGTGAACAGCTGCTGGCCTATGCCCGGCGCATGATCGCGCTGAATGACGAAGTAATCTCAAAGCTCACGGATCAGGCCTATGAAGGCGAGGTCGTTCTGGGCGTTCCACATGACATCGTCTACCCGGCCATCCCGCGGGTCTTGCAGCGTTTCAATGCTGACTTCCCGCGGGTTCGGGTGCAGCTGATTTCGTCATATTCACTTCAGCTGAAAGAAATGTTCAAACGCGGCGAGTGCGATCTGATCCTGACAACCGAAGCCTCAGCCAGTGATGGATCTGAGACCGTCGCTGAGTTGCCCTTGCGGTGGATTGGGGCGCCGGGCGGGTCAGCATGGCGTAAGAATCCGATTCCATTGGCCGTCGGACGGCGGTGCGCGTTCCGGCCCCAGATGATCTCGGCCCTCGATGCGGAAGGTATCCCGTGGGAACTGTCGGTCGAAACAGAAAACGACCGCACGATCGAGGCGACAGTCAGCGCGGATCTGGCTGTTCACGCGATGCTGGACGGGACCGAACCCGCACATCTTGAACAGATCGATACCGGAGGGGCTTTGCCGGAACTGCCGGCCCACATGATCAATCTGTATGGGGGCGAGACCGGGCGCGGCGCTGTCGTCGAATCGCTGGCCGCGCTGGTGCGTCAGAATTTTCGTATGCTGGGCAGTGCCCCGCTCAAGGCTGTGGTGGGGTAAGCGCCCGTCAGGGGGTAATAACTACTTTGCCGGTGGCCACGCGGTCGCGCAGCAGTTGCATGCCTTTGTCGGCCTCGGCCAGTGGAAGAACGTGGCTGATATGCGGCTTGATCCGCCCTTCGGCGAGCCAGCCGAACAGCGTGTCAAAGCTGTCCTGTACAATCTGCGGTCGGAATCTCAGATAGCCGCCGATGTAAAACCCAATCACAGTCAGGTTTTTTACCAACAGATGGTTGGCCGGAATTTGGGGAACGTCGCCGCCCGCAAACCCGATGGGCAACAGACGGCCTTCGGGGTTGGTTGCCCGGAACGCGGCTTTGAAGACATCCCCTCCGACAGCGTCATAGACGACATCCGCGCCGCCCAGATCCTTGACGCGTGCGCGTAGGTCTTCCGAGGCGTCGATCAGGTGATCCGCACCAGCCGCGCGGGCCACATCCAGTTTTTCCTGCCCACGCGCATGGGCAATTACCGTCGCGCCCATCAGCTTGCCGATTTCGACGGCGGTAAGTCCAACCCCACCTGCGGCACCGGTCACCAAAAGGGTCTCGCCCGGCCGGAGATGCGCCCGATGATCAAGGGCGATGTGGCTGGTGCCGTAAGCGATCTGAATGGCCGCGGCACTTTCAAAGCTGATTGCATCGGGCAGGGGAATCGCGCGACTCGCATCAAAAACGCCATATTCCGCCAGTCCGCCCTGACCGGAATAAACGGCCACACGGTCCCCGACATTCAAGCGCGTAACACCGTTACCCAGCTTGTCGACAACACCCGCAACTTCCATACCCAGCGTGAACGGAGCCTCGGGCGTGTCCTGATACGTACCCTTCTGCATCAGCAAGTCGGCAAAATTCAATCCGCAGGCCTTGATCGCGATGCGTACTTGCCCGGTGCCGGGTTCGGGAAGGTCAATATCAGCCAATTGGGCGGCGCTTCCCTGGGATTGTATCGTGAATGCCTGCATGATCGCGCTCCGTAATTTTGGGGCATAGATTCTTTTCAGCCAGGGTTTGTCAATCTATTCCCCGGCCAATTCGGTTCCTTTCAGGTGCACGTGGGGACTATCCCAGCATTAAAAACACACAACCCTAAATCTTTGTGACCCGAAACAGATTCAACCTTCTTGAAAAATTACCCAAATGCGGCAATATTGCGCTATGGTGCTGTTTTGGGGGTATGTTCCAAATTAGGGAGTGGTTAAGTGCGACTCGCTAGTGTTGCGATAAAAAGCAACGCGCGCCCCAGGTAGTTGTGTGTAAAAGAGGAGAATACCAATGACCCATCACGTCGATGTCCATGTGGGCAAGCGCGTCCGGCATCGCCGCTGGCTGATTGGCATGACCCAGCAGCAGCTGGCGGAACAAGTTGGTATTAAGTTTCAACAAATTCAAAAGTATGAAACTGGGGCCAACCGGATCAGCGCGTCTCGCCTGTGGGACATTGCCGAAGCATTGGACGTTCCCGTCAGCTTTTTCTTTGAAGGTCTGGAAGAGGCCGAAAAGGAAACCTCTGGCAAAAAGTCGGTTCCTGCCGATCTGATGGGGGACAAGGAAGCGCTGGACCTCGTGCGGTCCTATTACGCGATTCCCGAAAACCAGCGCCGCCGCCTGTTCGAGCTTGCTCGGGTTCTCAGCGACGTAGCATAAATTAGCGGGTTGACTCCAAACCGTGCGCACCTCACGGGTTACGCATGCAAGAGACCTCTCTAAGCGATCTGGAAGTTGCCGAAGAAATGGCCGACGCGGCGCGTGCGGCCATTCTTCCGTATTTTCGGCAAACCAATCTGGACACCACGAACAAACTGGAAGATGGGTTTGACCCCGTAACCATTGCTGACCGCAACGCCGAAACGGCGATGCGCGCGGTTGTGGCGCGTCATCGGCCCGAAGATGGCATTTTTGGCGAAGAGTTTGGTCGCGAAGAAGGCTCAAGCGGCCGGACCTGGGTTCTGGACCCCATCGACGGTACCCGCGGGTTCATCAGCGGTACTCCGACCTGGGGGGTTCTGATTGCGCTCAGCACAGCTGACGGCCCGATCATGGGGGTGATCGACCAGCCCTATATCGGCGAACGGTTTGTGGGTTCGGCGGATATCGCGCAGGTCACCGGCCCATCCGGAACGGCATCGTTGAAGACACGCTCGACATCGGCCTTGGATCAGGCGGTTGTTTTTACGACCTTCCCAGAGGTTGGCACACCTGAGGACCGCGCAGGGTTCGAAGCGGTGGCCCGGCAAGCAAAGCTGACCCGTTATGGCATGGATTGTTATGCCTATGCGCTGGTGGCGGCGGGTCAGGTTGATCTGGTGATCGAATCCAGCCTGAACGCCTATGATATTCAGGCCCCCATTGCAGTGATAGAGGCTGCTGGTGGGGTTGTGACTGACTGGCGGGGCGGTCCGGCCCATAATGGCGGGCGGGCTCTGGCGGCGGCGAATCCCGAACTGCACGCGGTCGCACTTGAAATCCTGCGCAACTATTGAAACTTGTTGCTGCAAATTGGCCGGTCGGGTAGGTTCTACGCGGCTGGTTCTTATGCCCGTTTTCCGCCAGCCTTTGCACTTCTTGCATGAGACGGGCTGTTGCAGGAGGGCGAATTGACCGAAATCCTTATCAAAAATGCAGATACCATTCTGACGATGGATGACGCGCGGCATGAGTTGTCGGGCGCAGACATTCTGATCGTGGAGGGGCAGATCGCGCAGATCGGCCACAACTTGCAAACCGACGGTGAGATCCACGATGCTGCGGGTTGTGTTGTGACGCCCGGGCTGGTGAATACCCATCACCATCTGTACCAAACCCTGACGCGGGCTGTGCCGGGCGGGCAGGATGCATTGCTGTTCGGATGGTTGCAGACACTCTATCCGATCTGGTCCCGTTTCGGCCCTGAAGAGATGTTTGTGTCGGCTCAGATTGGTCTGGCTGAATTGGCTCTGTCGGGCTGTACGCTCAGCTCTGACCACCTTTACCTTTACCCCAACGGCGCGCGCCTGGACGATACGATCGCTGCCGCCGCCGAAATTGGTCTGCGATTCCATCCGACCCGCGGCGCAATGAGCATCGGGGAAAGCGACGGCGGGTTGCCGCCAGATGAATTGGTCGAGGTGGAATCCGATATCCTCGACGACATGATCCGCGTGGTTGACGCGTTTCATGATCCATCCGATGGGGCGATGTGCCGGGTAGGGTTGGCACCTTGCTCCCCGTTTTCCGTCAGCAGGGACCTGATGCGCGACACAGCAATCCTTGCGCGCGACAAAGGTGTGATGCTGCACACTCATCTGGCGGAAAATGATGAAGATATAGCGTATTCGCAGGCGCAGTTCGGGTGCCGCCCTGGTCAATATGCCGAAGATCTGGGTTGGACCGGATCAGACGTCTGGCACGCGCATTGCGTGAAACTGGACGGGGCCGAGATTGATCTTTTCGCCAGAACCCAAACGGGCGTGGCGCATTGCCCGTGCTCAAACTGCCGCTTGGGGTCCGGTATCGCACCGGTTCGAACCATGCGTGATCACGGAGTTCCGGTGGGTCTGGGCGCCGACGGTTCGGCCAGCAACGATAACGGCAGTCTGATCCTCGAGGCCCGACAGGCCATGCTGCTGCAGCGCGTTGCCAATGGCGCTGATGCAATGTCGTCACGCGAAGCGTTGGAGATTGCCACGCGTGGCGGTGCAGATGTGCTGAACCGCCCCGATTGCGGTCGGCTTGAGCCCGGTAAGCGCGCCGACATTGCCATATGGGACACGCGCGGTATCGAAAGTGCAGGCAGCTGGGACCCGGCCGCATTGCTTTTGGCCGGACCGATGAAGGTGAAACACCTGTTTGTTGAAGGCCGCCAGATCGTGCGCGACGGGCATGTCACGACGTTGGACCTGCCGCGCGTGATCGAACGGCAGACCCAATTGGCCCGCGCTTTGCAGGCCTAGGAAGACACGCGGCGACCGGCGATCCAAACCTCAGCAATCGCCCGGTCGTCGCCCATCATGATCGTAGGAAAGATCGCCTCCCACAGATCATCGGCGCAGGCTTCACGCTGGGCAATTGCGGGGGTTGAGGCGAGGTCAAGAACGACCAGATCAGCCTCCATCCCCGGTGCGACATTGCCAATGCAATCATCCATCCGCAGCGTACGGGCCGAGCCAACCGTGCCCAGCCACAGCAGTTGTGCCGCGTGCAGCGGCGACCCGCGCAGCTGCCCGATTTCATAGGCCGAGGCCATCGTGTGCAGCATTGAAAAGCTCGACCCGCCACCAGTATCTGTTGCCAGACCAACCCGGTGCCCTTCGCCCATCAGCCCGTCCATGTCGAACAAGCCGGATCCGATAAAGGTGTTCGAGGTCGGGCAATGGATCAGCGAGGCGTCAACCTCGCGCAGCCGGTCACGTTCGCGCGATTCCAGGTGGATAACGTGGCCGTAAACGCCATGCGAGCCCAGCAGCCCGAACTTTTCATAGGTATCCAGATAGTCTCGCGCATCAGGGAAAAGCTCACGAACCCATGAGATTTCGTCTGTCTGCTCGCTCAGGTGTGTTTGCATCAGGCAATGCGGGTGTTCGGCCCACAGTGCGCCCATCGCCTCAAGCTGCTCGGGCGTGGATGTGGGCGAGAACCGTGGTGT
Organism: Ruegeria sp. YTSC003; assembly: GCF_059609785.1. Classification (NCBI taxonomy): domain Bacteria; kingdom Pseudomonadati; phylum Pseudomonadota; class Alphaproteobacteria; order Rhodobacterales; family Roseobacteraceae; genus Ruegeria; species Ruegeria sp. YTSC003. The sequence continues at coordinate 302,550 of NZ_JBXWMK010000001.1, read as the reverse complement.
GATGGCGTAGGATATCCGGTCGACACCGTGCCATTTCTCAAGCAGCGCCTGCGATTGATCATAGGCCGTCTGCGGGGTATCCCGCAGCCCTTCGGGCGCGTTGCGATCCATGCAGGTTTTGCCTGCCACCACACGCTGCCGGCGTTGCTGCGCGGCTGTGAAGAATGCGTCGACGCTTTCGGGGTGGATGGTGCAGAAACTGCACATTGTTGTGGTGCCATGCGAGGCCGTCAGATCCAAATAACGGTTGGCGATCTCGGCTGCATAGTCGGGATTCCCGAACTTCATTTCCTCGGGGAAAGTATATGTGTTCAGCCAGTCGATCAGGCGCTTTCCCCAACTGGCGATCATGGCGGTCTGTGGGTAATGGACATGCGCATCCACAAAGCCAGCCATGATCACGTGCTGACCGTGGTTTACAACTTCGGCATCGGGGTTCGCGGATATCAAGCTGTCGGCATCGCCGACGGCAGATATGCGGTCGTCTTCGATCAAGACCGCTTCGCTGATTGTCACAGCCTCTGTCGGTTCACCTTCGAATGGTGATCCGTTGAAGCTCAGGACACGCCCTTTCAGCAGCGTTTTTTGCGCCATTTCCGTTCATCTCCGCCTGTATGGGACTGCGAAACAGCATAGTGGGGCGAAACTTGTCGGTAAATCGGCGCATTGTCATTGTTTTCCGGTAGCTGCTTCTTCTAATTAGGGGTCAATGCGCGAACCAAACGGGGGCAGACATGACGACAGGCTATGATGAACCCGTAATCGACTCCGCAAGCGACGATGACGCCTATGCGCTGGATCGCCGGATGGTTGCCGCGATCCTGTATGCGGTTGATGTGGAAGATCGCGACAGGCTGATCGAGCTGATGGAGCCGCTGCACCCTGCGGACATTGCCGACCTCCTTGAACAGATTAATCCCTATGACCGTGGCCGTTTGATCCGTCTTTACGATAAGGAATTCGATGGCGATATCTTATCTGAACTGGATGAGTCCGTCCGCGAAGAGGTTATCAGTGTCCTGCGCCCCGACGTTCTGGCCGACGCCGTGCGGGACATGGAAAGCGATGACGTTGTCGACCTGCTGGAAGACCTTGAAGAGCCGCAGCAAGAAGCCATCCTGGGCGCATTGGAAGATTCCGAACGGATCGCCGCGGAACAGGCGCTGTCTTATCCAGAAAACTCGGCCGGTCGCCTCATGCAGCGCGAGGTGGTCATGTCGCCCGAGCATTGGACCGTGGGGCAGACCATCGATTTCATGCGCGCCAATGATGACTTGCCGGAACAGTTCTACCACGTTGTTCTGGTTGATCCGCGGCTCAAACCAGTTGCACAGGTCACGCTGGGCAAGCTGATGGCAACCCGACGCGAGGTGCCGTTGCACGACATCGCCGAAGAGGAATTTCACACCATCCCCGTCGATCAGGACGAAGAAGATGTGGCCTACGCCTTTAACCAGTACCACCTGATTTCCGCCCCGGTGGTTGATGCCGATGGGCGTTTGGTCGGCGTGATTACCATTGATGACGCCATGGTTGTTCTGGACGAAGAATACGAAGAGGACATGTTACGCCTTGCGGGTGTCAGCGACGAAAGCTCGCTGTCCGACAGTGTCGCCGCAACCAGTAGGCGGCGCTTGCCGTGGCTGGCCGTCAACCTGTGTACCGCAATATGCGCGTCACTGGTCATCTCGCAGTTCGAAGCGGCGATCAATCAGTTGGTGGCACTGGCAATCCTGATGCCGATCGTTGCCTCGATGGGAGGGAATGCCGGGACGCAGTCACTGACGGTTGCGGTGCGGGCGCTTGCAACGCGCGACCTGACCGGATCGAACGTGGCGCGCGTTATCCGGCGAGAATTGCTTGTGGGAGTGCTCAATGGTCTGTGCTTCGCGACCGTTTTGGGGACTGTAGGCATGATGTGGTTCGATTCACCCTTGCTGGGTGTCGTGATCGGCTCGGCCTTGGTCGTGAATATGGCGATCGCAGGCTTCGCAGGTACGGTAGTACCGGTTGTGCTGGATCGTCTGGGCATTGACCCGGCGCTGGCGTCAGGGACCTTCGTGACCACCACAACGGATGTCATGGGGTTCTTCATCTTTCTTGGGCTTGCCAGCGTGGTGCTTCTGTGACCGATCTGACTGAAATCAAGGCCATCGCCCGTAAGGCGGCATTTGCGCGCCGGAAGGTTGCATTCGATGCGCGTTTGCCGGGTGCAGCCGGACGTTTGTCCGAAGTGCTTGCGGGGCATCGCGGCGTCCCGATGTCGGGGTACATGCCGATCCGCACCGAAATTGATCCTTTGCCTGCTATGGCCGAGGCCGCGGCTTATGGTCCGGTCGGTGTGCCAGTCATTCAGGCCGCCGGACAGGCGTTGCGGTTTTCGCGCTGGACGCCCGAGGGCGTGTTGAAAGACGGCCCGTTCGGCGCCAAGGTTCCCGAGATTGACGATTATTTTGACCCCGAGATTCTGGTTGTGCCGCTGGTTGCTTTTGACGCGCAAGGCGGAAGACTGGGATATGGCGGTGGCTTTTATGACCGCACGCTAGAGGGATTGCGCGCCAAGCGCCCCACACTGGCCATCGGCTTTGCCTTTGACGCACAAGAGGCCGAGGGGCTGCCGTTGGAACCCACGGATCAGACGTTGGATATGGTCATCACTGAAAGCCGAGTACTGACGTTCTCGGCCTGACCGCCTCAGGTCGGGCTGTTTTCGCGAAAGTACTCCCACGCGTCCACTTCGGTGCCGTCGGGCAGGATGCAGATGCCGATCTGGCCGCCTTCGCCATCTCGGATTTCGTAACGATTGCCGCTTTCAACGCAAAAGGTTGCTGCCGGGTTCGCCAGCTGGGTGGACGAGTCGTTTGAAGCAGGCTGGTCGCAAGCTGAAAGCGCGGTCAAACTGGCGGCGGTCAGAAGGGCAAGGCGCATGGGAAATCTCCTGCATTATGTTCTTTGGCGGTTTATTCTGCCAGCTTAACCACTTGTGCTTGAGAGATACCACACTTAGGACAGTTCGAATGAGGATACTTTTTCTGGGTGACGTGATGGGCCGCGCCGGACGCGCGGCCATTCAGCAACATTTGCCGCGTCTGCGCGACGAATGGCGGTTGGATTTTGTCGTGGTCAATGGCGAGAACGCATCAAACGGGATGGGTCTGACCGGGGATCACGCCAAGCTGCTGCTGGATTCCGGGGCCGATTGCCTGACACTGGGCGATCACGCGTTCGACCAGAAAGACATGTTGCAATTCATCGAAAGTGAACCCCGTATCGTGCGCCCGGTGAACTTTGCCAAGGGCGCGCCGGGCAGGGGCCACCGGTTGTACACCGCGCCGGGCGGGCGCAAGGTTCTGGTTGTTCAGGTGTTGGGGCAAGTCTTCATGAAACGCCCCTTTGATGATCCGTTCTCTGCTGTTGAACCAATCCTGAAGTCGCACCCGCGTGGCGGGCAAGCGCAGGCGATCATCGTCGATATGCATTGTGAAGCGACTTCCGAAAAGATGGCCATGGGTCACTATTGCGACAAACGCGCCAGCCTTGTTGTGGGCACGCATACACATGTGCCAACCGCGGACGCGCAAATCCTGCCGGGTGGCACGGCCTATCTGACGGATGCGGGCATGTGCGGCGATTATGACTCGGTCATCGGCATGGATAAGCTGGAACCGATGCGCCGGTTCATCACCGGTATGCCCAAGGCCCGGTTCACTCCGGCTAATGGTGAGGCCACGCTGAGCGGAGTGTTCGTTGAAACCGACGACCGTGACGGTCAGGCGAAATCTGTTCAAATGGTGCGCGTTGGTGGGCGGCTACAGCAAGCTGGCCCACAGTAAGGGCACGTCAGGCTTGCTCTGTCGCGCGCAATGCGTGAAACTGCCTGACGGGCGCGTAAGCCAGGCCAGGGTTCGGACAGAATACCAAGAATGCAATTCCTTCAGCTGACAGAAATGGGAAGCGCGATACTGGCGCTGTTGGTCGTTGCAGGCATGTTCATCATGTTCCTGCGCGAATCCTATCCGACTGAAGTGGTCGCAATCGGTGGCGTGGCCGTGATGCTGGTGACGGGCATTCTGCCCTATCAAAGCGCACTTGCCGTTCTGTCAAATCCGGCCCCTTGGACGATTGCCGCGATGTTCATCATCATGGGAGCATTGGTGCGTACCGGAGCACTGGACGCATTCACATCGACAGCGCAAAAACAGGCACAGGTAAGTCCCAAAGTCGCAATCGCGACGTTGATGGCCTTTGTTGTCTTTGCCTCGGCGGTGGTTTCAAACACGCCCGTGGTGGTCGTGATGATCCCGGTATTCGTTCAGATCGCGCGGACGCTGAACGTGTCGGCCTCGAAACTGCTGATCCCGCTTAGTTATGCGGCCATTCTGGGTGGTACGCTGACCCTGATCGGGACCTCGACCAACCTGTTGGTTGATGGTGTCGCGCGGGCGCAGGGGATGACCCCGTTTTCGATTTTCGAGGTGACCCCACTGGGTATTGCACTGGTGATTTACGGCATGTTCTACCTTCGCTTTGTCGCGCCGCGCCTTTTGCCGGATCGCGACAGCATGGCATCCATGCTCAGCGACCGGTCGAAGATGAAGTTCTTTACCGAGGCTGTCATTCCCCCCGACAGCAACCTGATCGGGCGTGAGGTGACAGGCGTGCAGCTATTCAAACGCCCGGGCGTGCGCCTGATCGACGTCGTGCGCGGCGACGAGTCGTTGCGGCGCAACCTCAAGGGCGTCGCTTTGAAAGTTGGCGACCGTGTCGTTCTTCGGACTGAGATGACAGAGTTGCTGAGCCTGCAAACCAACAAGGAACTCAAGCGTGTCGACCAGGTCTCGGCGGTCGAAACCAAAACGGTCGAAGTGCTGATCACTCCGGGTTGCCGCATGGTCGGGCGGACGTTGGGCGCGATGCGTTTACGCCGCCGTTATGGCGTCTATGTGCTGGCGGTGCATCGAAGAAACCAGAATATTGGGCGGCAATTGGATGATCTGGTCGTGCGGGTCGGTGACACGCTGCTACTGGAGGGATCACCTGCAGATATCCGGAAACTGGCTGCTGATATGGATATGGTCGATGTGACCCAACCTTCGGCCCGCGCATTCCGCCGCAGCCACGCACCGATTGCCATCGGGGCGCTGAGCGGGATCGTTGTGCTGGCCGCGCTGGGCGTTGCGCCCATCCTGCTGCTGTCGATCCTGGCTGTTGCGGTAGTTTTGATTACGCGCTGCATCGACGCGGATGAGGCGTTTTCCTTTGTCGAAGGAAGATTGCTGGCCCTCATCTTCTCAATGCTGGCCATAGGCGCGGCCTTGGATAAATCCGGTGCAGTTTCCTTAATTGTCGAAGCCGTGGCGCCTGGTCTTGGTGCCCTGCCACCATTCCTGATCATCTGGGCGGTCTATTTGCTGACTTCTGTGCTGACAGAGCTAGTGTCGAATAACGCCGTGGCAGTTGTGGTGACGCCGATTGCCATCGGTTTGGCGCAGGCCGTGGGCGTTGATCCGCGTCCTCTGGTGGTGGCGGTCATGGTGGCAGCCTCGGCTTCATTTGCGACGCCGATCGGATATCAGACCAACATGATGGTTTACGGCCCCGGTGGGTACAGGTTCACAGATTTTCTGAAGGTTGGCGTGCCGCTGAATCTGACCGTGGGTTTGCTGGCTTCGCTGTTGATCCCTCTGATCTGGCCGCTTTGAGTTTGGCACGGAACCGCTGGTTTTCCGGCGAAGTCCTTGTAAAATCAAAACCTCATACAATGTTTTGAATAAGTGATTTTGCGAAAAGGAGCACGCCAATGCTCAAGACCGGATATACTGCGCTTACGGTTGCGGCCACATCAGTCCTGCTGAGCGGCGCGGCCATCGGCGGAACGATCGAAGGCACTGCAGCATATCGCGAGCGTATCGCCGTACCTCCGGATGCGACGCTTTACGTGCAATTGCAAGACGTCTCGCGCGCGGACGCACCGTCGGTGACCCTGTCGGCAAAGCGCTATGCGCTGACCGGAGTGCCAGCACAATTCGAGCTGAGCTATGACGACGCCCTTATTCAAGAGGGGATGCGCTATGTGGTGCGTGGTTCGATCTTTCAGGGCGACAAGCTGTTGTTCACAACCGATACCGCCTACCCTGTTCTGACGAATGGGGCCGGGAACACGACCGATCTGATGCTGGTCAAAGTACAACCGCCCGGTGCTGCCGTACTGGAGAACACCAACTGGACTGCAACCGGCCTAAATGGAGCAGCACTTGAGACCGAAAGGCGCCCCGCGCTTTCATTCGCCAATGATGGCGCGTTCTCAGGCAGCGGTGGATGTAACCGGTTTTCCGGCCAAGCCGAGATTGCGGGCAACAATATTGAATTCCCCGACAACATGGCTGCCACCCTGATGGCCTGTCCGCCCCCACTGGATGAAGTTGAGCGGCAATTTTTCAAAGCCCTACAAGGGGTGACAGCATATGCGTTCAAAGGCGATACGCTGGTGTTGCTGGACAGTGCTGGGCAATCCGTCGTTCAGTTTGCCCGGGAACAGTAGGGTTTGAAGGGGCCGTCACGCGACGGCCCTTGACCGTCCTGCATTGCGGCCGGAGAAAATGCAGCCGCCTAGGAATGAACCTTCGAGCGCGTTGTAGCCGTGATAGCCACCGCCACCGAAACCCGCGACCTCTCCGGCTGCGAACAGGCCAGGAACGACCTGACCGTCTGCGCCGACCATCTGACTGTCCAGATTGGTCTGAAGCCCACCCAGCGTTTTGCGCGTCAGCACGTGCAGTTTCACCGCGATCAGCGGGCCATTGGCCGGATCAAGGAACTTGTGCGGCTTGGCGGTTCGGATCAGTCTGTCTCCACGGTAGTTGCGCGCGGCCAGAATGGCGGCCATCTGCGCATCCTTGGTGAACGGGTTGTCGATCTGGGAATCCCGCGCCTCGATCTGGGCGCGTAGATGCGCCTCATCGATCAGCCCTCCGCCCAGATGGTTCATGCCGTTAACAAGCTCGGTCAAGGTATTGGCGACGATGAAGTCTTCGCCGTGTTCCTTGAACGCCTCGACCGGAGCGGTGGCCTTGGACCCGGTCAGAATGCGTTGGAACAGAACCTCTTTCCAACCACCGTCCGTCATGTCGGGGTTCTGTTCAGACCCGGACAGGGCGAACTCTTTTTTGATTACCTTCTGGGTCAGGACGAACCAGCTGTATTCATGGCCGGTTTTCAGGATTTCCTTTAGCGTCCCCAATGTATCAAAACCCGGCAGGCACGGCGGTTTCAACCGGTTGCCTTCGGCGTCGAACCACATTGAGCTTGGGCCGGGCAGAATGCGAATACCGTGTGATGGCCAGATCGGATTCCAGTTACGCACGCCTTCGGTGTAATGCCACATCCGGTCGCCGTTGATCACATGGCCGCCGGCCTTTTCGCTGATGCCGATCATGCGGCCATCAACGTGGAATGGCACGCCTGCGACCATGTCCTGTGGTGGCTCGCCCAGACGGTCGCGCGGCCAGCTTTTGCGCACCATTTCAAAGTTGCCTCCGATGCCGCCGGACGTGACGATGACGGCTGGGGCGTAAAATTCGAACTCGCCCACTTCATCGCGGTTGGTCTTGGCGCCGTGGGGTGCGGTGTCGTCTGCCAGAACCTCGCCCGAGACGCCTTTGGCAGAGCCGTTCTGCATGATGATGTGGCTGACTTGATGGCGGAATTTAAGCTCGATCAACCCGTTGCTGACATGGTCACGCACGCGGCGTTTGAAATGTTCCAGAACACCGGGGCCGGTGCCCCAGGTGATATGAAAGCGGGGCACAGAATTGCCGTGACCATCCGCATATGATCCACCGCGTTCGGCCCAGCCGACAATCGGAAACCAGCGCAGGCCCATGTCATGCAGCCAAGGGCGCATCTCGCCGGCGGCGAATTCGACATAGGCCTCGGCCCATTTGCGGGGCCATGCGTCTTCGTCGCGGTCGAACTGCGCGCTGCCCATCCAGTCTCGCAAGGCAAGGTCGTAGCTGTCCTTGATGCCCATGCGCCGCTGTTCCGGCGTGTCGACCATAAAGAGCCCGCCAAGGCTCCAGAATGCCTGACCGCCCAGGAAATGCGCGGGTTCCTGATCGACCACGATCACCTTTTTGCCCCGGTCGCCCAGTTCGGCCGCGGCGGCCAACCCGGCCAGCCCAGCGCCCACGACGATTGCATCGGCAGAGTTATTCGTCATGTGTTATCCTTTCAGCGGCTGCGGAACCAAAGGATGAAGGGCAAGGCCACAACATACATCGTTATTCCGTACACAGCCGACGGCAGAGCCAACGGGCTGAACCCGCTTTCCGTCGCCGTGATCAATGCAGCCAGTGTAATCCCAAGTGTCGAGTTTTGTATTCCGGTTTCGATGGAGACCGTCTTGCTTTCGTCCCACGTCAGGTTTGCTGCGCGCGCCAGCCCCAAACCGATCAGCAACAATGCGATGTTCAATGAGATCAAACCCGCGCCCATAACTCCCAGGTTATCGACAAAAAGCTGCCAGTTACCAGCCAGCGCCGCCAGAACGATCAGCATGAAGAGGACAGTTGCAATCTTGGACAGCACAGGCTCAAGCAGCTTTGCAAAGTCAGTTGCAAAGCCGCGCAGTATGACGCCAAGCGCCACGGGCAACGTAGTGATCAGGAACATCGCAATGGCCAATCCCGTGATGGAAACCTCGGGTGCGGCATCACCCATGAAATAGTTCACTGACCACGCAGCAAGAAATGGCACGGTTACCATCGAAAGCAGGCTGATGACGGCCGTCAAACTGACCGAAAGGGCGACATCACCCTTTGCCAGTTTCGACAGGATGTTGCTGGTCACACCGCCAGGGCAAAAACTGAGGATCATGAAGCCGACCGCGATCTCGGGTGGCAACGCAAAAAGTGTGACCGTGACAAAAGCCGCGACCGGCAGCAGTACAACCTGGCACAACGCACCGATGGCGAAAGGATAGCGCCGGCTGAGCACGCGGCGGAAATCAGCGACTTCGAGCCCAACGCCCAGAGACAGCATGATAATGGCCAGCGACAGCGGCAGGCCGACATTTATTAGAAGATCCAAGAACAACTCCTCCCAAAGCCGTTCGGGCCACCCTAAGCGAGCGGTCGTGGATCAGGCAATAACGCCGTTGGGTCACCCATAGCGTTCGGCGAACCTGCGGAGGATTTCGGCCGGTTGTGTAACATCCGCTGCGTGACAAATGTCGATCAGGCGCTGGGCGTCTTCGGGCGGAAAATAGCCGTGGTTCTTGTAGATATTGATGCGCTGCTCAAAATCGCGCGCGTCCGCCTCGGGGTGGAACTGCGTGGCATAAACATTCTGCCCCCAGCGGATCATCTGGAATGGGCAGGGGTCCGAGGCCAGCAGGTGGACGCACCCTTCCGGCAGCGCCTGCACGGCCTCTTTATGACCCACGAAGGCGTCAAATGTTCCGGTCAGCCCTGCCGTCAGCGGGTCTTGTGCTCCGTCTGCAGTCAGGTGGCAGGTCGAAGGCCCGACAGGTTCGCCGTACTTGTCTTTGCTGACGTCACCGCCAAGATGAGCGGCCAGAATGCCCAGCCCATAACAACAGCCCATGAAGGGATGATCCTGTGCGATGATCTGCGGCATCAATCCCATAATGGCGCCTTCAATGCGCGCGTCGGCTTCGGATTTGGTTGCGGGGTCGTCACTGACGCATCCCGGTCCACCACCAACAATCACCCCAGCATAGTCAGTGACATTCAAATCGTCGGGCAAAGCCTCGCAATCCAATCGGATACGATGGGTCTGGTCCGGTGACAGACCGGTTTTGTCCAGAATCGACGCGTACTCCGCATCCGAAGCATCGGTTTCCGGGCGCAATTGCAGGATCAGAAATCGTTTCATGAAAGGCCTTTACCCGTCACAATGGCCAAAACACAAGGATAGCGGGGATGGAAACCGCAATGATCAGAATTTCCAGTGGCAGGCCCATGCGCCAATAGTCGCCAAACTGATACCCTCCGGGTCCTAGGACAAGCGTATTGTTCTTATGCCCAATCGGCGTCAAGAACGCGGCCGAGGCTGCGACGGCGACAGTCATCAGAAATGGGTCGGGTGAAACCTCAAGCGTGCGGGCCATCTGGATACCGACCGGAGCCGCAACAATGGCCGTGGCCGTGTTGTTCAGCACGTCTGACAGGGTCATGGTAACCACCATCAAAACGGTCAGAATGGCCCAGGCCGGCAGCCCGTCGGTCAATTGAATCAAAGCATTCGCAATCAGTTCTGTACCGCCGGAAGTCTCCAATGCGCTGCCGAGCGGGATCATCGAGCCCAGCAGCACGACAACAGGCCATTCGATATGATTGTAGATATCTGCAATCGGCATGATCTTGGTCAGCACATAAGCGACGACGACCAGCCCCAGGGCGATAGGCAGGTAGATCAACCCGACACTGGCCGCCAGAACAGCTGCGCCAAACAAGCCAATGGCAAGCCACGCCTTTTCGTTGGCGGTGACGTTCAGACCGCGTTCAGCAAGTGGCAAACAACCCAGCCATTCGGTCACATCGGCACTGCGGTCACGTGGGCAAAGCAGCAACAGAATGTCGCCCGCCTCAATCTGAGTTTTGCGGACCTGTTCGGTTATGCGGCGGCCTTGACGTGAAATTCCCATCAGAACTGTGCTTTGACGCCAGGCCAATCCCAGGCCCTGCGCGGTGCGACCGGTGACGCGTGCGTTTAGTGGCACAACTACCTCAATCACTTCAAGACCGTCCCCTTCGGCGGTCAGCAATTCCTGACGGCGGGTATCCGAGAAATCGAGGTTCAGCGCGGTGCGAAATTCGTCTAGCGCCTCGGGGCGGGCCTCTAACACCAATGCGTCGCCCGGTTTGATTGTAGCATGGGCCGACCGGCCATAGCGCCGTTTGCCGTCTCGAATAAGGCCGATGATGGCCACGTCGGATTTCTCGGCGGCCTCATAAAGCTCGCTGACACGCTTCCCAATTTGCGGCGATTCTGACGGGACCGTCAGTTCCGCGATGTATTCGGCAAGGGTTTCCGAGGCCTCTTCCTGTGTTCCGCGATTGGGAATCAACCGCCATCCGACCAGCGCGACAAATGCCAGCCCGGCAATCGCTGCCAATCCACCGACGGGGGCGAAATCGAACATTCGGAACGGTTCACCCAATGTCTCAGCCCGGATCGATGCGATGATGATGTTAGGGGGCGTTCCAATCAACGTGGCCATGCCGCCCAGAATGGTGGCAAAGCTCAGCGGCATCAGCGTCAGTCCGACCGGCCGCCCTGCCTTGCGCGCGGTCTGGATATCGACCGGCATCAGCAGCGCCAGCGCGGCCACGTTGTTCATAAAGGCCGACAGAACAGCGCCAATCCCGCCCATCAGCGCGATGTGCGCGCCAAGCCCGCGCGACGCATCGACCAGTGTGCGGGTGATCAGGAAAACAGCGCCCGAACGCACCAACCCGGCCGAGACAACCAATACCAAAGCGACGATGATCGTAGCGGGGTGTCCGAACCCGGCAAAGGCGTCATCGACCGGCACAACACCCAGCGTAACTCCGATCAATAGCGCGGTGAAGGCCACAAGGTCGTATCGAAACTTCCCCCAAAGCAGCATTCCAAACACAGTGGCGAAAAGGGAAAAAAGAATAATCTGGTCTGTCGTCATGCGGCCACCATACCCTTCGCGGCGACTGTCGCAAGCCGCTCTCTTGATCCTTGGCCCCGCAAACGTCTATATGAGCGCCGAATACGCAATCACGATGACGAGGACGCAATATGGCAGGCCATTCCAAATGGGCCAACATCCAGCACCGCAAGGGGCGTCAGGACGCCGCGCGGTCCAAACTGTTTTCCAAACTGTCGAAAGAGATCACCGTCGCTGCCAAGATGGGCGACCCGGATCCTGAAAAAAACCCACGGCTGCGTTTGGCCGTGAAAGAAGCCAAGTCACAGTCGGTTCCAAAAGATGTCATCGACCGCGCGATCAAGAAATCGACGGCGGGCGAAGGCGATGAATACGAAGAGATCCGGTATGAGGGCTATGGCCCGAACGGTGTGGCGGTGATCGTCGAGACGATGACCGACAACCGCAATCGCACAGCATCGACTGTGCGCTCGACCTTTTCCAAGAACGGCGGCAACCTGGGCGAAACCGGTTCAGTTGGCTTCATGTTCGAACGCAAGGGCGAAGTGGTTTACCCGGGTTCCGTTGGCGACGCGGACACCGTGTTCGAAGCCGCAATCGAAGCCGGTGCCGAAGATGTCGAAAGCTCGGAAGAAGGGCATATCATCTGGTGTGCCGATACCGACCTGAACGAAGTGTCGAGCGCCCTTGAAGCTGCGCTGGGGGAAACCGATTCCACCAAGTTGGTCTGGAAGCCCACGACCACAACCGAGCTGGGTCTGGAAGACATGCAAAAACTGATGAAACTGGTCGATGCGCTGGAAGACGACGATGACGTTCAGCGTGTGACGACGAATTTCGAAGCCACGGACGAGGTCATGGCTCAGCTCTGATCCAAGTCAAAAAAGAAGAAAGAAAACCCGGTCTTTGGCCGGGTTTTTCATTTTTGACACAGGGGGTTCTTGGCCGGTTGCGTGGAACTGAGTACCATGGATTGGTCAAACCCAAGTGGCACGCCCTTTTGCGAGCCGAGGAACCCAAGCGCGCAAATGACTGACAAGTCACTGGACACATCGAAAAGAAACGTTCCGGTCCTGGCTGGGCAAAGCATTCTGTCTCAGGTGGCGTGGACCCTAGGCAGCCCATCCGTGGTCTTGCCATTTCTGGCCGTGTCGCTTGAGCTTCCGATGTTCATAGCCGGCGCGCTGGTGTCGGTGCGGATGGTTGGCAGCATGATCTCGGATGTTTTCCTCGCGTATCCCATCGCAGCGCGTGACCGCAAGAAACGTGCAATCGCGATGACTGAGGTCGCAATCGGTGCCTGCCTGATTTTGGCTTTGTTGGTGGCCTCAACAGGTGTGGTACCGGTCATCGGAGTGGCGTTTGTCGCTGCGTTTTTTATGATCGGTTTGATCGAAGAAATTCAGTCGCTGATGTATACTGATCTGCTGGGCGATCAGGTGCGCTCCAAATCGCGGATGATCATGCACTACCTGCAACTTGGGGTGGGTGGATTGGGCGCAATCGGCTTAGCGTTGCTGGTTCACGAGATCACCAAAGAAAACTCACCTTTTTCGCGCCATTCCGCGGTGATTGCCGTGTCTGTGGCATTCTTTGTGTTGTCTGGCTTGTCAATTCTTATGATGTCCGAAACCGCTGGTCCCACCGACAAAAAGGACACGCAAGGGGACAAGAAGCGAAAGTTCCTCGATAACTTCACCGATATCGCCGCAATGTTTGATCAGCGCTGGTTCCGCCGTTATATGGTCATGCGCATGCCGCTTGTCGTGGTATCCCTGTCGGTACCGTTCTTTGCGTTGATCGCTGCCGAAGCGCACCACGCCTCGGCCAAGGGGCTGACGGCGATGATCGTGTCGTCGGCGTCGGGGTATCTTGTATCTGCCCCACTGTGGCAATTGGTGAACATGAAATCGCATCGCGCCGTGATGGTCACCGGGAACCTAATGGTGGCACTGACGGGCGGTGCGCTTTTGTCCGTGCACTTTCTGGGCATGGACCATGACGTTCACTTACACGCCATTGCCTTGTTCGTTGTCACTGTTGCGGTGACAGGGATCTGCAGTGCCCGCAAGTTGTACTTCCTGGACGTTGCCCCAAAAGATCAGAGGGTCAAAGGTGCCGCAGCGATCAAGAGCATTTGCCGGATCTCTGGCGTATTGCTCTCGGCCGCGTTGGCAGGCGTTGCGCATTTGCACGAGGTCGCCTGGGCAATCGCCTTCATCGTCGCCACAAGCGTTTTCGCGGCGGTCGCCTGTTACCGTGTGGTTGTACCCAGCGAGAAAAAAGCGGTTCAGTCCTAGTCTGCCCTGTCAACTGGAAGCAGGGCACCATTGGCGGTGCGCTTGACTGCGTCAGTTAGCGGGGCCAACGCCGTGGAGAGCACACGACCCACCTGCCAGGTCAGCCCTACGTCAAGCCGCGCGCCCGGTACCAAAGGGCATAACCGGCCATCTTCCAGCGCTGGGCGCGCAAGACTTTCCGGATTCATTCCCCAACCAATCCCCGCAATGGCCGCTTCTACAAACCCCTGAGAGGAGGGCAGGAAATGCGAGGGGGGTGATAGCCGTTGACCTGTCTGCCGGGTAATCCAAGCTTTTTGCAGCCCATCCTTGCGGTTGAATGTCAAACAGGTGGCGCGGGACAATGTGTCGATATTTACACCGTTCGTGAACCATTTGCGCATGAAATCCGGGCTGGCCGTGGGGATGTACCGCAAGGCGCCAAGGGCCACGGCGTCGCTGCCTGGGACTGTATCACCTCCGACCGTTATGGCGGCGCTGACCTCTCCGCGCCTCAACCATTCCGCTGAATGATCCTGATCGTCAACGACCAGATCGAACAGCAGGCCGTCGACCTGAGACATGACATTGATGAACCACGTCGCGAGAACGTCGGCTGGCACGGCGACGCGCACGCGCGCGGGGCCGTTGGTTTGATCAAGTGTCAGTTCGCGGGCCAGATGCGTCTCAAGTAACCCGATATCCTCGGCGTGTTGAGCGATACGCAAACCCATCGGAGTGCCCGTGCAGGGCGTTCCCCGATTGATCAGTGTTGCGCCGACAAGGTCTTCCAGCGCCTTGATCCGCTGTGAAACCGCGGAAGGCGTAACCGCAAGTTCTGAGGCGGCCGCGTCAAAGCTGCCATGACGCAGGATGGCAGACAGCGCGGACAGATGGTTTGGATCCAGTAGCATTAGCCAGACTTAATTCAGGTCAGTTTCTTTAATTTGATAGGTGCTTGGTAAGCAGGTAGTCAACGCCTCAGACTATCGGAGGTTTCATGTCCACATCCTTGATTTCAGGCTTTGTGCTTGGCTTCAGCCTGATCCTCGCCATTGGCGCGCAAAACGCCTTTGTCCTGCGCCAGGGGTTGCGGCGCGAGCATGTGTTCCCACTGTGCCTGACTTGCGCGGTGTCTGATGCCATTCTCATAGCCGCGGGCGTTGCGGGTTTCGGAACATTGGCGCACGCGTTGCCCTGGTTCGAGACCGTCATGCGGTATGGCGGGGCGATCTTTCTGATATGGTACGGTTTGCGCAGCCTGGGTTCGGCATGGCGCGGCGGAGCGGTGATGGAGATCGGCGAGGGGAAGCGCGTCAGCCTGAAATCTGTTTTGCTGACCGTTCTTGCGTTCACATGGCTGAACCCGCATGTCTATCTGGATACAGTTGTGCTGATTGGTTCAATCTCGGCGCAGTATGATGATCGGCTGGCCTTTGCGCTTGGGGCAATGACGGCCAGCTTTGTGTTCTTCTTTTCGCTGGGCTACGGGGCAGGGATGCTGTCCCCGATTTTTGCAAGACCACGGGCGTGGCAGGTGCTGGATTTAATAATCGGCGTGGTCATGCTGGCAATTGCTGCAAAGCTTGTATTGATGTGACGGGTTGCCTCTGCCAAGTATTCGGTGTTCAACCGTTAACATGTCAACTTTAACCGCCCAACACCGCCCCGTGGCTGGCATGCTCTGGATGTTTTCGGCAGGCTTGTCGTTTGTGGTCATGACCGCATTGGTAAAGTCGCTGGGCCCAACGATGGACCCTACGCAGGCTGCGTTCCTGCGGTTTGCCTTCGGCTTGATCTTTCTGTTGCCGGCGTTGCGCCTGGTGTTGAAAACCCACCTTACACGCAGCCACATCGTGTTGCTGGGGACACGCGGTGTCGTCCACGCATTTGCAGTGATGCTGTGGTTCTTCTCGATGACACAGATCCCGCTGGCTGAGGTCACGGCGATGAACTACATGACGCCGGTCTATGTAACGCTGGGGGCCGCGCTGTTTCTGGGCGAGAAGCTGGCCATCCGTCGGATCGCCGCGATTGTCGTGGCACTGGTTGGCGTTCTGATCATCTTAAGGCCGGGTTTTCGTGAGATTTCACTGGGTCATATCACCATGCTGGGCACGGCCCTGACCTTGGGCGGATCCTATCTGATCGCCAAAGTGCTTGTGCGTGATCTGCCGCCGTCAGTTGTTGTGGCGCATATGTCGATCTGGGTGACCATAGCTTTGATCCCTTTTGCAATTGCGGTTTGGACCACGCCCAGCTTGCGCGACCTCGGCGTGCTGTTTCTGGTGGCCAGTTTTGCCACGGCGGGCCACTATTTCATGACGATCGCACTTAAGGCGGCCCCGGTAGCGGTCACACAGCCGGTTACGTTCCTGCAGTTGATCTGGGCCACCTTGTTGGGCGCGCTGGTCTTCAACGAAAGCATCGACATTTGGGTTGTCGCGGGTGGAACGGTGATTCTGCTAGCGGTCAGTTTCATTGCCTGGCGCGAAGCGGTTTTGAACCGCGGCAGCTTGACGACCCCCAGCATCGCACCCAAACTCTGATCATTGGCGGTCGCGTGAAACGTTATTGATTGACGAGTCAATAAAAAGCCCTTAGCGTTTTCTCACTATACTTAGTGAGGGATAGTGATGCCGAAACTCGGAATGGAGCCAATCCGCCGTGACGCGATCGTCAAGGCAACAATTGCCGAACTCGGGTCGAAGAAATCCCTTGATGTGACTGTCAGCCAGATTGCCAAACGGGCAGGTATGTCCAGCGCGCTGGCGCATCATTATTTCGGTGGCAAAGATCAGATATTTCTGGCTGCCATGCGCCGCATCCTGTCGGACTTTGCCGACGAGGCTAGACAGGAGCTGAAGAATGCTGTTCCGCAGAAACGAGCGCAGGCCATTATCCGGGCCTGTTTTGCACCATCATGTTTCACACCGGATGTCATCGCTGCGTGGATGACATTTTACGTGTTGGCCCAAACCAATGATGACGCCTTGCGCCTGTGGCAAATCTATCAGGCGCGTATCCGGTCGAACCTGACCCACGCCCTGCGCCCGTTGTTGAACGATCCGGCCGAAGCGGCCGAAAACATGATCGCCCTTATCGACGGGCTATATATCCGCGCCGCACTCAGCGCGCCGGAAGAACCGCAGCTGGCGGTCAATCACGCGATGCGTGTCCTCAATACTCTGCTCGAGGCTGAAAAATGACAAAACCGAACATTCTGATCCTGATGGTGGATCAGCTGAACGGGACCCTCTTTCCAGACGGTCCCGCTGACTGGCTTCACGCTCCGAACCTGAAGAAACTGGCGGAACGCTCGACCCGGTTTGCCAATGCTTATACGGCTTCGCCGCTTTGCGCGCCGGGGCGGGCCAGCTTCATGTCCGGTCAGCTGCCTTCGCGCACGGGTGTTTATGACAACGCCGCAGAATTCCGCAGCGACATCCCGACCTATGCACACCATCTGCGCCGCGCGGGCTACTACACCTGCCTGTCCGGCAAGATGCACTTTGTCGGCCCAGATCAGATGCACGGGTTTGAGGACCGCCTGACAACCGATATCTATCCCGCCGATTTTGGCTGGACCCCCGACTACCGCAAACCCGGCGAGCGGATCGACTGGTGGTACCACAATATGGGTTCGGTGACCGGCGCAGGCGTGGCCGAGATTTCCAACCAGATGGAGTATGACGACGAGGTCGCCTATAATGCCAAGGCCAAGCTCTATGATCTTGCGCGTGGCAAGGATGACCGCCCATGGTGCGTCACCGTCAGCTTTACGCACCCCCATGATCCCTATGTGGCGCGTCGCAAATACTGGGACCTCTACGAAGATTGCGAACACCTGCAGCCCGAGATTGCGGACATTGGCTATGACAATCAGGACCCGCACTCTAAGCGCATATTTGACGCCAATGATTGGCGCAGTTTCGACATCACAGAAGAAGACATCCGCAAGTCGCGCCGCGCGTACTTTTCCAATATCTCATATCTGGACGACAAGATCGGTGAAATCCTCGAGGTGCTGGAAACAACCCGGCAAGAGGCGATCATCATGTTTGTCTCGGATCACGGCGACATGCTGGGTGAGCGGGGCCTGTGGTTCAAAATGAACTTTTACGAGGGATCGGCACGCGTGCCGTTGATGATTGCCGCGCCGGATATACCGGCAGGCCGTATCGACACGCCGGTTTCGACAATCGACGTCACGCCAACCCTAGGCGCACTGGCGGGCGTAGATATGGCCGAGATCGCGCCGTGGACCGATGGCGAAGACCTTGTGCCTCTGGCCAATGGCACCGAACGAACTGCCCCGGTGAAGATGGAATATGCGGCCGAAGCCTCGTATGCGCCGCTGGTTTCGCTGCGCTATGGTAAGTGGAAATACAATCGCTGCGCGCTGGACCCCGATCAACTGTACGATCTGGAAAATGATCCGCATGAATTGGAAAACCTCGCGGAACACCCAGAACACGCAGGCACGCTGGAAACTTTGCGCGCGAAATCTGAGGCACGCTGGGATCTGGACCAGTTCGATGCCGACGTCCGTGCCAGTCAGGCGCGCCGCTGGGTTGTCTATGAGGCGTTGCGGCAGGGTGGGTATTACCCGTGGGACTACCAGCCACTGCAGAAGGCATCTGAGCGCTACATGCGCAATCACATGGATCTGAATGTCGTAGAGGAAAACGCCCGCTTCCCGCGCGGCGAGTAACCTCTTCACCTTTTCGAAAATACGCCTGCCGGACGATCAGAAATTTGGTTCGGCGGGATATGGAGACCTGAAAATGGAAGCAGATTTCGTCATCGTTGGCGCAGGATCGGCAGGCTGCGCAATGGCGTATCGCCTGAGCGAGGCCGGGGCCTCGGTATTGGTGATCGAACACGGCGGGACTGATGCTGGTCCGTTCATCCAGATGCCAGCGGCATTGAGCTATCCGATGAACATGCCGATGTACGATTGGGGTTACAAATCCGAGCCCGAGCCGCACCTGAATAACCGCGAACTGGCTTGTCCGCGCGGCAAGGTTATTGGTGGATCGTCATCGATCAACGGCATGGTTTACGTACGTGGCCACGCGCGTGATTTTGACACTTGGGCCGAGATGGGCGCCGATGGCTGGTCCTATGCGGATGTGCTGCCCTATTACAAACGCATGGAGACCTGGCATGACGGTGGGCATGGTGGTGATCCGACATGGCGTGGCACCGATGGCCCGCTGCATGTTTCGCGCGGACCGCGTGAGAACCCTCTGTTTCAGGCTTTCGTCGATGCGGGACAGCAGGCGGGATACGAAGTTACCGGCGACTATAACGGTGAAAAGCAGGAAGGCTTCGGCCCGATGGAGCAAACCGTCTGGAAAGGACGGCGTTGGTCGGCGGCGAATGCGTATCTGAAACCCGCGCTCAAGCGCGATAACTGCGATATCGTGCGCGGACTGGCCTCAAGGGTGGTTATGGAAAATGGCTGCGCAATTGGAGTGGAATTGATCCGAGGTGGCAAGACTGAGGTCATCCGTGCGCGGCGCGAAGTGGTTCTTGCCGCGTCCTCCATCAACTCTCCCAAGCTGCTGATGCTGTCTGGCATCGGTCCGGCGGCGCACTTGGCTGAACACGGGATAGACGTTGTCGCAGATCGCCCGGGTGTGGGTGCGAACCTTCAGGACCATCTGGAGCTTTACATTCAGCAAGCGTCCTTGCAGCCGATCACGCTGTACAAACATTGGAACCTGATCAGCAAAGGTCTGATCGGGGCGCAGTGGCTGTTCACAAAGACCGGTCTGGGTGCATCCAACCAATTCGAAAGTGCGGCGTTTATTCGCTCCAAGCCGGGCGTAGAATATCCGGATATTCAATATCACTTCCTGCCAATTGCCGTTCGCTATGATGGCCAGGCCGCAGCCGAAGGTCATGGTTTCCAGGCGCATGTCGGGCCGATGCGCTCGCCGTCGCGCGGGGCGGTGACGCTGCGGTCGGCCAAGGTCGAAGACGCGCCGGTGATCCGCTTCAACTACATGAGCCATGAAGAGGATTGGGCGGATTTCCGCACCTGTATTCGCCTGACGCGTGAGATTTTCGGGCAGGATGCGTTCAAACCTTATTCGGGAAAAGAAATCCAGCCGGGTGCGGACGTGCAGTCTGACGAAGCGCTCAATGCCTTTATCGCGGAACATGCCGAAAGCGCGTATCACCCTTGTGGAACCTGCCGGATGGGTCGGGCAGATGACAAAAACGCTGTGGTCGATCCCGAGGGACGCGTTATTGGCGTGGACGGTCTGCGCGTTGCCGACAGTTCAATCTTCCCACAGATTACCAATGGCAATCTAAACGCGCCGTCTATCATGGTGGGTGAGAAGATGTCCGATCATCTGCTGGGTAAGGATGCCCTGCCAGCAGCCAATGACCAACCTTGGATTAATCCCCAATGGGCGGTTGCGCAGCGATGATCGAAAGCATGATTTGATCCGCGTCAAAGATTGACGGGGACCGGACGAATAGACTTGAATCGCAACAACATATTTTGAGGAGCGAACAGGAATGTCCCATACCCCGCACGAACTGGCCGAAGAGTTTCCGGACAAGGTTGAGCTGATGAGCCAGCTTAAGCAAACAGACGCTCATTTTTCACGGCTGGCGGACGAGTATCATGAGATCAACCGCGAGGTTCATCGTGCCGAAACCAATGTAGAACCGATGGATGATATCGCTGAGACAGATCTGCGTAAAAGACGTGCGGTTCTGAAAGACGAGATCTGGGCGATCTTGTCCAAGCCCTGAAAAACAGCGGGGGCTCTGCCCCCGTCGCGGCACGCCTTCCGCGGGATATTTTAGGTCAGGTGAAGATCAGGTGACTTCATAGGGCAAGGTGCCGCGGGTATGGGCGTCGATTGTCAGACGTCTTTCCAATGGCGGGACCGATCGCTGATGACAATTCGGCCGCTCGCAGATACGGCAGGATATGCCAATTGGCTCGTAAGCGCTGGCGTTGTTGAAATCCAGATTGTCGGCATAAACCAGCGCCTCGGCGTGGCGCACCTCGCAACCTAGTGCAATCGCATAACGGCGCACAGGTGCGCCGTATGAGCCGCCCGATTTCGACACGTCCCGAGCTAAAGATATATACTGAACACCATCGGGTGTTTCTGCAAGCTGTCGTAGGAAGTGGCCGGGCGTTTCGAAAGCGCGATGGACGTTCCATAGGGGGCAGGCGCCGCCGAACCGCGCAAATTGCAGACGCGTGGCCGAGTGTCTTTTGGTGATCGTACCAGCCTGATCGACGCGCACGAAAAAGAACGGGATGCCTTTTGCGCCGGGCCGTTGCAGGGTTGAAAGCCTGTGCGCCACCTGTTCGATTGATGCCCCAAACCGGTTGCTAAGCAGTTCAAGATCGTGACGATATTCCTGCGCTGTGGCCAGAAATTTGGCATAAGGCATCAATGATGCGCCGGCGAAATAGTTTGCCAGCCCGATCTTGGCAATGGCGCGGGCTTCATCGCTGTGAAATTTGGCAAAATCCAGCGTTGCTTCAAGAAGTTTGTCCTGGCTGATCAGTGCAACCTGCAACAACAACTGAAACACCTGAGTTTGTGGTGCGGTTCTGGACGAAAGCTGCAGAGTTTTGTTCTCTGCGTCGTATTTTCGGGTTTCATCGATGTCCGGGAATTGTGCCCGGATGCCACGCTCTGCGAGGCTGTCCAGGGCTGCCGCACGTATGCCGCCTGCATCCCCGGCGCGCCCGGCAAATCGTTCAGCCGCGCGGTCCACCGCGTCGATGTAGTTGTCGCAATAGTGGAAGAAGTCCCGCACTTCCTCCCATGGGCTAGCCTGGATTTGTGCGTCTTCGCGCCCCAATGCTTCGTCAAGGGAGGCCAGGCGTTCATGCGTCTGACGATAGGTGCGGTGCAGGGCAATGAAGGCCCGTGCCAGAGCGGGTGCGTTTGAAGCCGTGAGGCGGAGATCGGCGAGCGGTGGAACAGCGTCGTCAAAGACCGGATCGGCCAATGCTTCGCGCATGTCCGAGACCAGACGCTCACTGTCGCCGGTGCTCAACTCGGTGACATCCATTCCGAATTCTTGCGCCAGCGCCAGAACGACCGTAGTCGAAATCGGACGGTTGTTGTTCTCCATCTGGTTCAGATAGGGCAGGGAAACACCCAGTTTAGCGGCAAATTCCTTTTGGGTAAGTGACAAGCGCGTACGCATTTCACGCAGCTTTGCACCTGCATAAAGTTTCTGAGTCGCCATGATGAGCCTTTGCAACTTTCCTAAATCGGTAAGCTAACTTTGCAAACCGTCATAGGCAAGCCGTGTCAAAGGCCTAGTTGCCGTTCGCGTCGAATGACAGACAAAATTGCGCAGACCGCCAGGACCGAGGTTGTCAGCATTAGCCAGAGCAAGGGCATTGCACCGGTTTCGTGCGTTAGCAAAGCTCCTGCAAGGGCGCTGAGGCCCGCGCCGCCGCCCAGCATGATCGCTCCACTCAGTCCGGATGCTGTGGCGGCCAGATGCGGTCGCACCGAAAGCGCGCCGGATGTCGCGTTGGGAATCGTCATGCCGTTTCCAATGCCGACGAAGGTCATGAATCCAAAAAAGCTGAGCGCTGTTCCGAAGCCGGCCAGAAACAAGATGGCGGACATTGCAACGCCTGCTGCGTTCAGCCAGCAGCCCCAAAGTACCATTCGATTGACGCCGAAGTGAACGGAATAGCGACCGCTGAAGAAGTTACCAAAAAAGTACCCTACAGCTGGGGCGCCAAAGTAGATGCCGACCTCGGCGGCGCTGAGGCCGAATAGTTCGGTGCCGATAAAGGGAGCGCCGCCCAGATAGGCAAAGAAGGCGCCAGACGACAGCGCGGATGACAGCGAATAGCCCCAAAATCGCGGGGAACCCAGCAGTTCGGGGTATTCCCGGAATTGTTGAACCAGTGTTTTGCCGCTCTTGGCTGAGGTTTCGCCAAAATCTAAGTAAGTTAGCACCAGCGTCATTACGCCAAGAACGAAGGGCAGCCAGAAGTTGGCTTTCCAGCCAAAGCTCTCCTCCAACAGGCCTCCGATCGCGGGTCCGATCATGGGGACAATGGCCATGCCCATCGTTACATAACCGATCATCGACGCCGCCTGGTCCTGATCATATAGGTCCCGAACCGCCGCACGGCTAAGAACCATGCCGACCACGATGATTGCCTGACACATTCTGAAAACAAGAAAAACCTGGACGTTGGGTGCATAGATGCAGCCCAACGTAGCCACTAAAAAAAGGACCAACCCCCAAAGTAGAACGGGACGGCGCCCCGCCTTGTCGGCAATTGGTCCGATCAGGATCTGAAGCACCGCATTGACCAGCAGGTACAGGGCAATCGACAGCTGCATGACCTTGTAGTCGGCCTTAAAGTGCAGTGCCATATTGGGCAGGCTCGGCAAAAACAGATTGAGGCTGAGCGCGGACAATCCGGACAGCAAAACCAGAGTGGTAATTTTAGGAGGCGAGCGATGCGCCGACGAAGAACTAAACTGCATAGTTCACGTGTATAGTCACCACGGATAAGAATGCCATCCATCACGCGTTTTGTGAGTGAAAATTAGCAAGTTTACAATATTCACCAAGGTGATTGGAAAAGATTTGCAAATTTGCCGAAAGATACTTTGGTCTTGCGGCATCTACGTATAGTGTCCGGCCAGATTTTACAGGGGATCATCGTTATGAAAGACATCCTTTCCGAACTTGAAGACCGTCGCGACAACGCGCGGCTGGGTGGTGGACAAAAGCGCATCGACGCACAGCACTCGCGCGGCAAACTGACTGCGCGGGAACGGGTCGAACTGTTGCTGGATGAAGGCAGCTTTGAAGAATTTGACATGTTTGTCAGCCATCGGTGCACCGATTTCGGGATGGAGAAGCAAAGGCCAGCGGGTGACGGTGTCGTTACTGGCTGGGGTACGATCAATGGCCGCATGGTTTATGTGTTCAGCCAGGACTTTACAGTCTTTGGCGGCTCACTTTCGGAAACCCATGCTCAGAAGATCTGCAAGATCATGGATATGGCCGTTCAGAACGGTGCACCGGTGATTGGCATTAACGACTCGGGCGGGGCGCGAATTCAGGAAGGCGTGGCGTCGCTGGCTGGTTATGCCGAGGTGTTCCAGCGCAACATCATGGCGTCAGGCGTGGTTCCGCAGATCAGCGTGATCATGGGGCCCTGTGCTGGTGGCGCAGTCTACAGCCCGGCGATGACAGACTTTATCTTCATGGTCAAAGACACCTCGTACATGTTTGTGACCGGCCCCGACGTGGTCAAGACGGTCACAAACGAAGTGGTTACCGCTGAGGAACTGGGTGGGGCGTCGACCCATACCAAGAAATCCTCGGTTGCTGACGGAGCGTTTGAGAACGACGTTGAAGCACTGGCCGAGGTGCGCCGTTTGGTTGATTTCCTGCCGCTCAACAACCGCGAAAAGCCGCCAGTGCGCCCGTTCTTTGACGAACCCGACCGTCTGGAAACCTCGCTGGATACATTGATCCCCGACAACCCTAATACGCCGTACGACATGAAGGAACTCATCACCAAAGTGGCGGATGAGGGTGATTTCTACGAAATTCAGGAGGATTTTGCCAAAAACATCATCACCGGGTTCATCCGGCTTGAAGGGCAGACAGTGGGCGTTGTAGCCAATCAGCCGATGATTCTGGCCGGTTGTCTGGACATCGACAGCTCGCGCAAGGCCGCGCGGTTTGTGCGGTTCTGCGATTGCTTCGAAATTCCGATCCTGACGCTGGTGGACGTACCTGGATTCCTGCCGGGGACGTCGCAGGAATATGGCGGAGTGATCAAGCACGGCGCCAAGCTGTTGTTTGCCTACGGTGAAGCCACGGTGCCAAAAGTTACCGTCATCACCCGTAAGGCTTATGGTGGTGCCTATGATGTTATGGCGTCCAAGCACCTGCGCGGTGACTTCAACTATGCCTGGCCTACAGCCGAAATCGCGGTGATGGGCGCAAAGGGCGCGACCGAGATCATTCACCGTGCCGATCTGGGCGATGCCGAGAAAATTGTGCAGCACACGCAGGATTATGAGGACAGGTTTGCGAACCCGTTTGTCGCGGCCGAGCGTGGCTTTATCGATGAGGTGATCATGCCTCAATCGACCCGCCGTCGCGTTTCGCGGGCCTTTGCCAGCTTGCGGAACAAGCACGTGAAAAACCCGTGGAAAAAGCACGACAACATCCCTCTTTGAGGGGGTGTGCAAGGAAATCTGCCCGGCCAAAACGGTTTGGACAGCGTCTCTGACAAACGGTCAGGGCAGATTACTTGGGTGCAAAATTGACTTTGAGGCCACAACTGCTAATGAGTTGCCCATTCAGACATAGAACAGCGCGGGCCGAAAGCCAGGCGCGCGCGATCCCGGAGAGAGGAGCTCGCCTGAGGCGGGTCCGGGATCGCGCCTTAGCTGTGGTGCTGTCTATTTTTGCGGTCCCCGTTCTGGCTGATACCGAAAACCTGTTGCCGGTCCCGTCCGGACAGCCAGTGCACCTGAGCGACGTACTGCTGGACAATAACCCCGGTGAGCTTTGGGTGCGGTTTCGCTTTATTGCGCCCAAGATCGGTTCGGATATTGGCCGAATCGGGTACGATGTCGCCTCGGTCGATATGGAGCATCTGTGCCAGACGCTGGCGGTTACCTATGTCGCCAAGTACGAATTGGACGCTGCCCGGGTGGTCATTTCCCTGTCTGACCGACCTATCGAATTCGGCCGTACATCCCCTGACGCCACGCAGTTCTTTGAAGCCTACCGGCTGGAACAGTCCCGGTGTATCTGGGAGGGGCTTTGACCATGAATCGCGCTATTCATCCCGTCAGGGCATTTCTGAACAGCTACGCGGCTTTGGAGGTGCGCACCATGACATCATCCTGTGACGGATGTGAATATCTGATCCCCATGACCCCTTGTGCAACTGAGGTGGAACCATGCTGAAACATCGCGGATTTCCCGGGCGCCTGCCGGGTACTGACTTTCAGTTCATCATTCGTCGGGCCAATCCCAAAGGCGTGACGCCCCTGACCCGCCGCGAGCGGTTTCGAGATCGTAAACCCGCGGATAAGCGCGCGGATGCAGCCTTTATGGAAGCCCTGTGGGCGCATTTTGGCGACCAACCGTTTGAGCGGGGCAATTTGGATGCCGGTCGTCTTTGCTGGCTTTTCGAACGCGAGGTCATTCCGGCAGAAGATCCGTTTGATCCGGCTAGTTATGATGCGCTTTTGGTAATTGATCCGAATGTGGGCCGGATTTCCTTCCCCGAAATTTTCGACGGGGTGCGCTGATCGTGCAAACCGCTGTCGCACATACCTTCGTGGTGCCGTCAGAGCCCGGAACCCTGCCCACATCGGGGCAGGGCCGGAATGTGCGGTCAGAAGTTCAACTGGGCTGCCAGTTGAATGCGATTGCTGTCAAATGTGCGCCCGGTCGGTGCGTCGTTTCGTTCGCCGTAGAAAAATTCGGCGCTAAGGGTCAGATTGTCGGTCGCCTTGTAGAAGGCGTTCACGTGGATCGTTTCAACTTCGGTAAAGGACAGGGTCCCGGTCGAGGTCGGCAGATCATAGTTTTCTTGCCCGTAGGCGATGCCGACATTCCATTTGGGGCTCAGTTCCTGGCGGAATTCCACAGTGAATCCGTCCACGTCGTTGGCCTGTCCGTTGACGATGGCGTCACCGGCAGCGATCAGGTAGGGGCCCAAAGCCTCGCCGTCGACATAGTTGACCTGAAACAGACCGCCTTGCCAGGGCCGGATGCCAGCCGAGAGGGTATAGCCGGTCTGATCCACTTCGACCGCGCCGGATTGTGCCTTACCGTACAAAGCCGAGGCGCGGGCCAGGTAGGTGCCGTTGTTGTATTCGATGGAGCCGGTCAGGACGGGATCATTCGAATCCGAGCCGCCAACGTTCTCCTCGATCGCCACCGCAAAGGTTGTGTCAGAGCCCAGCGTGTTCGTATAGCGCACTTGAGGAACGCGAGCGAAAGGAATGCCAACGGGGCCGTTGAATTCGACGGTCGTGGGATAGGTGTCGAGCGGCTGGAAGTTGGTCCAGTATTGACCGATCAACCAGTTGTCGCCAATGCGGATATTGGCGTGGCGCAGGCGCAGTTCAGCAGGCCCATCCGTCCCGCCGGAAAACAGGTCCAGTTCCAGCTGGCCCGCAATATCGCCGATGGCAGACGGCGTATTGGTCCGAAGCCCGATGCGCGATTGGCGCACGGTGGCCCCAAAGGTGCCGCTGGTGGCGTTTGCTGGCTCGCCAATTCGGGTCGCATCGGCAAGGTCGCCCAGTTCAAAGTCGGTGTCGTAGAAGAAATCAGCCTTAACGTACCCATAAACATCAAGCGTGGTGTTTCCGATTCGAAGATCGCCAGTGCCAGCGCCGGGTTTTGCTCCCTCGAGGGCCTCGACGCGGGCACGCAGGGCATCAAGTTCCGTTTGCGTCTGGGCGTCTTGGGCGAAAGCAGCCGCGCCGGACATGCCAAGCGCGGACACGGCAAGCAGCAACGCCGTTTTTCTCTTTGCAATCATGTGGATATTTCCTTGTGTGCGAGTGTGCACGGGTACCGTTCCACGCAAGAGAACTTGAGGGAAATCACGAGAACGGGATGGGAATCTCCTAGTTTCTCAAGGAAACGTGCAAAATTATCGGGCCGTTTTCACCCTAAGGTGAACAGATCGGTTAACCCTTTGCGTTTGAAAAGACAAATTCAGGCGCCCTTTTTCGCAACCCGTGATGTTGCAGGCGCAGAAACAGACCAATTGCTGAGGAAAAGTAACAGCAACGTGACGGCATTGGCCTCGCGTTTCACCCCCAAAACTGCATCCGATCTCGGCGCGAATCTGCGCGCGCATTCGCCCAATGGGCGATTTCCAGCCGGAATCCTGACCGGAAACAATACTTTGTTTACGCATTTGATTGTGCCAAGCAACCTGACTAAGCCGTGCGGCTCTACTTTGCCTGCGTCGCACAAGCACCTACTATTCCGTACCCCTTCCTTCCGCGGGCAGGCTTGTGATGTTCACAAAGTCCTGCCCGCGTTTTTCTTTGCGCAATATCCAAGCGTAAAGCGGCACAAATCTGCGCAAAACTCTGTTCAGGACGGCCTGTTATTGAATAACAAGGTCGAAATCGGACATCTGCCCCGGAACGCATCAAGAATTCCAAAGGGGCAGATATCATGCGAATCTCGAAACTCGTTCTTGCAATGGCGACCTGCGCAGGCCTTGCCGCCTGTGGTGACACGACGGGCGAACAGGCGCTGCTTGGCGGCGGCGCAGGCGCCGTCGGGGCGGCTGTTGTCAGCGCCGACCCGCTGTTCGGCGCGGTTGTCGGCGCGGCGGGCAATGTCCTGTACTGCAAGACACAAAACAACTGTAGGTAAAACCGGGTTTTTCGGGGCGCGCGTCGCCCCGACCGTCATCGCGCATCACGCCGTCGTGGGGAACGTTCCCTGCGGCGGCGTTTTGCGTTCTCAGAACATCAAGACAAAGGACGTTCCATGTTTAACAAGATCCTGATCGCCAACCGGGGCGAGATCGCCTGCCGGGTCATCAAGACAGCCCGCAAGATGGGTATCGGCACCGTTGCTATTTATTCGGACGCAGACAAGAACGCCTTGCATGTGTCGATGGCGGATGAATCGGTGCATATCGGCCCGCCGCCTGCGAACCAATCCTACATCGTTATCGATAAGGTCATGGAGGCCATCCGCCAAAGTGGCGCGCAGGCGGTTCACCCCGGTTACGGCTTTTTATCGGAAAACTCCAAATTCGCCGAGGCGCTTGAGGCGGAAGGCGTGGCCTTTGTCGGCCCCCCGGTTGGAGCGATTGAAAGCATGGGTGACAAGATCACTTCGAAAAAGATCGCGCAAGAAGCCGGCGTTTCGACCGTTCCCGGTTACATGGGCCTGATCGAAGACGCCGAAGAGGCCGTTAAGATTTCCAACGAAATCGGCTATCCTGTCATGATCAAGGCCAGCGCCGGCGGCGGCGGCAAAGGTATGCGGATCGCTTGGAATGATGAAGAGGCGCGCGAAGGCTTCCAGTCGTCTAAGAACGAGGCGGCAAACTCGTTCGGTGATGACCGTATCTTTATTGAAAAATTCGTGACCCAGCCGCGTCACATCGAAATTCAGGTCCTTTGCGACAGCCATGGCAACGGCATTTATCTGGGCGAACGTGAATGCTCGATCCAGCGTCGGAACCAGAAAGTGGTCGAAGAGGCACCGTCGCCGTTCCTGGACGAGGCGACCCGTAAGGCGATGGGCGAACAGGCCGTGGCACTGGCCAAGGCCGTGGACTATGCCAGCGCCGGTACGGTTGAATTCATCGTCGATGGCGAAAAGAACTTCTATTTCCTGGAAATGAACACGCGTCTTCAGGTGGAACACCCGGTCACCGAACTGATCACCGGTGTCGATCTGGTTGAGCAGATGATCCGAGTGGCGGCGGGTGAAAAGCTGTCGATCACACAGGACGACGTGACCCTGACCGGCTGGGCCATCGAAAACCGCCTGTATGCCGAAGATCCGTATCGCGGCTTCCTACCGTCGATTGGTCGTCTGACCCGCTATCGTCCGCCGCAAGAGATTGCCTCTGGTCCGCTGTTGGTGAACGATAAATGGCAAGGTGAAGCGCCCGAAGGTGAAGCCGCCGTGCGCAACGACACCGGCGTCTATGAAGGCGGCGAGATCAGCATGTACTATGACCCGATGATCGCCAAACTGTGCACCTGGGCCCCGACCCGCGAGGCAGCGATTGAGGCGATGCGCGTAGCGCTGGACAGCTTTGAGGTCGAAGGCATCGGCCACAACCTGCCATTCCTGTCGGCTGTGATGGACCATCCGAAATTCGTCAGCGGGGACATGACCACGGCCTTTATCGCCGAGGAATATCCCGACGGTTTCGAAGGCGTTGAACTGTCCGAGGCCGACTTGCGCCGCATCGCGGCTTCCTGCGCAGCCATGCACCGCGTGGCCGAGATTCGCCGCACCCGCGTTTCTGGCCGGATGGACAATCACGAACGCAAGGTCGGCTCTGATTGGGTCGTCACACTGCAAGGGCAGGAATATGCAGTTGAGATTGATGCGGATCGCGATGGGTCATCCGTGACGTTTTCAGACGGTACCACCGTGCGGGTCACTTCGGACTGGACGCCGGGCGATCACTTGGCGGTGCTGGACGTCGATGGCAGCCCGCTGGTTCTGAAAGTCGGAAAAATCTCGGGCGGGTTCCGTATTCGCAACCGGGGCGCAGACCTCAAGGTCCATGTCCGCACGACGCGTCAGGCCGAGCTGGCGCGTATGATGCCCGAAAAGCTGCCGCCGGATACTTCGAAAATGCTGCTGTGCCCGATGCCCGGCCTGATCGTGAAGATCGATGTCGAAGTAGGGCAGGAAGTGCAGGAAGGTCAGGCGCTGTGCACTGTTGAGGCGATGAAGATGGAAAACATCCTGCGCGCCGAGAAGAAAGGTGTCGTGTCCAAAGTCAACGCAGGCCCCGGCGACAACCTGGCCGTGGACGACGTGATCATCGAGTTCGAGTGATCATGATCGCGTTTTCACCATATCTCCGTGGTTTCCCGGCGGTTCGCGCCGGGAGCTTTGGGCGTGGCGAAAGCGCTCAGCCGCCGTCGCGTCGTTCGCGGATTTCACGTTCGCGCAGGGGCGTTTTGTCGATGGAACGGCCGATTTCACGTGTGCTCCACGGCGAAGGTTTGCGCAGTTTGACCACGCCGTCCTTGTCGACGAACACCATCTGGAAGCCGCGCGGGCGCAATTGTGACCGGATCGGAGATCGGGCGGACGGATCGGTATCGGTCAGCACGACCACATCCCGGTCGCGCATGGCCTCTTCGCCTTCCAGAAGCATGTCGATTTGCTGCCGGAAACGCGGGTCGGCTGGGGTATCGGCAAAGACGACGATGGGCCGGTTGACCCATAAGTATTCGCTCAGCTCGCTATCACCAGCGGGGCGGACAAAATCTTCATCGGCGGGCGCAGACCCATCTGCCGCCATCGCGACCAGCGGGAATAGTGCCGAGAAAACAAGGGCAAGCGTTCGTGTCATAGGGCCTCCTGTTCGTTTGAATATAGCCTCTGCGCCGGTGAATGCGACCGGCGAAATGCACGCAGGCTTCAAAATATCGCGTTTACACCTGCCGCGACGCGCGGCACCGAACGTTAAAACGCGCAGGCCAAGCCTGTTCGCGACCCGAATTGAGAAAAGGAATACGCAATGACCGATACGATAGACTGGCAGGCGCTGGCCGAGAAAGAGCTGCGCGGACGCCCGTTGGACGACCTGACCAAAGAGACTTTGGAAGGTATCGACGTCAAACCTCTTTACACGCAGGAAGACACCGCTGAGCTGCCGCATATGGGGTCGCTGCCTGGGTTCGGTCCTTTTACGCGCGGTGTGAAGGCGACCATGTATGCGGGCCGCCCTTGGACGATCCGCCAATATGCGGGTTTCTCGACCGCTGAAGAATCAAACGCGTTCTATCGCCGCAATCTGGCGGCCGGTCAGCAGGGTGTGTCGGTCGCTTTCGATCTGGCGACGCACCGCGGCTATGACAGTGACCATCCGCGCGTTGTCGGTGACGTGGGCAAGGCCGGTGTGGCAATCGACAGCGTCGAGGACATGAAGATCCTGTTCGACGGTATTCCGTTGGATAAGGTCTCGGTCTCGATGACCATGAACGGCGCGGTGATCCCGATCCTGGCAAGTTTCATCGTTGCAGGCGAAGAGCAGGGGCATGACAAATCCGTCCTGTCCGGCACCATTCAGAATGACATTCTGAAAGAGTTCATGGTCCGAAACACCTATATTTACCCGCCTGAGCCTTCGATGAAGATCATCTCGGACATCATTGAATTCACATCGAACGAGATGCCGAAATTCAACTCGATCTCGATCTCGGGCTATCACATGCAAGAGGCCGGGGCGAACCTGGTGCAGGAACTGGCCTATACGCTGGCCGACGGGCGTGAATACGTCCGTGCCGCCACGCAGGCTGGCATGGATGTCGACAAGTTCGCTGGGCGTTTGTCCTTCTTCTTTGCTATCGGCATGAATTTCTTTATGGAAATCGCCAAATTGCGCGCCGCACGTACTCTGTGGCACCGGGTGATGACGGATTTTGGCGCGAAATCCGAACGCTCCAAAATGCTACGAACTCATTGCCAGACTTCGGGCGTGTCGCTGCAGGAACAGGACCCGTATAACAACGTGATCCGCACCGCCTATGAGGCGATGAGCGCGGTTCTAGGCGGTACCCAGTCTCTGCACACAAACGCGCTGGACGAGGCGATTGCGCTGCCCACTGATTTCTCGGCCCGTATCGCGCGGAACACGCAGCTAGTTCTGCAAGAGGAAACCGGTGTGACCGATGTGGTCGATCCGCTGGCCGGTTCGTATTACATCGAAAGCCTGACCAACGAGTTGATCGAAAAAGCCTGGGCCTTGATGGAAGAGGTCGAGGAAATGGGCGGCATGACCAAGGCCGTTGCCAGCGGTATGCCCAAGCTGCGGATCGAGGAAAGCGCCGCCCGCCGTCAGGCCATGATTGACCGGGGTGACGAGGTGATCGTCGGCGTCAACAAGTACCGCAAGGAACAGGAAGACCCGATCGACATTCTGGACGTCGACAATGTGGCCGTGCGCGAAGCTCAGGTCGCGCGATTGGAACGTATCCGTGCAACCCGTGACGAAGCCGCCTGTCAAACGGCACTGGATGCTCTGACCAAGACCGCCCGCGAGGGTGGAAACCTGCTGGCTGCTGCCGTTGAGGCCGCCCGCGCCCGTGCATCCGTAGGAGAGATCAGCATGGCAATGGAAAAAGAATTCGGTCGCCACCGCGCCGAAGTGAAAACGTTGGCCGGTGTCTATGGCGCGGCATATGAAGGCGATGAAGGCTTTGCTGCGATCCAGAAATCCATCGAAGAGTTTGCCGAGGCCGAAGGCCGCCGTCCACGCCTGCTTGTGGTCAAGATGGGGCAAGACGGGCATGACCGCGGTGCCAAGGTGATCGCAACCGCCTTTGCGGATATCGGGTTTGACGTGGATGTAGGCCCGCTGTTCCAAACCCCGGCTGAGGCCGCGCAGGACGCCGTGGACAACGACGTGCACGTCATCGGTATTTCGTCGCAGGCAGCGGGGCACAAAACACTGGCACCGCAGCTAGTAGAAGAGCTGAAGAAAGCCGGTGCCGAGGACATTCTTGTAATCTGCGGCGGGGTGATCCCGCAGCAGGATTATCGATTCCTCTATGATCACGGCGTCAAAGCGATCTTTGGCCCGGGCACCAACATCCCCGAAGCCGCTCAGGACATCCTGCGCCTGATCGGTGAAGCGAAAGGCTGAGGGTTTCAAAGATTTTCGTCGAAAAATCTTGTGATCCACCGCCTTTAAGGAAAACATGCGACCAGATCCGATAGGGTTTGGTCGTTTTTCATAGGAGGCGCTGCGTGTTACTGGATCATCTGGCGGTTGCGGGCGAAACGCTCGAAGAAGCGTCTGCCCATGTCGAACAGGCATTGGGAGTACCGCTGCAGGACGGCGGCAAGCATGAAAGGTTTGGCACATATAACCGCCTGTTAGGATTGCGAGACGGCTTGTATCTTGAGGCCATCGCGATTGACCCACAGGCACCGAATCCGCATAGAACCAGATGGTTCGATCTGGACCGGTTCAAGGGCGTGCCGCGCCTTACCAACTGGATATGCCGGGTGCCGGACATTTCAGCCTCGTTGACCGTGTTTCCGGATGGGGTGGGCCACCCGATCGACCTGGCCCGTGGCGCATTGAGATGGCAAATGGCGGTTCCGCCAAACGGGCGTCTGCCCTTCGACAATCTGTTCCCGGCGCTTATTCAGTGGCACGGAGATTTGCATCCGGCAAATATGCTGCAGGATAGCGGATGTTGCTTGCGTCGGTTGGTGGTTTTTCACCCGGACGCGCTGGAGCTAGCCAGGCTGCTAGGCGAAATGGACGCTGTGGTTTTCGACACTGGCCCGGCCGCATTGCGGGCAGAGTTCGAAACACCGCATGGGAAACGCGTTTTGGAATGAAAATCAGACAAGCCAAAGCTGCGGATGCCAAAGAGATAGCTGCGATCACCAACGCAATCATCCGCGACACGCTGGTAACATTCACAACCGACGAACGCAGTGTAGACAGCATTGCGCGTGACATCGAAGCGCGCGGTCCGGCCTATCTTGTGGCTGAACAGGACGACCAGATTCTTGGGTTTGCCACCTATGGTCCGTTTCGATCCGGTCCGGGATACGCGCAGTGCCGAGAGCTAACGATCCAACTGGCCACTGATGCGCGTGAACAAGGTACGGGGCGCGTTTTGATGCGGTCGCTTGAGGCCGCCGCCCGGGCAGAAGGAACTCATGCACTGGTGGCGGGAATTTCTTCGGCAAATCCGGCGGCAGTTTCTTTTCACGCGGCCGTGGGCTTTGTCGAAGTCGGACGCATGCCCGAGGTTGGGTTCAAGTGGGGGAAACGCCTGGACCTTGTGCTGATGCAGAAAATTCTTGCCACAGACGGTTTGGTTGCACCTGACAGTCCCGATTTGGGACGCTAGGGTGCGCTCATGTCGATCTGGATCCGTATATCCGATGCGCTAAGCGCGCTTGCCCAGGGTGAAAGCCTTACCGCAGTCTTTGAAAAGCTGCGCTCGCCGCCAGAACGGTCGGTGGCCTTCACCATCGCCGTGATCGCATTGGGCGCGAAAATGGCCAAGGCTGACGGGCAAGTGACGCGAGATGAAGTTACGGCGTTTCGCGACGTGTTCCAGATTGCCCGCGATGACGAGGAAGGCGCGGCGCGCGTGTTCAACATGGCCCGCACGGATGTTGCGGGTTATCAGGATTACGCCCGTAAGATCGCGCGCATGTTTTCCGAAGACAGCAACACGCTGTGCGATTTGATGGAGGGGTTGTTCCACATCGCCATGGCGGACGGGTTCTATCACCCCAACGAAAACGAGTTTCTGGAAGAGGTCAGTCATATTTTCGGCCAGACCGATGCGCAGTTCATGGCCTTGCGTGCCCGTTTTGTGCCTGATGCGCCCAATGATCCCTACACGGTTCTTGGGGTGCCACGGGACATGCCGTTACCCGATATTCGTAAGGTCTGGCGGCAACTTGTGCGCGAAACACATCCCGATGCGATGTTGGCACGTGGTGTCCCAGAAGAGGCCGTACGTTTGGCTGAAAAGAAGATGATCGACATCAACCGCGCCTGGGACGAAATCAACGGCGCGCAGGCCTGAGGCATGCGCCTCGCGACCTATAACATCGAGTGGTTCGCTAATCTGTTTGATCGTCATGACGAACTGGTCGCTGATGACAGTTGGTCAGGTCGCCATGATGTCACGAAAGCGCAGCAGATCGAGGCTATCGCCAAGGTTCTGACGGCGATCGATGCGGATGCTGTGCTGGTTGTCGAAGCACCAAACACAGGGAAATCTCAGAACACGGTCCGCGCGCTACAAAACTTTGCCGAGACATTCGATCTGCGCGCCAGCGAAGCCGTGATGGGATTTGCCAACGATACGCACCAAGAACTGGCCTTGTTGTACGACCCGCGCGTTCTGACGGTGCGACATGATCCAAAAGACGGAGGGCAACGGGCTCCGCGTTTCGATCAGGTGTTTCACATCGACCTCGATATCGACGCAACCGAGGATCAGGTGCAGTTTTCCAAGCCGCCTATGGAATTGGCAGTTGAAACCAAGGCAGGCGAACGGTTCCGTCTTATTGGCGCGCATCTGAAGTCAAAGGCGCCTCATGGGGCGGAAACCCGCGATGCGGCGATCCGCATCTCGATCGCCAATCGTCGGAAACAGCTGGCTCAGGCGATCTGGCTGAGCAGGCGGATCAAGGCGCATCTGGCGGCTGATGAACAGTTGATCTTAATGGGCGATCTGAACGATGGTCCGGGGCTGGACGAATTCGAAAACTTGTTTGGTCGCTCATCGGTTGAAATCCTGCTGCAATCGGGGTTGTTCGACCCCCACGCGGATACGGCCTTTGGGTCAGAACCGGGTGAACGCCCGTCGACCGCGCGCTTTTATCGGCCCCAAGATCGCGGGTATCTTGAGGCGTTGCTGGACTATATTATGATCAGCGATGGGTTAAAGGATCGTCGCCCGGACTGGCGCATATGGCATCCGTTTCGCGATCCGGCTTGCCGTGATGCGCAGGATCTACATGCAGCGTTGCTAACCGCGTCTGACCATTTCCCTGTCACTCTGGATATCGAGCTGTGATCTTTCAACCGCGTTTCAGTTGCCCTATATTTTCGATATGAAACGTTTCATTCCAATCTGCGCGTTGACCGTCACTATGGCCCTTCCGGCTTTTGCCGAGGAAGAGGGGAACAAATCCCTGATAGAGCAGGGGGCAGAGCTGTTCTTTGAAGGCTTGCGCCAGGAGATGGAGCCTGCATTGGATGAACTGCTGGGCCTGGCCGAACAGTTTGGCCCTGCAATGCAGTCATTTATTGCGGAAATGGGGCCCGCCTTGGCCGAGATGGCAGATGAGATTGAGGATTGGAGCGCCTATGAAGCACCCGAGATCCTGCCTAACGGCGATATAATTATCCGCAAAAAGCCGCCGCAGGACCCAGAGATACAGCCAGAGATCCCTGAAGGCCCGCCCGAGGGCGAAACCGAGATTTGATATCTAGCCCCGGATGATGACGCGAGTCTCGGATTTCAAAGCGTTGCCGAGTGACTTTAGCCGTGCCTCGGCCACTTCGTTGAACAGGGGGCGTGCTGCAGTTGGCAAGAACAGGTCCAGTTGTTGCTTCTTGGGGTAAAATTTCAAAGTCGCCATCGGCGCATCGTTCTGCATCCACAGCATAGCACCAAACCGCATGGCCTTTCCCAAAATCTCGGCCTGTTTCTGGTCTTTCTCGTCTAGGAGTTCGTACAGTGCGGTGAACCGGTTGCCCTCGCGTTTGTTGCGATACCGGTGTTGCAGGGCCAGCCCGATATAAACTCGCTCCGAGTGCTTCAAGCCGCCCAGATTGGCACGTGTGACGTAGTCGAAACAGACCTCGGCGCGATAGTCAGGATGTGCGCGCCAGCTGACGTCGTGCAACAGACAGGCCGCCTTTATCAGGCGGATGCGCGCGGGTGGGGCTGATTTGAACAGCGGCATCACGAAATCGAGCAGATGTTTTCCGAAACCGGGCAGGCGGGCGTCCTTGGCTTCGGAAAAACGGCTCGCCTCGATCAACGGATCGCGGTCTCGGAGGTTTTGTGGCATCTGCTCGTAAAGCAGACCCTCGCGGATACCATAGCTGGAAATGGCGATATCCTTGGGTTTGAACGTGCGGATCAAGCGTGCCAGCACATCCATCGCATAGGGGATCAGTGCCATCCGTGATCCCGACACACCGGCTTTGCTGCGCAGCTTTTCCGGGTCACCTTTTTCGATGAATTTAATGGTCTCGCGCACCTGCTTGGTGGTCATGCGATATTCATGCAGCACGTTCAGGGGATAACCCCGACGCAGCATGTCCAGACGCGCAAATGCTCGCCAGCTTCCGCCCACTAGGAACAGGCGATCTCGTTGCGGCCCCATCTGGTCGCGCAGATCCTCCATCGTGACCTTGATGTGTGCCTTGCGCGCACGCCGCCCACCTTTGATGTCCCGCAGTTTCAGCGGCCCCAGCGCCGAGGTCAGGCGCCGACCGACACCGCCGTCTCCGATCTCGGCCAATTCCATTGAGGACCCGCCAATATCGCAAATCAGCCCATACGCACCTGGCCATCCCAGCAGGACACCCTGCGCGGACAGGCGTGCCTCTTCATCGCCGTTGATGACCGATACGGTCAGGCCGGTTTCGGCTTTGACTTCGGCACAAAACTCGGGGCCGTCTTCGGCCTCACGCACGGCTGCGGTGGCGACGACATGCAGGCCGGGCAGGCCAAGGTCATCGGAGAGTTGGGCAAACCGGCCCAAAGCGGCCAAGGCGCGTTTGCGACCCGTTGGGTTAAGCCGCCCCGTGTCTGAAAGGCCCGCGCCGAGCTCGCACATCACTTTTTCATTGTAGAAATAAGCCGGTGAGCGCGCGGCACCGTCAAAGATCACCATCCGGACTGAGTTTGATCCGACGTCAACCACGCCCACGCGTGACAGAGCTCGGGCTTGGGGGTCATCAAAGAGGGGTTTTCCGAACGGACCCCAGTCAGGGATTTCGGTAACGACAGTTTGATCCATGTCTCTTCCAGATATTCCGCGTGCAGAATGCGAGATGACCCGGCGTGGGTCAATTCCCAGATTGGATATCATCTAAATCTGCGCTCAAAACACGCACCGCCAAGGCGCGGGTAATGTCGCGCTTTTCCGATAGGGCAAGCTGGTCCAGTTGCGCCACAACACTGGCGGCAGTTTCAAAGCGCCGGTCCATATGTTTGACCAAATAGGCGATGACCTCAGGGCTGGGGTTCAATTGCCGGTCCACGAACAGCTTGGCCAGAACCGCGCCCAGCAATGCGTCATCCGGCGGGTCAAGCGCTACGTGATGCGCGCCCTCGATCCGGCTTTGGAGATCGGGCAACGGAAGTTGCCAGAAATTAGGGGCCAGCCGCCCAGTCATGAGAAGGGCGTTGCCTTCGGCCAACACAAGATTGTGCAAGTGAAACAGTGTTTTCTGTTGTTCTAAGTCGTCCGCGATCATCGGGACGTCTTCAACCGCGACAGGCGCGCGTGCCAGATCCGGCACGTCTTCGTGACGCACATCCGTGGCCTGAATGATCCGACCACCGGTTTCCGCCGCCCAGACATGTGCCAGATGGGTTTTACCTGCACCCGCAGGGCCGCTCAGAACCAGTTTGTTGCCCGGCCAGGACGTGGCCGAGATCATGGCAACCGCAAGTGCATTCGCGGGAGAGACGAAAAAATCCTCACGCCCCAGCGCAGTTTTCGCCGGAAGATCAAAGCTTAGCTGAAGGGCCATACTACAGGTCTTCCTGATCCGCGCTTTCGAGGCCGGTATACAGGCGGCTGCCCAAATAGACCGATGTTGCATACCGCGCCAGCACTCCCAGCGCTGCGGCAACGGGCACCGCGATCAGCATCCCGACAAAGCCGAACAAGGCACCGAAAACTGACAGAGCCAGTAGCAACCACACTGGGTGCAAACCCACTGAGCTACCTACCAGCTTTGGCGTCAGGAAATTGCCTTCGGTTACCTGGCCCAGCGCAAAGATCCCGGCAACCAGACCGATATGCGCCCAATCCCCCCAGAACTGGAACAGCGCCAGACCGATGGCCAGCGTGCCGCCGATAAGCGCGCCGAGGTAGGGAATGAATGTGACCAGACCCGCGATGAAACCGACGATCAGTCCGAACTGCAGGCCGACCGCCATCAGTGCCACGGCGTAATAGGTGCCAAGGATCAGGCAGACCGTGCCCATGCCGCGCACGAATGAGGCCAGAACGGCGTCAATTTCACCGGCCAGTCGTTTGATCGTCGGGGCGTGATCGCGGGGCAGTAGATCACCGATCCGGGCGATCATGCGGTCCCAGTCCAACAGCATGTAGACGGCCACAACCGGAACAATGACCAACAGAACGACGACGTTGATCGCCGAACCCAATGAGGCAGCGACGGATTGCAAGACATCGCCTGTTTTGGATTTCAGCGTTTCACCCAGTGAGACGAGGAATTGGTGCGAATTGGATTCGCGGTCCAGAAGGGACGGGAACTGTTGTTCGATGAAGCTGCGCAGCTGTTGGAACAGGCTTGGCATAACTTCGACCAACTCGATCAACTGGGTAATCAGCGCGGGAACAACCATCAGGATTGCCAGAGCAAAGCCCAGAATGCCAACAACTGTGATGATCGCAGTGGCTGCCATGCGCGACAGGCCCAGATTTTCAAGACGATCTGCAATCGGGTCAAGGAAATAGGCGATTGCACCGCCAATCACAAAGGGTAGCAAAACGTCTCCAAGTGCCCATAGGCAAAGCACAAAAATGGCAGCCGCGACGCCCCAATACCTGAGTTGATCCTTTACCGGCAAGGCCATGCTTGTCCCCTTGTTTTTGGCTCTTACCGGTGTTCTTGGCTTAACCGGTCCCGCGATGCAAGCGGTTCATGCCTTGGGGATTTCCAGGAATTATGAGTCCAGCGTTCCGAGCTCGGGCGTATCAGCCGTGGCGGTTTCATCGGGCCAGTTTGTGCGCCAGATTTCGGCCGACCAAAGCCCGCAGTGAACCGCAGGGCGATCAAAGCCGGGCAGCGGCGGTAACAGTGGCTCGACGATCACTTCGTGACGCGGAACCGCGAAATAAGGGAAGGAATAGCGTTCTTTGCCAGATTTGTTGACCACCCGATGCGGCGTTGATTTCAACCGTCCACCCGACCACAGCTCAAGCATGTCGCCGATATTCACGATAAAGCCGCCGGGTGGGCAATCCGGGGTGATCCATCCGCCATCGCGGGTCTGCACTTCTAGCCCGCCAACGGGGTCGGGGGCGATAATCGTCAGGGCATCCGTGTCCTTGTGGGGATGAATGCCAAAGCCTTCCTCATCCGGTGCCTGCGGCGGATAGTGCAACAGCGTCATGTTTGTCATGGGGGTGGCAAAGGCCTCTTTCAGGACGTTGGGCTTCAGAGCCAGACCGATTTCAAGCGCGCCCAGAAGCAGTTCGGCCACGTGGTCCAGTTGCGACCAATACTCCAATATCACTTCCTGCGCGCCCTGTACTTCAGCTGGCCAGAGGTTCGGGCCATAAAGCGCACAGTCATCACGAACCGGGTGGTCCTCGGAAACTTCGAAATGAAGCTTGTAACCTTCGTATTTGTCCGCCTTGCCCGAGCCATCATTGGGCGTGAAGAAACCCATGGGGATATATCCGCGATAATTGTTGCGGGTGATGGCCTGATCCCACTTGCTCTGTTCATCGATGTCAAAGATCGCGCGCGTCTTGGCACGGACCTGATTAACGGTGTCAGGCGAAACCCCAGTGCCTGTGATGGAGAGAAAGCCGATGTCAGTGCAGGCGTTCAATATCCGCTGAACGGTTGCGTCATGGTCCGGATGGGCCGTGTCTTGCAGCGGAGAGATGTCGATCGTGGGGATTGACTGCATCAGTGAACCCTCACGCCCTGCCGGTCCAGTTCCGCGTGAACAGGGGCAAGGTTCATCGCGTGTAGGTCCTGGTTGCCTTTCAGCGACAAGGCCGCGGCAATTCCTGCACCCTGTCCCATGACCGCGCAACAGGCCATGTTGCGCGTTGCGGCGTGGGCCACCTTGTCCGCACCGTGCGAACGGCCCGCGACCAGCAAGCCTTTGATGCCCTTGGGTAGCATCGAGCGATAGGGAACCTGCAAATATCGCCCCGTGGTCGGCAGGATCAATATGCCATAGCCATCGATGAATTCGGGATAGATACCGATTGTATCCTCGAACCGGCCCTGATGGCGGGCGTCATCTTCAGTCATGTTATAGACCGCATCGATCTTCCGCGTGTCGCGAATGCCGATGGTCATCCCAAAGTTCCGCAGCCGTGCGTTTTCACAACCGGGCATGAACCGGCGCAGCGCCTCAATGGCAAGCATCGACTGGCGGCGGCCCTCAATCTCGCCACGTGTCAAACTGTCGGGGTCCGTGCCGTCGATCTCGGCCAGGTGGATGAGGTTCATATAGGTCAGCTCGCCCGTGTCGTGCATTGCACCCCATGTGCCCGCGATGGTGTTCAGATGCGGCGGGATCAGGCCCTGATCGATGGCCTGCTGGAACGGCTTGTGCACGAAGGGAGAGAACATGTCGTCTTCTTTGCCCGAAGTTTCGATGTTCCACTCACCGCCGCCGCCCCAATCCTTGTAGGTCTGGGGATCTGCCTTGACGCCCTCCATAAAAGCGCGTTTGTCGACACCAGCCAGATGAAACATGACCGAGGCGGCCATCATATCTTCGCGGGCGGTCTTGTGCGTCGGCGCGCCTGCGCGGTGGGCAACATCGGCGTCGCCGGTGGCGTCGATCACAACCTTGGCCAGGATCGCCTCGCGCCCCGCTTTGGATTCAGTAATGATGCCGGTGATCCGGTCACCTTCCATGATCGGAGCGACGAATTGCCGGTGCAGCATCGGATGAACGCCTGCCTCTTCAACCAGCTTGTCGGCCACTAGCTTAAAACCCTCGCTGTCCAATTCATAGCTCAGCGACTGGCTTTCGGGCACCGCGGCGCCCATGTCCTTAGCACGGGTCTCGAACTCCATGCCGATGCCACCAGCCTCGACCGTCTGTTCGTGGCGGTACCAGGCAAAGCCCTCAACACCCACGGCGGTGATATTGCCACCCATACAGCCAAAGCGGTCGACCAACGAAACCTCAACACCGGCGCGCGCCGCAGCCAGCGCGGCGGCCAGTCCGGCTGGGCCTGATCCAACAATAAGAACGTCCGTTTGGTGTACCACGGGAATCTTACGAGCGGGTTCCTGAATGGTCTGCATGGGTGCCCCTTGGAATTACATTTCCGTCACAATCGAAGTCTCTGACTGGCGGGTCAATCAAAAAACCGACTGACCCGAGGTCGCAAAATAACCAATGCATGATTGCCCCCGGCGGGGCTTTGGCATAAGCAACTTTGAAGTCCAAATTCACCTTTAAAGGTTCACCAATGCGCCTCAGCCGTTACTTTCTGCCCGTTCTCAAGGAAAACCCCTCCGAGGCCCAGATCGTCAGCCACCGGCTGATGCTGCGCGCCGGGATGATCAAGCAAGCTTCAGCCGGAATTTACTCCTGGCTGCCGCTGGGCTTCAAAGTGCTGCGCAAGCTGGAAAACATCATCCACGAAGAGCAGGCGCGCGCTGGCCACATCGCGATCCAGATGCCCATCATCCAATCGGCTGACCTGTGGCGCGAATCCGGGCGGTATGATGACTACGGTCAGGAAATGCTGCGCATGAAGGACCGGCATGACCGGGATATGCTGTTCACGCCGACTGCCGAGGAACTGGTCACCGACATCTTCCGCGGTCATGTGAGCAGCTACAAAGACCTGCCGCTGACGCTGTACCAAATCCAGTGGAAGTTCCGCGATGAGATCCGCCCCCGTTTCGGCGTGATGCGTGGGCGCGAATTCTACATGAAGGACGGCTACAATTTCGACCTGACCAAAGAGGATTCGCTGCACTCCTACAATCGCCATCTGGTCACCTATCTGCGCACCTATGAGCGCATGGGCCTGCAAGCCATCCCGATGCGCGCCGATTCCGGCCCCATCGGTGGCGACAACACGCACGAGTTCCTCGTTCTGGCTGATACCGGTGAATCTGAGGTGTTCTATGACAGCGCAGTCACCGACCTGACCTTTGGTGACCGTCAGATCGACTACGACAGCCCCGAGCAGTGCCAGGCCATTCTTGAGGAGTTCACCTCGAAATACGCCCGCACCGATGAGACCCATGACGAGGCGCTGTTCAATCAGGTCCCCGAGGAGCGTCGCCGCGTGGCGCGTGGGATCGAGGTTGGCCAGATCTTCTACTTCGGCACCAAGTATTCCGAAGCCATGGGTGCAACTGTTCAAGGCCCCGACGGAAAGCCGGTTCCTGTTCACATGGGCAGCCACGGTATCGGCGTCAGCCGCTTGATCGGTGCAATCATCGAGGCCAGCCATGACGACAAGGGCATCATCTGGCCCGAAGGCGTGACGCCGTTCCATTGCGGTATCGTCAACCTGAAACAGGGTGATGGCGAGGCCGACGCCGCGTGTAACAAGATTTACGGCGCGCTGACTGCGCTGGGCCTCGACCCATTGTATGATGACCGTAAGGAACGGGCAGGGGGCAAGTTCGCCACCATGGACTTGATCGGTCTGCCGTGGCGCATCACCGTTGGCCCGCGCGGTCTGAAAAACGGAGTGGTTGAACTGACCTGCCGCCGCACAGGCGAAAGCGAGGAGTTGCCCCCCGAGGCCGCCGTTACCAAGATCGCCGAGATCTATGAGCGCATCGCCTGATACCTCTGACGCGCCGCTGATCTCGGTCATCACCGCGACTTATGACCTGCTGTCGCAAGGGCGGCAGGACAGTTTTCGCGAGGTGATCGATTGCATGGCCCGTCAGAATTGCGGCCGGGCTGAGCATATCATTCAAGATGGGGCGTCGAGTGATGGCACGGTCGAGTTTCTACAGGACCTGACTGCGGACGCACCGCGCACCCGGCTGTTCAGCGAACCGGATACCGGTTTGTATGACGCAATGAACAAGGGCGCGAAGGCCGCGCGTGGGGAATATCTGTTGTTCCTGAACTCGGATGACTCGCTGGCATCCGACGACATTTTGAACATCGTCGCTGATCGGCTTGAAGCGACACAGCCGGATTTCCTGTTCGGTTCGACGTTGCGCCGGTTCGAGGATGGATCAGAAAGCCGAGAGAAACGGATGTCGCTGACAGCGATTCTGCAGCGGATGCCGTTCTGCCATAACTCGGTGTTGCTGAAGCGGGATGTGTTTTTGGCGCTGGGCGGACATGCCACTCAATTTAGCGTCGCGGCCGATTACGATCTGATGTTACGCCTTTTGACCGAAGGGTATCAGGGCGAGCGCATTGACGACCCGATATCCATGTTCT
This sequence comes from Ruegeria sp. YTSC003, assembly GCF_059609785.1. Taxonomy (NCBI): domain Bacteria; kingdom Pseudomonadati; phylum Pseudomonadota; class Alphaproteobacteria; order Rhodobacterales; family Roseobacteraceae; genus Ruegeria; species Ruegeria sp. YTSC003. Next base: position 257,971 of record NZ_JBXWMK010000001.1, on the reverse strand, counting down.
GGGGCAGGGGTGCCACGAGCGACGATGTCGCAACAGCGGAAGACTACGCCCGTGTCTGGATGAATTACTACGGCGGTTACAGGTCGACCGATAGTCTGACACAATCCGATTTCGTTCGGTATTACCAACGTGGTCACATGCCCGCGGCACTGATCCTTGAGCGAATGTTAAAGCCCGGCACGTCGGATGCCATCAAAGCCGCCGCGCGCCACAGTCTGTGGAAGACCACACGCCGATCCGTTCAGTTCTGGCGCAGCTTTTAGGCGCGTCAGGCCGTCGGTCGGGCAGTCAGAACATCTCCGTTGGCCTCATGGCCCCGTGCCACGACGATCGGACGGCCCAGCTGTCGCACCAGATCCCTGAATTCAAGGCCCAGGAAACGCAGACCGCAAACCCGGTCTCCGGTGGTTTGATCGGTGATGCACATCCGTCCATCCCGGAACGCCAGACAATATCCCTTGTCGTTCAGGATGTCGGTCAGACCAGCCCAGCTTGCCGCGCTGGCAAAGACCGGAAGGATGGTTGCGCGCAGAAGAACTGCGGATTCACAATCCAGTTCGGTTGATGTTTGTCGGACCGAAAATGCGTCCGGTTGTTCAGTTTCAATTCGAATACTCATGAGCGACCCCCGCTCTGTAAAATGAATTCCCCCATAGTCAGGGTGACAAAATTTCCAAAAATAAGCAAAACGCGAAATAAAATTGCGCTAATAATGTTGCATTTTGAGGTCAGTTTGCCTCGCCATGCTCACATTAACTTCATACCTGAAACAATACCGGGCTGTCTGTGAAGAGCGTCACAACCGGCGGTATATTTTAATGGCGGATGATCTCCTTTAGTTCGAGTGTCCGTTTGACCGGTGGCGTTGCTGATTCGCAATTTCGGGGCTTTGAGAGCGAATTTGACCGCGCCGAAATTGCTGATAAACCGGGCAAAACGATGAAAGGGCCCGCGCTGTGCTGAGTTTCGCGACCGTCGTGTATTCCAAGGACTTTCCCCTGCTTGAACTTCAGGCGCTGTCTTTTGCCCGTTTTGTCGATCCGGACATGGTTTCGTCGATTCACGTGATCATGAATGACTGCGACGAAGATACGCTCAGGGCAAAAATCGAACCCCTTTTGGCTTCATACGGCCCACTGCGATCCAAGGTTCAGGTCCTGGGCGGCGATGACCTGTTGTTGCAGCCCGGTCAGTACGCGCGGCGATCCTTGTCGGATCGGATCATGATCGAAAATCGGTTTCGTATTCCCGGCATTCGCAGGCAGGGGTGGCGCGGGTCCAACGGGTATCGCAGTCAGCAAGTTCTGAAGCTGGGCGCCGCGCGCGTTGCGGCGTCCGAGAACATGGTTATCCTGGACACCAAGAACGTCTTTCTGCGCAGCTTTGATCCGACTGAGTTCTTTGCTGACAATGGTGCGGCGCGTATCGCTTTCATCGACGTCCAAAGCGATTACCACCGCAATTGGCTGGTCGAGAGCCTTGATGCACTGGGCGCGTCAGGTACCGACCTCAACGGGTTAAGGACCACGACATTTGCGACCCCTTTCGCGATGCGCCGATCCTTGGCCTTGGCGCTGTTGGACGAGATCAACGATCGGTATGGCTCGGTGCAGGCGTTGTTTGGATCGCGCAGGCGGCCGTCCGAGTTCATGCTGCTGAATGCGTTCTGCCTCAAGTCGCCTGATGGCTATGCACAGTGGTTCGAGGACCACGCGCAATGCAATATCGGGCTCTGGCCGACCTATTCGCCCGAGGAAATGGCATCGCAGTTGGCGATGCTGGATGATCCCGCTGCATTGACGTTGGGTCTGCATAACCGCGCCTTGTCGCTGTTGCCCGGCGATCTGCGGGATCGTGTGTTTTCCGAGTTGGAAGACAGGGGTATTTGTACCCGACCGCGCGCCGAAGAGGTGCTAAACCGCGCGGCAACGCTGACCGGCTGACAACCGGCTTGACCATCCGGTGAAATGCCGAAAGGGTCGCGACAACAAAATAACCGGAGCAGGCATGGCCAGAACACCCCCGCCCTTTGCCCCATTTGAGTGGAAAATCGCGTGGCGTTACCTGCGCGCGCGCCGTGCCGAAGGTGGCGTGAGCGTTATGACGTGGATTTCCCTGATCGGGATCACGCTGGCCGTCTTTGCCCTGATTGCCACTCTGGCCGTCCGTTCTGGATTTCGGTCCGAATTCGTCGGCACTATTCTGGGCGCAAACGCCCATGTGACTGTGTACTCCGCCGGAGAGTTTGATGCGCAGGGGCGCGTTGACCGCACAATCGCGGAATATGAAGAGATGACCAGCCGGATCGCGCAGGTTCCGGGCGTGGAACGCGCGGCCCCGCTGGTCAAAGGGCAGGTCCTGATTACCAATCGCGATCGCAGCAGCGGGGTCGAGGTCTTTGGTATCCGCCCCGACGACTTGCGCGATCTGCCGGGCGTCGCGCAAAGCGAACAAGCCGTCGGTGATCTGACCCAGTTTCAAGACGGAGAGGATGTGATTGCCATTGGGTCCGGTGTGGCGCGCAGCATCGGAGCGGCGGTTGGTGACACGGTCAAACTGACCTCACCCAATGGGGTGAAAACCGCCTTTGGGACGTCTCCGCGCGTGAACGCTTATCAGGTGGTCTATGTGTTCTCGGCCGGGCGGTATGACATCGACCGCACCCGCGTTTATATGCCGTTCACGCAAGCTCAGAGCTTTTTCAACCGCGACGGTGTGGCCGACGAGATCGAAGTGATGGTCGAACGGCCCGAGGAAATGACCCCGGTTCTGATTCCCATCCTCGAGGCCGCAGGCGGGCGCAGCCAGATCTGGACTTGGCAGGATGCGTCGGGCGGATTTCTGCGTGCGCTTGAGGTTGAGGACAACGTGATGTTTATCATCCTGTCGATCCTCGTCCTGATCGCAGCAATGAACATCGTGTCGGGCCTGATCATGCTGGTGAAAAACAAGGGGCGCGATATCGGTATCCTGCGCACCATAGGCCTGAGCGAGGGGTCGATCCTGAGGGTCTTTTTCATCTGCGGTGCGTTCACAGGCATCATCGGCACCGTTATGGGAGTGATCCTCGGCTGCCTGTTTGCCATCTATATCGACCCGATTTTCTCTTTCGTGAACTACGTCATGGGTGGCGGCGTCTGGGATCCGTCCATTCGCGGCATCTATTCCCTACCCGCCGAGTTGCACCTTTCAGACGTTCTCAAGGCGATTGGGCTATCGTTGGGGCTGTCGTTCATTGTCACCTATTTCCCGGCCCGCCGCGCGGCGCGGCTGAACCCGGTTGAGGCGCTGCGCTATGAATGATCTGACGATGCGGCTGAACGGTCTAACCAAAACCTACCTCAAGGGCACTCCGGGCGAGGTTCAGGTGCTGCGCGGTGTCGATCTGGAACTGCGCGCGGGTGAGGCTGTGGCTTTGGTCGCGCCATCTGGCGCAGGCAAATCGACACTGTTGCACATTGCCGGACTACTGGACAAACCAGATGAAGGATCAGTTGAGATCGCGGGCCAGAATGTAGCGGGCAGGGGGGATCGAACCCGTACAGCGCTTAGGCGGCAAGACGTTGGGTTCGTGTACCAGTTCCATCATTTGTTGCCCGAGTTTACCGCGCTGGAAAACATCACCCTGCCGCAACTGGCTAACGGTGTATCCGAAAAGGCTGCACAGGACAGGGCGATGGCCTTGCTGGACCGCGTTGGAGTGGCGGCACGTGCAAAACACCGCCCCGCCGCCCTGTCAGGTGGCGAGCAGCAGCGTGTTGCGTTTTGCCGGGCCCTGGCGAACAAACCACGCGTTTTGCTGGCGGATGAACCGACCGGTAACCTGGATCCCGAAACCTCGGATCAGGTATTTGGTGCTTTGATGTCGCTGGTCCGGGATGAAGGGCTTTCAGCGTTGATTGCCACGCATAACATGGATCTGGCCGCGCGGATGGACCGGAAACTGCGGCTGGAGGCGGGCGTTCTTAAGCCAGTTGAGTGATGGCGACACCGGCTGCCATCACGGCGATGCCCCCGGCCCGTATCCATGTCAGCGGCGTGACCTGAGCACCGAACAGGCCAAAATGATCGATGGCCGCCGTGCTGATCAACTGCCCCAGCAGAACAAAGAACACTGCGTTTCCGACTCCGAAATGGGGGGCGACATGGGTGATCGACAGAACATAAAACGCAATCAAAACACCGGCCAGCAACAAGTGTTTCGGGGCTTGGGTCACTTTGGATAGCGCTTCCATTCCTGGAAACAGCAGCATGACCAGGGCTGACGCCACGAACGCGATGGCAAACAGGACTACGCCGGCGGTTGTCGGCGACCCGATCAGCTTGCCCAGTGTGGCATTCAAAGCCGCCAGAATCGGAACGCCGATCCCGGCCGCCAGCATAATGGCTGCGTATTGTGTCATTGCCCGTATCCTCCCGCTTCGTTGATCTGGATCATTGCGCCAAGCCGCCCTGCGGGCAAGCCTGCAAATGTCAATCGTGACAGGAGGATGCGATGATCAGACCGATGTTCAGGGCCGTTTGTGCGAGTGTAGCCGCGTTGGCGTCTCCGGCCATGGCGCAGAACGTTGAAACCGGTGCCGAACTCTATCAGCATTATTGTGCGACTTGTCATGGGATCGATGCGACCGGGCATGGGCCAATGGCTGGTGTGTTGGTGATACAGCCGACTGATCTGACACAGCTGGCATCCGGGGATGGAGTATTCCCAACAGCCCGTGTTGTGGCGCGTATCGACGGGCGTGATCCGCTGGTCAGTCATGGCAGCCCGATGCCGGTTTACGGTCCCTATTTCGACGGGCAGGATACCTCGATGAAAACCCCAGACGGTCAGCCGATCCTGACCAGTCAGCCGATTGTGGATCTGGTGGCTTATCTGGAGACGCTGCAATAAGGCTTAGCCTTCGCGGCAAATCCCTTCGACCTTCGCTCCGCTCCACGGAATGACAACGGCACGCTCGCGCTGCGCGCTAGGCAGCGGTGACAAGTCGAAATGCGCGCCCAACATGTCATGCAAGCGCTGGGTCCGCGGTGCAGTAGGGTCCAATGAGCGGCAGCAGACGTATTCCTCGACGATCGCCCCCTGTTGTTCGAATCCATAGGATAGAAAATCCGGCGATGTCTGCAGGTCGAACAAGTACGGGTCCTTGCTTCCGCCATGTTCGGCGGCCGCACGCAGGGGGTGGTAACCAGTGGACTGGCGGTTCTGCCATTGCCAGACGTGGGTCAGCTCGTGTGCAAGCAACATCCCGGCAATCAAGTCCATCTGTTCCGGGAAGTCGGACATATAGTCCTCAAGGTACCAGTCCTTGTTAAAATAGACCTTGTTGAACAACGCAACAGCGGCGGGTTTCGCCGTGACGACACCTTCTTCGGTTGGTGGCAGGATACGTTCCCGACAGGCCAAGCGCGGCCGGTCCTTGCGGTAAAACGTGATCGGCGTTACCGGCGCACCTTCGACAAGTCGCACGCGATCCAAATCCAGCGTGTCGCCTTGAACGGCACTTGCAAATGCGCGTTCCTGATCCGTCAAAGGGCGACCACAGGCAGCAAGCAAAATTAATAGCGTCATCAAAATACGAAAGGCCATAATCAAAGCCTAATGCGAAGTGCCCGCGCTGCAACCCGTTTTCACAGGCTCATTGCCAAAACCCTGCTGATTTCGGTCAGCGATCGGCCGGATTGTTTCATCCATGTATTAAAGGCCTCTTGCACCGCAGCCATCGCCTTTTTTGATGTTGGGGCCTTGTCGACCACGCCTTCGGCAATCAATCGCGCGGTGACGTCTTGCGAGACGATAAAGCTGTCGCGCCCTGCAAATCGCATGGCGTATTGGGCCGAAGCCCCGCCCAGACGCGACCCTCGCTTGCCCAGCATCGCTAGCAGCCCGGCAAAGTCGTCCGATGGCCAACCCCCAAGAACCTGACCCGCACCGCCTTCGTCACGAAGCTCCAGCAAAAATGCGGCATTGTCACGAACGGTCGCGATCTTGGTTCCGTTGCGCACAATGCGGGTATCCTGTAGCAAGGCGTCGAATTTCTCATCGTCCATGAAGGCGCAGCGTCCGACATCGAAACCGTCAAATGCGATTTCAAACCCGTCCCACTTGTTTTCGATGACCTTCCAGTTGAACCCCGCCTGAAAGATGGATTTGGTGATAATCGAAAGCCAGCGATCTTCCGGCATCTCAGCAAGCTCAGCCAGGCTTTTGGGTTTGCTCAACTTTTTATTCAACGCATCCCGGCCACCATGGCGATTGGCAGCCATTACAAAAATTTCATCGAAATGATGCATCAATCATGTCCTCCACCGATAAAGTTGCTTGTTGATCGCTTCGTTGCAAGGTCTCAAAGAAAGTGAAATTTTGGACATTTGGTGCGTCTGAAATCGAAAATTGCAGAAAAATCGAACATCGGGAAAAGAAATACTCGACAAAACAGGGGATTCGGGTTTGTGATTGACTCGTCAATCAAAGACTTGCGCCAAATATTTGTGTTAAGCAAAAACGCGCGCGATCAGTACAACGCAGCGGGTGGGGACTTGCAGCTTAGTACAAGGCGAAAAATTCCGCCTTTGTTCAAAGTGTTCACTTCCCTTTTGCGGCTAATTTTGTGCATGTTGCGACATGGTATTGTCGTCTGTTCAACCTTCCGGCGCGCACCTGTGCGCTGAGGTGGACGAAAAACAAAAAAAGACAGGGAGAATGTCGATGAAAAAACTCAGTGTCAGCCTGTTGGCTATGATGGTAGCCGGTTCCGCTTACGCCGCCGATATGGGGGCCGTGGACGAGCCGATCAAACTGGCGATCAACGAATGGACCGGTCAGCACGTAACGACCCAAGTAGCGGGCGAGATGCTGAAAGCCGCAGGTTACAACGTCGAATACGTGACCGCTGGTATGATGAACCAGTTCCAGGCAATCGCGGATGGCGACATCACTGCGACGCTGGAAATCTGGTCGTCCAACGTCTCGGACGAATATGCCAAGAAAATTGACGAAGGTACCGTCGTCGAGATCGGCGATCTGGGCCTGGATGCCAAGGAAGGCATCGCTTATCCGGCGCACGTGGCCGATCTGTGCCCCGGTCTGCCGGCGTGGGAAGCGCTGAAGGATTGCGCGCAGGTTTTCGCAACCGCTGAAACTCTGCCCGGTGGTCGCCTGGTCGACTATCCTGCTGATTGGGGTACGCCCGGCGCCGACCGTATGACCGGTCTTGAGCTGCCGTTCAAAGCTGTGCCTGCCGGTTCCGAAGGTGCTCTGATCGCAGAATTGCGCGCCTCGACCGAGCGCAAGTCGCCGCTGCTGATCACTTTTTGGCAGCCGCATTGGGCGATGTCGGCCTATGACGTTCAGTTCGTTGAATTGCCTGCCGGTGAAGAAGCCTGCTTTAACGATCCGGCATGGGGACCGAACCCGAACGCCGTGAACGACTGCGATTTCTCGCCCTCGCGCATCTTCAAAGCCAGCTGGAACGGGATGGAAGAAAAATGGCCCGCGGCCTATGAAATCCTGTCCAACTATCAATTGGCGGTCGAGGACCAGCAGCCGATGATGGGCGCGATCGACGTTGACGGCGGTAAAGTCGAAGAAGTTGTCGCCGAATGGATGGCTGCGAACGAAGACAAATGGCGTCCGGTTGTTGACGCGGCAACGCAGTGAGTTCGCATAAGTGACTGACGCGAATACGCCAGCCATTACCTGCCAGAATCTCTGGCAGGTTTTTGGTCAAGGCGCAGACAAAGCCCTGACCGACGCGCTGTCTCGGTCAGGGAATGATGCAGACCAAGCCGCCGCCGATCTGCGCGAACACGGGTTCATCCCGGCCGTTCAGGACGCAAATTTTGAAGTCAAAGAGGGCGAGCTGTTCGTCATCATGGGCCTGTCTGGGTCGGGCAAGTCCACACTGATCCGCTGTATCTCGCAATTGTTGCCGGGCACGGGGGGCGAAATCCGTGTCGACGGCGAAAACGTCATCGGTGCGTCGAAGAAAGCGCTGACCGAATTGCGGCGCAAGAAGTTGGGCATGGTGTTCCAGCATTTTGGCCTGTTTCCACACATGACCGTTGCGGACAACGTGGCCTATCCACTGCGCGTATCGGGCGTCGGCAAAAAGGAACGAATGGCTCGCGCGCAAGAGGTCATCACTTTGGTCGGGCTGGAGGGCCGCGAGGACAGCTACCCGCGTCAGCTTTCCGGTGGTCAGCGTCAGCGCGTGGGAATTGCACGGTCTTTGGCGGTGAACCCGGACATCTGGTTTCTGGACGAGCCGTTCTCGGCCCTTGATCCACTGATCCGCCGACAGCTGCAGGACGAATTCCTGCGCATTCAGGCGACGCTGAAGAAATCCATCGTGTTTATTACTCACGATATCCAAGAAGCACTGAAACTGGCCGACCGCATCGCCATCATGCGCGATGGCAAGATCGTCCAGATCGGAACGCCGACGGATATCGTATTGCGCCCCGTGGATGATTACGTGCGCGAATTCTCGAAAGACGTGGCCAAGGGTCAGCACGCCAAAGTCGCCTCGGTCATGCGGGACGAATCTGAACGTGGCCCGGATGATCCTGGCCTGACAACCTCGATGACCCTGGACGCCGCGTTGGCGCATTGCATGGAGCTTTATGAGCCCGTTCCTGTGCGCGATGAAAATGGCAATATTGTTGGCACGGTTCATCCTTCTGATCTTGCCGCCGCCCTTCAGGTGGATGAGACATGACTGCCGTTTCAGACATCCCCAGCAACAGCGCGATCCAATTGACGGTTGGCGCGAAGGCGGCATTAATCACAGTCGTCGTGGGCGCGGTTTGCCTTGCGTTGGAGGGTCTTGCGCCTTGGCTGGTCAAGTGGCCCACCGCCTGGGAATTGCCCGCGACTGAGTGGGTTGGCGCGTTTTTGGACTGGTTTCTGAACGGCATCAAACCAGCGATGCGGTTGTTTTCCGATTTGATGGCCTATCCCATGAACGGTGCCAATTTTGTATTAGGCAATACTCCATGGCCGATCCTCATCGGTCTGGTAACGGCACTGGGTTGGTATCTGGGCGGCCTGTCGATGGCGGCGTTGGGGTTTTTTGGCCTGTGTTTCGTGTTCGCCTCCGGCTATTGGGCCGAGAGTATGAATACCCTGGCATTGGTCGCCGTCTCGGTTCCCGTTGCGCTGATCGTCGGCGGTGCCATTGGCATCCTTGCCAACGAAATGCCCCGCGTCAGGTCCTTTGTCCAGGCGGTGTTGGACGTGATGCAGACGGTCCCGACTTTTGCCTACCTGACCCCGCTACTCCTGCTGTTTGGCTTTGGCCCGGTTGTGGGTTTGATCGCGTCGGCCATTTATGCGGCCCCGCCCATGGCGCGCAACGTGATGCTGGGTCTGGAACGGGTCGAGCCCGAGATCAAAGAGGCCGCCATCATGTCCGGCGGCACGCGGTTTCAGCAGTTGTTTCAGGTCGAAATCCCCGCAGCGGCGACGCAGATCATGGTGGGCGTAAACCAATGCCTGATGGCTGCCCTTTCAATGGTCATCATCGCTGCCGTTATCGGCGGGTTCAACGACATCGGCTGGGAAGTTCTTCTGACCATGCGCAAGGCTCAGTTTGGTGAGTCGCTGATGGCCGGTCTCGTCATCGTGGTCTTTGCTGTGGTGATCGACCGGATGAGCGGCACGCTGGCGACCGAGCGTAAGCGCTATGATCCACGCGTTGTCTGGGCGGTCTTGGGCTTTACGGCCCTTTTCACCGTCGCCTTCTGGGCATGGCTGCCGAACCCGTCCGAACTGACCTTGCTGGATCCTATGGCCGAGGCTGTCGATAGCGGTCTGACCGCGTTCACGCAGGCAAATGGTCCTTGGCTGGATGCGCTCAAGAACAACTCATTGTTCTATGTTCTGTTGCCACTGCGGATCGGTCTTGATCAGGCGGTTTTGCCCTTCACATGGGGGTTCCAATGGACGCCTGAAATGAGCGAACGCCTGTTTATCGTTGGGGGTGTCATCGCCGCACTGATGGCATGGCGCGGTCACCTGACAGGCGGTTTGATCGTGCTGATCCTGATCGGAATGTTGGAAACTGGTATTGCAAACCTGCCATGGCCTTTCGTTCTTACTGGCGCTGCCGCGCTCAGCTATGTCGCGGGCGGCTGGCGTCTGGCGGCGCTTTCGGTGGGGTTGCTGTGTACCATCCTTGTCTCCGGTCTTTGGGAGCGCGCCTTGCTGTCGCTTTACCTCAGCGGTGCTGCGGTGTTTTCCTGCGCCGTGGCAGGCGGCTTGATCGGACTGGCCAGTGCGGTATGGGCGCCGGTCTGGAAGGTTGTTCGTCCAATTTGCGACATGCTGCAGACGATCCCGCTATTCGTGTTCCTGATCCCCGTGCTGATGGTGTTCCAGATTGGCGAGTTCTCGGCCTTTCTGGCCATCTGTGCTTACGCCATCGTCCCGATGATCCGCTACACGCGTCACGGGCTGGTCAACACTCCAGAAGAGATGATGGAGGCCGCAATCTCGAGCGGTGCGACCGAGTGGCAGATCATGCGCGACGTGCGCGCGCCGTATGCTGCGCCGACGATCCTGCTGGGGTTGAACCAGACCATCCTTTATGCCTTTGCAATGCTGGTGATCGCGGCACTGATCGGGACCACCGGTCTGGGGCAGTCGATCTATCTTGCACTGGGGCAAGCGGATGTGGGTCTGGGCATCTCGGCCGGTGCTGCTATGGCGATTCTGGCGCTTGTTGCCGACCGTATCGTACAGGGCTTTGCCGAAGAACGGCGCAAAGCGCTGGGGCTGTAAATTGGGGCAGGGGCGGCGCGTCCGCCCCTTCTACCCCGCGTTTGATCTTGGACAAAGACCGGACAGCGTTCGGGGCGTAGACCGCGCGTAACACGTTCGGAGAATACTATGACCAGTTGGGCCTTCTTTCTTGCAGCACTGATCACCTTTCTTCTCAGCCACGCCATCCCGGTGAGGCCGGGTGTTCGCAGTCGACTGATCGAAACACTAGGGCGCAAGGGTTATTTTGCGGCATATTCCGCACTTTCCCTTCTGGTGCTGGCATGGCTGATCGTCGCCGCAGCGCAAGCGCCATATGTTGAGGTCATCCCGCCGCTTGTCATCTTTCGCTGGGCGCCACTCTTGGTGATGCCAATCGTGTGCTGGCTGGCTGTCGCGGGCATATCGATCCAAAACCCGTTCTCATTTGGCGGGATGGGGCATTGTACATTCGATCCCGAAAAACCGGGCATCTTGCGGTCCACTCGCCACCCTGTTCTTGCGGCTTTGATGCTGTGGGCGGGGGCTCATCTGCTGGCCAATGGCAGCCTGTCACACGTGATCCTGTTCGGGCTTTTTGCAGGCTTTTCGACATTCGGCATGGCACTGATCGACCGCCGCAAACAACGCGACTTGGGTATGGAATGGACCCGGTTGTCCCGCAACACGGCCCGCCTGTCGCTGCGCGTACCACAACCGTGGCCGCGCCCTTGGGTCTGGCTGGTTGCAATTGCGATCTTCATGGCATTGCTTCATTTGCACGCGCCTGTGATCGGATTATCGCCATTACCGTGATCCAAGAGAGTGGTCGCGCAGGACCTTGCGTGCTATCTGGAACGTTACAAATCTGTACTAAGGGGTCCTTGGATGCATCTGGCCTATGTTACTACCACCGACCGCGGCGCAACCGACCGCCTGTTAAGTGCGGTTGCCGAACACCTGCTCGCCAAAGGCGCGAGCCTTGCGGGTGTGGTTCAAACCAACACCGAATGCGCGGATAGCAGCAAATGTGACATGGATGTTCGCGTTCTGCCCGAGGGTGAGACGATCCGTATCTCGCAATCCCTTGGTGAGCAGTCACGTGGTTGTCGTCTGGATCCTGCCGCGCTGGAACAGGCCGTCGGATATGTGACCTCTACGCTGGCCGACGCGCCGCAATTGCTGATCATCAACAAGTTCGGAAAACATGAGGCTGACGGGCGCGGATTCCGCCCGGTGATCGCCGAAGCACTGGCGCAGGATGTTCCCGTCCTTGTCGGTGTGAATGGTCTGAACAAGGAAAAATTCGACGCGTTCACAGGTGGTGCTGCTGAACAGATCGAACCTGATTCTGAAAGCATCATCGCATGGTTCGACCGAGTCACTGCGCAACGTGAGGCCGCGGCCTGACAAAGCTCCCGTTGGGTAAGCTTCTGTTTTCCTGACTTGTTTCGTGTCGCATGTGCTGCAATCCTTTCTCTCGGAGGAGACAGTGCATGTGGACCAACTGGGCCGGAAACCAGCGCACGGATACGCCAATAGCGCGCCCGACGTCGATTGCTGAACTGCAAAATGAGATCGCGCGACCCCAAAGCCTGCGGGTCTTGGGTGCGGGGCATTCCTTTACGCCAATCGTAGCCGGTGGTGACCGGATCGTGGACTTGTCTGATTTGGATCTATCAACACCTGGCGATGCCCGGCAGGATCGGGTGTGGGTCAACGCCAATGCGCGGTTGCGAGATTTGTCACCGACGCTGGCGGACAGGGGGCTGGCGTTCCGTAACCTTGGAGATATCAACGCACAATCACTGGCCGGCGCGGTGTCGACGGCGACCCATGGGACCGGGCGGGACTTGCCGTGCCTTGCGGCAGAAGTCACGGCGGCCCGAATGGTCGGGGCAAGCGGCGATATTCTGACCACGGATGATATCCCGCTTGAGATGGTACAGGTCAGTTTGGGGATGCTAGGCGTTCTGACCGAAGCGCAGATTTCGGTCGTGCCAAAGTACAACTTACGTCGTCAGGTTCAGCTTGCCTCGGTCGAGGAAAGTCTGGCCACGATGCACGAGAAATGGGCAGAGAACCGGAATTTCGAATTCTTCTGCATCCCGTTTACCGGAAAGACTGTCGAACTTCGTCACGCCATCACGGATGCAGCCGAAAGCAAAGCACCGCGCGATTTGGATATGATTGCTGTAAAGGTACTGAAACTTGCGCGCAGCGCGGGGCGGATCAGCGAAGGGTTGCGCAGTGCGATACTCAAGCTACTGACGCTTGCGCAGTCGGACGAGGATTATATCGGCGAAAGCTGGCGGGTTTTGTGTAGCGACCGGCATATTCGTTTCAAGGAAATGGAATTCCATCTTCCGCCAGATGTGGCTGGGGATGTTCTGCAAGAGGTTCTGACGCGCCTACATCGCGACCACAAGGACATCTACTTTCCGATCGAAGTGCGCCAGACTGCTGGCGACACGGCCTGTCTGTCTCCGTTCCAGGGTGGGCCGCGCATTTCCATCGCTATTCACGCCGACGCAGCCGAGGATCATAAACGGTATTTCGAAGCCATTGAGCCGCTATTTGTCGAAGCAGGGGGCCGCCCTCATTGGGGTAAGATGCACAATTTGGCTTACAAAGACCTGTCCGCAATGTATCCGGATTTTGATCGGTTTTGTGCGCTGCGCGAACGGCTCGATCCACAGGGTAAGTTTTTGACCCCCGCGCTTGCTCGGTTGTTTCGACCATGAATGCAGCAGCCCTGAAAGCCCTGTCAGATGTTCTGCGATCACACGGGGTCGACAAGCCCGTCGTCGTAGTGGACTTAGACTTGTTGGACGCCAATTGTGTTGTCGCGAAAAGGGCTGCTGACGCTGGGCTGGCCCGCAGGCTGGTCGCCAAGTCTCTGCCCTGCCTTCCTTTGTTGGATTTCATTCGCGAGCGCATCTCGACCTCTGGCCTGATGACGTTTTCCGAACCGATGTTGCAGGCGCTTTTGACGGCCGAGCCCGATACGGACCATCTGATCGGGAAGCCCCTGCCTGTCAGTACGGCTGCAAGGCTTCTGACCACCAATCACGACGCGGCAAGGCGCGTTCAATGGTTGATCGACACACCAGCTCGGCTTGGGGAATATTTGGCGTTGGCTTCAGATCGCCAGACATCACTGCGTTTGTCTTTGGAACTGGATATCGGCCTGCACCGTGGCGGGCTAAATTCTCAGAATGTCCCAGAACTTGCCCAACAAATAATGGCGCACCCATACGGGCAGCTTGCCGGGGTCATGGGGTACGAGGCGCATTTGGCGAAACTGCCCGGCATTCTGCGCAACCGAGCGGTTCGGGCCAGTGCAGATGCGTTCAACACAGCCATCGCCGCTTTGCCGCGTGACGAGGATGGGTTGTGTCTGAACACAGGCGGCAGCCTGACCTTTCAATCCTACCTTGCCGAGGGTTCTGCGAATGAGGTGGCATTCGGCTCGGTCCTGGTAAAGCCCGGCGATTTTGACCACGCCACGACGCAGGCGTTTGACCCAGCCGCGTTCATTGCGACACCAGTTCTGAAAGTAATGCCGAGAAACGCATTGCCGGGTCTGGAGTTCTTGCCGCGACAAAAAACGGATATTGCGATCTTTGGCGGCCACTTCCTTGCCCAGCCGGTTTTCCCAGCAGCGTTTGGCTACTCAGCGGTCTTTGGCCGTTCAAGCAATCAGGAAGTGTGGACAGGTCCACGTTCGGCAGACGTATCGCCGGGCGACATCGCACTGCTGCGCCCTGATCAAAGCGAGGCTGTGCTGAATCAGTTCGGCACCATTCTGGCCGTCCGAGGCGGGCAGGTGGTTAGTGAATGGCCATGCCTGCCTAACTAGGCGTCGGTTAATCTGCAAACAGGGCTTCGGCGGCACGGCGCGCCTCGGGGTCGCGTTTGATTTCTTGGTTGTAAGGAAGCTCGGCCAGTTCGGGCACCGACTGACGCAAGATCGCCGCGTTCAAATCTCCGTTCCTGCGCAGGGCAGGAGTAATGCTCATACTGCGTGAGATTAGATATCTGTCATTGAACGGATTGAGCGTAAAGTGACGCGGCATCCCATTCAGCCCGGCACCCATTGTGTTTGGAAGGATGTTCTCAAGAAATGATAGGTCAAACGCGTAGCGGTGCGTTTCCGGTGGCAGTGTGTCAAGCCAAGTCATCACCTCACGTTGCCAATAGACAGCGGGTGGAATGCCTTCAGGCGCCCTTAAGCGCAGGCGCCGCACCAGATGTGGAAATCGAAACGCATCCTGCCCTTTCCACTGATTTGCACGGTTCATGTCCATGACATTTCCACGCATCGAAATCTCGGCATCAGGCAGGAATTCGTGTGCCGCCAGTTCACGATACCCCATCGTCGACGTGTGCCCGCCCGTGCGTAGGCCGAATAGTTTCTCCTCTAAGCTGGGTGCATCCGAGGGGTCACGTTTTTCGGTCAACTTCATGCCGTCAATCAAATCGGGTTCGAATCCAAGTTTCTGTCCAATTTTCTGGGCAAGCAGACAATCCAGAGATGACAGATAGTTAATCCGGTGCGTATAAAACGCACTGACATGTTCAAGGTGCTCCTTGGCCGACGCGACCAGTGCCCGGCTGTCATACCCACCTGTAATCGGAATGGCGGCCCGAAAGGATCCCGCAAGCGCACCAACTGTCGCCCCGAGACGCGTCACTATTTCTGATGCAACAGTGTCAATATCTACATCTGCGGTAAACGGTGCGTCCGACCGGGGCCAATGGCGGTATTGCTGATACCGGGCAAGGGTAAGAGCGTGATTTGGCCGCGCCAGCCGCAAATCGCGATCACCAGTGATGCCCAGTGAAAAGTTGGTTGCCCCAGACATGACGTCCTCGACCCGGATATACCGACCTGGTTCAATGGGTCGGTCCAGCGCCATGAAAGGTGATGAGCCGATTAGGCCCGTCTTCGGGTCATAGAAACAGGACAATTCCAGTGTGGGATCGAAATATAGCCTTTGTTCGCGCCCGAGCCTGCTGAATATGACAAAGCGCCCTGCCAGGTTTTCAAGCCAGTCTTCCAGATCGCGCCAAGTCGGGCTGGCACCAAGATCGACCTGTGTATCGTCTGCTATAACCGTTCCGGTGTCGACCGCGATCCCCAGAATCAACAGCTGTAGGCTGGCGTCGGCGCAATCGGGTTGCGCAACGTTTAGCCGAGGACTGTGATGAATTTTGAACGGGGCGAACTCAACTGTATTCCAACCTTCGGGCGCTGCCACATTGTCCGATCTGACTGCGTATTGATGGGGAAAAACATCATCGAACGGAATGCCGATTTCCTGCGCTTCACGTATTGCCTGTAGCATTTGCTCTCCACATCGGATGGATCCGCAAAGCCCTGACTTCGCTGGGTATCCTGCTGTTCGTTGTTTGCGATCAGATTAACCGGAGGCGATTTGCACTTCCAGTGGCAAGACCGCTGATCCGTCGCGCAGCGTCCCGCCGATGTCAACAATTTGCAACAGAGCCGCGCAATCGAAGGCCAGCGCAAACGAAAGTGCTTGGATTGAGTGATCTGCATGTGATTGGAAAGTGGTGGGCGACCCTGGAATCGAACCAGGCGTGCGTCTCCGCGAGGGAGTTACAGTCCCCTGCCACACCTTGCGGCCTGTCGCCCACTGTCAGGCGTTGCACCTGACGTGGAGGCGTGATTACTAGCGCCTTGAAGAAGCGTCAACAGGAAAATTTGGCTTTGACGCAGGAAACCGAATTCCCGGCCCGGAGGCCCAAGAAATGAAGAAACCCAAGTGGGTCGTTGAAAAGGAACAGGCGCGCAAAGCTGCGGCGTCTGAAACCGTTTGGCTGTTCGGTTTGCATGCCGTTCGGGATGCTTTGATGAACCCGAACCGGCAGAAACTGAAACTGATCGTGACGCGAAACGCGCGGGACAAACTGGCCGAAGCGATTGAATTTGCAGGGATTGAGGCCGAAATGGTCGACCCGCGCAAGTTCAACGCGCCCATTGATCCCGGTTCGGTTCATCAGGGGGCTGCGCTTGAGGTCAAGCCGCTGGATTGGGGCGGGTTGGCCGAAAACTGCATCGGGCGTGAACATCCGAGAGTCATTTTGTTGGACCGCGTGACTGACCCGCACAATGTCGGGGCGATTCTTCGCTCGGCCGAAGTGCTTGGAGCCAGTGCCGTGATCGGTACGCGGCACCATTCGGCGCCGGAGACGGGCGCGCTGGCCAAAACCGCGAGTGGAGCACTGGAGCGTCAGCCCTATCTGCGCGTGCGCAATCTGGCGGATACTATTGTCGAGCTGCAGAACATGGGCTTTCAGGTATTGGGTCTGGACGGTGAGGCCGAACAAACCATCGAGACGGCGTTGGGCGGCAAACTGGACCAACCTGTCGCGTTGGTGCTGGGGGCCGAAGGACCCGGCCTGCGGCAAAAGACCAAGGAAACTGTCAATCAACTGGTGAAAATCGACGCAGCCGGTGGGTTTGGTTCTCTTAACGTCTCAAATGCTGCCGCAATTGCCTTATATGCTTCAAGGCATCGATAGACAGGAGAGAGCCATTACCAGCCCGACCAAAATCGCTACTTGCTGTTACTGCGGAACGCGCGCTGCGTTGGTTCTGAAAGGGAAGCAACGCCACGAACTCAGCTGCTCTAGCTGCGGTGCCCCTTTGCATGACCTCAAGATGGTTCCCAAGCGCAAGCTGAGCAATGACAAGCCAAAGCGCGACAGCTACAAAACGGCCACCGCATACAAGTCCAAAAAGAAAAAGAAGAAAAAGGGGATTTTTGCGCGCATCATTGATGAGGCCTGGGATGTGGTCGAGGATATCTTTGACTGACGCGGGATAAAGCGACACGAGTGTTCACAACCGCGTTAATAGGGGTGTTTCGCGCGACAAAAGATTGCATTTTGATACCCTGAATTTGTAATTCTGAGCATGTGATGCCAATCAAACGTTTCATACTCGGCGCGATGGCCGCCGTTGCCCTTCTTCCTGCCGCTCATGCACAGGACATGCCCGTTTTCTATGAGACGGACGGCGCCGTCATGGCCGGCTACGACCCTGTCTCATATTTTCTTGAGGAAACGCCGGTAAGGGGTTTGCCAGAATATTCTGTGATCTGGAAAGGGGCCGAATGGCATTTCGCCTCGGCCGAGAATCGCGATCTGTTTGAAAGCAATCCTCGCGCCTTTTCCCCTCAGTTCGGGGGCTACTGCGCCTATGCCATGGCGCAAGGTATCTTAAAAAGCACCGATCCGATGCTTTGGGACATGGTGGAAGGCCGGCTGTATCTGACCCACTCGCCTGAGATTGAGCAGCTCTGGCGCGGAGATCGCGCAGAGTACATTCACATGGCCGAGGAAAACTGGCCTGTGGTTCTGTATCAAGACTAGGCGAATTTCCGCTTTCTTCGGCCTGTCATCACAAAAATGCGACGCCCCTCTTTTTTTCTCTGAACTTATGCCTAAATGTCACAGTGACCGCGGAACGGAACTGCCGCGGGTCATTTCACTGTCCCTCGTTCCAACAACTGGCGCTCAGGTTTGACCTGAGCGCTTTTTTCTTTGCTGCGCCAAGTCTAGGGTGGCCGCATGGCGAATTACACAGACCCATTCCTGAAAGACATCCTGCGTCGAACCAAGGTGATTGCCGTGGTGGGCGTTTCGATGAACCCGGTGCGGCCCAGCTATTATGTCGCCCGGTATCTTTCACTTAAGGGATACACAGTGATCCCGGTGAACCCGGGCCATGCCGGGAAGTTACTTTTTGGCCAGACCGTCCGCGCGTCACTGTCTGACATTACTCAGCCGGTGGATATGGTTGACATCTTTCGCCGGTCTGAAGCCGTTCCGCCAATAGTTGACGAAGCCTTGTCTTCTTTTCCCGACCTGCGCACGATCTGGATGCAGATCGGCGTTGAACATCCCGAAGCCGCGGCCAAAGCAAAGGCGCGGGGCATAGACGTTGTAATGAATCGTTGCCCGAAGATCGAATATCAGCGTCTGTTTGGTGAGCTGCGCATGGGCGGATTCGCGACCGGAGTGATTTCTTCCAGGTTGTGAATGCTAGCCGCCGACATAGGGCAGCAATTCCCCGTATTGTTCCTGACGGCGCTTCTCCAGCACAACGCTGCGCGGCACCCACTCATACTTCGTGTCTTCCACCAAGGGCGACCAGAATAGAACACCGCCGTACCGCCATGGGTCCAGCACCACGCCGTCATACATCGTCTCACCCCTGCGGCTGATGATGGCCGTGCTGTGGTCGATTCTGAACTGGTTGTCCGCATTTGCTATCGCACGGTGCAATTCCAAGGTCTGGAAGTTCTCTTGCTTCAGCCGACGTTCGATATCCTCGGCCCAATGCCAGCACAGCCCACGCGGGCGTAGACCCTTGTTGACCTTGGCATTGTGGATCAGCGGCGGGTCGGTGATTTCGTACTCCTGAACCAGCTGCGCGGTATAGGAATAGGCGATGCGGGCTGCGCGGTCGGCTTCTTCGGGGTCGATGTCGGGACCAAGGCTGCGGATTTCCATTGCCAGTCTTTGAACTTCATCACCGGTCGTGCGCGGCGGCGCCGAACACGCGGTAATCATCACAAGCGAAAGCAAAGCCATTACACTGGCCAGAGCCCTGGTCATTCCTGCGTTCCTCGGTCGGTCCCACACTGATCCCTGACTATACAGGGCAGGGCGGCAGGACGGAACCCGCGCTTAGGTCTTTGGGCGCGATGCCTTTTCGGTGATGCCGCTTGTGCCCTGGCGGCGGGCCAACTCGGTCAATACGTCATCCAGCGCCACGTCCCGCGCGGCCAGCATGACCAGCAGGTGATAGAGGACATCCGCAGCCTCAGCGGTCAGCTTGTCTTTGTCACCCTTGACGGCTTCGATGATGGCCTCAACAGCCTCTTCCCCGAATTTCTCGGCACATTTCTCAGGCCCCTTGGCCAGTAGCTTTGCGGTCCAGCTGGAGTCGGGCTCGGCCCCCTTGCGGGCTTCAATCGTCGCGGCCAGATCGTGCAGGATGTTCATGTCAGCCTCATGGGGATGCCAGCAGCAGCCATGTGTTCCTTGGCCTCGCGGATGGTGTATTCGCCAAAGTGGAAGATTGAGGCCGCCAGTACGGCACTGGCCCCGCCCTCTGTCACACCCTCGACCAGATGATCCAGGTTGCCTACGCCGCCCGAGGCAATCACCGGCACGTCCACCGCGTCTGAGATCGCGCGGGTCAGGGGCAGATTGAACCCGGCTTTGGTGCCGTCGCGGTCCATCGAGGTCAACAGAATTTCGCCGGCCCCTTTGGCGACAACGGTTTTGGCGAACTCAACTGCGTCGATGCCGGTCGGTTTGCGACCCCCATGGGTGAAAATCTCCCACTTGCCCGGGCTGACGGTTTTGGCGTCGATGGCGCAGACAATACACTGGCTACCGAATTGATCCGCAGCTTCGGCGATGACATCGGGGTTGGCGACAGCGGCCGAGTTGAAGCTGACCTTGTCGGCACCAGCCAACAGCAGCGCGCGAACGTCGTCTTTGGTACGGACGCCTCCTCCGACGGTCAGCGGAACAAAACACTGTTCAGCCGTGCGTTGAACCACATCAAACATGGTGCCACGGTTTTCATGGGTGGCGTGAATGTCCAGAAAACAGATCTCATCCGCGCCTGCTGCGTCATAGGCTTTGGCCGACTCTACAGGATCGCCCGCGTCACGCAGGCCAACGAAATTGACACCTTTGACAACACGGCCATCGGCGACATCCAGACAGGGAATGATACGGGTTTTCAGCATACCGGCGTCCTTTGTTGGCGCACCTGTATCGGCAAAACCCCGCCTTTTCCAGTGCCGTAAAGGCACCTTGAGGAAAACGGCGGGGTCATTTGAACCTTAAAAGCGGAATTTCTGCCGGTTGGAAGAAAACGCTGTCTCACATTAGTGCGTTTGCTACTAGTCTTTGAGCAATATGAGCGCGGACAGCAAGTTTGCCTTATCGTCCGTCCACGGCTCACCCCCATCAGAAACCACGGACTGCCATTTTCCATTTTGGACAAAACCGTCGACTCTTCTCTGATCTGGGCTGACAATCACCACTTGGGAATCCGATGCGCCTAGTTCGTTTGCGCCCGGCTCAACCCGATGGAACTGTTTGGCCGCGTGGAACCCAAGTTTGTCTGCAATGCGCGCAAGCGGGTCGACCAGATCGTAGTACCGGTTGCTGACGTGAAAGACCATTATTCCGTCATCAGCCAGTCGCTCTGTATACATCCGCACCGCTTCTTCAGTGATCAGATGCACAGGAATAGCATCAGAGCTGTATGCGTCCAGGACGAGAATATCGAAGGAATAATCTGTGTGCGCCAGGACAATGCGTGCGTCACCAAGGTGTGTTGGCGAATCTGGTGCGCATTCCGAGATGTAGGTGAAAAGGGAAGGTTTGCGCGCCACTTGGTCAACCATGGCGTCGATTTCAAAGAATGCCCATTTCTGAGATGGAAGCTTGTAGCAGGAAAGAGCACCGACTCCGAGGCCGACAATACCGATGCTGTCGGCTTCTCGTCCAAACTCAGACGTTATGACCTGTGCCATTGGCCCTTTGGGATAGTAGTAAGACTTCGGCGTAGGTTTTTGACCAATTTCTGATTCCAACTGCAAACCGTGCAGTGTGGTCCCGTTTTGATACATTCTGAGGCCCGCAATTGAGAAAACCCTGTGCGTTCCAAAGAAGCTTCGATCTTGAAGCAACGAGTCCTTTTGTGGCCAAAGTACCGGCAGCATAAGTGCCGCGATAATCGCTATGATACGCGCAGGTTGATTACGGAACAGGATCAGTGCACCCAACAGGATCGCGGTTGCGACAACCGCGCGCAAGGCTCCATCTCCAAGAGGGTTTATTCCATCGATCATGCCGAAGCACAAAAGGATCGGGTAGCTGATAATCAGGCCAAATGCCAGATTCCTGGGCGTAACTGCGCCTTTCCCGATCAAGAGCAACCCGCCAGCCAAAATAAGCGTCATTTGCGCCTCGACTTCTAGGGCAAATGCAAAAGGTGCAATGATGGAATTGAACAATCCGCCAAAAGCACCGCCTATCGACAGTGCGATGTAGAACACTGTCAATTGCTCTGCCGGCGGTCTCATTTCATAAAGCAACCTATGTGCATACAAGGCGATTACAAATAGAATGGGAACGTACAACAAAAAGACGATGGGGTTTGTGTGATGGTCGATCAGGTTGGAAAGTAGGACGACACCAATCGCCAGCGCCAAAATCATCGGGATGTGTAAGGATTTGACACTAAGCCAATTCAGTTTCGCAAAGGCGAATATGAAGGAAAGAAGGTAGGTCGCAAGGGGCACAACCCAGATAAGCGGGATTGAACCCAGATCCGTACTGGCTTTCGTGGTAAAGGAAAGCATCAGGGATGAGGGTACGAAAGCGATCACAATCCAGGTTGCAATCTGCTTCATCTTTGGGGTGCTCTTCGCGACATCAGCTGCGATCGGCGCAAGGTCGCTGCTCGACCCGCGTAGCGCAATAAGGCCACTTACCGCCATCAACCCACCGAAAATGACAAAACCGACGGACCAAATTTTGCTGGTCGCACTGGCACCCAGAAGAGGGTCTGCCAGCAAAGGAAAAGCCAAAAGAGCCAGCAGTGATCCCACATTACTGGCGCTGTACAGGAAATAGGGGTCGTCTGCCGAAGGCCCGCCGGACCGTGAGTACCACGCCTGAAGCAATGGCGCATTCGCAGAAAGAACGGCAAATGGCAGGCCGACACCCAGGGCAAACAACTTAAGGGTTTGCAGTGCGGTCGAGCTGGATGCGTCATAGCTCCAGCCCTCGTTTATTGAGAGGGGCAGATACGTCAGCGCAGCCGTCCAAAGTACCAGGTGAGTAACAAGCTGCCAGCGCAGAGGTATCCATTTCGTCAGCACATGGGCGTAAATGTAGCCCAAGATTAAAACCATCTGGAAGAACAGCATCGCGGTCGTCCAAACCGCAGGAGCGCCACCGATTTGCGGTAGGACCAGCTTGGCAAACAGGGGCTGGACAAAAAACAGAAGAGATGCGCTGACAAAAATTGTGACGCAAAAACTGAATATGATCGCAATTCTGAACCAAGAATTGTTCGAATATTCTGTGCTCGTAATACTCACGGTGGCAAACCCTGCTCGAGTTATTTTTCAAACTGCTACAGGCGAAATAAGACCAAGTTTGGGCCAAGCTGGGTAAAATATCTGTCAGAATGGGTTATTGTTCTCGAATACGGGACGGTCTGCGTGGGTTTCAAAGTTGCGAGGGGTCGGGTGCGTGGCAAGGCTTCGCCGATGCCGGAGATGTGATTGCAAGTTCTCGAAAAGCTGAGACAATTTGGATGAAATTTACAGAAGGAAATCCGATATGCGAAATCTGATATTGGCAACAATTTTGACTTTTGGAGGGGCGATGTCTGCCATGGCTGACGACATCATCAAGGTAAACACGAACAAATCGGTGCAAGAGGCGTTGGACGCGCTAGAAGCTGCCGTTGGCAATGCGGGCGCGACCGTCTTTGCACGCGTCGATCATGCAGCTGGTGCGGAAAAGGTCGGTCTGACCATCCCCGCCAATCAGGTTCTGATCTTTGGCAACCCGGCACTGGGTACGCCCGCGATGCAGATTGATCCGCGCGCCGGGCTTTTCCTGCCGCTCAAAGTGCAGGCATACGAAGACGAGACCGGGCAGGTCTGGCTGGCCTATGAGGACCCGAA
The DNA here is from genome assembly GCF_059609785.1 of Ruegeria sp. YTSC003. Classification (NCBI taxonomy): domain Bacteria; kingdom Pseudomonadati; phylum Pseudomonadota; class Alphaproteobacteria; order Rhodobacterales; family Roseobacteraceae; genus Ruegeria; species Ruegeria sp. YTSC003. The sequence goes on along the minus strand of NZ_JBXWMK010000001.1, from coordinate 234,466 downwards.
AGAGACGATGGATGAGCTCGACGAAGTCGAGAAATCACCTATCATCGAAAAGATGCGCGGTGCGCTTGCCAAGCTGACTTCGGTTGCGGCCGAGTGATCAGCTTAAGGCGCGAATGGCCTCGGAAAGGTCAATCGCGCCATCATAAAGCGCCCGGCCCGAGATCGCGCCGTCCAATGCCACGCCACAATCACGCAGGGCGATCAGATCATCCAGCGAACTGACCCCACCCGAGGCGATGACCGGGATTGACACCGCGCGGGCCAAATCTGCCGTTGCCCGGATGTTCGGCCCCTGCATCGCTCCGTCGCGATTAATGTCGGTATAGATGATGGCCGCAACGCCAGCGTCCTCGAAACTGCGGGCCAGATCGGTGACTTTTACGTTGGTCTCTTCGGCCCAGCCCTTAGTGGCCACCATGCCGTCGCGCGCATCGATGCCGACAGCAACTTTGCCCGGAAATTCCTTGGCAGCTTCACGCACCAGATCGGGGTTTTCGACCGCCACGGTGCCCAGAATCACGCGCGCCAGACCTTTGTCGATCCATGTCTCGATCGTAGACATGTCGCGAATGCCACCGCCCAACTGCGCGGGCACGTTGCATTCTCTCAGGATCGCTTCAACCGGGGCGGCGTTGACCGGCTCACCCGCGAAAGCGCCGTTCAGATCGACGAGGTGAAGCCATTCACAGCCTGCCTCGACAAAAGCACGGGCCTGTGCCGCCGGGTTTTCGTTGAACACCGTTGCCTTATCCATTTCACCACGCAGCAGGCGTACGGCCTGTCCGTCTTTGAGGTCGATGGCGGGGTAGAGGATCATGTCAGGCGGCCCTATATCTGATTTGTTCGCGCGGGATATCGCACATGCGGGGCAGGGGATGCAACGCGACGCCAAGTCAATCTTGCCGGAATTGCCCAGCCGGGCCAGACTGAGCAGAAATAAGGGAGGAAATCATGAAAACATTCACACTTGCAGCCGGGTTTGCGGTATTGGCCAGCGCTGCTTTTGCAGCCGATCCGGTTGACGGTCTTTGGAAGACTCAGCCCGGGGATACCGGTGGGTATCTACACGTTTCGATTTCGGAATGCGGCAGCGCGATTTGTGGCACCATCGACACCGCCTTTGACAAAGACGGTAATGAGCAGCTGGCGTATGAAAACCTCGGCAAGCAGATCATCTGGGATATGGTGCCCGATGGCGGCGGCAGCTATAGCGGCGGCAAGATCTGGGCCCCGGACCGGGACAAGACCTACAGCTCGAAAATGACGCTGGACAGCCAGAACAAGCTGACCGTCAAAGGCTGTGCTGTAGGCGGTCTCGTGTGTCGCGGGCAGGACTGGACGCGGGTTCAGTAACCGCTCAGGGCGTCCAGGTCAGGAAGTTCCCGATCATCCGCAGGCCAACATCCTGACTTTTCTCAGGGTGAAACTGCATCCCAACCATTGTGTCGCGGCCGATCACGGCCGTGACCTCCTGCCCATATTCCACATAAGCCAAACGCTGCGCCGGATCGGTGACCCGGAAATGGTAGGAGTGCACGAAATAGGCGTGATCGCCTGACTGCACTCCAGCAAAGACCGGGTGGTCGCTTTCCAAAACCAGATCGTTCCAGCCCATATGGGGCACTTTCAGCGCGCTGTCCGATGGTTCGATCCGCACCACATCGCCTGCAACCCAGCCCAGACCGTCGGTCTGGGAGTATTCATGGCCTTTAGAGGCCATCAGTTGCATGCCGACGCAGATGCCCAGAAATGGGCGACCTTTCTGCTCGACTGCCTCGACCATCGCGTCGTAGATGCCTTTGTGGCCGCGCAGCTCAGCCGCGCAGGCAGGAAAAGCGCCGTCACCGGGCAAAACCAGTCGGTCGGCCCGCGCAACGACGTCGGCGTCTGAGGTCACGACAACCTCACCCGCGTCCATCTCGCGCGCCATGCGCTGAAACGCCTTTTCGGCCGAATGCAGGTTGCCGCTTTCGTAGTCGATAATGGCGGTTAGCATTTACAGCGCGCCCTTGGTCGACGGAATCGCATCAGCTTTGCGCGGGTCTGTCTCAACGGCCAGACGCAATGCGCGCGCGACGGCCTTGAAGGCAGCCTCGGCAATGTGGTGGCTGTTGAATCCGTGCACTTGGTCAATGTGCAAGGTGATGCCGCCATGGGTGCTGAGTGCCTGAAAGAACTCGCGCACCAGTTCGGTGTCGAAATTGCCGATCTTTGGGGTCGGAAGGTCCACGTTCCAGATCAGGAACGGACGGCCCGATAAATCCAGCGCGCAGCGTACTTGCGCGTCATCCATGGGCAAGTGGCACTCGCCATAGCGACGGATGCCTTTCTTGTCGCCCAAGGCCTGCGTCAACGCCTGGCCCAGTGCAATACCGGTATCTTCGACAGTGTGGTGGTCGTCGATATGATAATCGCCCTTGGCGCTGATCGTCATGTCGATCAGCGAATGGCGCGCAAGTTGGTCCAGCATGTGATCGAAGAACCCGACGCCGGTCTGATTGTCATAGGTGCCGGTGCCGTCAAGATTGACCTCGACCGAAATCTCGGTCTCGGCGGTTTGACGGCTGATCTTTGCGCTGCGCATGGGCGAATTCCTTTTGCTACAGGCGCGCTTATAGACGGGGATTGGTCGGCTTATCCAGACCAAGCGTTGCTTTCACTGCAATCTGTTGCAGGGGATTGCGCCCGGTGACGTGCCATGCCAGCCTGCCGGAAACTCAACCAACAGGTCCAAATCATGTCCACCTGCGTTTTCATTCAAATCCGCTGCACACCCGGCACCACCTACAAAGTCGCCGAAGAGATCGCGCTGCGCGAGATTCACTCCGAGCTTTACTCGACCAGCGGCGAATATGACCTGCTGCTCAAGCTCTACATTCCCGAACCCGACGATGTCGGTCATTTCATCAATGAAAACCTGCTTGTGATCCCGAATATCGAGCGATCGCTGACCACTATGACCTTCAAGGCGTTCTGAGTCAGGCCGAAACGTCGGACACCGAACCTTGCGGCGCGGCACATGCCAAAATCGCGCCGTTACGCGCCTGCTGATCAGTTGTTCCTGCCCGGAGCAACTGATGTACACCGAACAATACCATCAGCGGAACACCAAGCGTGACCAGATAGTTGTCTCCGGCCACTTGCGACCAAACCACACCGATTGTGCAGACAATCAGCAAAACGGCAGAGTGTGTGTTTCTCTGTTTCGCGCCGTTGGTCTGATAGTTCAGAAAACCGTTCGTTCTAAGAACCGTCAAAATGACACCCGTCAAAAACACGCTCATAAGAACGAGGGTCGCGATGTTCCCGGTCAAAATCGTCGCCGTGTCGCGATAGCCAAGCAAAATCAGGCATTCGATCAGTGGCGTGATCGCCACCATAAAGAGATTGATGCCAAGTAAAATTGGCTGTGGAGGCAGTGTTTTCCTGACATAGGTAACACAAACTGAGGCAGCCAGAACCGTGCCGACCCACCCAGCCAATCGCATATCATCCGTGGCCCGAAACAAAAGCATGAAAACCACGCCCGGCAGATTCTCAAACATCTCAAGCAGCAATCGCTTTTGGGTATCGCTGGGCATTCAGTAGATTTCCTTTTTGCAATTGCGCTTTTGGAATGTCGAGTGTGGGATGAAATTACCCCAATTCGAATGTAGTGATGCCGTAAATCCGGTCCAGATCAATGTCCGGTGCGTGGCTGGAATACATGCGGCCAGTTTCAAACACTTTGGTCAAACCCAACTGTTGCGCCATTGCCATAGCATGCGCGTTGGGGTTGGGCATGTCGATGAAGACCTCTGCATCCATCTGATCGGCGGGAAGTGTCGCCAGCAGCGACACCAAAAGGGCCTCTGCGATCTCGGGATTGTTCGCAAACAGGGGGCCCACCTTGTACCCGCTCAAACACCGCCGCAGGGTTGCATAGCCCTTGATCTGACCATCTTCTTCGAAGACGTGAGAGACGTGGCTGGGCGCGCCGAACCAAGCGTGAAGAAACGTGTCGCGCGGGGCAGGGAACAAGCCCCGGTCATACGTTTTCAGTTGATCCGTCAGGGCGCGTAGGGGTGTGATCTGATCGTGAAGGGACCGGCCCAATTGGTTTAGAATCTCACCGACCGTGCCCGAAAAACGATAATTGTCATAGGCCAGCTCGAACCCGAATTTGCGATAATTGTCTTGCTGTTCGACAACGCCATCCATGCCCATGTTCCGGTGCTGGCAATGCGCCTTGACCGCCTCGGCAACCTGTAACCCATATCCCGATCCGCGATACTCGGGTTGCACGATATAGAAGCCTAAAAACGAGTAGTTATCGTCGTAATTCACAGCGGACGCAGAGGCGATCATCTGCCCATCCAGAAATCCACCCTTGAATCCTTCTGGGTCCGAACTGCGGAAACAAACCGCATCGTGCAGGCCCGGGTTCCACCCCTCCTGACCGGCCCAGTCGACGGCGGTTTGAACTTCGTTTTCTGTCAAAGCGCGAATAACATATTCGGGCATCGGCGGACCTCTGTCGTGATTGCGTGCCATTCGAGAATGCCGCAACACCAGACAAAGAACCAGCATGTTCAGAGAGGTTTGTATCTGGAGCGGGCGAGGCGATTCGAACGCCCGACCCTAACCTTGGCAAGGTTATGCTCTACCCCTGAGCTACGCCCGCATCAGATACATATTTTCGACCTTTCGGTCTCTCAATGGAGCGGGCGAGGCGATTCGAACGCCCGACCCTAACCTTGGCAAGGTTATGCTCTACCCCTGAGCTACGCCCGCGCCGTTGAGTGAGGAGGGATGTATAAATTCCCACGCATGCCTGCAAGCGGAAAAAGCAAAAAATAGGAAAATTCTTTGCGACGGAAGTCCGCCTCTTAACCGTTCAAGAACCAGAGCATCCAAGAATAAGAACGGTGGAGGTGACAATAATGGCGTATATTAAGGACCTGAAGATGGCGGCCCTGGCGGCGATGATTTTGCTGGCTATCGCGGTGTCTGGCAAAGGTGAGAATCGAAAGGGCGATGTCGAATCAATTTTTACGGGATCCCCTCGAATCGAAACGCGGATTTTGGCGGGGTAATCCCCGCCATCCCGTTCACAGCGCCATCAAAAGGCTGGCTATCGCCGCAACCACAATCACGGCAAAGGTCAGCAACATGCCGATCTGGCGCAGAATCACAATCTGCGGTTTGCGGCCGAACCCATAGGCATGCAGCACGCGCCCGGCCAGAATGCCAAGGCCCAACAGATTGACCAGCCAGCCACCGGCGCCCTGCAGCTCGACCATAGCGATTAGTAACAGGGCAAACGGTGCATATTCGGCAAAGTTGGAATGCGTGCGCATCACTTTGAGCATGTCGGTGTTGCCGCCGTCGCCGTAAGAAATCTTGTCGCCGCGGCGCTGCAGGATGACCCGCACACTGAGCGCGACATAGAGAAGTGCCAGCAATGCGGCATAGACTGGGGTGATGGACAGCATGGTCTGCTCCTTTCAGGATCAAAAAAGGGCCGCCCGGTTCCCCGAACGGCCCTTGTTCCCGAAAAGGTTAGGTCGTTTATTCCAGTTCGACCAGTAGGTCCTTTGCGTCAATCTGGCTGCCCGGCTGAACGTGCACGGCCTTGACCGTCGCATCGCGCTCGGCGTGGATGCCGGTTTCCATCTTCATCGCTTCGATGGTCAGCAGCATGTCGCCTTCCTTGACCTCCTGGCCCGCGGTCACGGCAACGGTGGCCACCACGCCGGGCATCGGCGCGCCGATGTGGTTGGGGTTGCCCGCCTCGGCTTTGGGACGGGACTGCGTGGTTGAGGTCACCAGACGGTTTGGAACCCGGATCACGCGCGGTTGGCCGTTGAGCTCAAAGAACACTTTGACCTCGCCCTTTTCATCGGTCTCACCGATGGCCTGACAGCGGATTTCCAGCGTTTTTCCGGGGTCTATCTCAGCCGTGATCTCTTCGCCCGGTTCCATGCCATAGAAGAAGGTGCGCGTGGGAAGTGTGCGTACAGGTCCGTAAGCCCGGTGACGCCCCATGTAGTCAAGGAACACCTTGGGATACATCAGATAGCCGTTCAGATCCTCATCATCGACTTCTTTGCCCTCAAGCTGTTTGGACAAGTCCGCCCGGGTCGCCTCCAAGTCGACTGCTGGGACGTCTTTGCCGGGGCGATTGGTGTTAGGGGCTTCATCCTTGAGCACCTTCTTGACGATGGTGTCGGGGAAACCGCCCGGAGGTTGACCCAGATTGCCGCGCATCATGTCGACCACCGAGTCGGGGAAGGCCACATCTGTATTCGGGTCTTCGACCTGTTCACGGGTCATGTTCTGGCTGACCATCATCAGCGCCATGTCACCGACCACCTTGGATGACGGTGTCACCTTCACGATGTCACCGAACATCCGGTTCACGTCAGCATACATCTGAGCGACCTCGTGCCAACGTTCTTCCAGCCCCAGCGAACGCGCCTGCGCCTTGAGGTTGGTGAACTGACCGCCGGGCATCTCGTGCAAGTAGACCTCAGAAGCCGGAGCCTGCAGGCTGGATTCGAAGGCCGCATATTGCCCGCGGACCGCCTCAAAATAATCGCTGATCTCGCGGATGGATTTGATGTCCAGCCCGGTGTCACGCTCGGTATGCCGCAGCGCTTCGACCACTGTGCCCAAAGTCGCCTGTGATGTGTTGCCACTAAAGCTGTCCATCGCGCAATCCACCGCGTCCACACCTGCCTCGGATGCGGCCAGGATGGTCGCGCTGGCGATGCCGGCTGTGTCGTGTGTGTGGAAGTGGATCGGTAGCCCAACCTCCTCCTTCAGTGCACGGATCAAGATGCGCGCCGAGGCTGGTTTCAATAGCCCCGCCATGTCCTTGAGGCCAAGAATATGAGCACCCGCATCGCGCAGTTCTTTCGCCATGCCGACATAGTATTTCAGGTCATACTTGGCGCGGTCCGGGTCCAGAATATCACCGGTGTAACAGACGGTGCCCTCACAGATTTTGCCGTTCTCAACCACGGCGTCCATCGCGACGCGCATATTCTCAACCCAGTTCAACGAGTCGAACACACGGAACACATCGATGTTCTGCGATGCTTGACGTACGAACTCTTGCACAACGTTGTCAGGGTAATTGGTGTAGCCGACCCCGTTCGCACCGCGCAACAGCATCTGGGTCATCAGGTTCGGCATCGCTTCGCGGAGGTCGCGCAGACGCTGCCAAGGGCATTCTTGCAGGAACCGATAGGCCACGTCGAAAGTTGCACCGCCCCAGCATTCGACCGAGAACAACTGCGGCAGGTTAGCTGCATAGGTTGGCGCGACCTTGATCATGTCGATCGACCGCATCCGGGTCGCCAGCAAAGACTGGTGGCCGTCGCGCATGGTTGTGTCGGTGATCAGAAGCTGGCGCTGCGCCTTCATCCAATCAGCAACGGCTTGCGGGCCTTTTTGTTCCAGCAGGTTGCGTGCGCCCATCTGCGGTTCGGACTTCGGTGCCGGAGGCTTTGCGTCTTTAAGATCGGCGCGTGGTTCTGGGCGGTCCTTGGTCTCGGGGTGACCATTCACCGTGATGTCGGCGATATAGGTCAGAACCTTGGTGCCCCGGTCGCGGCGGCGCTTAAAGGAGAACAAGTCCGGCGTCGTATCGATGAATTTGGTCGTATACTTGTTCGACAGGAAAGTCGGGTGCTTCAGCAGGTTGATGACAAAGTCGATATTGGTGCTGACGCCGCGAATACGGAACTCGCGCAGGGCGCGGTCCATCCGGGCAATCGCCGCTTCGGGCGTTGGTGCCTTGGCGGTCACCTTGGTCAGCAGCGAGTCATAGTACCGCGTGATCACCCCGCCTGCATAAGCCGTACCACCGTCCAGACGGATGCCCATGCCGGTAGCCGAGCGATACGCAGTGATGCGGCCATAGTCGGGGATAAAGTTGTTTTGCGGATCTTCGGTAGTGATCCGGGTCTGCAACGCGTGGCCGGTTAGATGCACGTCTGCCTGGCTGGCAGCACCCGTGGCTTCGGCTAGGGTTTTGCCCTCGGCGATCAGGATCTGAGCCTGAACGATGTCGATACCGGTGACTTCTTCAGTAACCGTGTGTTCGACTTGCACGCGCGGATTCACTTCGATGAAGTAGAACTTGCCGGTTTCCATATCCATCAGGAATTCAACCGTGCCTGCGCATTCATAATTCACATGCGCGCAGATTTTGCGGCCCAGCTCACAGATCTCGGCGCGTTGATCTTCGTTTAAGTAAGGGGCAGGGGCGCGTTCGACAACTTTTTGGTTCCGGCGCTGGACCGAGCAGTCGCGTTCGTACAGGTGATAGATCTCACCATGCTTGTCGCCTAAGATCTGCACCTCGACATGGCGGGCGCGGATAATCATTTTCTCCAGATAGCCCTCGCCATTGCCGAACGCGGCTTCGGCTTCGCGACGGCCTTCCAGAACTTTCTCTTCCAGTTCATCTTCTGACAGGATCGGGCGCATGCCGCGTCCACCGCCGCCCCAGGAGGCTTTGAGCATCATAGGATAGCCGATTTCCTTCGCTTCGGCGCGAATCGCATCCATGTCATCGCCCAGCACCTCGGTCGCCGGAATCACCGGCACACCTGCCGCGATGGCCACGCGGCGTGCGCTGGCCTTGTCGCCCAGTGCACGCATGGTTTCGGCTTTGGGACCGATGAAGGTGATGCCGTTCTGAACGCAGGCATCAACAAAGTCCGGGTTCTCGGACAGCAAGCCATAGCCGGGGTGGATCGCATCTGCTCCGCACTCTTTAGCGACGCGGATGATCTCATCGATGCTTAGGTAGGCGGCAACAGGCCCCATGCCTTCGCCGATGCGATAGGCCTCGTCCGCCTTGAAGCGATGCAAGCCCAGCTTGTCCTCTTCGGCAAAGACGGCAACGGTGCGTTTGCCCATCTCATTGGCGGCGCGCATCACGCGGATGGCAATTTCGCCGCGGTTGGCGATCAGGATCTTGTTGAAATCAGTCATGTCGGGTCCCGGTCCTACTTGTTTGGCCGTGTTGATAGGCGGACAATACGCGTACGTATATCAGTCGTTCTGGGTAGAACCGGCATGTTAACGCTCGCAAACGCCCCCTGTTAGCGCTATCTTTCTAATAGCGCTGCATCGCGGCATGAACAAGCGGTGTAGTGGGCGGAAGGTGATTCAGCGACTCGGCGCCCAATTGGCCCATGTTTGCGTGCATGTCCTGCCGCAAAATGTCGATGAGGTGGGCAGGGCCTTTGGCACCCAGGGCGGCGAGGGCATACATGAAGCCGCGCCCCATCATCACGAAATCGGCGCCAAGGGCCTTAGCACGCAATATGTCCAAACCACCTTCGACCCCACTGTCGAAGATAAGGGGCAAGTCCGTAGCCGCACGGATGGTGGGCAGGGCTTCGATGCTGGCCGGGGCACCATCAAATTGCCGACCGCCGTGATTCGAAAGCCAGAGAGCGTCCACTCCCGCTTGCTGCAACGGTTCGGCATCTTCAGGACGCTGGACGCCTTTCACGATCAGCGGGCCATCCCAGGCATCGCGCAGCCAGTGCACATATTCCATATCCGGGGACGTCCGCAGCAGGTACCCAACATGGGCTGTCGGGGGCAGGTTGCTGGAGTTGTCCGTATACTTGTCCAGTGTCCGCATCCGCGGCGGCCCGCTGCGCGCTATTCCGAGCGCCCATTCCGGCCGCATCGCGATCTGGGCCAGAAGGCGTGGCGTCAACCGCGGTGGATTGGTCAGACCCGAGCGTGTTTGGCGCTCGCGCCGGGATGCAACCGGGACGTCTGCCGTCATCACCAGCGTCGTAAAACCAGCGTTCCGAACCCGATCCAGCAAGTCCTTGCGAATGTCCGGGTCCTTTGGCGGATAAAGCTGAAACCACGCGTTGTCACCCAGATGCGGCGCGACGTCCTCGGGGCTTAGGCAGGCAACGTTGGATAGGGTAAACGGCAGACCGGCGCTTGCGGCAGCGCGGGCAAGATGAGCTTCGGCATCAGGCCAAATCAGGCCGGCCATACCGATCGGGGCAACGCCGAACGGTAATGGGTAGGTCTGACCCAGGAACTCGGTCGAAGTGTCAAATTCCAATGGTCCGTGCAGGATAGACGGCAGGAAACCGACGCGGTCCAATCCCTCGCGATTGCGGCGCAGCGTGGCTTCAACCCCGGTTCCGCTGTCCAGATACTCCCAGACAAAGTGAGGAATCCTGCGCTGGGCGCGGTGTTTCAGATCGGCGATGCCGGGAAAGCGACTATGAAGGTCCATGGGGATTGATCGGACCAAAGGCGCGATTCGGCAAGGATTTTAAGCCGTTGATTTCCCACCAATGGCTTTTACCGGCTTTTTGAGCTGGGAAATCTGCTGTGAGTCACTTCCGCTGCCGGCGACCTGCACTTGATTGCGACCTTTGTCCTTTGCCGCATACAACGCATCATCGGCAGCGCGCATCAGATCCTGCGGCATGGTGCCATGTGCCGGATAATGCGAAACCCCAACCGAGATCGTGATACGGGGCAGGGATTTCTCACCGTAGCGCACCGAGACGGCCTCGACCGCTTGCCGCAATTGTTCGGCGCGGGTGATTGCGTCGTCCGAGGTATTGTCGGGCAGGATCAGCATAAATTCTTCACCACCAATGCGGCAGGCAACTTCATCCCGGTCGCAGCCCTGTTCCAAAGCGGCACCAACTGCACGCAACACCATGTCACCGGCATCATGCCCATGGGTGTCGTTGAATTTCTTGAAATGATCGATATCCACGGCAATCAGGCTGAGCGGCGCTCCGGTTTGCTGACTGCGATTGATGGATTTGCGCAGGGTTTCAAGCATATGCCGCCGGTTGAACAGCCCGGTCAACGGGTCCCGGACGGACTGGTCATGCAACTGATCGCGCATCCGTACATTGGCAATCGCCATGCTGATCTGTTCGGCGCTGAGATGTGCCAGCTTTTTACTCGTGTGAAACGCCTCATCTGTACCCTCAAGGGCGCGGAGGTGTAGAAGGCCGACCGTTTCCCCATGCGCCAGTATCGGAAAGCAGAAATAAGGTCGCCCGTCGTGTGGTTCGGCGTGTTCACAGACAAAGTCGATCTCGGACGCGCCGTATTCATAGGTTCGGCCACGCCGAAGCCCCCAACACCCTTCGGGATGGATGTGCGCCTTATGGGTCCCGCCATTCCAACTGGCACAGCCATCCAGGACGTCGCGCGAGTTGGAATATACGTAAACGCTGCCCTCAGCCTCGGGTAGGATATGGGTCATGAAGCGCGAGACCATATCGAACAGCTCGTCCAAGGACCGGCTGGATTGCAACCACTCGTTCAATTCGCCCAGCAATCGGACTTCGCGGGCCAGGCGCAGTTGATCTTCCATCAGATCACGTTCTTTGGCGGATTGTTTTTGCAGGGCCTGCAATTGCAAGCGGTTCGCCCTGTAGCTGGCAAAGGACACAGCAACAAGCGCAAGCAAGGCGATGACGCTTAGAACGGTCAAAGAAATCCTGAGCCGCGAGATGAACGTGGTGCGCAAGTCGGAGATATCAGTAAAGAATTCAATGGCACCGATGAAACGCCCATTCTTGGCCACCGGCATAAAGACTTCGGCAACATGGTGCTGCGTTGCGTTCAGGATATTGTCGGTATGCAGATCAAGCCCGTCGATCTCGGACAGTGGAACTACTTCCTGAATATAGTGAATCATTCCTCTGGCAACGTCGCTGCGAAAGAAATCACGGGTTTCAACACTGCCTACCTCTGTCGGACGAGTCGACCAAGTGACACGCCTATTCGAGTCGAGCAATTTGAAGCGGTAAACATCAGAAGCTTCGGGCATCGCGGCCAGAAATTCGGCGTCATGCGCATCAATCACGCCCGTCTTAAGCGCGGTCTCGGGGTCTTCTAGATGCAATACTACGCGGCGCTTCCACAGTTCGGCCTGCTTGAGAATGTCGACCTTTAGCATCCTGTCGACCAGCGGCGCAGGTAATTTGTAAATTCCCCAGCCGCATCCAATTGTCAGAAAAATCAGCAACATGCTGACACCGATCCATTTCAGCCGGTGATTTACGGCCCCCCGATTATCCTGAGTCATACCTTCGCGCTCCCACAGCAATTTACTGATCATCGCGGCGGGTGTTTTACAGATGGTTAATGAAATCGTTCTCAGTCCAAGTCGCTTGATTAGAATTGATCGTAACAGAGCATCAAAAACTGTGCGAACAAGGCGTGAACAAACCCTTTCCCTCGGTCAACATCCAGCGTAGTTTGGAAAGATGAGCAGTTTCGACGAAATGGACGCCTTTGAGGGCGCATCCCTGTCCGCGCGCGCCATGGCCGCGCGCCCTATGCCTTATCTGGACGAGCTGAACCCGGCGCAACGTGACGCGGTCGAGCGACTGGATGGGCCTGTCCTGATGCTGGCAGGCGCAGGTACGGGCAAAACCAAGGCACTGACCGCGCGTATCGCGCATCTGCTTAGTACCGGGCGGGCGCGTCCGAACGAGATATTGTCGGTGACTTTCACCAACAAAGCCGCGCGCGAGATGAAGAACCGCGTGGGCCGTTTGTTGGGGCAACCAGCCGAGGGGATGCCTTGGCTGGGCACGTTCCACTCGATCTGCGTCAAGTTGCTGCGGCGTCACGCGGAACTGGTCGATCTGAAATCGAATTTCACCATTCTGGATACGGATGATCAGTTGCGGCTGCTCAAACAGCTGATTCAGGCGGCCAATATCGATGACAAACGCTGGCCTGCGCGCATGTTGGCCGGAATCATTGATGACTGGAAGAACCGGGCGCTTACGCCCGACAAGGTGCCTGCTGCCGATGCCGGCGCCTATAACCACAAGGGAATTGAGATCTACGCTCAGTACCAAACCCGGCTGCGCGAGCTGAACGCGGTGGATTTTGGCGACCTGCTGTTGCACATGGTCACGATCTTCCAGACCCATCCGGATGTGTTGGAGCGATATCAACGTTGGTTCCGCTACATCCTTGTGGACGAATACCAGGATACCAACGTTGCCCAATATCTGTGGTTGAGGTTGCTGGCTGGGGCGCACAAGAACATTTGTTGTGTGGGAGATGACGATCAGTCAATTTATGGCTGGCGCGGGGCCGAAGTGGGCAACATCCTGCGGTTTGAAAAGGATTTTCCAGGGGCTTATGTCGTTCGGTTAGAGCAGAACTATCGCTCGACCCCCCATATTTTGGCGGCTGCGTCCAATGTCATCCGTGGCAATGAGAGTCGGCTGGGTAAGGAATTGTGGACCGATGCGCAGGACGGTGAAAAGGTCCGCCTGATCGGTCATTGGGATGGCGAGGAAGAGGCGCGCTGGATCGGTGAAGAGATCGACGCGATGCAGGGGGGAACGCGTGGTGCGCGGCCCTTTAATCTGGATGAAATTGCGATTCTCGTGCGGGCCAGCCATCAGATGCGCGCGTTTGAGGACCGTTTTCTGACCATCGGTCTGCCCTACAAGGTCATAGGCGGCCCACGATTCTATGAGCGGATGGAGATCCGCGACGCGATGGCCTATTTCCGGCTGGTGGTCAGCCCCGGTGACGATCTGGCATTCGAGCGGATCGTGAATACTCCGAAACGCGGGCTGGGTGACAAGGCGCAGCAGACGATTCAGATGACGGCGCGGGAAAATGGCGTGTCGCTGGTCGATGGCGCCCGGATCGCTGTCGATAATGGGCTGATCAAAGGCAAAGGCGGCAAAGCACTACGCGAGTTGATCGACGGGTTGGCGCGTTGGAACGCGATGACGCGCGGGCCCCGGATCGAAGTCGACGATGATTCTGTGATTGATGACGGCTCCGCTCCGATGCGGTTTGGTGAGCCCGAGGTCTCACATATCGAACTGGCACAGATCATATTGGACGAATCCGGCTACACGGCACACTGGCAGAACGAAAAAACACCCGAAGCTCCGGGTCGGTTGGAAAACCTCAAGGAATTGGTCAATCAGCTGGACAACTTTGAGAATCTGCAAGGGTTTCTTGAGCATGTCAGCCTGGTCATGGACAATGAGCAAGAGGGTGACGGGGCCAAGGTTTCCATCATGACGCTGCACGCGGCAAAGGGGCTTGAGTTTCCGGCCGTGTTCTTGCCGGGGTGGGAAGACGGGCTGTTCCCGTCACAGAGATCAATGGACGAATCCGGGATCAAGGGCCTCGAAGAAGAACGGCGATTGGCCTATGTGGGCATCACCCGCGCGGAAGAGATCTGTACGATCTCCTTTGCGGCCAATCGTCGGGTGTTTGGTCAATGGCAAAACGCGATGCCGTCGCGGTTCATTGACGAGTTGCCTGAAGATCATGTCGAAGTTCTGACGCCGCCAGGGCTGTACGGGGGTGGTCAGCCGACTGCCGGTATCGAAACCCGTGCGGCCGAGGCCAATGTCTATAACTCGCCCGGTTGGCGGCGGTTGCAGGCCCGGCAGGGGCAGTATGGAACGTCCCAACCCCGCGAAAGCCGCAATACGGTGATCGACACGACTGCTGTTGCCAGTTTCACCCTTGGCGAGCGCGTGTTTCATCAGAAATTCGGCTATGGCGCGGTGATCGGCATCGAAGGTGACAAGGTTGAGGTCGATTTCGAAAAAGCTGGATTGAAAAAAGTGGTTTCTCGCTTTCTGTCCGCCAAGGATGATGTGCCGTTCTAAACGCTATAGCCCTTCAACCAGTACCATGTTCGCCGTCGCGGTTTTGTGCCGAATTTCCGCCAGCTTGATATAGTCTGGGTCGTCTTTCCACGCCTTGGCCGCAGCAAGAGATGGGAACTCCATCAACACAATTCCGTCTTCGGGCCATACGCCCTCGACCAGTTCCACGGGCTTGGAGGATATCGTCAGCAGGCGACCTCCGTGCCGGTCAAAGATCGGCATGAAACCTTCAAGGTATTTCTGGTACCCGTCAGGGTCGTGAATGGAAATCTGGGCGATGAAATATGCGGCCATCGGAAACTCCTGAAATTCTGGTCAGGGCTTCAGTTTACATCTCGGTACGAAAAACAAAAACGGCGGTTCGCAGGGAGGAGGAGAGGGAACCTCCGTTCTTTTCAACATCAGGGCAGGGAGGAGGAGAGCCCCGATGTATCCGAACCCGGGTTTGATCCCGGTATGAGGAAGACGCGGCGACGTCAGGGAGGAGGAGAGACGTCGCCGCGCGCTTTCAACACCGGGAAAGGGAGGAGGAGTACCCGGTGTGTCTGCTTCCGGCGATCAGGGCCGGTATTAGGGGCGGCGACATCAGGGAGGAGGAGAGATGCCGCCGCTGAAATACAGGTCCAAAAGGGAGGAGGAAGGACCTGATCTCGGTGTTTCTGTGTCGCTTAACGTGCGACGTGTTCTTCGGCCGCTTGCTGAGCCAGGCGGCGGATCATCGAGCGGTGAAGCCCCAGATCAGCCAGTTCGCGGTTCGACAGATCAGACAGTTCGTGAACTGTCTGGCGATAGACGCGATATTGGATGAACCGGGTCTTTGCCGCCTCGAATAGCGAAGCCAGGCTAGTTGCCGGTGCGCCTTTGAGCGCGGTGTTATGTGTTGCTGCAGCCATTTGCTTTACTCGATGTATTCGTTGTTGCCGGTGTTGTCCGGCGCTTGCTTGAGACTGAAAATAAGCAAATGCTGCAATTGCACAATACCCGACAACGTCAATGCTGCTATGCAGCAAGTGCATAGATATCAACTGGTTGTCGATGAGGGTTGGGAAGGGCCAGTAAAATAAGGCCTTCAGATGATGCTTCCCCAAAGGAAGGTTTCAACAAGATTTTCTGGATTTTCGTGTTTGCGCGTCTTTTGAGCGGAGTTTGTCAATTCTTGTGCGCTTTGTGTATTGGATGGGCCAGGCGCGCGGCGGCTGACATGTTGATTTCGGTTCGTGGGAATTCATGGGCGTCAGCTGGAGCGGCGAAGAATCCACATGTGGTTGAGGTTTAAAGCTGGAGTGATTCGCTAATCAAGTGGCCCATTTTCGCTACGCTCATCATAAACCTTCACCCTTTGAAGAAATATCTGGGAAATTATGGGAATAGTTGGAGTGGGTTCAAAATTGGCTTATTTAGTGCAGCCATTGCCGAAATTATCTACAATTGGTGTCCACAGGGTGGTTTTCTTTCTCAATCGCGTTGGCTAAACTGCAAGTCTGAACATAAGATCTGCAAATTTTTTGTTGATTTCCATGAATTCCCATGTCATCCCTAATTCATCCGATGAGGACGAGGCACATGGGGCACCAAACGACCCCGAAACAACAAAAATCAGGTTTCATACAGGCATCTCGCTTTCATCAATCAAGAGATCCGGCGCGCGGGCGAGCAGACATCCCCCCAGGTGGCGCGCGCAGCTGGACATCCCGCACAGCGGGTCAATGCGGCGGGTTGATCAGTGGCAGCAGATCAACCCGCCGTTTTTCATCTGGGGGAGTGAATTTTAAGTGGGGCGCAAGCGGAAGGGACAGTCGTCTTGGCGCGCAGGTTTAGAGGTGAAAGCCACCATAAGGTGGATACGAAGGGCAGGGTATCGATCCCGGCCTCGTTTCGCCGTGTGCTTGAATCCTCGGACCCGAACTGGCAGCCCGGCGACACACCTGAGCTTGTAATTGTCTACGGCGACCACCGTCGCAAATTCCTGGAATGCTATACCATGCAAGCGATCGAAGAGGTCGATGCCAAGATCGACGCGCTGCCGCGCGGATCTATGCAGCGGAAGATGTTGCAGCGCATGTTCCACGGTCAATCCTTCCCGACCACAGTGGATGAAACCGGCCGACTGGTGCTGCCGGCAAAGCTGCGTAACAAGATTGGCCTTGAAGGTGAGGCATTCTTTATCGCCGCGGGTGACACGTTCCAGATTTGGAAGCCGGAAACTTACGAATCCGAAGAACTCGCTGCAGCCGAAGAGTGGTTGGACGAACAGCCCGAGGATTTCGATCCTTTGGAGTTCCTTGACGGCACCGGGGATGCGTAACGGCATGGCCGGCGCTAACATCCCTTCCGATAAACCTCATATTCCCGTTCTGCTGCGTCCATTGCTGGCAGCTGTGGCGCCCGTGTCAGGTGTCTGGCTGGACGGAACGTTTGGAGCAGGCGGATATACACGGGGCCTGCTGGAGGCTGGTGCAGATAAGGTCATCGGCGTGGACCGTGATCCGTTGGCGTTTGAAATGGCGGCGGATTGGGTCGGAGATTATGGCGACCGGCTTGTGATGCAGCAAGGTGTATTCTCACGCATGGACGAATACGCACAGGATCTGGATGGTGTCGTTCTGGATCTGGGCGTGTCGTCGATGCAGCTGGATCTGGCGGAACGCGGCTTTTCTTTCATGAAAGACGGCCCGCTCGACATGCGAATGAGTCAGGAAGGCGAAAGCGCGGCTGATTTGGTCAACACCGCGACCGAGGAACAACTTGCCGATATCCTGTATCATTATGGCGAGGAACGTGCCAGCCGCCGCATTGCCAAGGCCATCGCCAAAGCGCGTGCGGAAGAGCCGATTACAACGACTCTGCGCCTCGTCCAGGTCATCGAATCCTGTTTGCCGCGACCCAAGCCCGGGCAGTCCCACCCTGCAACGCGGAGTTTTCAGGGTCTGCGGATCGCAGTGAATGCTGAATATGAAGAGCTGTATCAAGGACTGATGGCTGCGGAACGTGCGTTGAAGCCGGGCGGGCAACTGGCAGTCGTGACGTTTCATTCGATCGAAGACCGGATGGTCAAACGGTTCTTTCAGTCTCGTGCGGGCAAGACGGGCCGGGCCAATCGGTATGCGCCCGAGATTGAACAGGAGCTGCCGCAGTTCACGCTCAAGACTCGTAAAGCCGTGGGGCCGGATGATCAGGAGCTGCAGGAAAATCCGCGTTCACGCTCGGCAAAGCTGCGCGTTGCAATTCGAACGGATGCGCCGTCGGGGGAAATTGATGCCCGCGCCGTTGGTATGCCGCAACTAGGGGGAAGAGCAAAATGAAGAGTGTTTTGTATGTGTTGACTGCTCTGTCCGTGTTCGGACTGGCGCTGTGGGCGTATCAGGAAAACTATCGCACGCAGCAGGTGGTGAAGGAAACGCAGAAGCTGCAGCGCGAAATTGGTATGGCGCAGGTGAAGCTGGCGGTTTTGAACGCCGAATGGGCCTATCTGAACCGCCCCGACAGGTTGCGTGAGCTTGCTGATCTGAACTTTGAACGGCTGGGCCTTTTGCCCCTGCGGGCCGAGCAGTTCGGTCGCGCCGATCAGATTGCCTATGCGGAAGATCCTGACCTGCCAATCGTCGATCCGATCGAGCTGCAGGCCATCACCAATATTCAGGCGCTGGGTGAGGTGCAGATCCCATGACCCGCACGCCACTGCGCCCTCTGGCCCGAATCCTTGACGCGCGTTCGCGGGGCGAGAATCCCAAAGCCATTGAGCGCGAAAATATCCGCAAGCGTCACGAAGACATGAAAGACCGCAGCCGCACTCGTGCTGAAGGCCGCTTGTTGGTGCTGGGTCTGTTCTTTTTCTGCGCTTTTTCGGTCGTAGGCGTCCGGATGGGCATGTTGGCCACGTCCGAAGCGCAAGAACCTGTGGCCTCGGCCCCGGGTGCAGCCATTGCGATGCAGCGGGCCAACATCGTCGACCGGGAAGGACGCATTCTTGCGACCAATCTGGATACTTATTCTGTATATGCGCAGCCGCCGCTGATGATCGACCCGATTGCTGCCGCTGATCAGCTTGTCGCGATCTTCCCCGATCTGGAAAAAGAACGCCTAGTCAAGGATTTCACTGGGAATCGCAAATTCCTGTGGATCAAAAAGCGTATCTCGCCCGAGCAGAAACAAGCCGTGCACGATATCGGTGACCCGGGCATTCTATTCGGCCCGCGTGAGATGCGGTTGTACCCGAATGGCCGTCTGGCGGCGCATATCCTAGGCGGGTCAAGCTTTGGGCGCGAAGGTGTCAGTGCTGCCGAAGTGATCGGTGTGGCCGGTGTTGAAAAACAATTCGACGACTATCTGCGTGATCCCGCGAATGGGACTAAGCCGCTGCAGCTCTCGCTGGACCTGACCGTTCAGGCCGCGGTTGAGCAGGTGCTGTTTGGCGGCATGAAGATCATGAACGCCAAGGGGGCGTCGGCGGTTCTTATGAACGCGCATACGGGCGAGGTGATCTCGGCGGCCTCATTGCCGTCCTTCGATCCCAATGATCGCCCACGCCCACCGACCTCGGGGTTCGATCCCTCAGACAGCCCACTGTTCAATCGCTATGTTCAGGGCGTTTATGAACTGGGATCTGTGTTTAAGATTTTCACCGCTGCGCAGGCGGTTCAGCTGGGTTTGGTGAATTCAAATACGATCATCGATACCTCAGGGCCAATGAAGATCGGCCGTTTCCCGATTGGTGAGTTCAACGGCAAGAATTACGGTAAGATCAGCGTCGCGGATGTGATCGTCCACAGCTCGAACCGGGGCACCGGGCGACTGGCGCTGCAGATCGGCGCGCAACGGCAGCAGGATTTCCTGGAATCTCTTGGTATGTTCGATCCCACCCCGTTCGAAATCGTCGAAGCCAAGGGTGGTGAACCGCTGAAGCCCAAAAAATGGGGCGAACTGAGCACGGTGACCATCTCATACGGTCATGGTCTGTCGACCAGCCCCATGCACCTGGCGGCGGGGTATGCGGCGATTGCCAATGGCGGGCACTATGTAAGCCCGACGATCCTGCGCAAAAATGGGCCACAATACGGTCCTCGGGTGATGTCTGACAACGCGGCAAACCAGGCGCAGAACATGTTGCGCCGGGTGGTAACAGATGGCACCGCCAGTTTTGGCGATGTGGCAGGCTATGATGTGGCCGGTAAGACCGGCACCGCGGATAAGCCCAAGCCGCGTGGTGGTTATTACGACGACAAGGTGATTGCGACCTTTGCGACGTTCTTTCCCGCTTATGACCCAAAATACGTCCTGATCGTAACATTGGACGAACCATCCATCCTTGCTTATGGCGAAAAGCGCCGTACGGCAGGCTGGACAGCGGTTCCTGTGGCCGCAGAATTGATCGGGCGCATTGCACCATTGCTGGGCCTGCGTCCTCGGGTTGAGCCTGAGGCCGGCGCTGCTATAACGCTGACCTCAAATTAGGCTGTCCAAACGAGGTGGGTCATGGGCGCAAGGACAAAGAAACTGAGCCAACTGGCCCTGACCGCCCGAGGTGGCACCAATCCTGATGTCACAGGGCTGGCGGTCGACAGCCGCGAAGTCAAAGACGGTTTCCTCTTTGCGGCACTTCCCGGTACACGTGTTCATGGCGGTGAGTTCATTCAATACGCTTTGCGTATGGGGGCCGCGGCCATCCTGACGGATGCTGAAGGGGCAGAGATCGCAACCGACGAACTGGCCGCATCAGATGCGGCGCTGATCGTGGTCGAGGACCCGCGTCAGGCGTTGGCCGGGTGCGCCGCGCTGTGGTTCGGAGCGCAGCCTAAGACCATCGTTGCGGTTACCGGCACCAATGGCAAAACCTCGGTCGCGACATTTGTTCGCCAGATCTGGACTGAACTTGGTCACGCCGCGGTGAACCTCGGGACGACAGGGGTCGAGGGCGCATGGACCGCACCACTAGCCCATACAACGCCCGAACCAATCACTTTGCATCGTTGCCTGTCCAAGGCTGCAGAGAACGGAGTGACTCATGCTGCGATGGAGGCATCCTCGCACGGGTTGGAACAGCGTCGCTTGGATGGGGTACAGCTGGCTGCGGCGGGGTTTTCGAACTTCACTCAGGACCATCTGGACTACCACGAAACGTTCGAAGCGTATTTCAACGCCAAGGCAGGTCTGTTTGATCGGGTCCTGCCGCAAGACGGCACCGTTGTCGTCAACATGAGCGATCCCAAGGGGGCTCGGGTCCTCCGGATTGCCAAAGACCGGGGGCAGAAGGTTTTGACCGTTGGGCTTGGGGAAGCAGACCTGTGCCTGATGAATCAGCGGTTTGACGCAACAGGTCAGGACCTGCGGTTCTCTTGGCAGGGCAAGATATTCCAAACCCGTTTGAATCTGATCGGCGGTTTTCAGGCTGAAAATATCTTGTTGGCCTGCGGTTTGGTTATTGCTGCAGGGGAAGAGCCTGAACACGTTTTCGAAACCCTGCCGCATCTCACGACGGTTCGTGGACGCATGCAGCTGGCCGCGACGCGAGAGAATGGGGCAGCGGTTTTTGTAGATTACGCTCATACACCTGACGCAGTGGCGACCGCGCTCAAGGCACTGCGCCCGCATGTGATGGGCCGCCTGATAGCTATTGTCGGCGCGGGTGGTGATCGCGACGCGACCAAGCGCCCGCTGATGGGGCAAGCCGCCGCCAACCACGCAGATGTTGTTTTCGTCACCGACGACAACCCGCGCAGTGAAGATCCGGCCACGATACGCGCCGCCGTGATGGGTGGGGCGCCTGAGGCCACCGAGGTCGGCGATCGGGCCGAGGCCATCTTGCGCGGGATAGACGCGCTGCAACCCGGGGATGCGCTTTTGATTGCGGGCAAAGGGCATGAAACCGGCCAGATCGTTGGCGATCAGGTTCTGCCATTTGATGATGTCGAACAGGCCAGCATCAGCGTGGCCGCACTGGACGGGAGGGTGGCATGACATTGTGGACTGCAGCCGAGGCCGCCGAGGCAACCGGTGGACGCGTCACTTCGGATTGGGCGGTCAATGGTGTGTCGATCGACACGCGCACCATCCAGCCCGGCGATCTTTTCGTTGCGCTAAAGGCTGCGCGGGACGGGCATGATTTTGTAGCGCAAGCTTTGGAGAAAGGCGCAGGTGCGGCTTTGGTATCCCGCATTCCCGAAGGCGTGGCTGAAGACGCGCCCTTGTTGGTGGTCGAAGATGTCCAGACCGGGCTGGAAGCGCTGGGTCGGGCGGGTCGTGCCCGAACCGAAGCGCGTGTGCTGGGCGTCACAGGCAGCGTTGGCAAGACGTCAACCAAGGAAATGCTGGCCACCATATTGGAAACGCAGGGGAAAACCCATGCCAGCGTTGCCAGCTACAACAATCATTGGGGGGTTCCCCTGACATTGGCGCGGATGCCGCGCGATACTGAGTTTGCTGTGATCGAAATCGGTATGAACCACCCCGGAGAGATTTCGCCGCTGGCGCAGCAAGCCCGCCCGCATGTGGCGCTGGTCACGACTGTGGCGGCAGTACACCTCGAAGCGTTTGAATCGGTGGCCGGTATTGCACATGAGAAGGCCGCAATTTTTGACGGTCTGACGGAGGACGGTGCGGCCATCCTGAACGCAGATATCGAGCATGTGGACATCCTGCGCGACTGTGCGCGAGATTTAGGCGCGAAAACGGTGGATTTCGGCCGCAATGGCTCCGACTACACATTGACCGATGTAATCCAAGAGGCTGACTCGGTTCATGCAAAGGCAACAGTCGCAGGGCGCCCGTTTGCGTTTGACGTGCAGTCAGCCGGCACGCATTTCGCCATGAACGCACTGGGGGCATTGGCTGCATGTGTCGAAATGGGCGTCGATCTGGATCAAGCCATTGCAGGTCTCAGCGGATGGTCGCCGGTCAAGGGGCGCGGGGTGCGCGAACAGATCGCTTTGACCGATGGCGGTCGGATCGAATTGCTGGATGACAGCTATAACGCTAACCCGACGTCGATGGAGGCCGCACTGGACGTTCTGGCCGCCGCGCAAGGTCAGCGTCGTATCGCTTTTCTTGGGGATATGAAGGAGTTGGGGCCGGAGGAAATTGCCATGCATGCGGCGATGGCGGATGTTTCGGCCATGCAACGCGTGGACAAAGTGCATTGCGTTGGTCCGCTGATGAAGGCGCTGCACGATGCACTTTCGGCGGACAAACGCGGGCTTTGGTTCGAGACCAGCACCGAGATGGCCGTGCATATGTCAGAGCTTGTTCAGACCGGTGACACTGTGTTGGCCAAGGGATCGCTGAGCATGGCATTGGCACAGATTGTTGACGGTTTGCGTAAAATGGGGCAAGGGGGCGCGCTTGATTGATGACCGCGCCCGCGACCTCAGTGTGAGAAAGGTTTTGTAATGCTCTATTGGTTGACCGCCCTGTCGGACGGAGGGGATTTTTTTAACCTCTTCCGATACATCACGTTCCGCGCTGGCGGCGCCTTTTTGACTGCGTTGATCTTTGGTTTTCTTTTCGGGAAGCCGCTGATCAATGTACTGCGCAAAAAACAGGGCAAAGGCCAACCTATTCGGGATGACGGCCCAGAGGGGCATTTTTCGAAGGCGGGCACACCGACAATGGGCGGGCTTTTGATCGTAGGCGCGCTGGTGACATCGACCCTGGTCTGGGCTCGGTGGGACAACCCTTACGTCTGGATGGTCTTATTTGTAACACTGGCCTATGCGGCGATCGGGTTTGCAGATGACTATGCAAAGGTATCGAAGCAGAACACTAAGGGCGTTTCGGGCAAAATGCGTATGGCGCTAGGGGTGATAATCGCAGTTTTGGCCTCGGCCTGGGCTACGCTGCATCATCCCGAGGCGCTGCAAAACCAGCTGGCTTTGCCGATTTTCAAGGATACACTGATCAATCTAGGCATATTCTACATTCCCTTCTCGATCATCGTGATCGTTGGCGCGGCCAATGCGGTGAACCTGACCGATGGTCTGGATGGTCTGGCCATCATGCCGGCGATGATCGCGGCCTCGACGCTAGGCGTGATTGCCTACGCCGTGGGACGGGTCGACTTTACCGAATATCTGGACGTTCATTACGTGCCGGGAACCGGTGAGATTTTCATTTTTACCTCGGCTTTGTTTGGCGCGGGCCTTGGGTTCCTTTGGTACAACGCACCTCCGGCTGCGGTGTTCATGGGCGACACCGGGTCGCTTGCGTTAGGCGGTGCTTTGGGTGCCATTGCGGTGGCCACCAAACATGAGCTGGTGCTGGCAGTCGTCGGCGGTTTGTTCGTGGTCGAAGCGTTGAGCGTGATCATCCAGGTGCTGTACTTCAAACGCACCGGGCGGCGCGTGTTCCTGATGGCGCCGATCCATCATCACTATGAGAAAAAGGGATGGGCTGAGCCGACGATCGTGATCCGGTTCTGGATCATCTCGCTGATCCTGGCGATGATCGGTCTGGCAACGCTGAAGATCCGGTAAAGCTCCCGCCAGGTTCAGCGGACCTGCGGTCCGCCTGCCACCTGTTGGGCCCGGCTCGCGCTGACGCGCGAGCCTTTTGCCACCCTTGCCATCAGTGATTTCTTCGGTGCAGTGTGGCGGCTAAATTTACGTCAAAAAAGGTGGGCAGTATGATCCCGGTCAAAGGGTTTTCAGGGCAGAAGGTTGCGGTTCTGGGGCTAGGCCGGTCGGGGCTGGCCACGGCGCGTGCCCTGCAGGCAGGCAAAACTGAGCCTGTGTGTTGGGATGACAATCCTGCCGCCCAGGAAAAGGCCAAGGCCGAGGGGTTCGTCTGCGTCGATCTGCGCCGTCATGGCGCTTTTGACGATATCGCCACGCTGATCGTTTCGCCCGGTATTCCTCATCTCTATCCTGACCCCAATCCAATTGTGGCTGCGGCGCTTGAGGCCGGTGTCCCGATCGATAACGACATCGGGCTGTTTTTCCGATCCTTTGCAGGGCCTGAGTGGAACAATTATGACTCTCCGCCGCGTGTGATCGCAGTGACCGGGTCGAACGGGAAGTCGACCACCGCAGCTTTGATTCACCATATCCTGACCGAAGCCGGCCGCGAGGCACAGCTGGCGGGAAATATCGGGCGTGGGGTGCTGGATATTGATCCGGGCGGTGACGGTTCGGTCGTTGTGCTGGAACTGTCCAGCTATCAGACAGAACTGGCCCGCGCCCTGACCCCGGACGTGGCCGTTTTCACCAACCTGTCGCCCGACCATCTTGACCGCCACGGCGGGATGGGGGGCTATTTTGCCGCCAAGCGTCGGTTGTTCGCCGAGGGCGGCCCGGACCGCGCCGTGATTGGCATTGACGAGAAAGAGGGCGCGTTTCTAGCCGGTCAACTTGCCGAAGGCCGCGCGGATGATCGCGTCATCCGCGTGTCGGTTGCGCGCAAGCTGACGGGACCCGGGTGGCAGGTGTTTGCCCGTAAAGGGTTCTTGTCGGAATACCGCAAGGGACGGCAAGCGGGCTCGATTGACCTGCGCGGAATCACGGGCCTTCCCGGCGCACATAACCACCAAAACGCCTGTTCGGCCTATGCCGCCTGTCGCGCGCTTGGGCTGGCACCGCGCGTGATCGAAGACGCGCTGCACAGCTATCCGGGCCTGCCGCATCGCAGTCAGATCATCGCCGAGGTAGGCGGTATTACTTATGTGAATGACTCAAAAGCCACCAATGTGGACAGCGCTCTCAAGGCGTTGAGCGCCTTCAGGAAGGTCCGCTGGGTCTGTGGGGGGCTTGAGAAGGAAGGCGGTGTCGCCGCTCTGAACGCAGCCGCAGACCAGGTGGTCAAAGCTTATGTCATTGGTCGCGAGGCCGCGAATTTCGCCATGCAACTAAAGGCCGATGCGCTGGTTTGCACCACCATGTCCGAGGCTGTTGAGCAAGCCATGAAGGATGCCCAACCCGGCGAGACAGTCCTGCTTGCGCCAGCCGCGGCCAGTTTCGACCAATACGACAATTTCGAGCAGCGCGGAGAGGACTTTGTAGCGGAAGTCAGGCAACGGCTTCCGGAATAGCCATTTGCAATAGACCGCCGGTTGGGCCAAGCTGCGATGCTATCAGCTTGACGCGCCATCATTATTGGTTTTGCTTGCCTGCAAATTCAACACGAGGTTATGACTATGCCATTTCGTAAGTTTTCTCTGATCCTGCCTGCCATTCTCGTTGCCGGTGCCTGCACCAACACAGGTGCCAATTATCAACCAATCGTCGACGGCCCGATCGGCCCGAACTACAACGTAGACCTTCAGCAGTGCCAACAACTGGCGGCATCACAAGCCAGCGTTGATGGCTCTACCGCAGGAAACGCAGCGATAGGCGCGGCAGGTGCGGCGGCTGTAACCGGGATTGTTCAGGACAGCAGCGACAATCTGGGCCGTGCGGCAGTTGCCGGTGCGCTTGTTGGCGCCGGCGCAGACGTGATTAACAAAAACCAGAACAAAGAAGTTATCGTGCGCAACTGCATGCGCGGACGTGGCTACAACGTCGTCGGCTAACTCTGCCCGGCGATTGCAATTCCTGCGGCGTGGCCCGAGGACCACGCCCATTGGAAGTTGTAGCCGCCCAGCCAACCGGTGACATCCACCGCTTCGCCAATCGCA
This sequence comes from Ruegeria sp. YTSC003, assembly GCF_059609785.1. Classification (NCBI taxonomy): domain Bacteria; kingdom Pseudomonadati; phylum Pseudomonadota; class Alphaproteobacteria; order Rhodobacterales; family Roseobacteraceae; genus Ruegeria; species Ruegeria sp. YTSC003. Next base: position 208,195 of record NZ_JBXWMK010000001.1, on the reverse strand, counting down.
TAGAGGCCAGGGACATCCCTGGCCTCCATCGTTTTTGACGACAGGCTATCAGTGTCGATCCCGCCCAGCGTCACCTCGGCTGTACGATACCCTTCGGTGCCCGAGGGGGTGAGCTGCCAGTCGGACAGTGCTGCGATCAGTTCGGACAGCGCGGTGTCCGACTGATCGGCCAGATTGCCTGGCATGGGGATATGATGGCTCAGGTACTCGACCAGACGCCCGGGCAGGTGGCGCGCGAGTTCCGTGGTCAGCGCCTTGCGTCCGCCGCTTTGCCGCTGATCCCGCAGCAAATCTAACAGCGGCAGATCCGGGATCAGGTTTACGCGGACCGCCTCGCCTTCGCGCCAATAGGAAGACAACTGCAGAACCGATGGTCCACTAAGCCCGCGATGGGTGAACAGCAGAGCCTCGTCAAAGCTGGTCCGGTCATTCGACAGCCGCGCGGGTAGGGATACGCCAGACAGGTCCTTGAATTTACCATCCGAAAACGTAAACGGCACGAGCGCGGCCCGCGTTTCGGTTATCGTTAATCCGAACTGGCGCGCAATCTCATAGGCCAGCCCGGTCGCGCCCATCTTGGGGATCGACTTGCCGCCAGTAGCCAGCACGAGGTTGGTGCAGCTTAGGCTAAGCCGCTGCCCTTCACGTTCGAGGTCCACAGCAAATCCGCCATCGGTCTTGCGCAGGTCTTTTACGTCGGTCCGAATCCACAATTCGGCCCCGGCACGCTCGATCTCATCCAGCAACATCTGAATGATCTGTTTTGACGATCCGTCGCAGAACAGTTGCCCCAGCGTTTTCTCATGCCACGCGATGCCGTGTCGGTCGACCAGATCAATGAAATCCCACTGCGTGTACCGCGCCAGCGCGGATTTGCAGAAATGCGGATTCTGCGACAGGAAATTTCCCGGTCCCGCGTACATATTGGTGAAGTTGCAGCGCCCACCTCCTGAGATGCGGATTTTCTCTCCGGCAGCTTTGGCGTGGTCGATCACCAAAACGCGCCCGCCGCAATAGGCGGCGCACATCATACCGGCTGCACCGGCACCAAGGATGATCGTGTCATAAGTCATGTGCTGCGCATGGCTTGGATTAATTGGGAAGGCAAGGGCTAGACGAAAACACAAGTCGTGTAAGTCTGTTTGGTGGTGAGTCCTTGTCCTTTTTGCCAGTTCTGGGAAAGGGATTTAAAGCGGTCGCTGAGGCCTTTGCGAATTTGGCCGCGATATCATGTGTTAGAATGCTCGCGGAAAGAAAACTCATCTTGATGCACAGCACAGGAGGGCGGTTCAATGATCATGCGCATTTTCCAAGTCACAGTTCGACCGGGCAAAGAGGCGGAATTTTCAAAGTTCTTCCACGAGACTGCGATCCCTTTGATGCAAAGCACCGAAGGCATTGTTCAGGTCCTGCCGGGTGCTCCGCGTTCGGATTCACCGCGTGAGTTCAGTTTTGTTATGATTTGGAGCAGCCTGGACGCATTAGTAGCTTTTGTTGGTGACGATTACCAAAGTCCACATATCGATCCGGCAGAGGCCGAGTTGGTCGAATCCAGAACGATAAAGCACTACGATCTTGTAACCTAGGTGATCCGTACATCTTGGAAGGGAAAGCCCGGGTCGGATCACCGGCTTGAAGGTGTCAATTTCCCCTGTTGCCGTGTCATTCCGCTAGCCCAAACGCAAAAATGCCTGTAGACTCTCAGTCAGATCCTGAAAAACGGGACGTTAACGAGGCAGATAGTGGCGGTATCTCATGACTGAGATGGTGTATGGCGCGGTCCAGGACCAGCGCGGAGAACCGATTCTTCCGAAATGGTGGCGGACAATTGATCGCTGGACGATGTCCTGCGTTCTGATCCTGTTTGTCATCGGATTGTTGCTGGGGCTGGCCTCATCACCACCGCTGGCAGGGCGCAACGGGTTTGATCCGTTCCACTATGTCGAACGGCAGGCACTGTTCGGCGGACTGGCGCTGATTGCGATGCTGCTGACGTCGATGATGTCGCCGACACTGGTGCGCCGTTTGGCAGTACTTGGGTTCCTTGCCTCGTTTGTGGCGCTGGCCTTTCTGCCCGTCTTCGGAACGGATTTCGGAAAAGGGGCAGTGCGCTGGTACTCGCTGGGCTTTGCATCTTTGCAGCCGTCGGAATTTCTGAAACCCGGATTTGTCGTCGTGGCCGCGTGGCTGCTGGCTGCGTCGCAACAGATCAACGGCCCTCCGGGTCGGTTGTGGTCATTTGCGTTGTGCATTGCAATTGTGGCGATGCTGGTTTTGCAACCTGACTTCGGTCAGGCCTGCCTGATCCTGTTTGGATGGGGTGTGATGTACTTTGTGGCCGGCGCGCCGATGCTGCTGCTGGTTGGCATGGCGGGCGTCGTTGTCCTGGGGGGTATGTTCGCCTATTCGAATTCGGAACACTTTGCCCGCCGTATTGATGGCTTCCTGAACCAGGAGGTCGACCCGACCACCCAGCTTGGCTATGCCACGAACGCCATCCGCGAAGGCGGTCTGTTCGGTGTCGGCGTGGGTGAGGGGCAGGTGAAATGGTCCTTGCCCGATGCCCATACGGATTTCATCATCGCCGTTGCGGCCGAGGAATACGGGCTGATCCTGGTGCTGATCATCATCGCGCTGTATTCACTGATCGTTGTACGCTCACTGCTTCGGCTGATGCGCGAGCGCGATATGTTCATCCGCCTGGCCGGGACCGGTCTGGCCTGCATGTTTGGCGTTCAGGCCATGATCAACATGGGTGTGGCCGTGCGCCTGCTGCCCGCCAAGGGCATGACGCTGCCCTTTGTCAGCTATGGTGGGTCGTCGCTGATTGCAGGTGGCATCGCTGTTGGCATGCTGCTGGCCTTCACCAGAAGCCGCCCACAGGGCGAACTTGGCGATATTCTGCGCGGAAGAGGATAATGGGGAAACCTTACCTGTTGATTGCGGCTGGCGGCACCGGGGGCCATATGTTCCCGGCGCAGGCGCTGGCCGAAGCGATGCTGAATAAAGGCTGGCGCGTGCGCCTGTCCACGGATGAGCGAGGCGCGCGCTACACAGGCGCCTTTCCGCAAACGGTTGAGATTGTCGAGGTCGCCTCTGCCACTTTCGCGCGCGGCGGGCTGGCCGCTAAGGCATTGGTCGGCCCCAGGATTGCGGGCGGCGTCAGCAGCATGGCGTTCCAGATGATGCGGGACAAACCGGACGTTGTCGTGGGCTTTGGCGGATACCCGTCGATCCCGGCTTTGGGGGCCGCGACGATGCTGAAAGTTCCGCGCATGATCCACGAACAGAATGGGGTTCTGGGGCGCGTGAACCAATTGTTTGCCACGCGTGTTGCCAACGTCGCCTGTGGTGTCTGGCCAACCGATCTGCCCGAAGGGGCCAATGGAATCCACACCGGAAACCCGGTCCGCGCCGCCGTGCTTGAGCGCGAGGCCGCAGGTTACATCCCACCGGGCGACTATCCTATGTCTATTCTGGTTATGGGCGGCAGTCAGGGTGCGCGCATTCTCAGCGATATTGTCCCTGGCGCGATTGCTGCCTTGCCTGACGACTTGCGCAGCCATATCCGTGTTGCACATCAGGCCCGCGACGAGGATGGGGAACGTGTTACGGCGTTCTATGCCGAACATGGTATCCGGGCCGAGGTCAAACCTTTCTTTGACGACGTTCCGCGTCGCATGTCGGATGCACAACTTGTCATCAGCCGGTCCGGCGCATCCAGCGTGGCGGATATCTCGGTCATCGGACGTCCATCGATCCTGATCCCGTTCGCCGCAGCCGCAGGCGACCATCAAACTGCGAACGCGCGAGGATTGGTTCAGGCAGGCGGCGCGATTATGATCCCGGAAAACGCACTTGACGTTCCCGCGCTGACAGAGCAAGTCACCGCCGTTCTTACCAACCCCGAAGCCGCCCAAAAGATGGCCCATGCCGCCCTCTCGACCGGTGCCCCCGACGCAACTGAACGTCTGACGGCCCTTGTCGAACAACTGGCGCAGAAGGAGACCACATGAATCCTGCAACCAAACTGCCGCAAGACGTAGGGTCGATTCACTTTGTGGGGATCGGCGGAATTGGGATGTCGGGCATTGCCGAGGTTTTGCTGAACCTCGGTTACCGCGTGCAGGGGTCCGACCTGAAGGCGTCCAAGATCACTGATCGTCTGGCGAGCCTTGGGGCTGAGATATTTGTCGGCCAGCGTGCCGAAAACCTTGAAAACGCGGCCGTTGTTGTGGTGTCGACCGCGATCAAGCCTGGCAACCCCGAGCTGGACGGCGCCCGGGCGCAAGGCCTGCCGGTTGTTCGTCGCGCCGACATGCTGGCCGAGCTGATGCGCCTGAAATCCAACATCGCCATTGCCGGAACCCACGGCAAGACCACCACGACCACCATGATGGCCGAGCTGATGGTGGCCGGCGATTTCGATCCGACCGTCATCAATGGCGGCATCATCCATGCCTACGGTTCGAACGCACGGATGGGGCAGGGTGAATGGATGGTGGTCGAGGCCGACGAATCCGACGGTTCGTTCAACCGACTGCCCGCGACCATTGCCATTGTTACGAATATCGACCCCGAGCATATGGAGCATTGGGGTGACTTCGACCAACTGCGCGACGGGTTCTACGAGTTCGTCTCGAACCTGCCATTCTACGGTCTGGCTGTGTGCTGCACGGACCATGCAGAGGTGCAGACGTTGGTTGGACGTATCACCGACCGCCGGGTCCGGACCTATGGGTTCAATGCGCAGGCTGATGTTCGTGCGTTGAACCTGACCTACAGGGGCGGCGTGGCGCATTTCGACATCCACCTTCAGTACGAAGATAAGATGATCGAGGGCTGCACATTGCCGATGCCCGGCGACCACAATGTCTCAAACGCGCTGTCTGCAGTGGCCGTCGCCCGCCATCTGGGTATGAAGGCCTCGGAAATCCGTGATGCGCTGGCTAATTTTGGCGGCGTCAACCGCCGCTTCACTAAGGTCGGCGAGGTCGATGGCGTCACCATTATCGACGATTACGGCCACCATCCGGTAGAGATTGCAGCCGTTCTTAAAGCTGCGCGCCAGGCCACCGATGGGCGCGTGATCGCCGTGCACCAACCGCACCGGTACTCGCGCCTGTCCAATCTGTTTGACGATTTCTGCACCTGCTTCAATGACGCGGACGTTGTCGCCATCGCCGATGTTTTCTCTGCCGGAGAGGACCCGATCGAAGGAGCCAGCCGAGATGATCTGGTGCAAGGCCTGATCCGTCACGGTCACCGCCACGCGCGTGCATTGCTGAACGAAAACGATCTGGAGCGCCTTGTTCGTGAACAGGCCCGTCCCGGTGACATGGTTGTTTGCCTTGGCGCCGGTACAATTAGCGCCTGGGCCAATGGGTTGCCTGAAAGGCTGCGACAAAAACAAGCCGTTTGATGGAATGGACTCTCTAGCACTGCAACTTTAAAGTGTGATTTTGCAGTTGCAGCAATGATCGTCCTCGGAGGGGCAGTTGGTATATTCAGTGCTTTTTGCTGGCTTGTGGGTTTTGGCCTCAACGATCGTCGCCATGCTGCCAATGCGCCTGCAATTTCCGCCGGGCATTGTGCTGTTCATTTCTGCACCTGCGCTGATCGTCTGGCTGGGCCATGACTTTGGCTGGTTTTTCTCGGTGCTGGCTTTCGCCGCCTTTGCATCCATGTTCCGCAATCCCATTCGCTATTACTGGCGCCGCTGGACCGGGCAGGAGGTCGAGGAGTGAACTGGTCGATCGCCCTTGCCGCTCTGTGGGGGATCGCCGCAAATGTGCTGGCGATGATCCCCAGCAAGGACAACCATTGGACCCGCGCTTATGTCCTGATCGCTGTGGGGATTCCAATACTGGGTTACGTCACTTTGCAGAACGGCCCGTGGATCGGGCTGATCGTTCTGGCGGCGGGTATGTCGGTACTGCGTTGGCCTGTGATCTATCTGGGGCGGTGGGTGCGGCGTATGGTCGGAGAATAGAATTGGACCCCAGAATATTCGCGTTTCTCTGCGGGCTTACCTTAGTTTCTGTTATGGTCGCGATGTATTCGCATCTACGTACGAAAGCAGGCAAACTTCGCGGCCCACTCATTTTGATTTTGTTTTTGATCGCGTCGGGACTTTACGGCTTTGTTACCCGTATACATTTCGAGCCAGTATCTATCGATAAACAAACCGCAACGATAGACGCTTGGATTGTGATCTACGTGCTTGCGGTCTCCATTCCGTTGATTGCCGCCTTATGCGTTGGGTTTGTCACCGGGGGACTGCACCGCGTTCTGGCGCGGTGGAAGAACAATTCTAAGCAATTGGGTGACAAAACCGTTCAAGCAGATTACCAGAGCACCATGGATCAATTGCTTCCCAAGCCACGCGGCAAACTCTCGAAAAAACGGGCTCTTAATGACTTGACTTGGCTGCGTGTTGGCGGCCCGGCTGACTATTTGTTTCAACCTGCTGACACCGAGGATTTGCAGGATTTTCTCCGTGATCTGTCCGGCGACGTCTCGGTCTTTCCCATGGGCGTCGGGTCAAACCTGATCGTTCGCGATGGCGGCTTGCGCGCAGTTGTGATCCGATTGGGGCGGGGGTTCAATGCTATCTCGGTTGAGGGAAACATCGTCACCGCCGGAGCTGCCGCGTTGGATGCGCATGTGGCGCGCAAGGTGGCGGATGAGGGTGTGGACCTGACCTTTTTGCGCACCATCCCGGGCTCAATCGGCGGTGCGGTGCGGATGAACGCAGGGTGTTATGGCAGCTACACGGCAGACGTGCTGCGCAAGGCGACCATTGTCACCCGGCAGGGAGAGCTTGTGGAACTGACTCCGGAAGACCTGAATTTTCGTTATCGCCAGTCCGATCTGCCCGAAGGCGCGGTACTAATCTCGGCCACTTTCGAAGGTCCATCCGGCGATCCGGAAGAGCTGTACGCCCGGATGTCCGCGCAGTTGCAAAAACGCGACGAAACCCAGCCGACCAAAGACCGTTGCGCCGGGTCAACCTTCCGCAACCCGGCAGGGTTTTCTTCGACCGGGCGGGCGGATGATGTACACGACCTTAAGGCATGGAAGGTCATTGACGATGCGGGCATGCGCGGCGCGACGCGCGGCGGAGCACAGATGAGCGAAAAGCACTCGAATTTCCTGATCAATACCGGTGATGCCTCTGCCGCGGACCTCGAAGGTCTGGGCGAAGAGGTGCGAAAAAAGGTTTACGAAACAAGCGGCATCACGCTAGAGTGGGAAATCATGCGGGTCGGTGATCCGTTGACAGAATAAAGCCCTGACCGTCAGACCATAACAGGCAAATTAAGGCGACGGATCAAGGAGATAAACGCAGTACGGACCACCACATAAGGTCCGGGGACATTGAGGCGCACGTTGGGTATGTCGAGCAGGACAAACCCCAAAGTGGCGGTATTGATGGGTGGACCCTCGAAGGAACGCGAGGTGTCTCTCAGCTCTGGGCGCGAATGCGCGGCCGCCCTTGTGGGAGAAGGCTTTGAAGTAGTTGAGCTGGACGCAGGTCCTGACCTCTATGCGCGCCTTTTGGAAATCAAACCAGACGTTGTGTTCAACGCCCTGCATGGCCGCTGGGGTGAGGATGGCTGCGTTCAGGGTCTGCTGGAATGGATGCGCATTCCGTACACGCACTCTGGTGTTCTGGCCTCGGCGCTGGCGATGGACAAGCAGCGCAGCAAAGAAGTGTTTGAGGCCGAAGGCCTACCCGTTGTTGCCAGCGTGATCGTACCAAAGATTGAGGTAGTTAAGGTTCATGTGATGGAGCCTCCTTACGTGGCCAAGCCCAACAACGAAGGCTCCAGCGTTGGGATCTACATCGTGCATGAAGGGTCTAATGGCCCTCCGCAGCTGTCGCATGAAATGCCCGATCAGGTTATGGTCGAGAAATACATTGCCGGACGCGAGTTGACTGTAACGGTGATGAACGACAAGGCCGTAACGGTTACCGAGATCATGACCGATGGCGGTTGGTACGATTATGACGCCAAGTACAAGCCCGGCGGATCGTGGCATGTTTTGCCCGCTGACGTACCGACCGAAATTTTTGCCCTGTGCATGGACTACGCATTGCGCGCTCATTCTGCGCTGGGATGCAAGGGCGTAAGCCGTACGGATTTCCGCTGGGATGACAGTATGGGTGCCGATGGGCTTTTCCTTCTCGAGACCAACACTCAGCCCGGCATGACGCCGACGTCCCTGGTGCCTGAACAGGCCGCACATCTGGGGATGAGTTTCGGGCAGCTATGCGCCTGGATGGTGGAGGACGCATCATGCGACCGCTAAGAGCCACCCGAGCGCCTGTGGTTCACCGGCCCAAACAACTGACCGGTCCCGATGCTGATTTCGAATCCGGCGCACATACCGGAGTCGAACCCAAATTGCGGCTGCGTGGTATGTTTGGTGGCAAGGGCGATCGCCTCGACCCGGCCCCGTCTCGTCTCAGCTACCGCCTGCAGCGCTGGATGCTGACGCGGGGCGTTCGGCGCAGCCTAAAGATTGGCCTGCCGGTGTTTGCCGTTTGCGCCGCAGTTGGCATCTATTTCGGTTCGCAAGAGCGTCGCGATGCGGTAGTGGCCTATGTCATCGACATCAAGACTTCGATCCAGCAACGGCCAGAGTTCATGGTCAATCTGATGGCCATTGACGGGGCAGGGACCAACCTGTCCGAGGATATTCGTGAGGTCGTACCGCTGGATTTCCCTGTCAGCTCATGGGATCTGGATGTTGAGCAAATCCGCGACACGATTACCGGGCTGAATCCGGTCAAATCCGCCACGGTACGGGTGCGCCCGGGCGGCATTCTGCAGGTGGATGTTGTCGAGCGTCAGCCCGTCATCGTCTGGCGTACGCGCCGTGGGATCGAATTGCTGGATGAGACCGGCGCGCATGTGGAACGCATCGCGTCGCGCAAGGATCACTCTAATTTACCTCTGATCGCGGGCAAAGGTGCAGACGGTCACGTAGGTGAGGCGCTTGAATTGCTGACAACCGCCCGCAGCCTCGGCGGTCGTGTGCGCGGGCTGGTCCGGATTGGTGAACGTCGCTGGGACCTGGTTATGGACCGCGGCCAGCGCATCATGTTGCCAACCGAACGCCCCGTACGCGCGTTGGAACGCGTTCTGGCCGTGAATGAGGTGCAGGACCTTTTGGAACGCGACGTCGCGGTGGTCGACATGCGCCTTGGGCAACGTCCGACAATAAGAATGACCAAAGCTGCCAGCGAAGACTGGTGGAATACAAAAGTGACAGTGGGTAGCGAGCAGTAACGACCATGATGACCGATCTTTATCAGTCCCAGCGCGCCATGCGGCAGATGCGCAGACAAGCCATGCAACGCGGTGTTGTCGCCATTCTCGATGTTGGCAGCTCCAAGATTGCCTGTCTTGTACTGCGCTTTGACGGGACCGGCCGCCTGAGCGAGGACAACACCATCGGGTCGATGGCCGGGCAGACCGGCTTTCGTGTGATCGGTGCTGCAACCACTCGGTCGCGGGGTGTACAGTTCGGCGAAGTCACCGCCATGCAGGAAACGGAACGGGCGATCCGGACCGCGTTGCAAGCGGCGCAAAAGATGGCTGATATCCGGGTCGATCACGTGATCGCGAGTTTCTCGGGTGCGAATCCACGCTCTTACGGGTTGGATGCACAGGTCGATCTTGAGGGTCAGGTCGTGACAGAGGCCGAAGTTGGGCGTGTCCTGAACGCCTGTGATGTGCCGGACTACGGGGCAGGGCGTGAGGTATTGCATGCCCAACCGGTCAACTTCGCTTTGGACAACCGCTCGGGACTGATCGACCCGCGCGGCCAAATGGGGCAGAGCCTTGCCGTCGACATGCACATGCTGACCGTCGACGCGACCGCGATCCAGAACATCGTACGCTGTATCAAACGCTGCGATCTGGAATTGGCCGGAATTGCGAACTCGGCCTATGTGTCCGGTGTTTCCGCGCTGGTCGAGGATGAACAAGAGCTGGGTGCCGCCTGTATCGACATGGGCGGCGGAACGACCAGCGTGTCGATCTTCATGAAAAAGCACATGATCTATGCCGACTGCGTGCGCATGGGTGGTGATCATGTGACCTCGGACATTTCGATGGGGTTGGGCATTCCCGCATCGGTCGCCGAGCGGATCAAAACCTTTAACGGCGGCGTTCACGCAACTGGCGCGGATGATCGGGACCTGATCGACATCGGCGGGGATACTGGCGATTGGGAACATGATCGCCGCACGGTCAGCCGAGCTGAACTGATCGGGATCATGCGTCCCCGTGTTGAAGAGATCCTTGAAGAGGTGCGTGTTCGTCTGGATGCCGCCGGGTTCGAGCATATGCCGAGCCAGCAGATCGTCCTGACCGGCGGCGGCAGCCAAATCATGGGGCTGGACGGACTGGCTACCCGCATCCTTGGGCAGCGTGTCCGTCTTGGCCGGCCGCTGCGTGTGCATGGCCTGCCTCAATCGGCGACCGGGCCGGGGTTCTCATCTGCAGTGGGGCTTAGCCTGTTTGCGGCGCATCCGCAGGACGAATGGTGGGATTTTGAAATCCCGGTCGACACCTATGCCGCGCGCCCGTTCAAGCGGGCCGTGCGTTGGTTCCGTGACAATTGGTAAGCTGGGTGTCGCAGCGCTGCTGGCCCTGGTACCGCTGACCACTCAGGCGCAAACCCGGATCACACCTGAGGCGTTTTTGGATGCAGTTAAGGGCAAGACTGTCACGTTCCACGACTTTTCAACGGGCGAGCTAGTAGGAACTGAAGAGTTTCTCAGCCCCGTGCTGTCGGTCTGGCGCATGGTGGGGCGCGGGTGCGTTTATGGTCAGATCACCACGCCTGATGGTCAAATCTGCTTTCTTTATGATGATGACCCGGATGGTATCCCGGTCTGCTGGTGGCCTTTCGAATATAAGGGCAAGTTGATGGTGCGACTGGCCACTTTTGCAGACAGCGAAATCCAAGAGGTGCGCAGCATCACCGAGGACGGTTTGAATTGTCCAAGTGCCCCGATCAGCTAAAGAAATGGGTTGCAGCTGACTCGTTTATCCCGCAAGATATCCACAAGGCCCAACAGAGGCCCGCGGCAGGACCTGAGCAGTTTTCCGCAGTCTGACAGTTTATGAGTCCCTTTGGTGATGCGTCGGTTGAGTGCCGCGTGAAAATCGCCTGTTTTGTGCTACATTGAGATCTTTACACAACATCTGGCGGTATTTGCGAAATACTGCCGGTCAGCGCCTTAATTCCTCCATATTTTGTGGAATTACGCGATTTTTGGCGTGACGTTTGCTGTTTCAAACGGTAGGATTGTTAGTGGATAGGTAAGAAAAACACCGCTTTGGCGGGAACAAAAAAACAGGCGGACAGAGCATGACATTGAATCTTTCGATGCCCGGGCACGACGAACTGAAGCCTCGGATCACAGTATTTGGCGTTGGTGGTGCAGGCGGCAACGCTGTCAACAACATGATTGAGAAACAGCTGGACGGCGTCGATTTTGTGGTCGCCAACACCGATGCGCAGGCACTGCAACAAAGCCAGTCTTCGGCACGGGTTCAACTGGGCGTGAAAGTCACCGAAGGTCTGGGGGCAGGGGCCCGTCCGACCGTGGGTGCGGCAGCAGCCGAAGAAAGCATTGAGCAGATCGTTGATCACCTGGCCGGCGCGCATATGTGCTTTATCACCGCCGGCATGGGTGGCGGTACTGGCACCGGCGCCGCTCCGATCATCGCGCAGGCCGCGCGGGAATTGGGTGTTCTGACTGTTGGTGTTGTGACCAAGCCCTTCCAGTTTGAAGGCGCCAAGCGGATGCGTCAGGCCGAAGACGGCGTTGAGATGCTGCAAAAGGTCGTCGACACTCTGATCATCATCCCGAACCAGAACCTATTCCGTCTGGCCAACGAAAAGACCACCTTTACCGAGGCGTTCTCGATGGCGGACGATGTTCTCTATCAGGGCGTAAAAGGCGTGACCGATCTGATGGTCCGTCCGGGCCTGATCAACCTCGATTTTGCAGATGTTCGCGCCGTGATGGACGAGATGGGCAAAGCGATGATGGGAACCGGTGAGGCCACCGGCGAAGATCGCGCGGTTCAGGCCGCCGAGAAGGCGATCGCCAACCCGCTATTGGACGAAATCAGCCTGAAAGGTGCCAAGGGCGTTCTGATCAACATCACCGGCTCGCACGACCTGACCCTGTTCGAACTGGACGAAGCCGCCAACCGCATCCGCGAAGAAGTAGATCCCGAGGCCAACATCATCGTCGGTTCGACCCTGGATACTGTGATGGAAGGCGGCATGCGTGTATCGGTTGTCGCAACCGGTATCGATGCCAGTGAAAAGCAGGAAGATATCCCTGTCGCGCGCCGTTCAATGTCGGCACCGCTGACCCGCACCGTTTCAGCAGAAGAGTCGGTGCAGGAAGAGGCCCCGGTTGCTGCAGAAGTCGCTGAGCAAGCACCTCAGCAAGAGATGAACCGCGAACCCTCGCTGTTTGAAGCACCGACAGAGCCTGCACAGCCACAATTCCAGTCTCGTGTCGAACAGGATGATGATGGTTTGCCACCGCCGGCCTATCAGCCGCGCGTTGCCGAATTCGAGCCGACCCCCGAACCGGTTGAGCCTGCGTCCGAAAACTACGTCGCACCGCAGCCTCAACCGGCAGCGGGAACACCGTCGCCCGAAGCACTGCAGCGCTTGCAGGCCGCGGTCCAGAACGTTCCGCCGTCCGAGCGGAGCCCTTCGATGGTCCGCCCCGCGACCCCGCAGCCGACCGCTGTGCCGCAGGAAGAAGCGCATGATCGTCCCCGGTTTGGCTTTAACCGCCTGATCGACCGGATGACCGGCCACGCAGCAGATACTCCGGCGCAACCACCCCGCCAGCAGCCCGTTATGCGCCAATCTGACGCTACGGCACCTGCAAGGGATGAGGTCGACCCCGAACAGGACCGGATCGAAATTCCCGCCTTTTTGCGGCGTCAGGCCAACTGATCGCGGTAACAAAGTGAATGCAAAGGGTCGCCAAAGGGCGGCCCTTTTCTTTTGTTTTACAAATGTTTGAGGAAGTGTAAGCAGGGATTTGCCGATCTGTCACATACATGTTTCATTCGGTTGCAAAGAGTGAGTTGAGCCTTGACGCCGCCTTCCTTAACTGAGTGTCCAACACGGCCAACCGAGGCCGGACACCACTCTTCGAGGTTCACCTTGCAACATACGCTCAAATCTCCGGTCACGTTTACAGGCGTCGGACTGCATAGCGGTAAGCCTGCGACGATGGTCCTGAAACCGGCAGCCGCCGGTCACGGCATCTGGTTCAAACGGACGGATATTGAGCTGGGCAATGCCCTTGTCCCTGCGATCTATGATGTGGTCGAGCGCACCCCGCTGTGCACCCGCCTGATCAACGACGCGGGTGTGTCTGTGTCCACGGTCGAGCACATCATGGCCGCGTTGGCCGGTTGCGGAATACATAACGCGCTGATCGAGATTGATGGTCCCGAAGTTCCGATCATGGATGGGTCTTCGATTGATTTCGTTCGCGGTATCATGGCGAAGGGCGTGCGTCGCCAAGCCAGCCCGGTTCTGGCCTATGAGGTTCTTAAGCCGGTGACCGCTGTGCGCGAAGGTGCTAGCGCTTCGATTGCGCCTGCAAACGGTCTGATCATCGACTTTCATATCGACTTCGAAGACGGTGCCATTGGCAACCAGACCAAGACCTTGGATATGCGCAACGGTTCGTTCGCACGTGAGCTGTGTGACTGCCGGACGTTCTGCCGCCGTACTGATGTTGAGGCGATGCGCGAAAACGGGCTGGCTTTGGGCGGCACGCTGGAAAATGCCGTCGTTGTTCAGGGTGACGAAGTCCTTACGCCGGGTGGTTTCCGCCGCGCGGACGAGGCCGTGCGCCACAAGATGCTGGATGCCCTTGGTGACCTGTATTTGGCAGGCGGTCCGATCTTTGGTCACTTTACCGGTGACAAATCCGGCCATTCAATGACCAATACTCTGCTGCGCAAGCTGTTCGAGACGCCGGGTGCGGTCCGTCCGATCCTGTGCACGCCTGAACAGGCAGCCCGCCTTCCGGGGCAGGGCCTGGTCCGGGACGAAATCCCGGAAGTCGCTTGATTGGATCAACTCTTCCGACAATTCTGCGAACGGGCGCATAAGGCGTTTTGCACCGGAATTTTATGTGCTAGACCTTGGCCTAAATCGGGGCTTAACCCCGTCAAGTAATACGACAAGGATAGGCGGAATGGTTGGCACCAAAGCGGCAGTCAGGTTCGCAAGCGCGATTCTTCTGACAGCAGTTTTGACGGCATGCGCTGGAAAAGGCGCAGACCGCAATCAGAACCTGGAAGGGTTCACTCCTGAACAGATATTCACGCGCGGCGAATATGAGCTGTCGCAGAATCGTTCGGATGATGCGGCGTGGTATTTTTCAGAAGTTGAACGTCTGTATCCGTATTCCGATTGGGCCAAGCGTGCGCTGATCATGCAGGCATTCTCATACCACTCGGACAAAAACTACGAAGAAAGCCGAGGCGCCGCACAACGGTACATCGACTTTTACCCGACGGACGAAGATGCGGCTTATGCCCAATATCTTCTGGCGCTCAGCTATTATGACCAGATTGACGAGGTCGGGCGCGATCAGGGCCTGACTTTTCAGGCGTTGCAATCGCTGCGCACCGTGATCGAGGTCTACCCGGATAGCGAATACGCGACCTCTGCGGTGCTGAAATTCGATCTGGCCTTTGACCACCTGGCTGGCAAAGAGATGGAAATTGGACGCTATTATCTGCGCCAGGACCATTATACTGCAGCCATCAACCGGTTCCGTGTGGTGGTTGAAGACTTCCAGACCACATCTCACACCGCCGAAGCTCTGTACCGCTTGATTGAAGCCTATCTGGCACTGGGTCTTGTGGATGAGGCACAGTCGGCGGGGGCCATTCTGGGGTACAACTATCAGTCGTCCGAATGGTACGATGCGGGCTATTCGCTGCTGACGTCACGCGGATTGGATCTCAAGAGCCGTGGCAACAACTGGCTCAGCACGATCTACCGTCAGACTGTCAAAGGTGAGTGGTTGTAATCGCCATGGCCAATGGGGTGGGACGCTAAGACCCGATGCTGCGCGCCCTCGATATCCGTGACATGCTGATCATCGATCGGCTGGAACTGACGTTTCAGCCGGGCCTGAATGCGTTGACCGGTGAAACCGGTGCGGGCAAGTCGATTCTTCTGGATTCGCTGGGATTTGTTCTGGGCTGGCGTGGTCGGGCAGAACTGGTCCGTCAGGGCGCCGCTCAGGGTGAAGTCGTGGCCGAGTTCGAATTGAACGAAGATCACGCCGCACATGCAATTCTGGCCGAAGCGGGCCTGCCCGACGGAGAAGAGCTGATCCTGCGGCGGGTGAATACGGCCGAGGGGCGTAAGACCGCGTGGGTCAATGATCGTCGTTGTTCGGGCGAGGTGCTGCGGGCATTGTCCGAGACCCTGATCGAACTGCATGGCCAACACGATGATCGCGGCCTGTTGAACCCGCGAGGTCACCGGGCAATGCTGGATGATTACGCCGGAGCAGAATCCTATCTAGTAAAGGTGCGGTCAGCATGGTCCGAGATGTCACGTGCGCGCAAAGCTCTTGCGCAGACGGAATCGGCCCTAGCAGCCATGCGTGCAGAAGAGGAATTCTTGCGGCATTCGGTATCCGAACTGGATCAGCTGGACCCGCAGCCGGGCGAGGACGCCGAGCTCGACGCCCGTCGTCGCATGATGCAGGGGGCCGAGCGTATCCGCGATGACGTTGCCCGTGCCTTCGCTCTGCTGGGTGGGGACGGGGCCGAGGGGGCGATGGCTGACGCCGTGCGCTGGCTCGAAGGGGTGTCGGATAGTGCGGGCGGCCAATTGGAAGAGCCGATCGCCGCATTGGGACGCGCCTTGATCGAGTTGGGTGAGGCGCAGGATGGTGTCGATGCCTGCCTGCAGAAACTGGACTTTAACCCGTCTGAGTTGGAGCAGGCCGAAGAACGCTTGTTCGCTATTCGTGCGCTGGCTCGTAAACATGACGTCGTGCCAGATGATCTGGGCACCTTCGCCGACACTTTGCGCGACCGCCTGAACCGGCTTGACGCGGGCGATGCGGATCTGGCCGATCAGAGGGCGGCGGTAGACGCGGCACAGGCGGCTTATGACGACGCAGCGGCCAAACTGAGTGCTGCGCGGCAAAAGGCCGCCGGGCAACTCGATGCCGCCGTGATGACCGAACTCGCCCCGTTGAAGATGGAACGCGCTGTGTTCCAAACCGAAATCACGGTGGCAGACCCGGGCCCCGAGGGGATTGACGCTGTGGCGTTCACGGTTGCCACCAACCCCGGCGCGCCTTCGGGACCGCTGAACAAGATCGCCTCAGGCGGTGAACTCAGTCGTTTTCTTTTGGCGCTCAAGGTCTGTCTGGCCGGTGATGACAGCGCGCGCACGATGATTTTCGACGAAATCGACCGAGGTGTCGGCGGCGCGACAGCTGATGCTGTCGGGCGGCGCCTTGCGTCGTTAGCGCATGGCGGTCAGGTGCTGGTTGTGACCCACTCTCCGCAGGTGGCGGCCCGCGCGGCGCATCACTGGCGGGTTCAAAAACACGTCACCGACGGGCATACCCTGTCGACCGTTGTGCCGCTGGCCGAACCCGACCGCGTGGATGAAATCGCCCGTATGGTCGCAGGTGACACAATAACGGACGAGGCCCGCGCTGCGGCCCGAGCCCTTTTGCAGGCCTGAGGTAATTCTGCCGCTTTCCTGTGTTCAATCCGTCGCGATCCCACTTTTATAAGGGCGCTCCGTGGCTTACTAAGGGGAAAGACGTGATCCCCGAGGGCAAATGACCCAATCAACCCGCACCGTTCTGCGCAACCAGCTCAATCAGGCTCTGGCCGCGATAAAGGACGCCTGGCGGGTGATGCGGCGGCGTGGGCCCAGCCAGATTCAATTCTGGTTCATCGCGCTGGCGATCGGGATCGCGGCAGGTTTCATGGCATTGGGATTTCGCAAGGCGATCCGGTCGCTGCAGGCCTATGTCTATGATACGGATGACATTTTGCTTTTGCACAGCCACGCGGAAAAGCTGCCTTGGTTTCTGATCCTGATCATTCCCATCATCGGCGGGCTTATCGTGGGCGTGATCCTGAATAAGTTCACCGACGACGGACGCGTGCGATCCGTCGCTGACGTCATCGAAGGGGCCGCGGTGACCGATGGTCGCGTGGAAAGCAAGGCGGGTATCGCGTCTTTCTTTGCCTCGCTCGTCACGCTCAGCACAGGCGGGTCCACGGGCCGAGAGGGGCCGGTCGTGCACATGGCTGGTGTGATCTCAACCTGGGTCAGTAACCGCATCCATGCTGATGGCATCACCGGGCGCGACCTGTTGGGATGCGCTGTCGCCGCCGCCGTCTCGGCCAGTTTTAACTCACCGATCGCAGGTGCGCTGTTCGCGCTTGAGGTCGTGCTGCGTCACTTTGCAGTGCATGCATTTGCGCCAATCGTGATTGCTTCGGTTGCCGGGACAGTAATCAACCGGCTGGAATATGGCGATGTGACCGAGTTTGTTCTGGATACACCCGGTTCCCTGCAATTCTACGTGGAACTGCCTGCCTTTCTGCTACTTGGCCTGATCTGCGGCCTGGTTTCGCTTCTGCTCATGCGGTCGATCTTTTTTGCCGAAGATATCGGCAACCATATCCAGAACCGGCTTGCCTTGCCTGGCTGGCTGCGCCCAGCTGTTTCAGGTGCGATGCTGGGGCTGCTGGCGATCTGGTTCCCGCATATCATCGGCGTCGGGTATGAAACGACGATCCGCGCTTTGGCAGGTGACCTGACCCTGAGTTTTGCCATCCTGTTTGCGGTGATCAAGACGGTTGCCGTGGCGATCACCATGGGCGGGCGTATGGGCGGCGGGGTGTTTTCCCCATCGCTGATGATTGGGGCGTTGACCGGGCTGGCCTTTGGCCTGATCGCAACCGGGCTGCTGCCGGATGTGTCGGGCACGCATACGCTTTATGCCTTTGCCGGAATGGGGGCCGTTGCTGCCGCGGTTCTGGGCGCGCCGATTTCGACAACGATGATCGTCTTTGAACTGACCGGAGATTGGCAAATCGGCCTGGCTGTGATGGTTTCGGTGTCGATGTCGACAGCGCTGGCCTCGCGTCTTGTGGATCGGTCCTTCTTCTTGACCCAGCTGGAACGTCGCAACGTGCATCTGGCCGCCGGCCCGCAAGCCTATCTGCTGGCGATGCTGCGGACCGGGGCAGTCATGCGCCCCTTGGGCGACCCGCGCTCGATCACGAAAGAACAGGCGGTCGAATTGATCGAACAGGGGCTTTGTGTTCAGGCTAGCGCTACACTAGAGGCAGCGATGCCCTATTTCGACAGGGATGACATCCCCTGTATTCCGGTGGTGATTGTCGAAGAGGATGGTAGTGAAAACCCGGTCGGAGCGCTTTACCACGTCGATGCACTGAAGGCGTATAACCGCGCCTTGGCTGCCACTGCGGCTGAAGAGCACTCTTAGCGTTTATACACGGTCGCGGTATCGCCCAGGTAGTTGTCCCAAGCAAACCAGTACGAAATATGGCCTGCGACCCGGGGCAACTCCGCGCCTCCCGGTCCAACCAGCGCCTCTTCGGTCATGGTCCACTTCTGACCCGTTTCGTCCACCAAATCGCCGCCAGACGCAGCGAACTTGTGGGATGCGCGTTCATAGGCGCGCACTGCGCGCTTTTCGTCGTTTCCGATAAGCACCAGCGGCCGGTTGGCGATGGCGTCGTTGATTACTCGGCTCTTGCCGAACGCGTCCAGGGGCCATGCTCGCGCCGCGCCAAATTGCCGGATGGCAAAAACATAATCTTTCTGTCTGTGACTGGACTGATCGACCAGCGCCGGAAACATCAATTCGGACGAAGCGAAATACTCCCGATACACGACACCCGATCCATAATTCCGCCGGTGACCGGTGTTCATTGAAAGGACCTTCGTCTTGGGGTGAGATGCTTTCCAGCTTTGCCATGTGGTGATGACCACCGGGCGTTGTTTCAATTCGATACCGCTGCCGACAAGCGCGCCGACGACTGGCTTGCCGGTGTATTGGTTCCACAGGGAATGCGTCTGACGATCGAACATCAGTTTGTTCGATCTGTACAGAAACCCCGATGAGCCGAAGATCAGGGGTTTGCTGCGACCCGGCACTTGCGTTTCAAACAGAATTCCGGATCCGCACAGTGTACAGTAGGCTAAGGCCACCGGAACTCCGCCAATCACCTCGTTGAACATTTCATGCCAGCCCATGATCCGCAGCGGGTAAGCTCGTTCGTCCCCGTTGATCGAAACGCCAAAGACCAGGTCATCGTCCTTAAGGTAATCTGCACGCGCGGCAGGGATCAGAGCCGGATTGTCCAGCGATGGGATACCGTCCTTGTTCACACCACCCCACGCGATCTCTTCAAGCCGGATCTTCATCTTGTCGCGCTGCAAATACTTTGGTTTCAGGAAGTCATCGAAATTCGTATCAATTCCCAAAAGAACCTCGCGCTTGAACGGGATGAGCGAGGGGTGTGGCACGATTTGCGGGTTCTTTTCCTGCCAGAGCATCCACTCAAACCAGTCTTGACCGGTATTCTCACCAGTCAGGGTCTGCATGACTTTCACGATGTCGCTGCTGCGACGTCTGGCGTATCGCATACCGGTCAGCAAAGCAGGCACCACATCCGGGTTGCCGCGTTGTACGAGAAAGGCCATGCCTTGCTCAAACTCTGCGTTGCTTCCAAACAGTGTGGAACGCACAGCTTCAAGCACGGGGTCTTGTTGCGCGGACAACGCGCTAGGCAACAAGAGCGCGGCCCCCAATGATCCAGCGAAACTGCGACGGGTAAGTGACATGGCATCCTCTGGGCGGTGTTTGGTGGCATTGTGCACGCTTGATGCCTCAAATGCATGCAACAGCCCCGTGATTGGATCGTGATCAAGCCTTGTCAGTTGCGAGCGCGCTGTTGAGCTACCTGCGAAGACTATATGCTTGCATGTTATCGTGAAATTTGCCGGTTAGTCGTATCCAAAAAAATTCACAGATATTTTTTGTCACGATGCCAAAAACGATAAATTTTGCAATGGGTTCGAAATTCTGGCCATGCCAGGGAGGCCCGGCCAGGGATTTCTTGGTCGCGTACGAACGGCAGCAGCCCACCTAAGATCACTGGCATCCATGGCACAGGCCTATGGGCGTGTGCGTCACGACATGGCCGCGACCGAGCGGGTCAGAGAGGCCATCTGAGGGATTTAAATCTGTTCGACCTTAACGGAATCGACGCGGTAAAACGCGACATAACCCTTGATCTCGGCCATTGCGGCGACCGGGTCCTCATAGCTCCACGCTGCGTTTTCGGTCACGGATGATTTATTGACAATTGAGAAATGCGTCGCATCGCCTTTGTGCGGGCAGTGCGTAACTTTTTCTGTACGGTCCAGAAATGCCATTCCGATATCGGCGCGAGGGAAATAGATCACCGGCTCCAGATCACCTTCCAGCAGCTCCAGCGCATTCATGCTCTCTCCGAGAACGGCGCCCCCGGAACGAACGCTCCATTTACCAGCTGCTTTGCGGATCGTTATGTCTGTCATCTCTGCTTCTTCCCTCGTCTTTAGTACGGATCACTCCTCTGCCCGGTTTATGTGACAGTCCAGTGTCAGATCGGCGCACTTGCGGCATCCAACCACAGTTGAGCGTTGTCGCCCAGCCTTGGACGAACTTTTTCCGCAACGTCGCGGTGGTATGCGTTAAGCCACGCGCGTTCTTCTGTCGTAAGCATATCGACTACAATCAGCCGCCGGTCAATTGGAACGTATGTGAGCGTCCGCCAGTTCAGCATCGCACGCTCGGTGTCCGCCGTGGGCAAGGAAGGGGCATCTTGAACCACAACAAGGTTCTCGATGCGAATGCCGAATGCGCCTTCGCGGTAATATCCCGGCTCGTTTGACAGGATCATCCCCGGCTCAAGCGGAACATGGCTGACCTTCGACAAGCGCTGCGGCCCTTCGTGGACGCTCAGGTATGCGCCGACCCCGTGGCCGACCCCGTGATTGAAATCCTGCCCCGCTGCCCACAAGGGGGCGCGTGCGATGCATTCAATGTCTCGTCCGGCCAGCCCGGCGGGCCAGCGCAGCATGGACAGATCGATCATCCCTTTCAGCACGCGGGTAAAGCAGGCTTTTTCCTCAACGCCCACTTCTCCGATTGCAATGGTGCGGGTGATGTCGGTTGTGCCATCCAGATACTGACCTCCGCTATCCAAAACCAACAAGTGACCATTCTCCAGCCGGCTGTCGGTTTCTTCGGTCACCCGGTAATGCATGATCGCGCCGTTGGGACCGGTGCCCGCAATCGTGTCGAACGAGATATCCTGTAGCGCGTTATCCCGGCGGCGGTTTTCCTCAAGCTGCGTGACCACCTGCGTTTCCGCCACTGTGCCCGGGGTCTGTGCGTCCAACCAGCACAGGGTTTCAATAACAGCAACCGCGTCACGAAGATGCGCCTCGGCGCTGCCTGCGATTTCGGCGGCGTTCTTGCGAGCTTTGGGCAGGGCACAGGGATCACCTGCATCCATCATTTTGTCACCCAGCACATCCGCAACTGCCTGCGGCAGGGTTCCCAAATCGACTTGAACCGCGCCGCCCAAATCCGCGGCCGCATCCAGAAAAAACCGAGGGTCGTGAACCTGAACTTGCTCGACAAGGTGATCTAACACCCCGGCCAGTTTTTGCGCCGACATGAACAGATCAACCCGACCATCGACGTGTAGAATGGCAAACCCATGCGCTACCGGGTTATACCCGATATCTGATCCACGAATGTTAAGCAGCCACATGATCGAATCCGGCAATGTAATGATGGCCGCATCACACCCGTTCTGTTTTAGATCCTCCGCCACCCGCGCAATTTTGCTTGTGGCTGTTTCCCCTGCAAACTCAATCGGGTGCGCCTTGACCGGGTTCATCGGGGCGTCCGGTTGATCCGACCACACCCTGTCCACCAGATTGTCGCTACGAACAAGTTCGACGCCGCTTGCGTTCAACTCTTTCTTCAGACTGGTAATCTGCCCTGCTGCATGCAGCCAAGGATCAAAACCAACCTTGCCGCCGTTGGGCAGCTGTTCTTTAAGCCACACGCCCAAACTGGTTTCAGGCCAGGGCACAGGCGTGAAATCCGCCGCAACCTGAGCCTTGACCTGCGTGCGATACCGGCCATCGATGAAAACGCCGGCAATATCGGACAGCACTGCGCAGAAACCGGCCGACCCGGTGAAACCCGTCAGCCATGCCAGACGTTCATCGCGTGGGGCCACATACTCGCCCTGATGCGCATCTGCGCGTGGGATCAGAAAACCGTCCAACCCATCCTGTGCCATCTGGGATCGCAAAGCGGCCAGCCTGGGCGGTCCCTGTTCCGGACGCGCAGTGACTGCAAAGGATTGAAACATGTGACACCTCTCGCAAACGGGGGGCTGCCCCTTCATCTTTTGAAAAATACTTCTGCCGGAGGCAGGGCCAGCGTCAGCTGGCCCTCTTCATCCCCATCACGCGTGCACGTGCCCGAGGATCGCTGTCGAACAATGCCGCCAGCTGTTCAGTCATCGCACCTGCCAGCTGTTCGACATCCGTGATCGTTACCGCGCGGTCGTAGTATCGGGTTACATCGTGGCCGATACCAATGGCCAAAAGCTCGACCATCTTACGTTTTTCGACCATTCCGATCACGTCGCGTAAGTGTTTTTCCAAGTAATTCGCGGGGTTAACGCTGAGCGTTGAATCATCAACCGGCGCGCCGTCCGAGATCACCATCAGGATCTTACGCTGTTCGCGTCGCGCCAGCATCCGGCGATGCGCCCACTCCAGCGCCTCACCATCGATGTTCTCTTTGAGCAGGCCTTCTTTCATCATCAAACCCAAGTTGGGTCGCGCGCGACGCCACGGGGCATCCGCGCCTTTATAGATGATGTGGCGCAGATCGTTCAGACGCCCCGGCTGTTGCGGGCGACCGTCATTCAGCCATGCCTCACGTGCCTGGCCACCTTTCCAAGCGCGCGTAGTAAAGCCAAGGATTTCGACCTTCACGTTGCAACGTTCCAACGTCCGGGCCAGAACATCGGCACAGATCGCCGCGATCGAGATCGGACGACCGCGCATCGAGCCCGAGTTATCCAGCAGCAGTGTCACCACCGTATCGCGGAACTCAGTGTCTTTTTCGACCTTGAAACTCAGCGGCGTGGTCGGGTTGGCCACAACACGCGCCAGTCGCCCGGCATCTAGAATACCTTCTTCGCGGTCAAACTCCCAAGAGCGGTTCTGTTGCGCCTGCAAACGGCGCTGCAGTTTGTTCGCCAGACGGCTGACGGCACCCTTAAGCGGCTCAAGCTGCTGATCCAGATAGGCGCGCAGCCGTTCCAATTCGGCAGGCTCGGCCAGGTCTTCGGCTGCGATCTCTTCGTCAAAGGTTCCAAGGTAAACCTTATAATCCGGGTCGGCCTCGGACGCTGGCGGTGGGGCAGGTGGCTCCAACGGTGCCTCGCCCTCGGGCATCTCGGCCTCTTCGCCCATCTCATCCTCGGCCATCTCGTCCATCGAGACCTGGGCCTGGGACTGATCCTGCTGCTCTTCCTGAGTTTGCTCAGGGGTCGCGTCGGCGTCCTGTTCGTCCTGATCATCCTGACCGGTGCTGTCGGGATCGGGCTGTTCTTCGGCGTCGTCCTCAGCCTGATCTTCCTGATCTTCGTCCAGTTCGTCCGGGTCTTCGCCCAACTGGTCGCCATACCCCAGATCCTTGATCATCTGGCGGGCAAATTTGGCAAACTCGGCCTGATCCGAAAGGATGTCCTGCAAGTTTTCCAGCGTGCCACCAGCCTGCTCTTCGATGAAGCCACGCCAGAGGTTCATGATGTTCTCGGCCGCAGGCGGCAGGTCGCGTCCGGTTGCCAAGTGGCGGATCAGATAACCCGCGGCCACCGACAAGGGGGCATCTGCGGGTTGCTTGCACTGGTCGTACCCACGGCGCAGCGCCTCATGCCCGATCTTGACATCGATGTTTGATGCGGTGCCGGGCATATCCCGCGCGCCCATCGCTTCACACCGGGCAACTTCCATGGCCTCATAAAGATCCCGCGCCATATCACCCGGAGGTGCATAGCGATTATGGGTCGCATCGTCATGATATCGGCGCTGCAGCGCCAAAGCATCCGCCGTACCGCGCGCCAGCAAAACCTCTTCGCGAGTCATCCGCCGAGAAACCTGCGGCAAACGCATCGACTCGCCCGACAGCCCCGAGGGGTCGACCGTATAGCTTACAGACAGCTCTGGATCGTCGGCCATAACCTTGGTGGCCTCGGCCAAGGCCTTCTTGAACGGATCGGCGGGGTTGTCGTTAGGTTTAGACAATGAACGTACTCCAGATCATTGCTGCTAGGAAAAGTATTGCGTACTCCCAACGCAGCCGTATCAGGTGAACATATTGCGACGCCGTCATGTCTGAAGGCGCCGACTTTTTCCAACCTACTTTGTCAAATAGCCAAAATGAATCAAAAACGACCCAGATCGATGCTATGACAAAAAAGGCTTTCACCCCAAGCTTACGCTCGCTGCACTTTCCGGCAGTTCCTCATCAAAACAACGTTGATAGAACTCGGCCACGGTCTGGCGCTCAAGCTCATCACACTTGTTCAGGAAGGACAGGCGGAAAGCGTAACCCACATCACGGAAAATCTCGGCGTTTTGGGCCCAGTTGATAACGGTCCGAGGGCTCATAACTGTGGACAGGTCACCGTTCATGAAGGCGGTCCGGGTCAGGTCGGCAACAGTGACCATCTGGCTGACGGTCTTGCGGCCTTTCTCGGTATTGTAGTGCGGCGCCTTGGACAGAACGATCATCGTTTCGGCATCATGGCTGAGGTAGTTCAGCGTCGAGACCAGCGACCAGCGGTCCATCTGAGCCTGGTTAATCTGTTGCGTGCCGTGATAGAGGCCAGTTGTATCGCCCAGGCCCACAGTGTTTGCCGTGGCGAACAGGCGGAAATTGGGATTCGGCGTGATGATCTCGTTCTGGTCCAGCAGGGTCAACTTGCCGTCGTGTTCCAGCACACGTTGGATCACGAACATCACGTCGGCACGGCCCGCGTCGTATTCATCGAACACGATGGCGACAGGATTGCGCAACGCCCAGGGCAGGATACCCTCGTGGAACTCGGTGACCTGTTTGCCGTCACGCAGTTTGATGGCGTCCTTGCCGATCAGGTCGATCCGGCTGATGTGGCTGTCGAGGTTCACACGCACGGCGGGCCAGTTCAGGCGGGCTGCGACCTGTTCGATATGGGTCGATTTGCCTGTGCCGTGATAGCCTTGGATCATCACACGACGATTGTGGGAAAAGCCTGCCAGAATGGCCAGTGTGGTTTCCGGGTCAAACTTGTAGGTCGGGTCGATCGCGGGTACGCGGTCACTGCGGTCAGCAAAGCCCTTGATCGCCATGTCGGTTTCAATACCGAACACGTCACGGACCGAAATTTCTTCGGTGGGTTTTGCGTTTACGTCGATCGATCCGTCAGCCATTCGCCTTGTCCTTATCCTTTGCCCCGCGTTGCCGGGTTTGAACTCGTGTGTGGTGCAACATATTGCGGGCAAGGGCAAGGGAAAGCCGTGCTGGTAGGTACTTAGGCGGATGTTTCTTTGAAACTGGCCTTATCGACGTTGCGTCCAATGTCTCGAGCTAATCTTTCAAATCTTGGACAGCACGAATTTTGGGTCCAGAACGTCGCCACGCAGTCCCGTGAAGCATTAACATTGCAATAGTAAGATATGATGAGTTAAATATGCATAAATGATTGTGCAAAAGCGGTTCCCGATTTTGTTTTTAAGAGTGTAGGTAAAAATGTCGTTAGTAATCTCAGGTCCGACTTCTATCTCGATCCCCAGTGGGTCGACCTCGGTTGCGGAGCAGTATACCGCGACCAAAGCTGTGACGTGGAGCGTGACCGTAACTGGCAATGGTGGATTGGATCCTTCCGACTACACTGTTTCGATTTCACCGAGCGGAGTTCTGAACGTTGAGCTTACTGAGGGGGCAGACATTCCCCCGAATACGCAACTCACGGTTCTAATACGCGCGACGACGGGAAATCCGGGAAATGGTAACAATGCCTCTCTCAGTGTGACAGTCGACCTTCCTGCCGGAACAGTGCCATGTTTCGTAAAGGGCACTTTGATAGAAACCGAAAAAGGCCCTCGCCCTGTCGAAGAACTGTCGGTTGGGGACAAAGTTCGCGTTTCCAGCGGTGCGCTGTTGCCTATCCTTTGGATTGGCAAAAAGACCATGAGCGCGGAAGCGTTGCAGCGAAACCCGCGATTGCGCCCTGTTTGCATCCAGAAAGGGGCAATCGGGGACGGTTTGCCTGATCGTGATTTATACGTGTCCCCACAGCATAGGATTGTTCTCGAAGGGTGGCGCGCCGAATTGCTGTTTGGAGAGCCCAGAGTTTTTGCTGCGGCAATTCATTTGGTCAATGACAAAACAATTCGACAAGTGCGGCCCGATGAGGCCGTGACGTATTTCCACGTTGCCTGTGATCGCCATGCGATACTGATTTCGCATGGTTTGCCGACAGAAAGCTTGTTTCTGGGTGACATGGCGCTTTTGTCATTCGATCGCGAAGATGTCGAGGAGCTTGGTATGCTATTCCCGGATCGTTTCAGCCTTAAACCCACTTTGGAACAAACTCGCGTGCGGTGCCTAAAGCGCCCCGAAACAGAGGCGCTTTTGCGCATGTACGGTCGTCGATAAGACGACTACCTAAAGTTCCGGCTGTCCTTGATCTGATCCCACGCCCAGACGACCTCTTGCAACTGCTCTTCCTGGGAACGGTCGCCGCCGTTCATGTCAGGGTGCAGCACCTTGATCAGCTTTTTGTACGCTTTGCGCACCTCGGCCTTGGTCCAGCTGTCGTTGGCTTCCAGAATTTCGATCGCGCGGCGTTCCGTGGGGGGCAGGCGACGACCGCCACCACCTGACGTGCGCCCTTTGTTTTGGGTGCTGTTTGCGCCAAGTACCTGATGCGGGTCTTCGATGCCCAGACGCGCCCATGCGCGCGCTTCGGGATCGCCCATTGGCTTGGTCTCGCGCTCCCACACTTTGTCCTTGGAGCGCTGGGCGTTCAGCTCGGCCTCGGTGGTGCCGTCAAAGAAGTTCCATTTGTTGTTGTATTCGCGAACGTGCTGCTGGCAGAACCAGAAAAAGTCGTCCAGAACGTCAGGGGCCTTGGGTGCACGGAACTTGCCCGGTTCTTCGCAACCTTCGTGATCGCAGATACGCGTCGAGGTTTCAGACGCGCCCGACATTCCGCGACGCCCCCGCGGGTTCTTTTTCTTGGAAGTGGATACGGACATATCAAATCCGAAGGGGTCTGACTTCACCATGTGCTCATCCTTAAGAACGCATCTTTTCGACTCGGAGGCAGCAGTTTAGTCTAAGCAGCCGAAAGTAGAAGAGGGGGGGCGGTAAAATTTTCGCCCGTGAGCAAAAAAATGACCGTGACCGATGAGATCCGAACCTGCCTGATGGCAGCCTTTGAACCGCGTGAGCTGGAAGTCGTGGATGACAGCGAAAGCCACCGAGGACACGCCGGGTTTCAAGAGGGCGGCGAAAGCCATTTCAACGTCCGTATTCGTGCCAGCGCTTTTCAGGGTCAATCCCGCGTCGCCCGCCACCGGGCCGTACATAAGGCACTGGGAGACATCGTGCCCCGCATTCATGCGCTGGCGCTGGATATTGATACCTGAACAGGCCCTTTGGCCGGTGCCTAGGCGACCAGAGAAATGGCCCTGTTAACCGCGATTCCCTGATTCACCGCGCGATAGGTGGGAAAAGGCAGCCGGTGCGTCGCATCAATGTCTCGCTGTATCCACTCTTGCTTTTCCAGGCGATGAAGCGACGTCGAAAGTGCGCGATCGGAAATCGTGATCAGACCGGATTTGAGGGTCGAGAACCGTTGGGGCCTGTCGGTCAACGCCAGAATAGGTGCCGTCCAACTGCGTCTGAGTAACGCGAAATCAGCGTCATCTGGCACGGCATTCACGATTCGGCTGGCGATTTCGGCCGCAGTTTCACCCGTTTGGGTCAATCGAAACTCGGGACGCAACGGATGACCGTGGCCGGGATTCCGTTCCAGAAAACCCAATTGAATCAAATGGTCAAGGCTTTGTGCAAAAGCGGTTCTGCCGGCGCTTGTCGCAGCCAGTAGCGGTGCCTGTCGTCCCGGCGTGCCTTCATGCATCAACGCCAGAATGTTCAGGGACCAGGCGCGGGATGTAAGCTTGACAAGAATCGTTATGTCCATAAAGTATAGTTACTTTAATTTTCGCCAAAAGGATAGTTCAATGCCACTCGTTTCACTGGAAAACACGATCACGCTCGCCATGTCCGTGCAAGACAGGCATGTCAGTGCCGAATGGTATCAGGCCAAGCTGGGGTTTGAGCTGATCCACCATATTGACGAGGCCGGTTGGAGCGAGATGAAGACCAAAACCGACGGTGTGACCTTGGGCCTGGGTGAACAGGCCGAGCCTGCGCCTGGCAATACGGTGCCGGTGTTCGGGGTGTCGGATATTGCGACGGCGCGTCAGGCGCTCGAATCCTCGGGCGTCAGGTTCGATGGGGCGACTGAAACGATCGAGGGCATGGTCAGCACCGCAACGTTCTACGACCCGGACGGCAATGCACTGATGCTGGCGCAGGATCTGAGCCAAGCAGCAAGCGCGGCCGAGTAATTCAGCTGCAGGGTATGAAAACACGGAGCAGACCGCTTAGGTCTGCTCTTTGTCCTTTTCGGACAGGTCCGTGGGCTTCAGGGTCAATGGCGGATCTTTGACCTCTTCTGAAATCGGTGCAGGGGCCTGCACTTCTTCTGGTCCAGGCACCGGCTGAGCCACGGGGGCATCGTCGCTGTCCTCAACCGCCTCACGCTCCGAAGAAAATTCAGCTGCAATCTCACGCCGAAACACCAGAACGTTGCGCCAGTTCACGGTGGAACTGGTCAGGCCAGCGCGTTCCTCGCTGGGCAGAAGTTCCGCACGCTGGTATTCCCAGCCATCCTGCCCCATCTGATTCAGGATCTGTTCGATCGACACTGCAAACCGCCCTTCGGCAGTTTTGACGCCCTTGGCCTTGGTGCCTTTCAGCGGGGCGGGGACAACTTTGTATTCGTAGCGCTGCATCAGATTTTCCTGGTTGCCGATCCCTGGCAATCTAACATGTTGTCGGGTTTCGAACAGTCATCATCGCCCATTGGGCAAATTCTGTTTTGTCTGTTGCGCCCCGCGCGCGGGGCCGGAGTGGTCCGCGCCAGATGCACGGACCACTCCGTTGCAGTTTCTTGAACCGAAAGGTTTACGAGCTCAGCTTTTTGCTGACCAACTCATTGACGGCTTTGGGGTTCGCCTTGCCGCCAGTTGCCTTCATGACCTGACCAACAAACCAGCCTGCCAGTTTGGGGTTCACCTTGGCTTTTTCGACCTGCGATGGGTTGGCCGCGATGATTTCGTCCAGCGCAGTTTCGATGGCACCGGTGTCGGTGACCTGTTTCATGCCGCGTTCTTCAACGATCTGTGCCGGGTCGCCGCCTTCGGTGTAGACAATCTCGAACAGATCCTTGGCGATCTTGCCAGAAATGGCGTCTGAGGCGATCAGATCGATGATCCCGCCCAACTGCGCAGGCGAAACCGGCGAGTCGGTGATGCTGTGGTCTTCTTTCTTCAGGCGACCAAACAGTTCGTTGATGACCCAGTTTGCGGCCAACTTGCCGTTGCGGCCTTTGGCGACCTCTTCGAAATAGGCAGCCGATTCCACCTCGGCTGTCAGAACAGATGCGTCATAATCCGTCAGGCCGAACTCGCTGATAAACCGCGCCTTCTTGTCGTCGGGCAGTTCGGGCAGTTTGGCGGCGATGTCGTCCACCCATGCCTGCTCAATCTCCAACGGCAGCAGATCTGGGTCAGGGAAGTAGCGATAGTCATGCGCCTCTTCCTTGGACCGCATCGACCGTGTTTCGCCCTTGTCCGGGTCATATAGCCGGGTTTCCTGATCGACCTTGCCGCCACCTTCAACGATGGCAATCTGACGACGCGCTTCGACTTCGATCGCTTGCTGAATAAAGCGCATCGAGTTCATATTCTTGATTTCGCAACGGGTGCCCAGATGCGAGAAGTCCTGCGTTTCCTGATACTTTTCATAGGCACCGGGTAGACAGATCGAAACATTGACGTCCGCCCGCAAGTTGCCGTTTTGCATGTTGCCATCGCAGGTGCCCAGATAACGCAGAATCTGGCGCATCTTGGCGATGTAGGCTGCCGCCTCTTCGGGGCCGCGAATATCGGGGCGGCTGACGATCTCCATCAGGCAAACACCGGTCCGGTTTAGGTCGACAAAGGACATATGCGGGTCCATGTCATGGATCGATTTGCCTGCGTCCTGTTCCATGTGGATGCGTTCAATCCGCACCATGCGTGCTGTGCCGTCGCCCATTTCCACCAGCACTTCACCTTCGCCCACGATGGGCTGGTACAGCTGAGAAATCTGGTAACCCTGCGGCAGGTCGGGATAGAAATAATTCTTGCGGTCAAAGGCCGATACCAGGTTGATATCCGCCTTCAGGCCCAGACCGGTTCGTACCGCCTGTTCAACACAATATTCATTGATCACCGGCAGCATTCCCGGCATCGCGGCGTCCACGAATGCAACATTCGAGTTCGGCTCAGCCCCGAATTGGGTCGATGCGCCCGAGAACAGCTTGGCATTGGACGAGACCTGCGCATGCACCTCCATCCCGATGACCAGTTCCCAATCGTGCTTGGCCCCGGCAATGGTTTTGGGTTTGGGCATTTCGTATGTCAGGTCGAGCATGGCGCGCCTCATTTCCGCAGAAGTCTAAGCCTGCGTATTAGGCCCGGCACGGCCTAGGGGCAAGGGGGAATCAGTGCCCGGATAGGCGCAAACCCGTCGGAGTAAAGGTCACATCCAATCCGCTGCGCAGCTCATCACGGAACAGATCGCCAATTGCACGCAGAGCATCGCGTTGCCCGCGAGCCGCAAACCGTTCAGGTGAATTGATCCGAACACTGTTGTTGAACCCATTTGCTGCATGGGCCCAAATCAACGGGTGCAATTCGGTCAGGTGGTCGCGGATCAGCCAGTTTGCAGCCTGGTGTATCTGGCTGCGCACCAGATCAGCCTTGTCGCATTGGCCAGCGCCGTTCTGGATCGTGATGGCACAGTATGCCGACAGCATGTTGACGGTTTGCTGGTCAGGGCGAAGGCGCAGAATATCGTGCATGCCTTCCAGGAAGAAATCGACATCCAGACGCGCGCAGGCCTCTTCGTCCAGAGCAATTGCATCGAACTGAACCCAAGTATAGCCTCCGGCCCCCCAGATGTCCCGGGTCTGGGCCGCCATACGAAGCGCCTGGACCTCAAGCTCGCCATAGCTTCCGAACCAGCGCGGCAGCAGGTGAGTGCCCATCGCGCGCATGTGTCGATGGTTCATCGGGTCGAGCTTGATCAACCGCTCGTATTCATCCGCTACCCGTGTGTTTGCTCTACGCTGACCCGCCAAAATTGCGCAGCCAGCCGAGGCGACAATGGGGCTCTCCGCTGCGGCCTCGCGACAATCGGGAAGGATTGCAGCTGCCCGATCGAAATGGGCGGCGCAGCGGGATTGGTGCAGCGAGGGAAGGGTTGCTTCGTTCGTTGTCCCGCGCCATGCCCATGCCATGTCAATGTGGGCCAAAGCGACAACCAAGGCGATCATCGGGTCGCCCGAGTGCGCGCGCATCTCGTCTTCCAATTCGGAAATGCCGTTCATGACATCAAATTCTGATAGCGCTTTGGCGTCAGACAGCGCGTGCTCTGCGGCCAGAACCACATCGGCTCGTGCCCCAAACGCCAGCAATTCGGCGACGGGCATTCCGTCGGGTGCAGTGTCCCGTGCGTCGTCTGCTTTGCGCATCAGGTCGGACAATTCTGCCCAGCGATCCTGCCTGGCCAGGAAACGGCCTTTTTCTATCGAGCTGCGCCCAATCTCATCCTGGGCCTGAACATCAGCCAATGGTATGTTCAGTTGCCCTTGGTCCGGCAACACGGGCGAAACAGCCGGGTCAGCGAAATACGCGCCGGATGCAGCGGGATGAGTAGTAGAAGATCGGGAACGGGACCAACGGTCCCTCAAAAACCAGAACATGGCGGCACTCGAAACAAACAAACCAGAAACTTGAGGGTAAGAGCTTTGCCGCAATCGGTGTCAAATTCAAGGTCTTTGAAGGGGACTGGTTAATATTTGCCTCTAATTTTTCAAAAATGAACCTATTGTTTCAAAATGCGACGAAGTGATGACGTTCAATTCGAAAACCAGCCTGTTGCAGGACCTGTTCGAAGTCCCTGTGGTGTGGAGACGACTCATCAGGCAGCCGAATCCGCTTGCCGGATGTCAGAACCAATGAAACGCGCACCGAGAAATCCCAACGCGTGTCGAAGCGGATATAATCAATGTCCGAACGATCAATTTCGGCCTCACGGGTGCCGGTAAACCAGCTCAGTTTGTTCTGATCAAGAACCAGCCCTGCGCTGGTGTTCTGAGTAATATCCCAAATGGCCGGTAACGTAGGCAACGCCAACAGCACCACCAGCCACCATGCCGCGTCGAACAGGATTACAAGTGCCAACAAGGCCGCATAGACGCAGATCAGAACACCAACAGTGCGCGGTGCCCGGTTCTGACGCGTAAATTCATATTCCGTCATGCGTTGAGAATGCGTGAGACCATTTCGGTCGTGTCGCGTGACAGGTCAGGCGTTTCTGCGATGCGGGTCAGCTGTGCGCGGATCAGGTCCTGACGGTCCGCGTCATAGCGTTTCCAGGTCTGGAAGGCCGAACACATCCGCGCCGTGGTCTGCGGGTTGACAGGGTCCAGTTTGATCAGCCAGTCGGCCAGCAACGCATAACCCGCACCATCTGCGCGGTGGAAACCGGCGTGGTTCATCGCCAGCGCACCCATCACCGCCCGGAACCGGTTGGGGTTTTTCCAGTTGAAATCGGCGTGCTCGGTCAGGGTGCGGGCGATGTCTGCCGTGGCCGCCGGCGAGGCCATCCCGACCTGAAGGGCAAACCATTTGTCCATCACCAGGCGGTCGTGCTGCCATTGTTCGTAGAACGCAGAAAGTTCGGCCTCGCCTTTGCCTGCGCGCAGCAGGCAGGACAGCGCGCTTAGCTGCTGTGTCATGTTGCCAGCCGCCGCGTATTGCTCGGCCGCCATTGCCGCACCATCAAGCCGGGATGTTAGGGCCAGTGCGGCATTGCCAAGCGAACGTTTGCCGGCTTGGTCTGCATCGGGACTGTATGTTGCCTCGATCAAGGTTTCGCTGTGCAAACGCGGTAGCAGGTCCTGGACGTGCTGGGCTGTTGCCTGTCGCAGTGTCTCTACCGCTGTCCAGATCGCCATCGGGTCAGGTGTTTCGCCCCGGTCGGACAACGCGGCCGCCAGCTCGGATTGCGAAGGCAGACCCAGCATCAGGGCGCGATACGCCGGGTCCAAATCGCCGTCGCGGAGAACGGCCAACACCCCGTCCAGGTAATCCGCACCCGGCGTTGCGTCTTCCAGGATCATGCGCAACAGCGTGTCCTGCGCCAAAGACCGTCCCGCCTGCCACCGATTGAAAGGATCGGTGTCGTGGGCCAGAAGGAAGGCGCGTTCGGCGTCGGTGTGATCGTGCTCAAGGATCACAGGGGCCGAGAAATCTCGCAGGATCGAGGCCACAGGTTTTGCCGCCAGCCCGGTGAATTGGAATCTTTGTTGCGCTTCGGTCAGTTCCAGAACCTCGGTTGCGCGCACCTCGTCCCCGTTTTGGCCAAGCAGACCTACAGCGACTGGGATCACTTGCGGCAGCTTTTCGGACTGCCCAGGTGTTTCTTCGGTGTGCTGCGCCAGTGTCAGCGTATATGTGCCGTCATTCCAATCTTCGCTCACTGTTACGCGCGGCGTGCCGGATTGGCTGTACCAGCGCTTGAACTGGCTCAGGTCGCGGCCGGTGGTGTCCTCAAACACCTTGATCCAGTCTTCAATGGTGCAGGCTTGCCCATCGTGACGATCGAAATACAAATCCAAAGCCTTGGTGTAGGCCTCATCACCAACCAGACGTTTCAGCATACCGATGATCTCGGCACCTTTTTCGTAGACGGTGGCGGTGTAGAAGTTGTTGATTTCCTGAAAACTCTCAGGCCGGACGGGATGCGACAAGGGCCCGTTATCCTCGGGGAACTGCCGCGCGCGCAGGTCGATGGCGTCCTCAATCCGCTTTACTGGGGCCGAGCGCATGTCCGAGGTGAACTGCGCATCCCGGAAAACGGTCAGCCCTTCTTTCAGGCACAGTTGGAACCAGTCACGGCAGGTGATCCGGTTGCCGGTCCAGTTGTGGAAATACTCATGCGCGATGATCGCTTCGATCCGTTCAAAATTGGCGTCGGTCGAGGTTTCAGGGCTGGCCAGAACAGCAGATGAGTTGAAGATGTTCAGCCCCTTGTTCTCCATCGCACCCATGTTGAAATCGTCTACGGCCACGATGTTGAACACGTCTAGGTCGTATTCCCGACCATAGACGTCTTCGTCCCACTTCATGGATTTCTTCAGGGCTTCCATACCGAAATCGCATTTGCCTTCGTCACCGGGACGGACCCAGAGGTTCAGCTCCACATCGCGACCCGACATGGTGGTGAACTGGCCGGGATGGGCGATCAGCTCGCCCGCGACCAGCGCGAACAGGTAAGCGGGTTTAGGCCACGGATCGGTCCATTCGGCCCAGCCTTCGCCTTGGCCCGAAGGGTTGCCGTTGGACAGCAGTACAGGAAGGTCGCCGTTGATGCGCACGGTAAAGGTGGACATTACGTCCGGGCGGTCGGGGTAATAGGTTATCTTGCGGAACCCTTCAGCCTCACACTGGGTGCAGTACATGCCGTTCGACATATACAGGCCTTCGAGCGCCGTGTTATTGCCGGGATCGATCTCAACCTCGGCTTCCCAGATAAACGGCGCGTCGGGGGCAGCAACGGTCAGGCCCTTGTCGGTAATCTCGGGGGTGATTTCCGCACCATCAATGGATGCGCGGATCAGCTTGAGGTCCTCACCGTGCAGGAAGAACGTCTTGTCGCTGGCCTCCGGGTTCGGGCGAAATGCGATGCGAGAGGTGACGCGGGTTGCGTGGGCGGCCAAATCGAACGTCAGGTGCACGCTGTCCACCAGATAGCCAAAGGGCGTGTAGTCTTTCAGATAGATCGTCGTGGGGGCAGCGTCGCGCATCAGGGGCCTCGCGTGATTTTGTGTTTGCGCGAACGTATGGGCTGTGGCGGTTGGCTGCAAGCGGTGCGATCCGCGCGCCGGAATGCCTCAAGTCTGATTTTGGTAAGTCTTTTTGACCGCGACGCTGCGACGCACGTTGCCTATCGGAAACTTTCGCCCTAAATGCTGACGGCATACAGTCGTGCACATTCCCGGGAGAAACAAAATGAGCAGCAGACAGGCGCGCAGCGGATTGCAGGTGGATACGGTTCTGGCCGAGTTCATTGAAGGCGAAGCCCTGCCGGGTACAGGTGTCACAGCCGACGCATTCTGGGATGGTCTTGCGCGCATGGTCGCCGAACTGGGCCCCAAGAATCGCGCCTTTCTGGCCAAGCGGCAGGACATTCAGGGCAAGATCGATGCATGGCATCTTGAGCGTCAAGGGCAGGACCACGACGCCGAGGCCTATCAGGCTTTCCTGCGCGAGATCGATTATTTGGTCGAAGAAGGTGCAGATTTCCAGATTGAAACCGTCAATGTCGACCCCGAGATCGCCTCGATCCCCGGACCGCAGCTTGTTGTTCCGATTACCAATGCGCGATTTGCACTGAACGCAGCCAATGCACGTTGGGGCAGTCTGTATGACGCGCTTTATGGAACGGACGCTATGGGTGATTTGCCTGCGGCTGGCGACTACGACGCGGCGCGCGGCGCGCGGGTGATTGCCTGGGCAAAGGGGTTTCTGGATGACGCCGTTCCATTGGCAAATGGCTCGTGGGCGAATGCGCCTGAACTGCGGGTTGAAGAGGGGGCATTGGTGCCCGCACTGACGGACGCTTCGCGATTTGTTGGCTATGGCGGTTCGACTGAGAACCCCGATTTTGTGCTGCTGAAAAACAACGGTCTGCACATCAAGATCGTGATCGACCCGTCCAGCAACATCGGGGCGGCGGATCCTGCTGGCATTTCCGATGTTTATCTGGAATCCGCCCTGTCCACGATCATGGATTGCGAGGACTCGGTTGCGTGTGTCGATGCCGAGGACAAGGTTGTTGCCTATGGCAATTGGCTGGGTCTGATGAAGGGCGACCTGACAGAAGAGGTCGCGAAAGGTGGCAAGACCTTTACCCGTAAACTGGCCCAGGACCTGAGCTTTACTGCAGCATCCGGTGGGGCAGCCAGCCTGAAGGGTCGTTCGCTGATGCTGATCCGCAACGTCGGGCATTTGATGACAAACCCTGCTGTGTTGGATGAACAGGGCAATGAGATCGGCGAAGGGTTGATGGATGCGCTCTGCACGACGCTGATCGCCATGCACGATCTCAAGCGAGACGGCGGAAATTCGGTCCAAGGCTCGGTCTATGTGGTCAAGCCCAAGATGCACGGACCGGCAGAAGTCGCGTTCTCGGTCGAGATTTTTGACATGGTCGAAGACATCCTTGGCCTGCCGCGCAATACCGTGAAGCTGGGCATCATGGATGAAGAGCGCCGCACGTCGGTCAACCTCAAGGAATGCATCCG
Organism: Ruegeria sp. YTSC003; assembly: GCF_059609785.1. Taxonomy (NCBI): domain Bacteria; kingdom Pseudomonadati; phylum Pseudomonadota; class Alphaproteobacteria; order Rhodobacterales; family Roseobacteraceae; genus Ruegeria; species Ruegeria sp. YTSC003. The sequence goes on along the minus strand of NZ_JBXWMK010000001.1, from coordinate 171,251 downwards.
CGCTGCGAAATCGCGGGTGGCTTTCATCAACACCGGTTTTCTTGACCGGACTGGGGATGAGATTCACACCTCGATCGAAGCTGGGCCAATGCTGCCCAAGGGCGACATCAAGAACACGCCGTGGATTGCGTCTTATGAAGATCGCAACGTAGATACTGGTTTGGCCTGCGGTCTGAAGGGCAAGGCGCAGATTGGTAAGGGCATGTGGGCGATGCCCGACCGGATGGGTGATATGCTGGAGCAGAAGATCGGCCACCCGAAATCCGGCGCGACGTGCGCCTGGGTGCCGTCGCCGACAGCTGCGACATTGCACGCGACGCATTATCACAAGGTTGACGTGCTGGCCCGCCAGGATGAACTGGCTGCCGGTGGCGCGCGGGGGACGCTGGGGGATTTGCTGACCATTCCGTTGCTGGGCGGTCGAAACCTCAGCGAGAACGAGATCACCCGCGAGATCGAGAACAACGCGCAGGGCATTCTTGGATACGTGGTGCGTTGGGTTGATCAGGGGGTTGGCTGTTCGAAGGTGCCGGATATCAACGATGTCGGCCTGATGGAGGATCGCGCGACATGCCGGATTTCATCTCAGGCGCTGGCCAACTGGTTGCACCATGAAGTTGCCTCGGAAGGGCAGGTCATGGCTGCTATGCAAAAAATGGCCGCAGTGGTGGATCGCCAGAACGAAAACGACGCAGACTATCGCCCGTTGGCACCCGGTTTCGACGGAATTGCTTTCCAAGCGGCCTGTGATCTGGTCTTCAAGGGGCGTGTGCAACCCTCGGGCTATACCGAGCCGGTCCTGCATGCTCGCCGTCTGGAACTGAAAGCCAGCCTTTAAACGATCAGGAACGATAGGACACGACATGGGAGTTTCCCTCCGCAAAGCCCGCACCATCATCCGAAAGACCCTTGAGAAGGGGCACGAATTGGAGCTGAAACCCCTTTCTGTCGTCGTTCTTGATGCAGGCGGTCATGTGATCGCTTTCGAACGCGAAGACGACGCGGCCCCGGGTCGGTTCGCGATTGCGCATGGCAAGGCCTATGGCGCAGTGATGCTGGGCATGGCGGGCACCGCGCAGATGCAGCGGGCCGAAGCGCAGGCCTATTTCATGGCAGCGGTGAATGGCGTCTATGGTGGGCAGGTCGTGCCGGTTCCGGGTGGTGTGTTGCTGCGCGACAAAAAGGGCGCGGTGATCGGTGCGGTCGGCGTAACCGGCGATACGTCTGACAATGATGCCGCAGCGGCATTGGCCGGGATCGAAACCGCTGGCTTGATTGGCGAGATCTGAACCTGATGACTGGCGGAGAGCCTTTTGGGCTCTCTGACCCAATGCGATGTTCGTGCAACGCCACAAAAACGGGCAATGGCCAAAGTACCAGACAAAGCGCGTTCATATTCCATCATGTGCACAGTTGAACAAGAGCTTGCGCTGACACGCAGGGCCTGTGCTATTGCGCGCTGTTCTTGCCGTCGATAGTTTTTGGAAAACAAACAGAAAACGCAGGAACGCAGCATGTCTCGACCCGTCGTCGGTATCATCGGCAACTCGTATTTGATGAATGATCAATATCCGACCCATGCCGGTGGGACGATGAACTCGGACGCGGTTGCCAATGTGTCGGACTGTCTGCCGCTGCTGATCCCAGCCGATCCGCGCTATGTCTCGGTTGATGAGCTGCTAGAGGTCTGTGACGGATTTCTGCTGACCGGCGGGCGCCCGAACGTTCACCCTGAAGAATACGGCGAGCCCGCAACTGAGGCCCATGGTGAATTTGACCGGGCGCGCGACGCGATCACATTGCCGCTGGTGCGCGCCTGTGTGGAGCGTGGCCAGCCCTTCTTTGGCATCTGCCGAGGGTTCCAAGAAGTCAACGTGGCGATGGGCGGGACACTGTACCCGGAAATCCGCGAGCTGCCGGGTCGGATGAACCACCGCATGCCGCCCGATGGGACCCTGGAAGAGAAATTTGCCCTGCGTCATGTCGTTGCGCTAAACGAGGGCGGTGTATTCCACCGCCTGATGGGCGCGACCGAAGTGATGACAAACACGTTGCACGGGCAGGGGATCAAATCGGTTGGGCGTCGGGTTGTGATTGATGGTCAAGCCCCCGATGGAACGCCCGAGGCGATATACATTCAGGACGCGCCCGGATTCACGTTGTCAGTGCAATGGCACCCGGAATGGGATGCTGAAAATGATCCCGTGTCCCGCCCTTTATTCAAGGCGTTCGGTGCTGCTGTACATGCATGGGCAACCGGTTCGGATAGGGCGTTGGTCCAACAATCCGCGTAACTCCTGCGCCGATCCGAGAGAGAGGGTCCGGACCGGCGCAGCGCGATCAAACCAGCAGATTGAACTGATTGATCAAAGGCAGGGTGCGCGCGCGCTCACCCGTCAAGTCGAACAGGGCATTGCCGAGCGCGGGCATGGACGGGGGTGTCCCCGGTTCGCCAACGCCACCCATGTGGTGGTTGGTTTCCAGAATTTCCACCTGGGTCACCGGAGCATTGTGGATCCGCAGAGCGTCGTAGTCGGGGAAATTGTACTGTTTGACCTCTCCGTCCGAAAATGTGATCTCACCCATCACGGCTGCCGACAAGCCATAGATCATGCCACCGAACATCTGCGCCTCGACTGTGCCGGGGTCCAGGGCCAGACCCACGTCACAGGCGATCCATGCCTTGGCGATACGGATAGTGCCGTCCTCATCGACGACCTCAATCACTTGTGCAACAGGGGTGCCAAAGCTGTAGGTCATCGCCACACCGCGCCCGACACCATCAGGGGTTTCTCCGGTCCAGCCGGACATCTCTTTCACGGCTTGTAGGCAGCCTGCCGATGGAGCGTGCTCGGCCTTGGCCAATTCCAAACGGAACTCCAGCGGATCTCGTCCTGCGGCATGGGCCATCTCATCCATGAAGGTCTCGTGGAAGAAGCCATTGTGGCTGTTCCCGACCGAGCGCCAGAAACCGACCGGAATATCCAGATCTGCGATGTGCCCGCTCATGCGGTAGTTTGGCACCGCGTAAGGTTGGTTAAAAAACCCTTCGACCAGCACTTTGTCAGGGCCGCCAGCCGGCAGGCCGGTATAGCGCTGAACCGCTTGTTGCGTGCAGGATTGCGCCGCGACCTTGCCGTCAATCAGAACGGCCTGACCGTCTTTCACTGCGCCGCGCATGCGGGCCATCGCGCCAGGGCGGTAATAGTCGTGGCGCATATCCTCTTCACGGCTCCAGGTGGTCTGGACGGGGACGCCGGGCATGGCCATTGCGACCTTTGTGGCGATCTCGCCGAAGTCCAGCTCGCCCCGGCGGCCAAACCCTCCGCCCAGATAGGTGGTGTGGATCTGAACGGCCTCTTTATCCAGGTTGGCGGTATTGGCCGCGCGTATCTGAATAAGTGTCGGTGCCTGGTTGCCGCACCACAACTCCAGCGCCGAGCCTGTGAAAAGCGCGGTGGCGTTCATCGGCTCCATTGTTGCGTGGGCCAGATAGGGCACCGTGTATTCAGCCGTGACCTCGGTGGCACCGTCGGGCAGGGTGTCCACATCCCCATCATCACGCATTGTCGAATTGGGTGACGCGTCGAAAGCCTTCGCGATTTCCGCAAATACAGCGTCGGTTTCCGGTGGGTAGGGCGCATCGCCCCAGTCCACGTCAATTGCCTCGACCGCCTGAATGGCCAGCCACGTGTTGCTGGCAATCACAGCCACGCCATTGCCCAGATCAACCACCTTTTCCACGCCCGACATCTGCTCGGCTGCGCTGGCATCAAAGCCCTTCATCTCGCCGCCCAGTTTGGGATTGATGCGGACCGAGGCAAATTTCAGACCCTCGGGGCGCACATCAATGCCGAATTCGGCTGTTCCGGTGGATTTTCCGACCACATCAACGCGCGGCAGGTTCCGCCCGAGCAAACGCCAGTTGGACGGATCACGCAGCTCGACCTGCGGAGGTTCGATCTGACCCGCGGCTTCCGCCAGTTCGGTGTACGGAATGCGAGTTCCATCAGGCGCAATCACTGCGCCTTTTTCGGTTTTCAGTTCGGAACGATCCACGCCCAGCCGATCGGCTGCCGCCTGCTTCAACGTTTCGCGTGCGGTCGCTCCGGCCTCGCGCATACGCTCGAACCCGTCCTTCATCGAAGTCGACCCGCCAGTGACCTGCAAGCTCAGCGTTCGGCCAAGAACGCCCAGAGCCTCACCGAGATTGTGCTGGAAGTCAGAGATGTCATAGCCCTTGTTCGGCAACCCTTCACCAACAAGTGCCGAGTTATAGTAGGCCGCAGCCGCTGGCCCATGTAAAACGCGGATCTGGTCCAGTTCCACGTCCAGCTCTTCGGCGATCAATGCCGCCCACGTGGTCATCACGCCCTGTCCCATCTCGGCTCGCGGGGCGAATAGAGTGACGCCTTGCTGGTCGATTAGAACAAAGGGGCTGAGTGCGGTTTCGCCCTCTGCTGGTTTCAGCGGATTGGCGGCCGGGCGGCTGACGTAGTAAGCGCCAAAGGCCACGCCCCCGACAATCGCTGCTGAGCCGATCAAGAAAGTACGACGGAGGATTTTTCCAACGGATGCCATCGTTTATGCCTCCTTCAGCTTGGATGCAGCGTCGTGGATAGCTGCGCGGATGCGGGGGTAGGTGCCACAGCGACACAGGTTGCCTTGCATGGCATCATCGATTTCTGTGTCTGAAGGTGCAGGGTTTTCTGCCAACAGAGCGGCAGCCTGCATGATCTGGCCTGACTGGCAGTAACCACATTGCGCTACCTGATGATCCACCCAGGCCTGTTGAATTGCAGCCATCGCGTCCGGCGTGCCAATCCCTTCAATCGTGGTAACATCCCCCCAGACATCTGACAGCGCAACCTGGCATGACCGAACTGCTTCGCCATCAATGTGCACTGTGCACGCCCCGCAGGCAGCAACGCCGCAGCCGAATTTGGTGCCCGTCAGTCCGACTTCATCACGCAGAACCCAAAGAAGGGGTACGTCATCGGGAAGGTCGATTTGGTGTTGGTTTCCGTTGATCTTCAAGTCGGTCGCCATGGCGCACCTCTCGTAGCTGTGGCTGGTTTCTGACATAATTGGTGGAAAATGTCAGTATGTCAATTGACAAAATAAACAGAAAATGTCACGAGTTTAAGAATGGCAGATGCAGCAGAAGACTCACGGCAGCAGGCGATCCTGAACTCAGCCTTTCAGGCCTTCGCCACCTATGGATTCCGAAAAACCTCAATGGATGACATAGCGCGGGGCGCGAGGATGTCCCGGCCGGCCGTTTATCTGCATTTCAAGAACAAAGAAGCGATCGTCACCAGCCTGACCGAGCATTACTATGCCGAGAAGATCGCCGCCGTCGCTGCGGCGCTGACTGTGTCGGGTTCGGTTTCGGACGTGTTGAAGGATGCCGTTCAAGCGCAAACCGAGGGGATGGCAATGATCCTTGCATCGCCCCACGGGCTTGAAATGCTGGATGCGACCAAGTCCATGTCGTCAGATATCATTTCGCAAGGCGAGGCTGAATTGGCCCGACTGTATTCCGAGTGGTTGACACGCGAACATAAAGCCGGGCGCGTCAGATTACTGGCGGATGCCGACGAGACGGGCAAAACGATAACGGCTACTCTTAAGGGGCTGAAGGCAAGCGCCATTGGCGCAGAGGAATACGAAACGCGTGTTGCCCAGTTTGCCGCACTGATAGGAGCTGGGTTAGAGGTCAGGTAACATGCTGGCGCACCTTGTATTCTGGCGCGTCCCACAGCCGGTTCTGCATGATATCGGTCAGGATTTCGGCCGCGTTTTCCACATCCTGTTCATCTATGTATAGCGGCGTAAAGCCAAACCGCATGATGTCAGGCGCCCGGAAGTCCCCGATCACGCCGCGCGCAATCAGGGCCTGCATAGCGGCATAGCCATCGGCAAATCGGAAAGACACCTGACTGCCGCGCTGGGCGGGATTGCGTGGGCTTGCCAGTTGCAGGTCGGGGCAGGTGGCTTCGACCCGTTTGATGAACAGCTCTGTTAGCTCAGTTGACTTGGCTCGGACGTCCCGTATGTCGGCCATATCCCAAATGTCCATCGCAGCCGACAAGGCAGTCATCTGAAGGATAGGAGGGGTTCCGACGCGCATTCTCTCGATGCCATTTCCGGCGCGGTAATCCAGATCAAAGGCAAAAGGCGCTTCGTGGCCCAACCACCCAGACAATGCGGGGCGTACCTGATCCGTCAGACGTGGGGAGACATAGATGAATGCGGGCGCTCCGGGGCCACCATTCAGGTATTTGTAGGTACAGCCAACCGCGAAATCTGCATTACACCCCGCCAGATCGACGGGAATTCCACCAGCTGAATGGGCCAGGTCCCAAACCGTAATAGTGCCGTTTGCATGGGCCAGTTCCGTCAGTGCCTTCATGTCATGCATCCGGCCCGAGCGATAATCTACCTCGGTCAGCATCAGAACGGCGACATCTTCGGTCACATTGGCCGCGACATCTTCTGGCGCGACAACGCGCAATTCATATTCCGGCCCGAGCGAGCGCAGCAGGCCATCCACCATATATAAATCGGATGGGAAATTACCGCTGTCTGACAGAACGACCTTGCGATCCGGGCACAGTTCCAGCGCCGAGGCGACGGCCTGATAGACTTTGATCGACAGAGTGTCGCCGGTAACGACACTACCGGGTTCAGCGCCAATAAGCCGCCCGACACGATCACCCAAACTGGTCGGCAACGCCATCCAACCGGCCTTGTTCCAGCCGGTGATCAGCATCTGCCCCCATTCCTGAACCATCATGTCATTAACCCGAACTCCGGCCGCTCGGGGAAGCGGTCCAAGCGAGTTGCCGTCCAAATAAACGACGCCTTGGGGAAGGTTGAACATGGCTTTGGTCGCGGCAAAGTCGGTCATCGTTTTCTCATCATTGTGTGGGCAATTGTTGATGCAAAATGGCTATCTGATCCAAAAGCAGCTGTCCATCATCGAAGGACCTCTCTGCAACCATGTCCGGACGCGAGCCGATTGCACGGCTGCGACCAACTGTGATTTTGCTTTTTCCAGCGAAAAGCGGTAGGTCATCGGACAAAAGCGACATTTTGTCCCGCCCGGATATGAAAGACTGCCTGACATGCGAAAAATCGACGTCCCTCCGGTGTGGTTGCTGGGCTTTGCGGTGCTGGCATGGCTGCAGGCGCGGCATATGCCGATGGGGCTGTCGCTCGACAATGGGTTTGTTGATTTGCTCAGCGGCGTGCTGATCGGTGGCGGTGTCATCATGATCGTTCTGGCCGCAGCCGAATTTCGCCGTCATCGCACCACGATTATCCCGCATGAAACGCCGACATCGCTGGTGCAATCGGGGATATTTAAGCGTAGCCGAAACCCCATATACGTTGGCGATGTGCTGATCTTGTCCGGCCTGATACTAAGGTTTGATGCGGTTGCATCACTGGTTCTGATTCCGATTTTCGTGTGGCTTTTGGAACGTCGTTTCATCATGCCCGAAGAGGACCGTTTACGCAGAACTTTTCGCGCCGACTTTGCCCGATATGAACGCCAAACCCGCCGATGGGTATGAAGTGATGTGGTAATGACACAACGTAAATATGCTGCGCTTGCGAAATAATGTTGCGCAGGATACACCTTTGCTTAACAAACAATACCGACCACCCGCTCGGTCAGAGTGAAAATTAGGGGGACTGCCAGTGAAGATAGGCACACCGAGAGAGAATTATGACGGTGAGAACCGTGTTGGGATGACGCCGGAGTCAGCGTTGCAGCTTCAGAAATTGGGCTATGAGTGTCTGATTGAGAAGGGTGCTGGTGCTGCGGCCGGGTTTTCGGATGCGTCGTATGAGGCAGCGGGGGTTGAGGTCGTCAAGACGGCTGCGTCGCTGTGGAAGCAGGCCGACATTGTTGCCAAGGTGCGTCAACCGAACGAGGCTGAGCTGAAGCGTCTGACCAAGGGTAAGACGTTGATTTCCTTCTTCAACCCTGCGGGGAACGAAGAGGGGATGGAAGCGGCCAAGGCCAAGGGTGCCAATGTCATCGCCATGGAAATGGTGCCGCGGATCAGCCGCGCGCAGAAGATGGACGCGCTGTCGTCGATGGCCAATATCGCCGGTTACCGCGCGGTGATCGAGGCGGGCAACAACTTTGGCCGTTTTTTCACCGGTCAGGTGACGGCTGCCGGTAAGGTTCCGCCTGCGAAGGTGCTGATCGTTGGGGCCGGTGTGGCTGGCCTGGCGGCCATCGGCACCTCGACCTCTCTGGGCGCGATCACTTACGCGTTCGACGTGCGCCCCGAAGTGGCCGAACAGGTCGAATCGATGGGGGCCGAGTTCGTCTATCTGGATTTCAGTGAGGATCAGCAGGACGGTGCCGCCACCGGCGGTTATGCCAGCGTTCAATCCGAGGAATTCCGCGAGGCGCAGCTGGCCAAGTTCCGCGAGCTGGCACCCGAGATAGACATCGTGATCACCACCGCGCTGATCCCGAACCGCGAAGCGCCCGAGCTTTGGACCAAGGATATGGTTGAGGCGATGAAGCCGGGCTCGGTCATTGTTGACCTTGCGGCGGAAAAGGGCGGCAACTGCAAGCTGACCGTGGCGGATGAGAAGATCGTGACCGACAATGGCGTGACCATCATCGGCTATACCGACTTCCCCAGCCGGATGGCGGCGCAGTCCTCGTCTTTGTACGCGACCAATATCCGTCACATGATGACCGACCTGACGCCTGAAAAGGACGGTCAGATCAATCACGACATGGAAGATGACGTGATCCGCGGTGCGACTGTGACATTTGAAGGCGACATCACCTTCCCGCCGCCGCCGCCTAAAGTGCAGGCGATCGCGGCTCAGAAGAAACCGGAAGTCAAGGAACTGACCCCGGAAGAGAAAAAGGCGCAGGAAATTGCGGCCTTCAAGGCGCAGACCAAGCAGCAGTTCACCCTGCTGGGTGTCGGTGGCGCGCTGATGCTGCTGGTGGGGCTGATCGCTCCGGCCAGCTTCATGCAGCACTTCATCGTCTTTGTGCTGGCCATTTTTGTGGGCTTCCAGGTGATCTGGGGCGTCGCGCACAGCCTGCACACACCGCTGATGGCGATCACCAACGCGATCTCGTCGATCATCATCGTTGGGGCTGTGATGCAGATCGGATCGGGGTCGATCCTGGTCATTCTGCTGGCGGCGCTGTCCATCTTCATGGCCGGGATCAACATCTTCGGCGGCTTCCTCGTAACCCGGCGCATGCTCGCCATGTTCCAGAAATCTTAAGGAGGCCGGGCACATGGAATTTGGCTTCACTACTGCCGCCTACGTTGTTGCGGCTGTTCTGTTCATCCTTTCGCTCGGCGGCCTGTCGAACCAGGAAAGCGCCAAGCGCGCGGTCTGGTATGGCATCGTCGGTATGGCGCTGGCGGTCTTCGCCACGCTGGTCGGCCCCGGTTCCGGTCTGTGGCTGCTGTCGCTGCTGTTGATCGCGGGCGGTGGTCTGATCGGTCAGTACGTCGCACAGCGCGTGCAGATGACCGAGATGCCGCAGCTGGTGGCCGCGATGCACTCGCTGGTCGGTCTGGCGGCTGTGTTCGTCGGATACAACGCGCATTTTGAAGTTCTGAACGTCGCCGAGGTGATGGCGGTCTCGGATGCATCGAAAGAAGTTCTGTACACGGGTCTCGGAGGATTTGCCAAACTGATCGCCAAGAAAACCCCGGCGGAATTGTCGATCCTGCATGTCGAACTGTTCCTGGGCGTCTTCATCGGTGCGATCACCTTTACCGGCTCGGTCGTGGCTTATGGCAAGCTGGCGGGCAAGGTGACGTCTGCGGCAACCAAGCTGCCAGGCGGTCATGCGTTGAACGCGGCAGCGGCGGGTCTCTCGTTGATCTGTCTGATCTGGTACACTGCATCGGGCGGCTTCTTCCCGCTGTTCCTGATGACGCTGGCAGCGCTGTTCATCGGCTATCACCTGATCATGGGCATCGGCGGCGCCGACATGCCGGTGGTTGTGTCGATGCTGAACAGCTACTCGGGCTGGGCAGCTGCGGCAATCGGCTTCAGCCTCGGCAACGACCTGCTGATCGTGGTTGGCGCGCTGGTGGGCTCGTCGGGTGCGATCCTGTCCTACATCATGTGCAAGGCGATGAACCGTCACTTTGTCAGTGTGATCCTGGGCGGCTTTGGCGGCCCACAGGGTGAACAGATGGCGGTTGAGGGCGAGCAGATCGCCATCGAAGCCGACGGTGTGGCTGCGGCCTTGAACGACGCTGACAGCGTTGTCATCATCCCCGGCTACGGCATGGCGGTGGCGCAGGCACAGCAATCGGTCAGCGAACTGGTCCGCAAGCTGCGGGCACAGGGCAAGAATGTGCGCTTTGCGATCCACCCGGTTGCGGGTCGTCTGCCTGGCCACATGAACGTGCTGCTGGCCGAGGCAAAGGTGCCATACGACATCGTGCTGGAAATGGACGAGATCAACGACGACTTCCCCGAAACGGATGTGGCCATCGTCATCGGCTCGAACGACATCGTGAACCCAGCGGCGCAGGAAGACCCGAACAGCCCCATCGCCGGCATGCCGGTTCTGGAATGCTGGAAGGCCAAGCAGGTCTTCGTGTCCAAACGCGGCCAGGGCACCGGGTACTCGGGCATCGAAAACCCGCTGTTCTTCAAAGAAAACACCCGCATGTTCTATGGCGATGCAAAGGCAAGCCTCGACAAACTACTGCCTATGATCGAATAAGCCGGGTCAGGATAACTATCGGAAAGGCGCCCCAGTGGGCGCCTTTTCTGTTTTTGGTGTATCCTGAATTGAAAAGGAGGTGCCCGATGGAAAAAGTGAACGGCATAGGCGGCGTGTTCTTTCGCGCTCGTGATCCCGAGGCCTTGAGCGCGTGGTACGAAAAGCACCTGGGCGTAAATCACTATGTCCCAGAGCCATGGAAACAGCGCGAGGGTTACACAGTCTTCGCCCCCTTTGCGCAGGACACCGCGTACTTCGGAAGATCCGAGCAGCAGTGGATGATCAATTTTCGTGTCGATGATCTGGCCACCATGATTGCACAGCTTGAAGCCGCAGGGATCAAGGTTGAAACTAACGCAGAGTGGGACAGTGAGGTTGGCAAGTTCGCGCGCATCCATGACCCTGAGGGCAACCCGATCGAGCTGTGGCAGCCAAATCAATGAGATAGCGGGTTTGTATACCGTAGTATCCTTGTAAGTATATGAAATAAAAAGAGAATTGATGAATTTTATAGGTGTCGTATAGTGCCTCGGACGAAACGGAGCCCAAGATGACGCCGATAGATGACCATCCGCTGCGCTATGCGCTGGCCAATGAATTGCACGCCCGTCCGTTTCCGGTGGCGGCAATGCCCTGTACTGTGGTCTTTCTTGCGATCAAGAAATCTGTCGCCGCCGTCGCACGGGATCGCCGCGAAGATCTGGACCACCTGATCGATCTTCTCGACCGCCACGGTGCACAGCATCCGCAGCCGGACGCCACGCACTATGCCGGACAAATCGGCCGCCATTGGTTGAAGTGGGAACAACATACCGAGTTCGTGACCTATACGGCCATCGCCCAGAACGTCAGCGAGCGTGCGTTCAACCCGGCTGATTTTGAGGTTTTTCCCCCCGACTGGTTGATGGCCAGCCCCGGTCAGAGGGTCACGTCGGCCATGGTGCGTGTTGTCGAACGCGAAGGCGACGAGGTGATCAAATCCAAGCTGCTGGATTGGTTCGAACCAGAAAGCCTGGCTGTTGCTCGGGTGCTGGATGACGCAGCTGTTTGCGCAAGTGATTTTCGTATCGATCCGGCAGGGCACATGCGGTTTGCGCTGTTTGTCGCGAATGGCACCGGTCGGCGCAGGACGGGACGGATCGTCCAGCGGTTGTGTGAGATCGAGACCTACAAGGCAATGTCCATGCTGGGTTTTGCGCGGGTCAAACAACTGATGCCTCGCATCGGAAAGCTGGATGAAAAGCTGACTCGACTGATGGGGCAGATGACCGACAATTCTGCCCAGCCCGACGAATTGCTTCAGGATTTGCTGTCGACCTCGATCGAACTGGAAACTCTGGCCGCGCAGTGTTCGTTTCGGTTCGGAGCCACGGGTGCCTATGAGGCCATCGTAAATCAGCGGATTGAGGTCCTGCGCGAAGAGCGTTTTGAAGGCGGTCAGAATTTTGCGGACTTCATGATGCGCCGATACGACCCGGCGATCCGCACGGTGAAATCCACGGAACGTCGCCTGCAAGCCCTGTCTGATCGGGCCATCCGTGCAGGGGAATTGCTGCGAACCCGTGTCGATGTTGAGCGCAGCGCGCAGAACCAGGCCCTGTTGGAAAGCATGGATCGCCGCGCCGATCTGGCGCTGCGTCTGCAGCACACGGTCGAGGGGCTTTCCGTGGTCGCGATCAGCTATTACGCCGTATCGCTGGTCAGCTATCTGCTCTACCCCCTGACAGGTGTCGGGATCAGTAAAGGGATGTTAAGCGCAGCGGTGACGATTCCGGTTGTCCTGGCGGTATGGTTTGCCGTTCGCAGGATTCGAAAGCGGTTGGGGTAGATCCGTATTTGCCTTTGGACCCGCGCGCTGTACAACAAACGCGTTTGACACCTGGGTCGGGGAATTCTCTGTGATTGGAATCGTGTCGGCGTGGCGGGCAGTGGCCGCCATGTTCATATTGAATGGCGCATTGTTCGGCATCTGGGCATCGCGAATTCCAGCGGTTCGGGACAAACTGGACCTGACGCATGAGACGCTGGGATATGGCCTTTTGTTCATGGCGGCGGGCGCTGTGTGTTCTTTTCCGATCACGGGCCGGCTGACCGACAGGTTCGGAGCGGTGGTCCTGACGCGGTACATTGCCGTTTTTTACACGGTTTCCTTGATCCTTCTGGCCCTCGCGGGTGGCTTCTGGTCGCTTGCGGCTTTTTTATTTGTATTCGGGGCTTTCCATGGCTCGATGGATGTAGCGATGAACGCCTGGGCGGCGGAGGTTGAGCAGGCGTACACGAAACCCGTGATGTCATCCTTCCACGCGATGTGGAGCCTTGGGGCAGGGTTGGGCGCCCTCAGCGGATTTGCTGCGGTGCAAGTGGGGCTGACGGTGATCCAACATTTTCTACTGGCAGGCGGGATCGTCGTTGGGCTGGCATTGGCACTGGCTTGGGTGCGGTGGGAATCGCGCCGCGCGGCTGTGTCCGGAGGCAAGGTTTTTGCATTACCTTCAGGCGTATTGATCCTTGTGGGCTTCACCGCTTTGTGCGGAGCTTTGGGGGAAGGTGCTGTGGCGGATTGGAGTGCGATTTTCCTACGGGATGTGACCGACGCCGCCGAAAGCATTGCGGCCCTGGGTTATGCGGTATTCTCCGTGGCCATGGTTGCTTTCCGCTTGGCAGGCGGGTTTGTCATTGCGCGCTTTGGACCGGTCGTGACAGCGCGATTTGGCGGGGCTTGCGCCGCTTTGGGTGTGTTCTGTGTTGTGTCCGCTGCCGAGGCAGGGTTGGCATTGGTAGGTTTTGCGATGATGGGGATCGGGTACGCGGTGATCATGCCGTTGGCGTTCAGCCGGGCGGCAAGTGATCCCAGCGTACCGCCGGGGCAGGCGATCGCCAGCGTCGCCACGCTGGGGTACGGAGGCCTGTTGATTGGCCCACCGCTTATTGGGTTTCTCGCAGAGATGCTTACATTGCGCATAGCATTCACGGCGCTGTTGCCGCTGGCCGTATTCATTGTCCTGTTGGCGGGTTCGTTGCGACCCGCCGAAACAGATTGAAGTCATGGCGGAGCCATAGCAGAGCAGCAGGCCGGAAAACCAACAGTTAGGAGACCAACATGCCGATCAAAAACCGGTTCGCCGAGTTGCAGGGTGAAATCACCGAGTGGCGACGCGATATTCATGAAAACCCGGAAATCCTGTTTGAAACCCACCGCACCAGTGCCCTGGTCACCGACAGGTTGCGGGACTTTGGCTGTGATGAAGTGGTGACAGGTATCGGCCGAACCGGAGTTGTCGGCGTGATCAAGGGCAAGACGGACACAAGCGGCAAGGTGATCGGGCTACGGGCGGATATGGATGCGCTGCCGATCCACGAGGCGACCGGGCTGGACTATGCCTCAAAAACCGATGGCGCGATGCATGCCTGTGGGCATGACGGGCATACGGCCATGCTGTTGGGGGCCGCGAAATACCTGTCCGAGACGCGCAATTTTGACGGCACCGTGGTTGTGATCTTCCAGCCCGCTGAAGAAGGCGGCGGTGGCGGGCGCGAGATGTGCGAAGACGGCATGATGGACCGCTGGGGCATTCAAGAGGTCTACGGCATGCACAATTGGCCCGGCCGCCCGGTGGGCAGTTTCGCCATTCGGCCTGGGGCCTTTTTTGCGGCTACAGATCAGTTCGACATCACTTTCGAAGGCAAAGGCGGGCACGCCGCCAAGCCTCATGAAACGGTCGACACCACTGTGATGGCGGCTCAGGCTGTCTTGGCGCTGCAGACCATTGCATCGCGCAATGCTGACCCGATTGATCGTCTTGTGGTCTCGGTCACGTCGTTTGAGACATCGTCAAACGCGTTCAATGTGATCCCCCAATCGGTGAAGATCAAAGGGACCGTGCGCACGATGAGCAAGGAAATGCGCGACTTGGCTGAAAAGCGCGTTCAGGAAATCTGCGCAGGTATCGCCACCACTTTTGGTGGTCAGGCCGAGGTGACCTATTATCGAGGCTATCCGGTGATGGTGAACAGCGACGAGCAGACCGATTTTGCCGCGGATGTCGCGCGCTCGGTGTCTGGAAACTGTGACGAAGCGCCCTTGATCATGGGCGGTGAGGATTTTGCCTTTATGCTGGAAGAACGGCCCGGAGCGTACATCCTGGTTGGCAACGGCGACACAGCTGCTGTGCATCATCCTGAATACAATTTTAACGACGAAGCTATTCCGGCTGGATGCAGTTGGTGGGCCGGGATCGTGGAACAACGGATGCCCGCGGCCTGATAAAGAGGTGGTGAGCGCGAGGGACCAGCCCCTCGCGCTCACCGGGTTATTTTTGGCTTGAAGGTGGACCCTTACTGCGTCAGGCGAGGTTGAGTGTCTCGCACAAGGTGTTGATCACATCGTCCAACGCGGATTTCTGGAGATTTACGCAGGATTTCGCACCAGCCTGCGCTTTGTCCAGCGCGGTGTCGTCTGACAACAAATTTGCAACGGCATCCGCGAGTTGCGGGGCGGAGTTGACCTCGGCCGCGCCACCGCTTTCGATTAGTGGCGCGAAGGTTTCAGAAAAATTGAAGTACCCCGGACCAGTGATCACAGCGGCACCGGCCTGTGCGGGCTCAAACGGGTTGTGACCGCCGATTTCCTTGAGCGAGCCGCCCAGGAACACAATAGGGCACAATGCGTACCATGTGCCGGTTTCGCCCAGTGTGTCAGCGACGTAAACTTGAGTCTGAGGCGCGATCTTGTTGCCCTTGGTTCGGAAAGCAGCGGACTGTCCGGCGGACTCCAGCAGACTTGCAACCTCTGACCGTCGTTCGGGATGCCGGGGGATCAGCAGGAGCAGCAGATCGGGCCAGCGCTGCAACAGCTTGGCATGCGCGTCCAGAACCGTTTCCTCCTCACCTGCATGGGTCGAACTGGCGATCCAGACCGGGCGGTCGGCGATCTGAGCGCGGATATCGCCCAGCGTTGTCTGATCGACCGGCAGCGGGTCCGACATCGCCTTGAGGTTGGTGCCGGGCTGTACCCGATCGGAGCGTGCGCCCATGTCGACTAGATTTGCTGCCGTCTTGTCATTCTGGGTTAGGAACAGTGTAAAATGGTCCAGAATAAATCGCGCGGTTTGGGGTCGCTTCTTCCACCCATCGACCGAGCGATCCGAAAGGCGCGCGTTGAGCAGCGCCAGCGGAACCTCGCGCCGGGATGCTTCGACAATTAGGCGCGGCCAGATTTCACTTTCGACGAAGACACCGGCGTCCGGGTGCCAGTGATCCAAAAACCGCTTCACCGGTCCGGCTGTGTCCAGTGGTGGGTATTGGTGGCGTGCGCGCGGTGGCATTCGTTTTTCGATCAGCGCGGCCGAAGTTGGGGTTCCGGAGGTAATCAGAAACTCAGCCTTGGGCAGGCGTTCGCCCAGACGCTTGATGAGACTGATGACCGACAGAGTTTCGCCAACGCTGGCGGCGTGGAACCAGATCAGCTGCCCATCCGGGCGGGTTTGCGTGGCGTGGCCAAGGCGTTCCTGCTGGCGCGTTTCCGGAACGCCCGCCGCCCGCAGCTTGTTGCGAACCGTGCGCCATGCCAGCGGGGCGGCAACGGAAGTCAGGCCGCAATACAGCTTGTACAGCAGCGTTGGCTGGTCGGGGTTGTTTGGCACTTTAGCCGCCCGTGTGGCTCATGTGGCGGCTCATCTGGCCGTCGACCGCCTGACGGGAATAGTCGAAATCATGCCCTTTGGGCTTGAGGGTGATCGCGGACCTGATTGCCTCTTCCAATGATTTATCACTGTCGGGATGATCGCGCAGCGGCGCGCGCAGGTCGGCCATATCCTCTTGCCCAAGGCACATGTACAGCTCACCGGTGCAGGTCAGGCGCACGCGGTTGCAGCTTTCGCAGAAGTTATGCGACAGCGGTGTGATAAAGCCGATTTTCTGGCCCGTATCCTCAAGCCGTACATAACGCGCAGGTCCACCGGTACGTTCGGCCAGATCCGTCACGGAATAGTGGTTTTCATATTCCTTGCGCACATCTTCGAGAGACCAGTATTGGTCCAGGCGGTCTTCGTTTCCTATATCACCCATGGGCATGACCTCAATCCAGGTCAGATCCATGTCACGCTCGGCACACCATTCGGTGATCTTTGGCAATTCGGGTTCATTGAACCCTTTCAAGGCGACCGCATTGATCTTTACCCGCAGACCCGCTTTCTGCGCGGCGTCGATCCCGTTCAGCACCTGCTTGAGGCGTCCCCAACGGGTGACCTTGGCAAATTTGTCTTCGTCCAGCGTATCCAGCGATACGTTCACGCGACGAACACCGGCAGCGTAGAGATCATCGGCAAATCTGTGCAGTTGCGAGCCATTGGTGGTCAGCGTCAGCTCTTTCAGGGCGCCGCTGTCTAGATGACGGGTCATCGAATTGAAAAACGTCATGATATTGCGGCGCACCAGTGGCTCGCCGCCAGTAATGCGCAGCTTTTCCACGCCCATGTTCACAAAGGTCGAGCACATGCGGTCAAGTTCTTCCAGTGTCAGCAGGTCTTTCTTTGGCAGAAAGGTCATGTCCTCGGACATGCAATAGACACAGCGGAAATCGCAGCGATCCGTAACGGAAACGCGGAGATAGGTGATGGCACGTGCGAACGGGTCGATAAGCGGAGCTGTCATGCGACATAGGTAAAGCTGCAACCGCCCTCCGACAAGGGCGAACTGCGCTTTGCGCTGGAACAGATGCACGCAGGGGGTTAGGTTTGCGTCATGAGATATGCGCTTTTGGCTTTTTGTGTTCTGGTAGCGGGATGTGACACCGTGCGGTCGACCACCGATCGTGTCTTTGGTGGTGACAAGCCCCCTGAAGAGGCAGAACCCGCCGTTGTAGAAGAGGTGGTCGAGCCGCAGCCTGTCGCGGTAGCCGCCACTGGTTGGGTTGGTCCAAAAACCACGATTGCCGGTCTGGGAGACCCCACAACACCCGGCCGTTGGCTGGAAACGTCTTTAGTGGAGACTGAATTCACCGGGCGCGTGGTTGTACCGCGGACGGGCGCGCAGGCCTATATCACGCTGATTCCGGCATCCGGGCCAACCGGGGGCGGCAGCCGCCTTTCGCTGGATGCGATGCGGGCCCTGCTGCTGCCATTTGATGAACTGGTTGAGCTGGAAGTTTATTCCAACTGACCTTTCAAATACTTGCCGGCCTCTTTTCGCGCAAATGGCTTCATCGCGTCGCCGCGTGTTTTCAAAAAGGCGATGACCCGGTCCGGGTCGTGCTTGGACAATTCGCGCAGCCACCAAGCGACGGCTTTTTGGATGAACCAGTCGCGGTCGGGCACATAGCCTGCAGCCCAGCCCAGAATGCGGTCTCGGCGTTGCAGGTCTTCCGGTTTGGGGTGGTTCTGTTTGGTCCAGGGCAGGGTCGCCACCAGCGCCGCGCGCCTGGTCCACATGTGGTCCGATTTTGTCCAGCTTTCCACCTGATCCAGCCGCGAAGGGTCGGCTGACAGGCGCTTTTGCATCGCCATGCAGGCGTGATCCGCCACGGCCCAGGCATCAAAATCCGGCAACCAGCTTTGCAGCAGGTCCCAAACGGTATCATCCGGTCGGATGCGCGCCTGTGTCAGCAGTTTTGCGGCGGCAAGACGTCCTTCGTGAATATTGGTTTGCCACAGCGCATCTGCGAGTTCGACGCGCGCTGCCAAATCCAACTCCTGTCGCCAGGTTTTGGTCAGATCATTCAGGATCGGGTTTGCCACGCCCAGATGGGGGCGGTCGGCCTTGTGGTAGGCCGCCATTTGTTCGGCGCGCTCGGGATCGGAATGGGCTTTGATCTGGTCCAGATAGGCTTCAATCATCAATAAACTCAGGGTCGGGTGCGCGTGGGTTTGCCATCAATGGTTTGATGGTTCTTTTCAACCCAGTAGGATTGGATCTGCTCGTCGGACTTGCCATCGACCCATTTCTGCATCGTGTCGCGTTCGGACTGATATTCCATGAACGGCACGGCATAGCCGCACGAAGTCTGGACCACATCGATATCCAGATCATAGATCTGACGCGCACTACGGTGATCGGGGAACAGGCCAGCCAATTCATCCCAGCCCTCATCCCCCACATGCAGCGTGCGCGCGGTGCCATACGTTCTCAGGATCATGGGGCGGGTTGTGAACGAACACCACATCAGCGTCATGCGGTTCGCTTCAAGCAGATGACCGGCGGTTTCGTTGCCGCTGCCGGTCAGGTTCATCCAGGCAATCCGGTTCGGGCCAAGAACGCGCAGCGAATCCATGCCCTTGGGCGAGATGTTGACCCGTCCGTTGGGTGCCGCAGTGCCGACGAAGAACATGTGCTGTTCTTCGATGAATTTACGCTGCCCGTCGTCCAGTTCCGGAAATTGCTTGGCCATGTCTCACTCCACTGTAACCGATTTTGCCAGGTTGCGCGGCTGGTCTACATCCGTGCCTTTGGCCACCGCCGTGTGATAGGCCAGCAGTTGCGCCGGGACCGAGTAGAGGATCGGCGCCAGGCTGGGGTGGACATGCGGCATCCGGATGATGCTCCAGACGCCATCTTCAGCCTCGGCAATCCCGTCATCGTCCGAGACCAGAATGACCTTGCCCTTGCGCGCCATCACCTCTTGCATGTTCGACACCGTTTTGTCGAACACGGCGTCGCGCGGGGCCATGACCACCACAGGCATATTCTTGTCGATCAGGGCGATCGGTCCGTGCTTCAGCTCACCCGAAGCATAACCTTCGGCGTGGATATAGCTGATTTCCTTGAGCTTCAGCGCCCCCTCCATCGCCAGCGGATACATCAGGCCGCGACCCAGGAACAGAACGTCGCGGGCTTCGGACAGGCGTTGTGCGGACGTCTTGATGGCCGGATTCTGATCCAGCGCTGCATTCATCACCGTTGGCAGGCCGCGTAGCGCAGCATAGTGGTCGGCCAGCTCGTCGTCGGTCAGCGTACCACGATCCGCAGCCGCCTTGAGCGCCATCATCAGCAGAACGCTCAGTTGACACGTGAACGCCTTGGTCGAAGCCACGCCGATCTCAACGCCTGCATGGATGGGCAGGGCGATATCGCTTTCGCGGGCGATCGAACTTTCGGGGACGTTGACGACCGAGACGATTTTGTCCGCCTTGCCTTCGCAATAGCGCAGTGCCGCCAGAGTGTCGGCAGTTTCACCCGACTGACTGACGAACAGCGCCATCGTGCGCCCCGTGATCGGAGGTTCGCGATAGCGGAACTCGCTGGCGATATCGACCTCGACGGGCATTTGGGCCAATTGCTCGAACCAGTACTTCGCCGTCAGGCAGGCGTAAAATGCGGTACCGCAGGCCACCATGGTCAAACGATCCAGTTTGGTGAAATCCAGATCGGCGCCAGGCAGAACTACCTGATCACCACCACTTGGCAGGTATGACCGGATCGCGTCGGCAATCACGATGGGTTGTTCGGCAATTTCCTTGGCCATGAAGTGTTTATGGCCGTTCTTTTCGGTCTGTGTGTGGTCCAGTTTGATCTGGCGAGTCTCGCGATTAGCCAATTCACCGGCTTCGTTGCGGATTTCCAGAGAGGTTCGGGTCAGAACAGCCCGGTCGCCATCCTCAAGATAGGTGATGCGATCCGTAAGCGGGGCCAGCGCAATGGCGTCTGAGCCCACGTACATCTCACCATCTCCGTGACCGATAGCCAAAGGTGATCCCTTGCGCGCGGCGACGATCAGATCGTCCTGACCGTCGAACAGAAAGGCCAGCGCAAACGCACCAACGAGCTGATCGATGGTCTTGAAGGCGGCCTCAACCGGCGACAGGCCTATCTTCAGGTAATACTCCGTCATCAGGGCGACGGTTTCGGTGTCCGTCTCGGTCGCGAAACCGATGCCATGTTCGGCCAGTTCTGCCCGCAACTCACGATAGTTTTCGACGATACCATTATGAACAACCGCCACAGGGCCGGCCTGATGCGGGTGCGCGTTGGTCACCGACGGTACGCCATGGGTAGCCCAACGGGTATGACCAATACCGGATTTACCGGGCAGCGGGTCGTGCACCAGCAGATCGCTTAGGTTGACCAGCTTGCCGACCGCCCGACGACGTCCAAGCGTACCACCATTGACCGTGGCAATTCCGGCGCTGTCATAGCCACGATATTCAAGACGTTTTAGCGCCTCGACCAAAGTTGGCGCGGCCTCATGCTCACCCAGTACACCTACAATTCCACACATAACTCAGGCTCCCTTGTTGCGGCGAGCCTTCTTCGCCTTCAACATCTCAATCAATTTGCGCGCATAGCCGGGCTTGTTGTCCTGCTTGGCACGTGCCACGGCCAGCGCGTCGGGTTCTACATCCCGCGTGACGACTGTACCTGTTGCGGTCATCGCGCCGTCACCGACAGAAACGGGGGCAACTAGCATAGTGTTGGAGCCGATAAAGACGTTCTCTCCGATGGTCGTCTGGTGCTTCATCACGCCGTCATAGTTACAGGTGATCGTCCCCGCGCCGATATTGGTCGACGCTCCAACAGAGGCGTCGCCGACATAGCTGAGGTGGTTGACCTTAGCGCCTTCAGCGATCTGGGCATTCTTTGTCTCAACGAAATTGCCGATACGGGTGTTTTCGGCCAGTTCTGTACCTGGGCGCAGGCGCGCGTAGGGGCCGACGATGGCGCCGCGGCTAACATGGCAGCCTTCCAGATGTGAGAATGCACGGATCGTCGCGCCGCTTTCGACGGTAACGCCGGGGCCGAAGACGACGTTGGGTTCGATCACCGTGTCTCGACCTACGATCGTGTCAGCGGACAGATAAACCGTTTCGGGGGCCATCAGCGTCACGCCCAAAGCCAACAACTCATTGCGCGCACGGGTCTGAAACTCGGCATCGGCCGCAGCCAGATCAGCACGAGAGTCCACGCCCAGCGTTTCAGCCTCATCGCATTTGATGGCAGTTGCCGACAGACCGCGCGCATTTGCCAGTGCCACGATTTCGGTCAGGTAGTATTCACCCGAGGCGTTATCGTTGCCGACCGCGTCAATCAATTCGAACAGTACTTTTGCGTTGCAGGCCAGTAATCCACTGTTGGTAAAGCGTATGGTGCGCTGTTCTTCGGTTGCGTCTTTGTACTCGACGATTTCGACCAGTTTTTCGCCATCCATGATTAATCGGCCATAGCGGGGCTGAACTTCGGCAATATCAAAGCCCAGCATGACCAGATCAAAGGATGCGCGCGCCTCAATCATACGCTCCAGTGTTCTGGGGTCGATAAAGGGCGTGTCGCCGTAAAGGATGATCACATCGCCATCGAAATCGGCCAGTGCATCCCGCGCCTGCGCAACTGCATGCGCTGTTCCAAGCTGTTCTTTCTGAACGACAATCTGCGCGGCTTCATCCTCGGAAGTGGCGGTCCTAGCAACCTCCTCAGAGCCGTGACCAGTGACAATAACGGTTCGTTCGGGTGACAGCACCGCACCGGCGCGCATCGCGTGCACCAACATCGGCGTTTGGGCAATCGGGTGCAAAACTTTCGGGGTATCCGAATTCATCCTGGTGCCTTTTCCGGCGGCAAGGATAACAAGGGCGATGGTCATAAAAACGATTTCTCTTTGTGTTTTGTTGCGGCCCGTTTTATCCGCTGAGTTCAAAGTCGCAAGCGGTTCGGGCATCAAACAAGATTGCCGTTTGCAACACTTATGGCGAAGTCTCGCCGAATTAGGGGGCAAAATGCGTACGGTTATCTTCGATCTGGACGGGACCTTGGCCGATACATCGGGCGATTTGCTGGCCGCCGCCAACCACTGTTTTCGGCATATGGGGCATGGGGATGTGTTGGTTCACGGCGAAGATGCGGGCGTTGCGCTGCGCGGTGGCCGAATGATGCTGACCCATGGGTTGAAACGGGTGGGCGCTTATGACGATGCAACGGTTCAAGACTACTACCCGATGCTGCTTGAAGCGTATTCCGACGATATCGACACGCATACCCATTTCTACCCTGGCGCGCTGGACGCAGTGGAAAAGTTGAAGTCCGCAGGTTACGGGGTTGGCATCTGTACCAATAAGCCTGAAGCCTTGGCCCATCAGTTGCTCACGCAGATGGGAGTGCGTGACCTGTTTGCCTCTTTAGTTGGTGCAGACACGCTGTCGGTGCGCAAGCCTGATCCGGAGCCGTTGCGCGAAGCTGCACGCCGGGCGGGTGGTCATCCTGATTTATGTGTTCTGATAGGCGATTCCGACACTGACCGAAACACGGCCCGTGCCGCGGGTGTGCCGTCGGTATTGGTTACCTTCGGCCCGTCCGGCGATGATATGGCCGCGCTGGAACCCGAAGCTCTGCTGCACCATTTCCATGATTTGCCAGAATTGGTTGCAGAGTTGATTGGCTTGGCCGCGTAATCCCTTGACCCGAACGTTTTGCAGGACCAGAACACTCTTATGACCGAGATATTCACTGGCAGTTTCACCCAGCAGGAACCCATCCCAGAAGAGGCGGTTGAGGCCGCTCTGGCCGTACTGCGCCACGGGCGTCTGCATCGTTATAACGTCGTACCTGGCGAATTGGGCGAAACCGCCTTGCTGGAACAGGAATTTGCCGGCCAGACAGGTGCCAAATACTGTCTGGCCGTGTCCTCGGGCGGCTATGCGATGGCAACGGCGCTGCGGGCCGTGGGGGTCAAACCGGGGGACCCGGTGCTGACGAACACGTTCACTCTGGCACCTGTGCCCGGATCTATTGCTTCGGTCAGTGCGCGCCCGGTTTTTGTGGGCGTGACCGAAGACCTTACGATTGATCTGGACGATCTCGAAACCAAACTGGATCAGGCCCGCGTTTTGATGCTGAGCCATATGCGTGGCCATCTGTGTGACATGGATCGGCTGATGCAGATGTGCGATGCCGCAGGTGTCACGGTGATCGAGGATTGCGCCCACACAATGGGCGCTGCATGGCGTGGGCAGGTTTCGGGCCGGCAAGGCGCGATTGGCTGCTATTCCTGCCAGACTTACAAACACGTCAACTCGGGCGAGGGCGGATTGCTGGTCACCGATGACGAGGAGCTGGCGGCGAAGGCGACGATGTTATCAGGGTCATATATGCTCTACGAACGGCACTTGGCGGCACCAGACCCCGAGGTGTTCGAGCGGATCAAATATCACACCCCGAATGTCTCGGGTCGGATGGACAATCTGCGGGCCGCAATCCTTCGCCCGCAATTGCGCGATCTGGATCGGCAGATCGAACGCTGGAACGAGCGCTATTTTGAAATCGAAAAAGGCCTGCGCGATACGCCGGGTCTGAGCGTTGTTGACCGGCCAGAGGCCGAGACGTTTGTCGGTTCCTCGATCCAGTTCCTGCTGCTCGATTGGTCGGCAGAGCGGGTAAACGAGGTTATCCAGCGATGCGCGGCACGCGGGGTCGAACTTAAGTGGTTCGGCGGGGCTGAGCCGAGCGGTTTTACGTCGCGCTATGACAGCTGGCGATATGCCGACAGCGCGCCTATGCCCAAAAGTGATCGAATCCTCGCCGGGATCGTCGACATGCGTGTTCCGCTGACCTTTTCGCTTGAGGATTGTGTGCTGATCGCACGGATTATTCGGTCCGAAGTCAGCGCTGTCTTTCAGTCGTAATCCAATCGAGTGCGCGCGACGCGCACGCTTTATTTGTATGAAACCGCCGCCCCGATCAGGGCGGCGGTTTGTTTTTGGGACGCCGTCGTTGACCCAATTCAGATTCGCTGCTATTTATTGAACAACTGTTCATTAATGCGAAAGAGGAGATCGCTTATGTTCACGGCGGCCATGCAATTTGATCTGGGCGAGGACGTGAATGCCCTGCGCGAAATGGTGCACCGTTGGGCGCAGGAGCGGGTCAAGCCGATGGCGGCTGACATCGATGCCGCGAACGCATTTCCAAACGAGCTTTGGAAAGAGATGGGCGATCTGGGTTTGCTCGGCATCACTGTGTCCGAGGAATACGGTGGGGCAGGGATGTCCTATCTGGCCCACACCGTTGCGGTGGAAGAGGTTGCGCGTGCGTCAGCCTCGGTCTCTCTGTCTTACGGCGCGCATTCGAACCTGTGCGTCAATCAGATCAAGCTGAACGGTAGTGACGAGCAAAAGGCGAAATACCTGCCGCGCCTGATCTCGGGCGAACATGTTGGTGCGTTGGCCATGTCCGAGGCTTCCGCCGGATCCGACGTTGTGTCGATGAAGTTGCGTGCTGAAAAACGCAATGATCACTACCGGTTGAACGGCAACAAATACTGGATCACCAACGGGCCGGACGCGGATACGCTGGTCGTATATGCCAAGACCAACCCGGAGGCCGGATCGAAGGGCATCACCGCGTTTCTGATTGAAAAAGAGATGAAGGGCTTCTCGACCTCGCCTCATTTCGACAAGCTGGGGATGCGCGGGTCGAACACGGCCGAGCTGATCTTTGAAGATGTCGAGGTGCCGTTCGAAAACGTTTTGGGCGAAGAGGGCAAAGGCGTTGCGGTTTTGATGTCCGGGCTGGACTACGAACGTGTGGTTCTGGCCGGGATCGGGACCGGCATCATGGCGGCCTGTCTGGATGAGATCATGCCCTACTTGGCCGAGCGTAAGCAGTTCGGCAAACCGATCGGCAGCTTTCAACTGATGCAGGGCAAGATCGCCGATATGTACACCGCGATGAACTCGGCGCGGGCCTATGTCTATGAGGTTGCCAAGGCTTGTGACCGGGGGGATGTAACCCGTCAGGATGCGGCGGCGTGCTGTCTTTATGCTTCAGAACAGGGCATGTCGCAGGCGCACCAGGCCGTTCAGGCGATGGGCGGGGCGGGCTTTCTGTCCGACTCGGCGGTCAGCCGAATCTTCCGCGACGCAAAGCTGATGGAGATTGGCGCGGGCACCAGCGAAATCCGCCGGATGTTGATCGGGCGTGAACTGATGAACGAGATGCGCTGAGAGAAGAAAACGCTTCGCAGACGAGGGAACTGCGAAGCGCTTTCCTTGTAAGGATCAGAACTTATGAACGTAGGATACACCGACAAGGAAGGGATCGATATCGGCTTTGCCGATCTTGGTTCCGTTCAGTTTGACGTCAGTATCGATATCAAACCAACGTACGTTCAGACGGACAGCACCATTGTCCGAGACCATGTAGTCCAGACCGGCCTGCAGCGAGACACCGAAAGAGTCATCAACCTTCAGATCGCCCAGTGCGGATTTCTCGTCGAAGAAGATGGTGTAGTTCAGACCGGCGCCGACATAGGGCTTCCATGCGCTGTTGGTCGGGAAGTGATAGTTCAGCGACAAGGTGGGCGGCAGGTGCTTGACGGTTCCGGCCTCGGCGCTTCCGCCCAAGGTCACAGTGTGCTTGAACGGTGTCGCGGCCAGCAGTTCGATGCCCAGATTGTCACGGATGAAATACTCGGCGGTGAAGATCGGGCGGGTGTCCGAGTCGATCTCGGCCTTTTGTCCGGCCAACGTGCCATTGTCGGATTTGGGGTTGAGGTAACCGACACCGACACCGACGGTCCAATCCCCCTGCGATTGGGCAAAGGCGGGGGCGGCAAGCGCCACCAGCGCGGTGGAAAGTGTCAAAGCGGCGAGTTTGTTGGTCATGGTCTTGCCTTTGGTTCAGTTGATGAGATCGAATTGACAGCCGCGCGGTCCGCGCACTCTGATCTGCATCAAGTTTGTGTGACGGGGTCATCGGAGGCTTCTCCGGTAAGGCCCTTGAAAATAAGGGAATTGCAGCGTGCCAGAAGCTAATCGCATACCGGGTTTGCGTTCAGCGGGGGGCTGGGACGTGCCATCTCGTTTGAACATGGCGCGCCAGTGTCTTGATCACGCACCGGATCAGGTTGCAGTGATCGACTTGACCGGAATCGAAGAGCGGCGCGTCACCTACGGGCAGCTTGCTGAAATGACAGACGGCATCGCGCGCGCACTGTCGAAGAAAGTGCAGCCGGGGGATCGCGTGGGCGTGCTGCTCAGCCAGTCACCGTGGTGTGCGGCGGCGCATCTGGCGATCTGGAAGATCGGCGCCATCTCGGTTCCCTTGTTCAAACTGTTCAAGCAGGATGCTTTGCGATCCCGAGTGGGTGATGCCGGGGCGCAGGTTGTGCTGACCGACCCGGACGGCGCGACGCTGGTAGGCAACTTGGCAGAACCGCTCATGGCGGACCAGATTGGTGAAGACGGGGGCGTTGTGCCTTTTGCCGACACCGGGCCAGAGGATCCGGCGGTGTTGATCTACACGTCCGGGACCACGGGCAGCCCGAAAGGCGCGTTGCATGGCCACCGGGTGCTGACCGGCCACCTGCCGGGGGTTTCGATTAGCCATAACAACCTGCAAGAGGGCGACTGCCTCTGGACACCGGCCGATTGGGCCTGGATCGGTGGGTTGTTCGATGTGCTGATGCCTGGTCTTGCGCTGGGCGTTCCGGTTGTGGCGGCCCGGCTGGACAAGTTCACCCCCGAAGCCTGCACCAATGTGATCGCGCGCGGCAGTGTGCGGAACGTGTTCTTTCCCCCAACGGCCCTTCGGATGCTCAAGGCCTCAGATCAGGCGATTTCCGGGCTACGCTCTGTAGCGTCGGGAGGGGAGCCGCTGGGGGCCGAGATGTTAGCCTGGGGGCAACAGGCGTTTGGTCTGACGATCAACGAATTCTACGGGCAGACCGAATGCAACATGGTTGTCTCTTCCTGCTCAGATGACTTCCCGGTGCGGCCCGGCTGCATAGGCAAACCGGTCCCGGGCCACGAAATTGCGGTGATCGACGAGGACGGTAACCGGACCGCTGATGAGGGTGACGTGGCCATCCGGCGAGGCTCGGCCTCAATGCTTTTGGAATATTGGAACCGACCCGAGGCAACGGCTGAGAAGTTTCGTGGCGACTGGCTGATCACCGGCGACCGTGGCGTTTGGGAGGGTGAGTACCTGCGTTTCGTAGGGCGCGACGATGATGTCATCACCTCGTCCGGTTATCGTATCGGCCCGGCAGAGATCGAGGATTGCCTGCTGACCCACCCGGCGGTGGCGACGGTCGGTGTGGTCGGAAAACCTGACAAGCTGCGGACCGAGATCGTCAAGGCATATGTGGTGTTGAAACCGAATGCTGAGGCTGAGGAACGAGAGTTGCAAGACTGGGTTAAATCTCGCCTTGCGCATTATTCTTACCCTCGTGAAGTGGCTTTTGTGCAAGAGTTGCCTTTGACCGTGACCGGAAAAGTAATCCGAAAGGAATTGAAACGTCGCGCGTCTGAGGAGGAATGTCATGCCGGATAAATCCAGCGTCAGAACGGGAATTGAATTTAGCGCCACCGCAATTGCGGTCATTGGCGCTGTATGGGCAGGCAAGGCGTATTTCGAAAACTGGATGCAGGACACGATCGATAACGCGGTCGAAAACAAGGTTGTCATACTTGAGCAACTGCAACTGGCTGACCTTCTGGTTTATTATGGCTATCCGGACGAGGCCATCTCAGAACTCAAGCTGATCAGCGATAGAATTTCCGGTCTTGAAGGCGGCAACAAACGCAAAATTGCATTTTATGACAACTATTTGGACGCGGTTGCGCAGTCAGATAACACCTTGAAATACGAACCGGAAATCCGGTTGCTTAAAGATGTATTCAGTACCGAAATGCAGACCGACGGTTGGCATGATGAATACCTCGCATACGTCTCGATGTTCCTGCCGGAGGCCCGCGGAGACGATGCATTCTTTGATGCCCAGGTCATCGGGCGGCTTAACCTCGCGGTGCATCAGTACGAAGTCGAGAGCGACTTTGAGGGGCTGGAAAGTGCGTTCCATACTCTTGCGCTTGCCTATTTGTGTCGCGGTGACCAGGCAAGTGCGCAAGCCTCTATTGAACGTGCTGCTGAGATGCTGCCGTTCGACTATTACCTGATTTACCCGCTGATGGGCGTTGACACGATTTCTGAGGATCCAGAGATCGAAAAGCTGAACGCTGTCTGCCCTCAAAACGTATCCCGAGGCTATGGCGAGCTTTTGCAGGAACTTGGCTCGGGTGAGAATCCATTTCGCGACTTGATAAGAGAGTACTCTGAATGAAGCTGCAATCTGCTGCTCTGCCTTCGTCTCAAGGTTTTCAACAAAACCGCGCGGCTCATCTCGACGCGTTGGCGCAAATCGCCGACGCCGCCGACGTCGCACGCATGGGCGGAGGCGAGAAATCCCGCGCACGGCATGAATCGCGGGGCAAGATGCTGCCGCGGCGTAGGGTGGCGAACTTGCTGGACCCGGGGTCGCCGTTCCTTGAGATCGGCGCGACGGCGGCGCACGGGATGTATGGCGACGCTGCGCCCTGTGCCGGGGTCATTGCAGGGATTGGCCGGGTGCAGGGGCAAGAGGTCATGGTGGTGTGCAACGATGCCACCGTGAAGGGCGGCACCTATTATCCGATGTCAGTCAAAAAGCACCTGCGCGCGCAAGAGATTGCTGAAGAAAACCAACTGCCGTGCATTTATCTGGTCGACAGTGGCGGCGCGAACCTGCCCAATCAGGATGAGGTGTTCCCCGATCGCGATCACTTTGGCCGCATCTTCTATAATCAGGCGCGGATGAGCGCGAAGGGCATCCCGCAAATCGCTGTGGTGATGGGGTCGTGTACGGCAGGTGGAGCTTATGTGCCCGCGATGTCGGATGTAACGATAATTGTCCGGGAACAGGGCACCATCTTTTTGGCCGGACCACCTTTGGTTAAGGCCGCGACGGGTGAGGTGGTCAGCGCCGAAGATCTGGGGGGCGGAGATGTCCATACGCGCCTGTCCGGGGTGGCTGATTATCTGGCCGAGGATGACGCCCACGCGCTGGCTTTGGCGCGGCGGGCTGTCGGATCGCTGAACCGGCGCAAGCCACAGACGGTGGATTGGGCCAACCCCGAGGATCCGGCCTATGACCCCGAAGAAATTCTGGGCGTCGTCCCCGCCGATCTGCGCACGCCCTATGACATTCGCGAGGTGATCGCGCGGTTGGTCGATGGCTCGCGCTTTGACGAATTCAAGCCGCGCTTTGGTGAAACGCTGGTGACCGGTTTCGCTCATGTCAAAGGCTGCCCGGTCGGGATCATCGCCAATAACGGCGTGCTGTTTTCCGAGGCCGCACAGAAGGGCGCGCATTTTGTCGAGCTGTGTTCGCAGCGCAAAATCCCGTTGGTATTCCTACAGAACATCACCGGATTCATGGTGGGTCGCAAATACGAAAACGAAGGTATTGCGCGGCACGGGGCCAAGATGGTGACTGCGGTCGCGACGACCAATGTGCCCAAAATTACGATGCTCGTGGGTGGCTCGTTCGGAGCAGGGAATTACGGCATGTCAGGCCGCGCCTACCAACCGCGGTTCCTGTGGACATGGCCAAACTCGCGCATTTCCGTGATGGGTGGAGAGCAGGCGGCAGGTGTTCTGGCCACTGTAAAACGCGACGGGATTGAACGTCAGGGCGGAACTTGGTCGGCGGAAGAAGAGGCCGAATTCAAGCGCCCCACGCTGGAGATGTTCGAAGAACAATCCCACCCGCTCTATGCCTCGGCTCGACTGTGGGACGACGGAATTATCGACCCGCGCAAAAGCCGGGACGTGCTGGCCTTGTCGTTGAACGCGGCACTGAATGCGCCGATTGAGGAGACACGCTTTGGCGTGTTCAGGATGTAAGATGAGCACCGACCTGGAAATAATAAAAGCGCGTTACCCCGATGCACAGACGTTCAAATTCGGCGACAGTGCAATCCTGAGTGCCGAGCTTTTAGCGCTGGTTCGGGCAGGGCAAAAAACGGCAACCTGCGGCGCTCTGCGCGATTATCCCGAAGGCAGCCTTGATACCCCGGTTGTTGGGCGGCGCGACATTGCTCTTGAATGGGATGATCGCCCAGCGTTGGTGATTGAGACGATCGAGGTTTCGATCTGCCGCTATTGCGACATGACCGAAGACTTCGCCTTGGCCGAAGGTGAAAACGAAACGTTAGACGGGTGGCGCGAGGATCACCGGCGTTACTTTGAGCGTAACGGCGGGTTTGATCCCGAGATGGAATTGCTTTGCGAACGGTTCCGCCTGATCGAAGACCTGGTGGATAAGGGCTAAACTATGTTCAATAAAATCCTGATTGCCAACCGGGGCGAGATTGCTTGCCGGGTGATGGAAACCGCTCAGAAAATGGGCGTAACTTGCGTGTCTGTGTATTCTGATGCCGATGCGTCGGCCAGGCATGTGCAGATGGCGGACGAGGCTGTTCATATTGGTGGTGCGGCGCCGGCTGAGAGCTATCTCAAGGGCGACGTGATCATTCAAGCCGCGCTCGATACCGGGGCGCAGGCGATCCATCCGGGTTATGGATTTCTCTCGGAAAACCCCGATTTCGTGGATGCGGTCGCGGCGGCTGGCCTGACCTTCATTGGCCCTTCGGCGGATGCGATCCGCAAGATGGGTCTCAAAGACGCGGCCAAGGTATTGATGGAGCAGGCGGGCGTGCCGGTTGTTCCGGGGTATCACGGCGACAATCAGGACCCCGAGCATCTGGCGGGTGCGGCCGACACGATTGGCTATCCGGTCCTGATCAAGGCCGTCGCGGGTGGCGGTGGCAAAGGTATGCGGCTGGTCGAGCGGCCCGCAGATTTTACCGAGGCATTGGACAGCGCCCGGGGTGAGGCCCGCACCGCCTTTGGCAATGATGCTGTTCTGGTCGAGAAATTCGTCTCCAAGCCCCGCCATATCGAGGTTCAGGTGTTTGGCGACGGTACCCATGCGGTGCATCTGTTTGAACGCGACTGCTCGCTGCAACGGCGGCACCAGAAAGTGATTGAAGAAGCGCCGGCCCCGGGCATGACCGTTGAGATGCGCGACGCGATGGGCCAGGCGGGCGTGCGTGCCGCCGAGGCCATCGGTTACAAAGGCGCGGGGACGGTTGAATTCATCGTGGATGCCTCGGACGGGCTGCGTCCGGACCGGTTCTGGTTCATGGAGATGAACACGCGTTTGCAGGTTGAACACCCGGTGACCGAGGCGATCACCGGCGTCGACCTCGTCGAATGGCAGTTGCGTGTTGCAGCGGGCGAGAGCTTGCCTAAGAAACAGAGTGACCTGTCGATCCTGGGCCACGCATTCGAGGCACGGCTGTACGCTGAGGACGTGCCAAAGGGCTTTCTGCCGGCGACCGGTACACTGACCCATCTGCGCTTCCCGGCAGCATGCCGCGCCGATAGCGGCGTGCGCGCGGGTGACACAATCAGCCCCTGGTACGATCCGATGATCGCGAAGGTGATCGTGCACGGCCCCACACGCGCTGTCGCATTGGAACAGCTGCACCGCGCCCTTAAAGGCACCGAGGTTGCTGGGACGGTCACGAACCTTGGCTTTCTGGGCGCACTGACACGGCATCCTGGCTTTGCGGCCGGTGATGTTGATACTGGCCTGATTGGTCGCGATCTGGACGCGCTGGCCGGTGCAGTGCCGATCCCGGCGTCTTCGATCGTCGCGGCCGCGATGACAGCTTTGGAGCTGGTGGATACCGATGAGGAAACCGGGTTTTCGCTATGGGCCCCATTGCATCGCGCGGTCCAGTTGCGGGCAGGTGATGATATTGATCTGGACGTTCAGGTAGAAGGTCAGAACCGTCAGGTCTGGCAGGTCGGAGAACACACGATCCTTGCCCAGCGCGGTCCGGGCGGTTGGATGATCGGCGGAGCCCCTATGCCGCGCGTGTCTGTCTCGGGTTCGCAGATCACAGTTTTTGAAAACTATGGTCAAGTCCTGGAAATTGTTGATCCATTGGACCGCGATGCTGATGCCGCTGGCGACACCAATGTGATTGAGGCCCCGATGCCGGGTCTGGTCAAAGCAGTCTTTGCGCAGGTGGGTCAAGCCGTGCAGGAAGGCGACCGGCTGGCAATCCTTGAGGCCATGAAAATGGAACATTCCCTGCTGGCCGCCCGTGACGGTATCGTTGCCGAAGTGCTGGCGGATGCCGGGGCGCAGGTCGAGGCTGGGGCCGCGTTGGTCCGGCTGGAGGAGGAATGAACTGTCCCCTTTTCGAACAACGTGGCACAATCGGATCGAATGCGGCAATCAGAGAAGGACACAGCAATGGGTGAACGGGTCGAAATCTTCGAAGTGGGTCCGCGCGACGGTCTGCAAAACGAAAAGCGCGAAATTGCCGTGGCGGAAAAAGTGGCGCTGGTCGATTGCCTGAGCAAGGCTGGTTTCAACCGCATCGAAGTGGCCAGTTTTGTCTCGCCAAAATGGGTGCCGCAAATGGCGGGCAGCGCGGACGTGTTGGCCGGGATCAAACGGGCCGACGGCGTCCGGTATGGAGCGCTGACACCAAATATGCAGGGATACGAAGACGCTTTGGCCGCAAAGGCGGATGAGATCGCGGTATTCGCTTCGGCTTCGGAAGGGTTCTCAAAAGCCAATATCAACGCGACTATTGAAGAATCCATCGACCGCTTTGCCCCGATTCTTGAAGCTGCGCGCCACATCGACCTGCCGGTACGTGGGTATGTGTCCTGCGTGACTGATTGCCCCTATGACGGACCAACGCCGCCTGAGAAAGTGGCTGAAGTTGCGGACCGGCTGTTCTCGTTGGGATGTTACGAAGTATCGCTGGGGGACACGATCGGGCAGGGCACGCCCGACACCATTGCCCATATGCTGCTGGCCGTGCGCGAACGCGTTCCGATGACGCGGCTGGCGGGGCATTTCCACGACACCAACGGACGGGCCATCGACAATATCGACGCTGCGCTGGCGCTGGGCGTTCGGGTGTTCGACAGCGCCGTTGGAGGTTTGGGTGGGTGTCCTTACGCGCCGGGCGCTGCCGGAAACGTCGCCACCGAAGCTGTTGTGGCTCATTTGGAGCGGCTTGGATATCAGACTGGCCTCGACCTTGCGGTCATCGAAGAGGCCGCGCAGATGGCACGCGCCATGCGATCCCAGTAAGGAGCAGACATGTTTGAAACGATTGCGGTGACCACGGACGCGCGTGGTGTGGCCACTCTGACCCTGAACCGTGCCGACAAGCACAACGCCATGTCGGCCCAGATGATCACCGATCTTACGCAAGCCGCGCACCAGCTTGGAACCGACGACGCCGTGCGTGTTGTTGTACTGACCGGTGCGGGCAAAAGCTTTTGTGCTGGCGGTGATCTTGGGTGGATGCAATCTCAGATGGCGGCAGAATCCGAGACCCGGTTTGTCGAGGCGCGTAAGCTGGCCGAAATGTTGCAGGCGCTGAACACGTTGCCCAAACCGCTAATCGGCGCGATCCACGGCAATGCCTTTGGCGGCGGTGTGGGATTGGCGTCGGTTTGTGACGTAGCGATCGGAGTGGAAACGGTCAAAATGGGGCTGACAGAGACCAAGCTGGGGCTGATCCCGGCCACGATTGGCCCCTATGTCATCGCCCGCATGGGCGAAGCCCGCGCGCGGCGCGTGTTCATGTCGGCCCGGGTCTTCGAAGCCGCAGAAGCTGTAGAGCTGGGCCTGCTGGCCAGAATTGTGCCCGCTGCCGATCTGAATGATGCGGTTGAGGCCGAAGTCCTGCCCTATCTTACCTGTGCACCCGGCGCGGTGGCATCGGCCAAGCAATTGGTTCGCCAGCTGGGGCCGCGCATTGACGATGCCGTGATCGACCACACGATCCGCGAGCTGGTTGACAGGTGGGAAACCGAAGAGGCCAAGGAGGGAATCGGCGCATTCTTTGAAAAAAGAAAACCTGCATGGATTAGTAAGGTTTAGGCGCCACTTGTGAAGTGGACGCGATTGTGTGGGTGGCCTTCCGTGACAGAGCTTCGATAAGTCGAATATTAACCCCCTGTGCGTTTGTGTTCGGTTGACCCTCTGACCCCGCAGGGATAGAGAATGTCCAGTCAACACGCCAATTGACGGCGCTCCCTTTAAGGGTATGCGCAGGAAAGGAGCTGTACGTGGAAGACCTATTGCGGGAGTATCTCCCGATTCTGGTGTTTCTGGCCGTAGCTGTGGGCCTTGGAATCGTTTTGATTCTGGCGGCAGTCGTTCTGGCGGTCCGCAATCCCGACCCCGAGAAAGTCAGCGCATATGAATGTGGTTTCAACGCGTTCGATGATGCGCGGATGAAGTTTGACGTCCGGTTCTATCTGGTCGCGATTCTGTTCATCATATTCGACCTGGAAATCGCGTTTCTGTTCCCCTGGGCTGTCGGCTTCAAGGACATCAGCGATGTTGGCTTCTGGTCCATGATCGTGTTCCTGGGCGTTCTGACCATCGGCTTTGCCTATGAATGGAAGAAGGGGGCCCTGGAATGGGAGTGATGACGGGTGCAAACACCGCCGGCGTCGACAAAGAAGTCGCCACCCAGGCCCTGAATGCCGAGCTGCAGGACAAAGGGTTTCTGCTGACCTCGACCGAGGACATCATCAACTGGGCCCGCACCGGATCGTTGCACTGGATGACTTTCGGTCTGGCCTGCTGCGCGGTTGAGATGATGCACACCTCGATGCCGCGTTACGACGCGGAACGGTTTGGCATCGCGCCCCGTGCTTCCCCCCGTCAGTCAGACGTGATGATCGTGGCAGGCACCCTGACCAACAAAATGGCACCGGCACTGCGCAAGGTCTATGACCAGATGCCCGAGCCGCGCTATGTGATCTCAATGGGCTCATGCGCCAATGGCGGCGGCTATTACCACTACTCCTATTCAGTCGTGCGTGGCTGCGACCGTATTGTTCCAGTGGACATCTACGTCCCCGGCTGCCCACCGACCGCTGAGGCGCTGTTGTACGGTCTGATGCAGTTGCAACGCAAAATCCGCCGTACCGGCACCATCGTGCGCTGAGGAGGGGGTTGATGAGCGAAGCACTCAAAGAACTCGGCACCCAGCTGGAGTTGAAGCGAACTGATTGTGTTCTGTCCTGGGACGTAACCCATGGTGAGTTGACTGTAGATGTGGCGCTGTCGAACGTTGTGGAGTTCATTGAATTCCTGAAGTCTGACCGCAGCTGCCAGTTTTCCACGCTCGTCGATATCACCGGCGTCGACTACCCGGAACGGGCCAAGCGTTTTGACGTGGTTTATCACTTCCTGTCGATGTATCAGAACCAGCGCATCCGCCTGCGGGTCTCGATCCGCGAAGAGGACATGGTGCCCTCAATCGTGGACGTACATCCATCGGCCAACTGGTTTGAGCGCGAAGTGTTCGACATGTTCGGCATCTTGTTCTCAGGCCACCCGGATCTGCGGCGCATCCTGACCGACTATGGATTCCGTGGCTATCCGCTGCGCAAGGATTTCCCAACCACAGGATACACCGAAGTTCGATATGACGAGGCCCAAAAGCGGGTTGTGTATGAGCCGGTGTCGCTAGTCCAGGAATACCGTCAGTTCGATTTCATGTCCCCGTGGGAGGGCGCGAATTACATACTGCCGGGTGATGAAAAGCAGGATGCTGAATAATGGGTGGCATTTGGTGGCTGATCCTGTCTGCGCTGACCATCATCCCGATGGTGAAGATATTGCCGTTTTTCGGGATCAATAAATTCTGGTGCCTTCTTTGTCTGGTTCCATTCGGCACGATCGCGTTGCTGTGGTGGGTCGGGCTGAAACTACAAGAGTTGGAGCGCCGATAAGATGCTGATGCTGCTGGGGGAACTGATCGCTTTGGGTGCGCTGGGGGTCTTGCTGGCAGGGGCTGCGGCCAAGGCTGTCGAAGCGGAAAAGGTCCGGGTTCGGGCTGATGCGAAAAAGAAACGGGGGCGTTGATGGACGGCTCAAGATACGATGACGGCAGCACTGACGCGCTGAGCGGAGAACAGAAGATCCGCAATTTCAACATCAACTTCGGCCCGCAACACCCTGCGGCGCACGGGGTTTTGCGTCTTGTGCTCGAGCTGGACGGCGAGATCGTTGAACGCTGTGACCCGCATATCGGCCTGCTTCACCGTGGCACCGAAAAGCTGATGGAAAGCCGAACGTATCTGCAAAACCTGCCGTATTTCGACCGTCTGGATTATGTGGCGCCAATGAACCAGGAGCACGCCTGGTGTCTGGCCATCGAAAAGCTGACCGGCGTCGAGGTGCCGCGTCGCGGCTCGTTGATCCGGGTTTTGTATTCCGAGATCGGGCGTATTCTGAACCACCTCCTGAACGTGACGACACAGGCGATGGACGTTGGCGCGTTGACTCCGCCGCTGTGGGGCTTTGAAGAGCGTGAAAAGCTGATGGTGTTCTACGAGCGTGCCTGCGGTGCCCGCCTGCACGCGGCCTATTTCCGACCCGGCGGTGTCCATCAGGACCTGCCGCCGGAACTGCTGGACGATATCGAGACGTGGAGCCACGAGTTCCCCTCTGTTCTGAATGATATCGATGGTCTGTTGACCGAAAACCGCATCTTCAAGCAGCGCAATGCCGATATTGGTGTCGTGACCGAGGATGACATCCAGAAATACGGCTTCTCGGGCGTGATGGTGCGTGGATCGGGTCTGGCATGGGACCTGCGACGCGCGCAGCCCTATGAATGCTATGACGAGTTCGAGTTTCAGATCCCCGTCGGCAAAAACGGTGACTGCTATGACCGTTACCTGGTCCGAATGGAAGAGATGCGTCAATCGCTGTCGATCATCCAGCAGGCCATTGTCAAAATCCGTGACTGCCCCGGTGACGTCCTGGCACGCGGCAAGATCACTCCGCCGAAACGTTCGGACATGAAAACCTCGATGGAAAGCCTGATCCACCACTTCAAGCTTTACACCGAAGGTTTCCACGTCCCTGCAGGTGAGGTTTATGCCGCCGTCGAAGCCCCAAAGGGTGAGTTCGGAGTCTATCTGGTTGCAGACGGCACCAACAAACCCTACCGCGCCAAGCTGCGCGCGCCAGGCTTCTTGCACCTGCAAGCCATGGACCATATTGCCGGGGGGCACCAACTAGCCGACGTCGCCGCGATCATCGGCACCATGGATGTCGTGTTCGGAGAGATTGACCGGTGAGACGCCTTGTTTTGATCCTGGCGCTTGCAGCCGCCACACCGTTGCAGGCCGCCTCGACCCATTCGACGGCAAAAGTGCTTGAAGTGATGCGCGAAAACGGCTGCCGGCTGGATGTATCGCGCGCCGAGGAAGCCTTTTCTGCCCATGACTTGCGACCAGAAGATGTCAGCGCTGTGATAAACTCCTGGGCTGAACAGGGGTTGGCCGGGCTGGACGGTTCTGTATTCGAGATCGCGCCTGCGATTTGCGGTGCGCACGGGCTGGCTTCCGAGGATGCGGCGGGCCGTGCCGATGCGCTTTATGATTTTGTACGTCTGAACGGGTGCCGCATGGTCGAAGAAGAGGCCCAGATCAAATTGCGCCCCGCTGGTTTCACACAGGCCGAAACGTCTGACCTGATTGCCCGCCTTGTCGATCAAGGTCGCGCGCATCAGGAAGACCCCTATATTATCGTTATCGGAGATGCCTGCTAATGCTGCGCCGTCTGCACCCCGAACAACCTGAAAGCTTTGCCTTCACCGCAGCCAACCAGCAGTGGGCCACAGCACAGATCACTAAATACCCCGATGGCCGTCAGGCCAGCGCGGTCATTCCGCTTTTGTGGCGCGCGCAGGAACAAGAGGGTTGGCTTAGCCGTCCGGCGATTGAATCCGTTGCCGACATGCTGGGCATGGCCTACATCCGGGTGCTCGAGGTTGCGTCGTTCTACTTCATGTTTCAGTTGCAACCGGTTGGATCTGTCGCGCATATTCAGGTCTGCGGAACGACCTCCTGCTTGATCTGCGGGTCCGAAGACCTGATCGCGGTCTGCCAGGAAAAGATCGCCGCCAAACCGCATGAGCTTTCAGTTGATGGTAAATTGAGTTGGGAAGAGGTGGAATGCCTTGGGTCCTGCACCAATGCGCCGATGGCGCAGATCGGCAAGGACTATTACGAAGATCTGACCGCTGACAGTTTTGGCAAGATCATTGACGATCTGGCCGCAGGCAAGGTGCCGACACCGGGTCCGCAGAATGGCAGATACGCGGCAGAACCGCTGAGCGGTCTGACCAGCCTCACGGACTACGATGCCGGAAAACCGCAGTACAATGCCAGTGTTGAACTGGCCGAAGAACTTGGTGATACGGTCAAGCGCATCGACGGGACCGAGGTTCCGATCCTGACGCCATGGCTGGGCAAAGACGGCAAGGCTGCGGCGACCAAGGCCGCTCCAAAGCCACCAAAGGCGCCGGCACCCGCCAAACCCGCCGTGAAGCAGGCGGAAGAGGCAAAGAAGGCGCTGATCAAAGAGGATCAGCCCGAAACTTTGACCGCCGCGCGGGAGGGGAAAGCGGATGACCTCAAGATGCTGAAAGGTGTTGGCCCCAAGCTTGAACAGACGCTGAACGAACTTGGCTTTTTCCACTTTGACCAGATCGCAGCATGGACGCCGGAACAGGTGGCCTGGGTAGATGCGCGGCTAAAATTCAAGGGCCGGATCGAGCGGGACGGTTGGATCGAACAAGCAGCCCAACTGGCGACAGGCGAAGAAACCGAATTTGCAAAACGTGCCAAAGAAGACGGCACCTACAAAGACTGAATAGGACGGTGCCCGTTCAGGGCATCAAGGTGAGATGGACAAAGAAAAAGAACAGGCCATGGCCCGCAAGGGCAGACATATCGGGGTGGTCATCGCGGTGACCATGCTGTTGTGGCTTGCCATTTCGTTGTTCATCGGCCCGGCACTGGGATTGCCCGGGCGCTATGCGCTGCTGTTTGATTTCGCCGCTTTGGCGGCTTTTATCTATGCGGGCGTGAACATTTTTCAACTCTGGCGCATGCGTCAGGACAGCTGAAGGTAAGACATGATGCTGAAGGATCAGGACAGGATCTTTACCAATATCTACGGGATGCATGAGCGTACGCTGAAAGGCGCGCAGACCCGCGGGCATTGGGACGGCACAGCTGGCCTGATCGGAAACGGGCGTGACTGGATCATCCAGACGATGAAGGACTCAGGGCTTCGCGGTCGCGGCGGTGCTGGTTTTCCCACCGGCTTGAAATGGTCGTTCATGCCCAAAGAAAGCGACGGTCGCCCAGCCTATCTGGTTGTGAACGCGGACGAATCCGAGCCCGGTACCTGCAAGGACCGTGAGATCATGCGCCACGATCCGCATACGTTGATCGAAGGTTGTTTGATCGCGTCTTTCGCGATGAATGCGCATACCTGCTACATCTATCTTCGCGGTGAATACATCCGCGAGCGGGAGGCGCTGCAGGCCGCAATTGATGAGGCATATGATGCGGGATTGCTGGGCAAGAACGCTGCTGGGTCGGGTTGGGATTTCGACCTGTTTCTGCATCACGGGGCCGGGGCGTATATATGCGGTGAGGAAACAGCCCTGATCGAAAGCCTTGAGGGCAAGAAGGGCATGCCGCGTATGAAACCTCCGTTCCCGGCGGGGGCGGGCCTCTATGGCTGTCCGACCACCGTGAACAATGTGGAGTCTATCGCCGTTGTGCCGACCATCTTACGGCGTGGTGCCGACTGGTTTGCCGGTTTTGGCCGCCAAAACAACGCGGGCACCAAACTGTTTGCAATATCGGGCCACGTAAACAATCCCTGCGTAGTAGAAGAGGCGATGTCGATCCCGTTTGAGCAACTGATCGAAACGCATTGCGGCGGCATTCGCGGTGGATGGGACAACCTGCTGGCGGTGATCCCCGGTGGTTCTTCAGTGCCTTGTGTGCGCGGTGAAGACATGCGCGACGCCATCATGGATTTCGACCACCTGCGCAATGATCTGGGCTCGGGCCTTGGGACGGCGGCGGTGATCGTGATGGACAAATCCACGGACATCATCAAAGCGATCTGGCGGCTGTCGAAGTTCTACAAACATGAAAGCTGTGGTCAGTGTACTCCTTGCCGCGAAGGCACCGGCTGGATGATGCGCGTGATGGACCGTCTGGTGCGGGGTGAGGCCGAACTGGAAGAGATCGACATGTTGTTTGACGTGACCAAGCAGGTCGAAGGCCACACAATCTGTGCTTTGGGCGATGCGGCAGCCTGGCCGATCCAGGGCCTGATCCGCAACTTCCGCGAAGAGATTGAAGACCGTATCAAGGCCCAGAAATCGGGCCGTATGGGCGCGATGGCGGCGGAGTGATCAAGTTGCGGGATATCGGATCAAACCCAAACCAAGTTGAGATCAGGGAGTTGAACTAATGGAAACTTTTGCTGAGTATTCACATGCAATCGCATCCCTCGTGGTCTTTACGTTGATCATTCTGGCGCTTGCGCCTTTTTCAGCGCTGGCCAAACAGAGCAAGGGCTTGGCTCCCGGGGCGACGCCTGAACAGGACTATTCCGACAAGGCGTATCGTCTGAACCGGGCGTATCTGAACGGGACCGAGACGTTGCCGGCCTATGTCGCTGTCACGGTCGCGGCCATGTTGCTTGGGGTCAGCCCGTTTTGGGTGAACCTATTGGCATCGGTCGCTCTGATTGCGCGCATCGTCATGCTGGTTATTCACATGCATGGTATTGGACAACCGCACAGCGGCGTTCGGTCCGTATCCTACGTTGTCGGATGGGCCTGCATGGTTGTGATGGGCTTCATGGCATTGGTGGCGGCGTTCTAATGGAAAAGAAAGGTACTTATCCGTTGACTGGATCAAAATTCAGGATGGGACGTGTGGTGCTGACCGCCGCCTTGGGTGCTGCAGTTTTTGTCGCGGCCTGCGGCACGTCGTCCAGTGACCGAATCCTCTTTGATGGCAAAGCCTTCCGGGCCAAAGCGAAAGCTGTCGACAAGAAGAACGCGCCCACGGATTTCACTGTTGTGGTGAACGGCGTGTCCGCGTCTTTGGATGGCGCGCGCGAAGCGGGAAGGCATGAAGGAACCAAATTCTGTATCGACGCCTTTGGGACTTCAAAAATCAACTGGAAAGTCGGACCCGACACCGAGCCGCAAAACCTGCGCATTACCGACAATAAATTGACCTTTGCAGGAACCTGCCAGCGACCATGATGCGGTTTTTTGCATATCAGCCCATGACGCAGGACGTGTTATTGAATAGCACTCCGGCACCGGATCGTTTTGGCCTGTCCAAAACAAAAGGATTTGTCATGTCTGGTGTGAAACTGCTTATTGCGTTGTCTGTTCTGACGTTCCCTGTCGCGGTCGAGGCCAAACCGCCCTTGCGCGAAGTCAAAGAGATTGACGACGAACTCTATTACATCGCTATCGCAAACGAGATTTCGGATTACTGCCCGTCGATCAGCGGGCGCAGGTTGAAGGCGATTGGCGTGATGTGGGGGCTCAAGTCCAAAGCGAACAGTCTGGGGTATTCGGACGGCGAAATCCGCGCTTACGTGGAATCGGATGCCGAAAAGGACCGGATGCGTGCCAAAGGCGAGACGTATCTGGCCGCGAACGGTGTGTCTTATGACAATCCCAAATCTTTCTGCACGCTGGGGCAGTCAGAGATTGAAAGAAACAGCGCCATTGGCGTGTATTTGAGGGCGAACTAGACCATGTCTGACCTCCGCAAAGTGAATATCGACGGGCAGGAAATCGAAGTCGATGGTGCGATGACGCTGATCCAGGCCTGTGAACAGGCCGGGGTCGAGGTGCCGCGCTTTTGCTATCACGAGCGTCTGTCGATTGCCGGGAATTGCCGGATGTGTCTGGTCGAAGTTGTTGGCGGCCCGCCCAAACCTGCAGCGTCGTGTGCGATGCAGGTACGCGATCTACGCCCAGGGCCGGAAGGACAGGCGCCCGAGGTCAAGACGAA
The DNA here is from genome assembly GCF_059609785.1 of Ruegeria sp. YTSC003. Classification (NCBI taxonomy): domain Bacteria; kingdom Pseudomonadati; phylum Pseudomonadota; class Alphaproteobacteria; order Rhodobacterales; family Roseobacteraceae; genus Ruegeria; species Ruegeria sp. YTSC003. Next base: position 128,782 of record NZ_JBXWMK010000001.1, on the reverse strand, counting down.
CTCGCCCATGGTCAAGAAAGCCCGTGAAGGGGTGATGGAGTTCCTGCTAATCAACCACCCGCTGGACTGCCCGATCTGCGATCAGGGTGGCGAGTGCGATCTGCAGGATCAGGCGATGGCGTATGGTGTGTCGGGCTCGCGCTTCAAGGAAGCCAAGCGCGCCGTAGACGATCTGGATCTGGGGCCGCTGGTCGGAACCGCGATGACCCGCTGCATCAGCTGCACCCGTTGCGTGCGCTTTACGACCGAGGTCGCCGGGATCACACAGATGGGTCAGACCGGGCGCGGGGAAGATGCCGAGATCACCTCGTACCTGAACCAGACGCTGGATTCGAACTTGCAGGGAAACATAATTGACCTGTGCCCAGTTGGAGCTCTGACCTCGAAGCCTTATGCGTTCACAGCGCGCCCGTGGGAACTGACCAAGACCGAGAGCATCGATGTCATGGACGCCGTGGGTTCGAACATCCGGGTCGATACCAAAGGGCGCGAAGTGATGCGTTTTCTGCCGCGCAACCATGACGGCGTGAACGAGGAATGGATCAGCGACAAGACCCGGTTTGTCTGGGATGGCCTGCGTCGCCAGCGTTTGGATAAGCCTTACGTACGTGAAAACGGCAAGCTGCGACCGGCTTCGTGGCCCGAGGCGTTGACCAAGGCGGCCGAGGCGCTGAAAGGGGCTAAAAAGCCGGCCGGACTTATCGGTGATCTGGCTCCGGTCGAGGCTGCTTTTGCGCTGAAGCAGGTGATCGAAGGGCAGGGCGGTGTTGTTGAATGCCGGACTGATGGGGCCAAACTGCCTGCAGGCAATCGCGGGGCCTATGCCGGGACGGCAACGATCGAGGATATCGATGCGGCAGAACGTATTCTACTGATCGGAACGAACCCACGCGACGAAGCTCCGGTTCTGAACGCGCGTATCCGCAAGGCCTGGGCACATGGCGCCGAGGTGGCTTTGGTCGGGCCTGCAGCCGATCTGACTTACGCGTATCACCATATGGGAGAAGACCGCGCAGCATTGCAGAAGGTCCTCGACATGGGCGGCGATGATGAGATCAAGGGCAAAGCCTCGCTGGTCATCGTCGGGCAGGGTGCTTTGCTTGAGGCGGATGGTGCAGCTGTCCTGGCCGCAGCGCAAGCCATTGCGGCCAATACCGAAAGTGGACTGCTTGTTCTGCATACCGCGGCCTCTCGCGTGGGTGCGATGGATGTGGATGCCACCAACGAAAATGGCATGGATGCCGTAAGTGCGGCTGACGTGATCTACAACCTCGGCGCGGATGAGATCGAAATCGGCGAAGGGGCCTTTGTGATCTATCAGGGCAGCCACGGTGATCGCGGCGCGCATCGTGCCGACGTGATCCTGCCGGGTGCCGCATACACCGAGGAAAACGGGCTGTTCGTGAATACCGAAGGCCGACCACAACTGGCGATGCGGGCTGGATTTGCCCCCGGTGAGGCCAAGGAAAACTGGGCCATCCTGCGGGCTTTGTCAGCGGAATTGGGCGCAACACTGCCCTTCGACTCACTTGCGCAACTGCGTACTGCTTTGATCGAAGCCGTTCCACATCTGGCCCAGATCGACCAAGTGATTGAGAATGAGGTCCAGCCACTGGATGTCGGTCCTCTGGGTCAGGCTACGTTCCGCGCTGCGGTTAGAGACTTCTACCTGACCAACCCGATTGCACGGGCGTCGCAACTGATGGCCGAGCTGTCCGCTCAGGCGCAGGCACGGAACGCCGGGAAGATCGCGGCGGAATGAATACAGCACGTTTCATATCGCTTTCAGAAGCCAACACCGCCGCCTGCGGTGTGGGGATCAGGGAATTGCGCATGAAACGCAATGAAAAAGGTAGCGCGAAGGCTGTAGATGCTATTTACACCTACGCGCCGACCAAACCGCAATATGCGCAGGCACTTGGCCTGAACATCACGCGCGGAAAACGGAATACCCACGGTGTGAGGACCAATGGCTGATTTCTTTAACACCCCAGGCGGAATAGCCATCACCATTCTGGCGCAAGTGATTGCCGTTGTTGCCTTTGTGATGATCTCGCTGTTGTTCCTTGTCTACGGCGACCGCAAGATATGGGCGGCTGTTCAGATGCGCCGCGGCCCTAACGTGGTTGGTGTCTATGGCCTGCTGCAATCTGTGGCCGACGCTCTGAAATACGTGGTCAAGGAGGTGGTCATTCCCGCCGGGGCCGACCGCACAGTGTTCATACTTGCTCCGCTGACCTCATTCGTATTGGCGATGATCGCCTGGGCTGTGATCCCGTTCAACGATGGTTGGGTGCTGTCGGATATCAACGTCGCCATCCTGTACGTCTTCGCCGTATCCTCGTTGGAAGTTTATGGCGTAATTATGGGTGGTTGGGCATCGAACTCAAAGTACCCGTTCCTCGGATCACTGCGCTCTGCCGCGCAGATGATTTCTTATGAAGTCTCCATCGGTTTGATCATTATCGGCGTAATCATCTCGACCGGTTCGATGAATTTCGGCCACATTGTCGAGGCGCAGGACGGTCGGTTCGGTTTCTTCAGCTGGTACTGGCTGCCGCATTTCCCGATGGTCTTTCTGTTCTTCATCTCGGCGTTGGCCGAAACCAACCGGCCACCTTTCGACCTGCCCGAAGCGGAATCGGAACTGGTCGCCGGTTACCAGGTCGAGTACTCGGCGACACCCTTCCTTCTGTTCATGGCGGGTGAATACATCGCTATCTTCCTGATGTGTGCGCTGACCACGCTGCTGTTCTTCGGCGGCTGGCTGTCCCCGATCCCAGGTCTACCGGACGGCGTGCTGTGGATGGTAGCCAAAATGGCGTTCTTCTTCTTCCTCTTCGCGATGGTCAAGGCGATCACGCCCCGCTACCGCTATGACCAGCTGATGCGGTTGGGCTGGAAAGTCTTCCTGCCGTTCTCGCTAGCCTGGGTGGTCTTTGTGGCCTTCGCGGCGAGGTTCGACTGGTTCTGGGGCGCGTTTGCCCGTTGGAGCGTAGGGGGATGAGGATAAGTCTTCTAAATCTGTTGGTGGCTTGCACGGTGGCTGCTGGAAGCGGTCCTGTCGCGGCTGATAAAGCTGAGCCATTGGAGCTGCGGAACATGCTTGATTTGGCACGCGGGTTCTGTGGATCCGAAATTGACGCTGTATCCGCTATCGACGATAAGGTTCTAGGCATTCTCGCAAATAACACAGGTGGGTTGGACCCGAGGGTTGATGTGGACCAGCATTCTGCCTTCGATAAGTTTGCCATTGGTGCCCTTGTTAACGCGATCCAGGTTGGCGACATGGCGGTTTATCGGAGCCACCTAGCCAATGGTGATCCGATTTCAGAGGGGATGCACAACAAATCTATCGCTTTGTTGGGTCTGGTTGATTGCCTTTGGATCACACAGGAAGACCGTGCTCACTTGGAAGAGTTCGTCAATTGGGGAATCGAAAACGGTGAGTTTCCGAGCGATATGAAGGTGGATCAGTTGCTGAGCGCGACAGATATGTCGGAATGCACGCGTATGAGAGAGTTTGACCGTCGCACATTAGCGCTCGATCCTGATACGCCAGATATCGTGGATCAGATGTCGGCGATTGCAGAAGACACAATTGGACGCTGCGAGAAGGATTCCTAAGCCATGACCCAAATCGATTACACTCGTGCCGCCAAATACTTCCTTCTGCAAGACTTCTGGGTCGGCATGAAACTGGGACTGAAGTATTTCTTCGCCCCCAAAGCCACCATCAACTACCCGCACGAAAAAGGCCCTCTCTCCCCACGCTTTCGTGGTGAGCATGCCCTGAGACGTTACTCGAACGGCGAGGAACGCTGCATCGCCTGCAAACTCTGCGAGGCGATCTGCCCGGCGCAAGCCATCACCATCGACGCCGAACCGCGCGAAGACGGCAGCCGCCGTACCACGCGGTATGACATCGACATGACCAAGTGCATCTATTGCGGTTTTTGCCAGGAGGCCTGTCCGGTCGATGCCATCGTCGAAGGTCCGAACTTTGAATTCGCGACAGAAACCCGCGAAGAGTTGTTCTACGACAAGGAAAAACTGCTGGATAACGGCGAACGCTGGGAAGCCGAGATTGCCCGCAATCTGGAAATGGACGCGCCGTACAGATGAGTGACACGCCCCAAAATCCGTTCGACCTGATGATGAAGCAGGCGCAGGACATGGCCAAGGCGATGAACCCGGCGATGGAGAATTTCTCGCCCAAGGGGTTCGAGGCGCTGTGGCCGACCATGCCCAAAGAGGTCATGGAAATGATGTTCGGCAACACCGTCAACAAGGACGGACTGGATGCCAAGACCCGCCTGCTGCTGACGCTGGCCGGACTGACTTGTCAGGGCGCGCAGGCGGATGCGGCGGTGCGTCAGACCGTGCGCCATGCGCTGGAGGCCGGTGCCAAGAAACAAGAGATCGTGGAAACGATCGGTCAGATGTCGGTCTTTGCCGGCATCCCGGCCATGACCCGCGCGCTGGAATTGGCGCAAGAGGTCCTGGGCGACAACGAGGATGAGGATCAATGACCGTCTTTGCCTTCTACCTGTTTGCCATCAGCGCCATCACCGGCGGGCTGTTTACGGTGATCAGCCGTCAGCCGGTGCATTCGGTGCTGTGGCTGATCCTGTCCTTCCTGTCTTCGGCGGGGCTGTTTGTGTTGCTGGGTGCCGAGTTCGTAGCGATGCTGCTGATCATCGTCTATGTCGGCGCGGTCGCGGTGCTGTTCCTGTTCGTGGTGATGATGCTGGACGTGGACTTTGCCGAGCTCAAGGCCGAGATGGCGCGCTATATGCCGCTGGCCCTGTTGATCGGTCTGGTCATCCTGATGCAGTTCGTCATGGCCTTTGGGGCATGGGACAGCGCGCAGGGTGCAGCGGCCAATCTGGCACAGCCGATCCCGGTGGACCGGCACAACACCGAGGCCCTAGGTGTTATCCTTTATGATCAATACTTCCTTCTGTTCCAACTGGCGGGCCTGATCCTGCTGGTGGCCATGATAGGCGCCATTGTTTTGACGTTGCGCCACCGAAAGGACATCAAGCGTCAGGACATCGTCGGCCAGATGATGCGCGACCCGGCCAAGGCGATGGAGTTGAAGGACGTGAAACCGGGGCAGGGGTTGTGATCAGAAGATCTTTAATATCTGGGTTTGCGTTGATGCTTTGGACCGGAAGCGCAATAGCTGAGTGCGGACTTCCAAACTGGTTTAGAGACGCGTTAGGCCGCGCTCCTATGACAACCGGCGATCAATGCCGGTTCGAAAATGCGGGCAATTGGAGATGGACTACGGAAGGCGGGCCAGTTACCGCGTTTGGGGGTTCACTCGTTGCCCAAAAGCTTACCACCTTCGGGTGTGGCAAAGATGAGGAAATTCGGGTCTCTGATTGTGAGACAGGGGAATTAGTTACTTTTTTTGGAACGACTTGTGGTGGCCCGATTCTGACAATCCCTTTCAGCACCGTCGAGTGTTTTGATCGTACGGATGGCCTACTGCAAATGTCTCAGTCTTCGACTTTGTCACAATTGGCTGAATCTGCTGAACGAAATGGAGTTCAATTCAGATCTGAGACTATTTCTGAGCAGTTCGAGGATTTCCCCATTAATCGCAGACCAAAAGCAAATTGCGGCTGCAAACTCTACTACCCCGACTCGCCAGGAGCGAAGCTATGATCGGACTTGAACACTATCTTACGGTCGCGGCGACGCTGTTCGTCATCGGCATCTTCGGTCTCTTCCTGAACCGCAAGAACGTCATCATCCTGCTGATGAGCATCGAACTGATGCTGCTGGCGGTGAATATCAACCTCGTGGCGTTTTCCAGTTTCCTCGGCGATCTGGTCGGGCAGGTGTTCACGCTGTTTGTACTGACCGTGGCGGCGGCCGAGGCGGCGATCGGGCTGGCCATTTTGGTTTGCTTCTTCCGCAACCGTGGCACCATCGCGGTTGAAGACGTCAATATGATGAAGGGGTAAGAGAATATGGAAACCACCATCCTCTTTGCCCCGCTGGTGGGCGCGCTGCTCTGCGGGTTCGGCTGGAAGTTCATTGGCGAGAAAGCCGCCATGTGGACCGCCACTGGCCTGCTGTTCCTGGCCTGTCTGCTGTCCTGGATCGTGTTCTTCTCGTTCGACGGTGTGACCCAGCAGATCGAGATCATGCGCTGGATCGAAAGCGGTTCGCTGTCGACAAGCTGGGCCGTTCGACTGGATCGTCTGACCGCGATCATGCTGATCGTGGTGACGACCGTCTCGGCGCTCGTGCACCTCTATTCCTTCGGCTACATGGATCACGATCCACAGTGGCGCGAGGGCGAGAGCTATAAGCCGCGTTTCTTTGCCTATCTGTCCTTTTTCACCTTCGCCATGCTGATGCTGGTGACAGCGGACAATCTTGTACAGATGTTCTTTGGCTGGGAAGGCGTGGGGGTCGCGTCCTACCTGTTGATCGGGTTTTATTATCGCAAGCCTTCGGCTAACGCGGCGGCGATCAAGGCCTTTGTTGTAAACCGGGTCGGGGATTTTGGCTTTGCACTGGGTATTTTTGCGCTGTTCTTCCTGACGGACAGCATCAACTTCTCGGATATTTTTGCCTCGGCCCCTGCGCTGGCCGAAGAGAAGTTGCACTTCCTGTGGGGTGAGTGGACCGCAATCGAGGTGATCTGCGTCCTGCTGTTTATCGGCGCGATGGGCAAATCGGCGCAGCTGATCCTGCACACCTGGTTGCCGGACGCGATGGAAGGCCCGACACCTGTGTCGGCGCTGATCCACGCTGCAACCATGGTGACTGCGGGTGTGTTCCTGATCTGCCGAATGTCGCCATTGATGGAATTTGCGCCGGGTGCCACCGGGTTCATCACCTTCCTTGGGGCCTCGACCGCGTTTTTCGCCGCGACCGTTGGCCTGGTTCAGACCGACATCAAGCGCGTCATTGCCTACTCGACCTGTTCTCAGTTGGGCTACATGTTCGTGGCCGCGGGTGTTGGCATGTATTCGGCAGCGATGTTCCACTTGCTGACGCACGCCTTCTTCAAGGCGCTGTTGTTCCTTGGCGCAGGTTCGGTGATCCACGCGATGCATCACGAGCAGGAGATGACCGAATACGGCGGTCTGCGGAAGAAGATCCCCTATACATTCTGGGCGATGATGATCGGAACCCTGGCGATTACAGGCGTCGGGATCCCGTTGACCCAAATCGGGTTCGCCGGGTTCCTGTCCAAGGATGCCATCATCGAAAGCGCCTTTGCCGGCGGCACCGGATATGCCTTCTGGATGCTGGTGATCGCGGCGGCGTTCACGTCATTCTACAGCTGGCGTCTGATTTTCCTGACCTTTTATGGCGAAGAGCGTGGCGACAAGCATACGCATGAGCACGCGCATGAAAGTCCGATGACCATGCTGGTGCCGCTGGGTGTTCTGTCCTTGGGCGCGGTGTTTGCCGGGATGATCTGGTATGGCAACTTCTTTGGTCACACAGACAAGGTCGGCAAGTTCTACGGTATACCGGTGGCTGAGGCGTCCGAGCATGCCGAGACCGGTGATCACGGTACAACCGATACAACCCATGGTGACGATACGCATGCGGATGAAAGCCATGGTGATGACGCCGGACACGAAGAAAAAGCGGCTCACGGCGACGAGCACCATTACGTCTTCGCGGGTGAGCCGGGCGAGGGCGCGATTTACATCGCGCCGGATAACCATGTTCTGGACGATGCGCATGCTGCCCCCAAGTGGGTCAAGGTTTCGCCCTTTGTCGCCATGGCTTTGGGCTTTATCGTGGCCTATTGGTTCTACATCGTGAACACGTCGCTACCGGCGCGTTTGGCGCAGAACCAACGTCCTCTGTACCTGTTCCTTCTGAACAAGTGGTACTTTGACGAAATCTACGATGCGGTCTTCGTCAAACCCACCGTCGCCCTTGGCCGATTCCTGTGGAAACGGGGTGACGGCAACACCATTGACGGTTTCCTCAACGGCGTGGCCATGGGTGTTGTACCCTTCTTTACCCGCCTCGCTGGCAAGGCGCAGACGGGCTACATCTTTACTTACGCCTTCTGGATGGTTCTGGGTATCGCTGCCCTTGTCACTTGGATTTCGATCGGCGGAGGCGCACACTAATGGATAATATCCTCTCCATCGTCACCTTCATCCCCGCTGTGGCAGCAGGCATTCTGGCCCTGTTCCTGCATGGCGAGGACGCGGCCGCACAGCGCAATGCCAAATGGGTCGCACTGGTGGCAACCACGGTGACGTTCCTGGTCTCGATCGGCATCTATACGGGGTTTGATCCGTCCAACACCGGCTTCCAGATGGTGGAAGAAGGCGAATGGCTGCTGGGTCTGAAATACAAGATGGGCGTGGACGGTATCAGCGTTCTGTTTGTCTTGTTGACCACCTTCATCATGCCCCTGACCATTCTGGCCAGCTGGCACGTCACGGACCGCGTCAAGGAATACATGATCGCCTTCCTGCTTCTGGAGACGCTGATGCTGGGCGTCTTCATGGCGCTGGATCTGGTCCTGTTCTATCTGTTTTTTGAGGCAGGTCTGATCCCGATGTTCCTGATCATCGGCATCTGGGGCGGCAAAGAACGCATCTACGCCAGCTTCAAGTTCTTCCTCTATACCTTCCTTGGATCGGTGCTGATGCTGGTGGCGATGGTCGCGATGTATGCGGACGCGGGCACTACCGATATCGAAGCACTGATGAGCCATCACTTCTCGTCCGAAGGGTTCAGCGTGCTGGGCATCTATGTTGTCGGCGGTATGCAGACACTGATGTTCCTGGCGTTCTTTGCATCCTTCGCGGTGAAGATGCCAATGTGGCCGGTACACACCTGGCTGCCGGATGCGCACGTTCAGGCGCCGACCGCCGGGTCGGTCGTTCTTGCGGCGATCCTGTTGAAGATGGGCGGCTATGGCTTCTTGCGGTTCAGCCTGCCGATGTTCCCGGTGGGTTCGGCAGTGATGACTGATCTGGTGTTGTGGATGTCAGCGATTGCCGTTGTGTACACCTCGCTGGTGGCGCTGGTGCAGGAAGACATGAAAAAGCTGATCGCGTATTCCTCGGTCGCGCATATGGGCTTTGTGACCATGGGCATCTTTGCTGCGAACCAGCAAGGCATTGACGGTGCGATCTTCCAGATGCTCAGCCACGGGTTCATCTCAGCCGCGCTCTTCCTGTGTGTTGGCGTGATCTATGACCGTATGCATACTCGTGACATCGAGGCTTATGGTGGTTTGGTCATTCGCATGCCAGCCTATGCATTGGTCTTCATGTTGTTCACCATGGCCAATGTAGGTCTGCCGGGCACCAGTGGATTCATCGGAGAATTCCTGACACTGATGGGAACCTTCCAGGTCAACACATGTGTGACGGCTTTGGCGGCTTCTGGCGTGATCTTCTCGGCAGCTTATGCGCTATGGCTGTATCGCCGAGTGGTCTTTGGCGATTTGATCAAGGAAAGCCTCAAGGCGATGACGGATATGAGCTCGCGCGAGCGGCTGATCTTTGCGCCGCTGATCGTGATGACCATCCTGCTGGGCGTCTACCCGTCGCTGGTGACCGATGTGATCGGCAACTCGACCGCCGCGTTGATTTCGAACTATGACATGGCTCTGGCCGCGGCTGAGGCCGCGACCCAGTCAGCCGCATCGCATTAAGGGGGCTTTGGAGACATGATCCAGGCTGATCTGACGATAATCCTGCCAGAGATTGTTCTGGCCGTATATGCGATGGCGGCGCTGTTGGCGGCTGTCTACACGACGAAAGACGGGGTGGCACCTTTGCTGGTCTGGACAACCGCTGGGTTGATGGCACTACTGGCGATTGGGATCGCGACCAACGGCGATGGTACCAATGTCGCGTTCAATGGCATGTTTGTCGATGACGGGTTTGCCAGGTTCTCGAAGGTGGCGATCCTGCTGTCCGCGGCGGCCATTCTGGTGATGAGCCAAGAATATATGGCGCGTCGCGATCTGTTGCGGTTCGAATTCCCTCTGTTGGTTGCGCTGGCCGCTGTCGGTATGATGATGATGGTCAGCGCGGGCGATCTGATGTCGCTTTATATGGGGCTGGAACTGCAGTCACTGTCGCTGTACGTCGTGGCCGCGCTGCGCCGGGATAGTGCCAAATCGACCGAGGCCGGTTTGAAGTACTTCGTGCTTGGTGCGCTGAGCTCGGGCTTGCTGCTGTACGGTGCCTCGCTGGTTTATGGGTTTACAGGCACCACGCTGTTCTCGGGTATCATCCAAACGGTTCAGGATGGTGAGATTTCGGTTGGCCTGCTGTTTGGTCTGGTGTTCCTGATCTCGGGACTGGCGTTCAAAGTGTCCGCCGTGCCATTCCACATGTGGACGCCGGATGTGTACGAAGGCTCGCCCACGCCTATCACCGCATTCTTTGCCACAGCGCCGAAAGTGGCTGCCATGGCTCTGTTCGCACGCGTTATGCACGACGCTTTTGGAGGCGTGATCAAGGACTGGCAACAGGTGATTGTCTTGCTTTCTGTTCTGTCGATGCTGCTGGGTGCGGTTGCAGCGATTGGCCAGCGTGACATCAAGCGGCTGATGGCGTTTTCGTCGATTGCCCATATGGGCTATGCGCTGATCGGACTGGCTGCGGGGACCGAGTTGGGCATCAAGGCTATGCTGATGTATCTGGCCATCTATGTGACGATGAATATCGGCACTTTCGCTTTCATTCTGATGATGGAGCGGGACGGTAAACCGGTCACGGACATCGACGCCCTGCGCCAATATTCCAAACGCGAACCGGGCAAGGCGCTGGCGGTGCTGATCCTGATGTTCAGCCTGGCGGGCGTCCCACCAATGCTGGGCTTTTTCGCCAAATTCGGTGTCTGGCAGGCCGGCGTAAGCGCGGGCCTGACCGGGCTGGTGATCGCCTCAGCCATCGCGTCTGTTATTGGTGCCTTTTACTATCTGCGGATCGTGTTCTACATGTATTTCGGAGCTGAAAACGACGACCCGATCGAAACGCATTCTTCGCCGGTTCTGTGGGTTGCTCTAATGGGCTCGGCCGCGTTGATGCTGGTGGGTGTGTTCTATCAGTTCGGTATTGAAGGCGCGGCTGCAGCTGCGGCGGCTACTCTTGTCAATTGATCCACTTAACACATCAAATTTGGGGGCTCGGTCAGCGGACCGGGCCTTTTTGACATGACAGACTGGCCACAGGGATACGGCCTGCATGTGCTGCAAGAGGTCGACAGCACATTGAACGAGGCCACCCGCATGGCCCCGACCACGACCGGTCCGGTTTGGATCATGGCGCATCACCAGACGGCGGCGCGTGGGCGACGGGGTCGGGCGTGGGCCAATCCCAAGGGAAATCTGGCCGCGACCCTTTTGATGCGGCCACAGGGAAATCCGGAACAGGCCGCACTGCGCAGCTTTGTGGCTGCGCTGGCGCTGTTTGACGCCTGCGTTGCAGTGACCGGACGGGCGACGGGTTTGTCCCTAAAATGGCCCAACGATGTATTGCTGAACGGCGGCAAACTGGCTGGTATCCTGCTGGAAAGCACAGGGCAGGGGCACGGCGTCTCGCACTTGTCCATCGGCATCGGCGTGAACCTGTCAGAGGCACCCGGAGCAGATCAGGTAGAACCCGGCGCCGTCCGACCGGTTTCCCTATTATCGGAGGCCGGAGCCAACGTAACGCCCGAGGATTTCCTGACAGAACTTGCTGTCGCCTATGCCAGATACGAGAACCAATTCGTGACTTACGGGTTTGAACCGATTCGGACCGCGTGGTTGGCCCGGGCCGCCAAGTTGGGTGAGGTCATCACCGCCCGTACCGCAGCGTCGGAAACGGTTGGAACCTTTGAAACGGTGGACGCAAGGGGCAACCTTGTCCTAAACACCGCCAAAGGCCGCGTCAGTATTCCGGCGGCGGATGTGTTTTTCTGAAGGAGGCTCAGATGCTTCTGGCTATCGACTGCGGTAACACGAATACTGTGTTCTCGATCTGGGACGGTGAAAGGTTTCTTTGCACCCTGCGCACATCGACCCACCATGCGCGCACGGCGGATGCCTATTTCACGTGGTATTCGACGCTGGTGAAACACTATGGGATCGAGGCTGAAATTACTGATGTGATCATCGCCTCGACCGTGCCTCGGGTTGTGTTCAACCTGCGGGTCTTTGCTGATCGGTTCTTTGGATGTCGGCCGCTTGTCGTGGGCAAGCCCGATTGTCTGTTGCCGATGAATCCGCGTGTTGACGAGGGGACAGTACCCGGCCCGGATCGACTGGCCAACGCGGTGGCTGCGTTTGACCGGCATGGCGGCAACGTGGTTGTTGTGGATTTTGGCACGGCGACGAACTTTGATGTGGTTGCGGCGGATGGGGCCTATGTCGGCGGGATCATTGCGCCGGGCGTAAACCTCAGCCTCGAGGCGTTGCACCAGGGCGCGGCTGCCCTGCCGCATATTGATATCACCCGCCCTGAAAATGTGATTGGCACGAATACGGTTGGCTGTATCCAATCCGGCGTGTATTGGGGCTATTCCGGATTGATCGAGGGGCTGATTTCCCGGATCAAGGCGGAATACGGAATGCCGATGAAAGTCGTTGGAACCGGTGGGCTCGCGCCGCTGTTCGATCAGGCGGACGTGGGGTTTGACGCAATCGAAGATGATCTGACGATGCACGGGCTTACCGTGATTCATCGCTATAACAAGGACAATGGCTCGACATGAGCAGCGAAAGATTGATCTACCTACCGCTGGGTGGTGCCGGCGAAATTGGCATGAATGCCTATGTCTACGGCTATGGCAAACCCGGACAGGAACGGCTGATCCTTGTGGATCTGGGCGTGACATTTCCCGACATGGACACCACCCCAGGCGTTGACCTGATTCATGCCGACATCTCGTGGCTGCGCGAACGTGCCGACAGGCTGGAGGCCGTGTTCGTCACCCACGCACACGAGGACCACGTGGGCGCTGTGGCGCATTGCTATGAGGCGCTGGGTGCGCCTGTCTACGCACGGGCCTTCACCGCCAACATCGCGCGCCGCAAGATGGAAGAGCACGGACACCCCGAGGATGCCGTACATACTGCATCGGCCTGGCCCGAACAGATTTCCGTTGGTCCGTTCAAGGTAGGTTTCCTGCCGGTCTCGCATTCGATCCCCGAAAGCGCTGCCCTGGTGATCGACACGCCCGAGGGGCGGATCGTCCATACCGGCGACTTCAAGCTGGATGAAAATCCGATCGTTGGTGAACCTTTTGACCCCAATCTCTGGGCTGAGGTTGCCAAGTCTGGCGTCAAAGCGCTGGTGTGTGACAGCACGAACGTGTTTTCCCCCCATGCGGGCCGCTCGGAGTCCGAGGTCGGTCCCGAGATCACCAGGCTGGTTGAAGAAGCTAGCGGTATGGTTGTCGCCACCACATTTGCGTCGAATGTCGCACGGGTTAAGACGCTGGCCGAGGCGGGTGAACGGGCGGGGCGCTCGGTCGTTCTGCTGGGTCGCGCGATGCGCCGGATGATCGAAGCCGCGACCGAAACGGGCATTCTGACCAGCTTTCCACGCGTCGTCAGCGCCGAAGAGGCTGTGGAGATGCCGCGCCAGAACCTGATGCTGATCGTCACCGGCAGCCAGGGAGAACGCCGCGCGGCCAGCGCGCAGCTTGCGCGGGGCAAATACCGCGGTTTGGAACTGAAAGAGGGCGATCTGTTTCTCTTCTCGTCCAAAACCATCCCAGGCAACGAGCGCGGCGTGATTTTCATCATGAACCAGCTCAGTGAAAAGGGCGTGGATGTGGTCGATGACAGTGCGGGCCTGTACCATGTGTCCGGTCACGCCAACCGTCCGGATCTTGAGAAAGTACACGGGCTGGTCGATCCGCAGATGATTATTCCGATGCACGGTGAACATCGTCACCTGCGCGAGCATGCCAAACTGGCGGAAGCTGGTGGGCGTACTGGTATTCTGGCCGTAAACGGAACCATGCTGGATCTGACAGGGAATGCGCCGCGAGTTGTCGACTATGTCGAAACCGGTCGGACCTACCTGGACGGCACGGTCAAAGTTGGCGCCCTGGATGGGGTGGTGCGTGACCGGATTCGCATGGCGCTGAACGGGCACGTCACTGTCACGGTCATTCTGGACGAAGAGGACGAACCACTGGGCGAGCCGTGGTGCGATACGATGGGTCTGTCCGAGATTGGATCGTCCCGGGCTGCATTGGTTGAAGTTCTAGAAGAAGACCTGAATCAGTTCCTGATGCGGGCCGATGCCAAGACCCTGCGCGATGATGACAAACTGGAAGAGGCAATACGCCGGATCGTTCGCCAAACAGCAAAGACCGAGATTGGGAAAAAGCCCGAAGTCACCACGGTAATCAGCCGCATGAAATAACGTGTCTGAGGGCCACCGGCCCTCAGTCTGCTTCTGGCATGGGATAACCGCGAAGCTTGAGGAAAAGGCTTTCCTCCTCACTGTTCAGAAAGAACGGAACAGTTTCAGGGGGCGTTGGGTCTGTCACCCGAGCAGCGATTTCGGCCAGCACGACTTCTGTAATGAACGGCAGGTCGAATTCGCGCGCCCGATCCAGCGGCACCCATTGCAGATGTGACAGCTCGTCCGAGGCGTGGCTGAAATCATCCAGATCGCCCTGTATTGCGGCGGCGTCTACCAGGAAAAAGCGTGCATCGAACCGGCGGGGTCGCCCAGGCGGGGTGACGGCACGAAAAACGAACTGAAGTGCTTGTGCCGATGGGCGGTATCCCATCTGCGCAAATGTCGCCCAATCTTCGGTCCGCGGGCCCGCCCAATCACCTGGTTGGCCCAAAATCAGTCCGGTTTCTTCCCAAAGCTCTCGGATCGCCGCCGCCGCCAAGGCATTTTGCAGCCCGGCTTGTGACCGCTCCGCAAGGCGATCACAGCACACAGCGGGCAGATCTGTTGACAGTGCAACATCTGCATCAGATGTATCGACAGCGCCGCCTGGGAAGACAAACTTGTTGGGCATGAACGCGGCTTTTGCGCCGCGTTGCCCCATCAGGATGGATGGATTGGTCAGACGATCCCGTAGGACAATGACTGTCGCCGCGTCGCGTATGGCTGTTTTGTCCACCGTCATCCGTCGCTCAACTTGTGGTCCAAGATCACGCGGACTGGCCAAAGCCGTGCATGCGACGAGCCCATTGATAGGCGACAACGGCCCCTTTCAATCGTGGCAGCAGGAATAGTGACAGGGCAGTACAGCCAAATGCTAAAACCAAGAACATCGTCAGGGGCTCAGGGCGCCAATGGACATAAGATAAGTGAAGCGCCGGTGCCAGCAGGTGACCCACCAGAAGAATGGTCAGATAGGCCGGCCCGTCATCGGCGCGATGGTGAAACAGCTCCTGTCCGCAATTCGAACATTCGTTGTTAACCTTGAGGTAGCTGTGCAGCAGTTTGCCTTCGCCGCAATTTGGGCAACGGCAACGGAACCCTTTGACCAGTGCTGGCTTTGTCGGGCGGTCTTCTACATCGTGGGTTTCGATCGTCTGATCTGTCATGTTGATACTCGCGCGTTCCAATGATGAGGATATAACGCTTGTTTGTGGCTTCGGGAAAGGGGGTGCGTCGCTTTGCATCGCCATGACGTTTTTAAAAAAGTTTCACTTCCTGCGACGGAATGGGATGCCTGCCCCGTTTGAACCTATGTAAGCAGCGGCAATGGCGCCGCGAAAACAAGGGAAAAACGTTATGAAAAGCGCCAAATTCATTCCGGCAATCATTGTGTCAGCACTGGCAATCACTGGCACATCCGTTTTCGCCGCAGGCGGTAAAGATCGCGAACCTGTGACCTTTCAACAGCTCGATGCGAACGGTGACGGGCAGGTGACTAAGGAAGAAATGCAGGCTCATCGGAATCAGCGTTTCACCAATGCCGACACCGACGGCGACGGCCAGCTGAGCGTCGAAGAGATGCAGGCAGCAGGTCAAAAGAAGGCCAACGACCGTGTTACGAAGATGTTTGAACGCAACGATGCCAACAAGGACGGGTTTCTGAGCGAGGACGAGTTGCCCAAGCCGCGCCGTGCTGACAAGATGTTTGACCGGATCGACGCGAACGAGGACGGCGCTATCTCGGAAGAGGAATTTGCCGATGCAAAAGACAGAATGGGGAAGCGCCACAAGAAACATGGGAAAGCGGACTCTGACGACAGCTGACGCGGGATGGAGGACCTGACCTCTGCTCCACAATACGTTCGCGGCGTGGATTACGCCGCGGACGAGTTGGGCGACGATGTGTTGCTCAGGCAGTTTGCCAATGGCGATGCCGCGGCGGCGCGCGTTCTCACCGATCGGCTTGCGCCGCGCAGCTTATCAGTGGCCCTTCGGTTTCTGGGCAACCGCGCCGAGGCTGAAGATGTGACACAAGATGCGATGATGCGCCTGTGGCAGATGGCACCTGATTGGGTACCTGGTCAGGCTAAAGTATCGACGTGGCTTTATCGCGTGACGCTGAATCTGTGTGTTGATCTGCGCCGCAAAAAGACGCCGGACCGGCTGGCGGATGTGCCAGAGCCAGCAGATGAAAAGGCCAGTGCAGCCGACCGTCTACAGGACGCAGCCCGAAAGGATGCACTGCAAATGGCACTATCACAACTGCCCGAACGTCAGCGGCAAGCTGTTGTTTTGCGGCATATTGAGGAATTGCCCAACCCTGAAATCGCTGGGATCATGGGTATTTCGGTGGAAGCGGTGGAAAGCCTTACGGCACGAGGAAAACGGTCGTTAGCGGCAATTCTGGCCGGGCGACGAGATGAACTGGGGTACGACGATGACTGACGACAAAGACAATCTGGATCTGTTGTTCGCCCAAGCCCGGCAGGATCGGCATGAGTTGCCGGATGATCTGGCTGTGCGCATTCTCACCGACGCGGAATCTGTTCGGCTGGGTCGCCTGAAGCCAGATGAGCCAAAGACAAACTCGCTTTGGGCGCGCCTTCTGGCCGGGTTTGGCGGCTGGCAGGGAATGGGCGGTTTGGTTGCTGCCAGTATGGCGGGTGTCTGGATCGGCTTTTCAGCACCGGCATTTCTGCCTGATCCTGCCAATTACATTTACGCGCAGGATGTTAGTTTCGTGGTCGCTGACCTAAGTCTGGATACGAGTTTTCTGGAGGACGCCGAATGAGCGATAGTCCCAAACCCAAAAACCGCTGGATGTCGGTTCTGCTGGTCATCTCGCTGGCCTTGAACCTGTTGATCGTCGGCGTTGCCCTGGGGACCGCGCTGCGGGTCAAAGGGGGGGATCATGCAAAATCTCCGCCAGGTTTTGGTTCGGCGCTGTATCGTGCGCTGCCAAAGGAAGAGCGTAAAGCCATGCGGGGCGAGCTGTTCGACCGACACAAAAAGGGTGCACACAACCGATCCCAGGATTTTGCCCAACTCAGCACTGCTTTGCGGGCAAATCCCTTTGACGCAGTAGCGGTTCAGGCCCTGCTGGACCAACAAGCGCAGTCCATGGCGGACCTGCAGGATGCCCTGCAGCAAGAGTGGTTGGCCCGGGTTGAAGCCATGAGCGATGAAGAGCGTCTGGTCTATGCCGACCGGCTGGAGGAGGTTGTTAAACGAGGCCCGCGTGGCCACAAGAAAAAGGACTGAGGGTTTCAGGCGGCGCTCTGCCTGATCCTTACTTGATTGCGACCAGCCTTCTTGGCTGCATAAAGCGCAGTATCGGCGGATTTCAGCAACCGCTCCACCGGGTCACCAGGGGGCAGGGGCGGGATCGGCGCCGTCAGGCCGATGCTAATGGTGACTGGCACAGGGGCCGAGGTATCGGGCAGGGAAAATGGTGTCTTGCTGATACAGTCGCGCAGGGTTTTAGCCAGATCCATCGCCCCAGCCTGAGAGCTGTCAGGCAGACCTATCATAAACTCCTCTCCCCCGATGCGCGCGACAAAACCCGCCGCGCCAACCGTGCGTTTCATTCGCCTAGCGGCCTCGGTCAAAACCTGGTCGCCGCTGACATGGCCAAAACGGTCGTTGATGGTTTTGAAATGATCCAAGTCTGCCAGCATGACAACAAAACCGTGACCGGTATGCGATGGTTGTCGTGCCATCTGATCCATAGCTTGCATAGCATAGCGACGGTTGTGCAACCCAGTCAGGGGGTCGACCCACGACTCGGCCAGCCCGCGCTTTAATGAGGCGCGCATTTGGTCCATTCGGGCCTTTCGCGTGATCTGGTTATCCAGATGTAGTTGAACCTCTTCGACGTAGAACCCCCCCATACACACGGCGTCAGCGCCACGATCCAGCGCCTCGCTCGCCATTGTTGCATTTTCATCGGCCAAGACGGCGATCAATACGGTACGCCGAGTTGCCCCGCGTGACTTCAGGTCCGCCAACGTATTCAGGCCCGCGGCCGTCGTATCTATTTCGATTAGGATCGCGTCTGGCACTGGCCCTGACAGCAAAGCACGCATGTTCGAAGCTGCATGCGTGCTTAGGCTGTGATGCGATTTCTCGGACAACGCGGATTTCCACAATGTCCCGATCCGGGCGCTTTGGGTCAGTATGGCCACATGGGCCGATTTCGACGGCGTAATCAGCACGGTCGCGGGTTCTGCAAATCCGACTGGATGTGATCCGCCGCCCAGCTGAAGCTCTTGCGTATCTGCGCGCGCGCGCAGCAGGCTGCGAACTCGCGCCAGAAGCAGGGTGTCCTTGAACGGGGTTGCCAACACGTCGTCCAACCCATCCGACAATGCCTGCAACCTTGCCGCCTTGTCGTTCTGCGGCGCGATTGCAACGACCGGTACATCGGCCAGTTCCGGATTGGCCATCACCAGTCTTTTGACGTCCGCAGCCGAGCCATCAGGCAGCGTTTGTGCCACCAGCACCAGATCGGGGCGCGTACGACTTAGCAGCCCGGCCAGCCCCTGCAGCTTTTCGGCCTGAACCACGTGATACCACGCCGCCGTCAGCTGAACTTTTAGCATAATGCGATTGGTCGAAGTCCCGTCGAGGACAAGAATGGTTCCCTGCACGGACATATCTATCACCGTTGATTGCATGCGTTGCCAAAGTGTTTATGAGTCTGGTTAACAAACCCTTTCCAAGTGCATACCCGAGGCCTCTTTATGCCGATCACCGCCCAATCCGCCGAAACGCTTGCCCTGAACGTCCTTGGCTGGCTGGTCGGGAATGACGAATTGCTGCCGATCTTTTTGGGCTCGACGGGTGCATCCACCGAGGATCTGCGGGTTCGCGCATCAGAGTCGGAGTTTCTGAGTTCGGTTCTTGAATTCTTGATGCTTGACGATTCGTGGGTGATCGCCTTTTGTGACGCCAATTCCGTGCCCTATGATCTGCCGGGTCAGGCGCGGGCTGTTTTGTCCGGTGGCGACGTTCACTGGACCTGATTCAATTCACTGACAGGAGCATGTAATGCCCATCGATGCGATCTTGTTCGACAAGGACGGAACACTGTTTGACTTTGCGGACACATGGGGTGGTTTCGGGCGCAGCGTGTTGGAAAAGCTGTCAGATGGCGACCAAAAGCGGGCTGCCGAACTGGGCCAGGCCATAGGGTTTGATCCGGTTTCGGAAGAATATGCTGACGACAGCATCGTGATTGCGGGGACCGTTGAAGAGATCGCCGAAGCCCTTGCACCCTATTTCCCGGATATGCCCAGCGATGAGCTGATCGACATTCTGAACACGGAATCGGCGACGGCGACACAGGCGCCGGCTGTTCCTCTGGTTCCCTTCCTCGATGCTTTGCGGCAGGCGGGTTTAAAACTAGGTGTAGCCACGAACGACGGAGAGATGCCTGCGCTGCAACATCTCGCCTCAGTCGGGATTCGCGACCACTTCGATTTTGTTGCTGGCTACGACAGCGGCCATGGGTTCAAACCCGGACCCGGGCAATTGATTGCATTTGCGACCCATGTTGGTGTCGACCCGTCACGCGTGGCCATGGTGGGGGACAGCCTGCATGATCTGCAGGCCGGGCGTGCAGCGGGAATGACCACAATTGGGGTACTAACCGGGCTGGCCCCGGCCGAGGCACTTGCGCCGATGGCGGATGTCGTGCTGCCGGACATCGGTCACATTCCCGCCTGGTTGGCTGAAAACTGATCCAGCTTCGGCTGAATTCGACTGCCCAAGTAATAAAACCGACAAACCTTGTCGCAGATAGAGCGGCCACTGGGCCGACTTCGGGGCTTGCTTGAAGAAAGCAAGTTCCGGAGGGTTCCAATGGCTGACACACAAACTCGCAAACGGCGCGGAGGGGGACGGGCAGGTGCGGCGGCACGCAGGGGCAGCGCGGTGATCGACCAAATGCCGTGGAATCCGCCGATCAACATCGACAAACCCACCGAACCGTTGGATCAAGCTGGCATCGAAGCGATCCACGAGGGGGCCATGCGCATCCTCGAAGAGATCGGGATCGAGTTCTACAACGAAGAAGCGCTTGGTATCCTGAAAGAGGCGGGCTGTACGATCAATGGCGACAACGTTCGTATGGGTCGTGACTTTGTGATGGAAATGGTGGCCAAAGCGCCATCAAAGTTCACGATCACTCCACGGAATCCTGACAAGACGATTGAGGTTGGTGGCAAAACCCTGCTGTTCGGGAACGTCTCCTCTCCGCCGAACTACTGGGATCTTGAGATCGGCACCAAGGTGGCAGGTAATCGCGAGATGTGCCGGAATCTGCTGAAGCTGACACAGTATTTCAACTGTATCCACTTTGCCGGGGGCTACCCGGTCGAGCCGGTCGATATCCACGCCAGCGTTCGGCATCTGGACGTTCTCTATGACAAGCTGACGCTGACCGACAAGGCAATGCATGCCTATTCGCTGGGCAAAGAACGGGTCGAGGACGTGATGGAAATGGTCCGGATCGCTGGGGGTCACAGCCATGAAGAGTTCGAGGCGACTCCGCGGATGTATACCAACATCAACTCGACCTCGCCGTTGAAACATGATCATCCGATGATTGACGGCTGTTTGCGCCTAGCGCGGCGCGGGCAGGCGATTGTCGTGACGCCGTTCACACTGGCAGGTGCGATGGCGCCAGTCACGATGGCGGGCGCGGTTGCGCAATCTCTGGCCGAGGCATTGTGCGCAATTGCGCTGTTCCAATATGTCCGGCCCGGAATTCCCTGTGTTATCGGGACGTTCACGTCCAACGTTGACATGAAATCTGGCGCACCTGCGTTTGGAACGCCCGAATATATGCGCTCAACCCAGATGACCGGCCAGATGGCACGTTACTATGGTTTGCCGATGCGGTCGTCAGGTGTGTGTGCGGCAAACGTGCCGGATGGGCAATCGGTGTGGGAGACGTCGAACTCACTTTGGGCTGCGGTGCAGTCGGGTAGCAACATGGTGTACCACGCGGCCGGGTGGCTTGAGGGCGGGCTGATTGCTAGCCCCGAAAAATTCATCATGGATTGCGAAATTCTGCAGCAAATCCAGCGATACATGCAGCCCGAGATCACAGCGACAGGCCCGGACGAAATCGCGCTGGATGCAATCAAGGCCGTTGGGAACGATGGCCATTTCTTTGGTATTCAGCACACCCAGGACCGCTACACGACCGCGTTCTATCAGCCGTTCCTAAGCGATTGGAAAAATTACGAAGGCTGGGACGTTGCAGGTGGTATCTGGACGGCCGAGCGCGCCCACCACATGTTCAAGGAAATCGTAACCAGCTTTGAGCCCCCGCCGATAGATGACGGGATTCGTGAAGAGCTGGAGGATTTTGTTGCCCGCCGAAAGGACGAGGGTGGCGCGCCGACGGATTTCTAATGTAACAACAATAACTTCCAGATTGAGACTCTGTCGGATAGTCATCCACGCATCGTGTTTTTTGGGTATTTGTTAAGGATTATCTGAGCAGATTGGGGTGTAACCAATTTGGGGCATCTCATGCATGGTCTGATCAATCGGGCAATACAGTCATTTGTTTGCGCGACCTATGGACAACCCTGCTGGCAGCGGGTGACCGAGGCCGCGGGCCTGGGTTTTTCCGAGTTTGAGGCAATGCTGCTTTATGACGACGCCATGACCGCGCAGGTTTTGGACGCGCTAAGTGCTGACTTGAATCGCCCACGGGCCGAGATACTGGAAGATCTTGGAACCTATTTGGTGTCGCACCCGAATATGGAAGGTTTGCGCCGACTGCTTCGATTCGGCGGTGTGACATATGTCGAGTTTTTGCACTCACTGGATGACCTGTCAGACCGTGCCCGACTAGCGGTTTCGGATCTGCGCCTGCCGATGCTGGAGCTGCAAGAGGTGTCACCAGCAGAGTATCGTCTGCACTGCTATTCTGGCCTGCCGGGCTATTCCAGCGTGATGGTGGGCGTATTGCGGGCCATAGCGGATGACTATGGCGCATTGGCCATGCTGTCGCATGAAGGGGCGCAGGGCGAGGCTGAAGTCATCACAATCGTCCTCGTGGAAAGTGCCTTTGCCGAAGGGCGTCATTTCGATCTTGGGGCGCGCAAGTCATGATGCAAGCCTCTGAACTCTCGGCTCTTTTGGACACGTTGTGCCCCATGTTCGTGATGGTGGACAACAAAGGCAGGATCGTAAACGCGGGACCAACGCTGCAAAAGCTTCGCCCGGACCATCCGATGCGGGGTCGCGGTTTTCTGGACGTTTTTGAACTGGTAAGACCACGAGCAGTGACAACGATTTCCGCGCTGCTGTCTCTGCCCGGTGGCAAGGTGCATCTGAAGTTTCACGACGAACCCCGGACCGCGCTGACGGGGCTGGTCGCTCCTTTGCCAAAGGAGAGCGGGGCAATCATCAACCTGTCCTTCGGGATTTCTATCCTGGACGCTGTTCGTGACTATGCTCTGACCAGCGCGGATTTCTCTGGCACGGATCTGTCGATTGAACTGCTGTATCTGGTTGAGGCGAAAACAGCCGCGATGGAGGCGTCGCGCTCACTGAACCTGCGGCTGCAGGGGGCCATGTTGGCCGCTGAAGAGCAGGCGGTGACAGACATGTTGACCGGGTTGAAAAACCGCCGCGCGATGGACGTGGTCCTTGGCCACCTGATCTCGGGCAATTGCGCCTTTGCGCTTATGCATTTGGACTTGGACTTCTTCAAAAGTGTCAACGACCGCCTTGGCCATGCGGCGGGGGACTTTGTGTTGCAACAGGCTGCGTGCATAATGGAGGAAGAGACCCGAAATGAGGACACGGTCGCTCGGGTCGGTGGTGATGAGTTTGTAATAATTTTTAAAGGTCTGGTCGACGAAAATGTCCTCTCTGACATAGCAGGACGCCTGATCAGTCGGCTATGCCAACCCATGATGTTTCAGGGTGCCCCGTGTAGGATTTCGGCAAGCATCGGAACGGCCTTGTCCACGCAGTTCGGCAATCCGGAAGCGGCAGAGCTGCTGAATGCAGCCGATCAGGCGCTGTACGAGGCAAAGCGGCAGGGACGGTCGCGGCATTGTCTGTTCTCGGAGCTTGCGGCCTATGGGCTGAAATCGGCCAGTTCGTAATAACATCTGATCCCACGCGGTCAGTTATTTAGGCTAATCCTGCGTAAAAGCACGTGTCAGAGTTCTCGCAATATGGCGTTTGATTGGGGGAAGCTCTCCGACAACCGGCATCACGTGCCCATTGAACCGCGCTCGCTCTAGCTCCTGTGGCACGTCCTCCAAAACATGCCCGCCCGTGCAAGCAAAGAAGGGCAGGCACAGAGATTGATCGCCAGCCCCGGTCGCGGCTTCAGCAATGGACGGGGCCTCTTCCACAAACCCGACGCGGATGGATTGGAAGGTCACGCACCCGGCCAATTCCTTAGAAAATTCAATGGCGACAGCTGATGGGTTGCGGCTGCGACCCGATCCGTGTGCAGCCAGAACCAGATCGGTTTTGTCCGCGTCCCACCCCTTGCTCAACAGCGTATCCTGCAACGCGCCCGCAGCCAAAGCGGGGAGTTTAGAGTCAACGCCCAGCGGGTCCAGAATTCGGATATTTCTATCACCCAGACGCTTGGGCAGCGCACGTGTCACGAACCACCCCTTGGCCATGAAAAGGGGATAGATGACAGTGTCGTCGGGCAGTTCATCCAAACGAGCCTCCAGCATTCCAGGCGCAGCAAGTGTAGCTGATTGAACGTTGACGCCATCGCAATACGCATCGACCTCTGCCGCATAGGAAGCTAGCGCCGCTTCAGCAGGGGCCGGGTCCGAGGGTTGGCCGTGGGCGACGATCAGGGCGTGCGGCATTTAGGAGTATCCTGTGGCTTTTCAGTTAGGTGTGTCCGGCTGGTGCAAAGTCAATCCATGGGACGTCACGCTATCCTAATAATGTCAGCCAAAGCCAGACTGTCAGGATCGAGACGCCGGTTCCGACCAGAACGGACGAGGCCGCGACCCGTTTTGCGCGTCCGTACATATTGGCAAAGATGTAAGCATTGAAACCAGGCGCCATCGCTGCCGTCAGCACACCTGAGCGGAACAGGTCCTGTGGCAGGCCAACTGTTGAGCCGAATAGCCAGACAAGACTGGGATGCAGCATCAGTGATATCGCGCCAACAAAGGCGATGGCGCGCAGGTCGCCTTCGGGCCTGTATTTCACCAGCACTCCGCCAAGCGCGAACAGCGCCCCGGGCAGGGCGGCGCGGGTCACAAGGCCCAGGGCTTCGTCCACGACCGCAGGTATGCCAATACCAGACAGGTTCACTGCAAAACCCAGCGCGATGCCAAGGATTAGTGCATTGCGGAACATGGCCGACAAGATGGATTTGACCATGCGGGGACCGCCCTGGCCGCGATTTCGAATAACCTCCATCACCGTGATGCCAACGCCGTAGCAAAAGGGCGAATGGAAGGCGATGATCGCATAGTTGCCGGTCAGGTTTTCGGGGCCGTAGGCGCGTTCGGTGATCGGCAGTCCCAAAAGGACAGAGTTCGAGAACAGGCAGCAAAACCCGATGGCGACGCAATCTTCCCAATCCCGGCCAAAGATAAACCGTGCACCGAACAGACCGGCCGTGAAGCATAATCCAGCCGCTGAGTAGAAGCTGACCAGAAGCCGAGGATCAAAACTGGCACTCAGATCCAGATGCGAGATTGCAAGGAACAGAAGGCATGGGATTGCAAAGCCCTGGGTGAACTTCATCAATCCATCGATGTGAATTTCCTTGAAATACCCCAACCGGGTCGAGGCATAACCTGCTCCGATCACAAGGAAAACCGGTAGAATGACGTCGATCAGACTTTGAAGCATAGCACCGCTTTGCAGGCTGGGCCGACGCAGGATTGCTGCGTCTCAGGTCGGTTGCGTGGGGTCTTAGAGCGCCTGATGGATCACCATTCCGTCATAGGCAGGGGTGATGTTGTCGGCGGTTTCCGCGTCAACCGTGGCATAGTCCAGATCGATATGCATGTTGGTCAGGACCGCGCGCTTGGGGTTCAGTTGTTCGATCCAGCCCAGCGTCCTTTCCAGATGTGCATGGGTCGGGTGAGGTTTCCGACGCAGCGCGTCGATGACCAGGCAATCCAACCCTTCCATCATCAGCCAGGCCTCTTCGTAGATTTCCGCCACATCCGGCAGGTACGCCAAGTTACCCATCCGGAAACCAAGCGAGTCGATCGAGCCGTGGTTGACCTTGAATGGATGGAACGGAATCGGGCCGCCGGGGCCGTCTACCTCGAACGGGCCGTCGATGGACTTCAGGTCAAGGATTGGCGGATAGGGCGAGCCTTCGGGCTGGACAAAGGCGTAACCGAACCGTCCCAGCAAGGCGTTTTGCGTGTCGCCATCGGCCCACACGGGCACTCGTTCGCGCATGTTAAACACGATCATACGCAGGTCATCGATGCCGTGAACATGATCCGCGTGCGAATGGGTGTAGATCACGCCATCCAGCCGCCCGGTCCCGCTGTCGAGCAATTGGCTACGCATGTCGGGGGTGGTGTCAATCAGCACCGAGGTTGTACCGTCCGGCCCGTCCCGTTCCACCAGCATTGAACAGCGGCGACGGATGTTTTTGGGGTTCTTGGGGTCGCAATCGCCCCAATGCCCGCCCAGCCGGGGGACGCCGCCGGATGATCCGCAGCCAAGGATGGTGCATCGCAATTCGGTCATGCAGCCGCCTTGTAGGTCGCTGCTTTGGTGAACAACCGGTCAAAATTTGCCTGCGTTTGGGCAGCAAAATCGACGTAGTCCATCCCAAACACCTCGGCCCCCTTGCGCGCTATGTGGGCGGTATAGGCGGGCTCGTTCCGCTTGCCGCGATACGGGGGTGGGGCCAGGTATGGCGCGTCGGTTTCAACAAGGATGCGGTCGACTGGGGCGCTGGCAAAGATGTCGCGCAGCTCCTGGCTTTTGGGGAATGCTGTGATGCCGGACATCGACAAATAGAACCCCAGCTCAAGGGCGGCTTTGGCCAGTTCGGCAGAGGACGAAAAGCAATGCATCACGCAGGAATAGGGCGCGTTGCGGTGTTCCTCAGCCAGAATGCGGGCCATGTCGTCATCGGCGGCACGGGCGTGGATGATCAGGGGCAGACCGGTGCGTTGGGCGGCCTCGATATGAACCCGCAAGGATTGCTTCTGCACCTCTGCGCTGTCAGCGGTATAGTGATAGTCCAGCCCGGTTTCGCCGATACCTACAAATTTGGGGTGCCGGGACAAGGCGACGAGTTCATCGACCGATGCCATCGGCTCATCAGCGGCGCTCATCGGGTGGGTACCGGCAGCGTAGAAGACCGGCGCGTGGGTCTCGGCGATGGCGCGGACGGTTGGTTCGTTCCGCAAGCGGGTGCAAATTGTTACCATGCGGGTCACGCCAGCCACGGCGGCATTGGCCACGATCTGATCTAGCTGACCTTCGAAATCGGGGAAGTCCAGATGGCAATGGCTGTCGGTGATTTCGGGCGTATTGCTCATCTGCTCTGACCGGCGGTTTCTTGTATCTTGAACACCGTATCTAGGACCAGAGCGGCAGGGTCAAGGTTCACCGCCTGCCCATGACGCGCGCGTGCGGTGATCACTGCAGCGACCTCTGCCCATTTGCGGGCCTGCTGCGGTGAGGCAGACAGGCGGGCAAGGGTTTCTGCCTCGTTCGGAGCGGCTTCGGGCATCGGGGCCGCGCCGGTTGCACCGGTCAGCGCAAGCCGGGACAGGGCGACGTCGATCAACGTCAGTAACAGATCAAACCGCTCGGACGCGCCACGTTGGGCAGCAGCCTCGGCCAAGGCCAGCGCGCGCTGACGGTCCATTCGGGGCAGGGTACCCAGAATGGCAATCAGCTCGGCGTAGATTTCCAGCCCGCCCAGATTGATCAGGCGCACCGCATCACCCACGGACCCGGCAGCCAGTGCAGCCAAATGATCCGCCTTTCCCGGCATTTCTGTGCCGGTCTGCATCAGCGCGGCTTCCATATCCTCAGATCCCAGCGGAGACAGGCGCAGTGTCCGGCACCGCGACCGGATTGTCGGCAGCAGGCGCGACGGCTGGTGCGAGATCAGCAGCAGTGTGGTACGGGCCGGAGGTTCTTCAAGCATTTTCAGCAACGCGTTGGCCGCGCTGACGTTCATCTCATCTGCGGCATCCACGATCACAACGCGACGTCCACCGTCAGTTGAGGAGAGGCCGAAGAACTTGCCAAGCTTGCGGATATCATCAACCACAATCTCACTACGCAACCGCCCCTGATCATTCAGAGATCTGGTAATTGCCGCCAAGCCGGGCTCGGCCCCAGCCTGAATACGGTGCGCGACGGGGTGTTCCGGATCGATCTCAAGGCTATCGGGCGGTGGCGGTGCGCCAAACAGCCCATCCTCCTCGGTCGGAGGTGTTGCCAGCAGAAACCGTGCGATCCGCCAGGCCAGCGTCGCCTTGCCAACGCCACGTGGACCGGTAATCAACCAGCCGTGGTGCAGACGTTCCGAGGTATAGGCGCTCAGAAAAGCCTGTTCCGCCGCGTCCTGACCAAACAGGCGCAGTGTCTCGCGCGGGTGTGGGGCACCGGGTGCCTGATCCGGGGTTGGGGTGTCGTCGCTCATCTATCGTCTATCGCAAAGCTTGCAGAACGATATCTGTCACATCCTGTGCAACACTGTCCATGTCCCGGTTGCCATCAACCACGCGGAAACGGTCGGAATACTCATCCGCAAGGGCCAGAAACCCCGCACGCATCTGCTGCTGCAGATCCAGACCGAAATCTTCGAACCGTTCTTCTGTTCCCTGACGCCCCTTGGCGCGGGACAGCCCGGTTTCGGGATCCATGTCAATCAAAATGGTCATGTCGGGTTCGCGCCCGATCATCAGGTCGTGCAATTGATCGACCAATCCCCGCAGATCGCCGCGCGACAGGCCCTGATACATCCGGGTGCTGTCAGCGAAGCGGTCGCAGATCACAACTTTGCCTTCGGCCAGCGCGGGCCTGATCGTGCGTTCCAGATGATCACGGCGCGCAGCAGTGAACAGCAGAATTTCCGTTTCCGCTGACCAGCGATCCGGGTCGCCTTCCAGAACGAGGCTTCGGATTTCTTCAGCGCCTGCGGACCCTCCGGGTTCGCGGGTCAGAACCACATCGTGACCGAGGCCGCGCAAATGATCTGCAAGCATGCGCGCTTGTGATGATTTCCCGGACCCGTCAATGCCTTCGAAGGTCAGAAACAACCCAGCCTTCGTCACATTGCCTCCAGCGGATTGCCGATCACGTCTTCCAGAACAATACCGCCTACGGTTTTCATGCGCACGACAAACCCGCCCACAGGCACATCTTTGGCCGCGAACAGTGGGCGGCGGATTTCCGGCAAGCCTTCTGGTGTGATCACCAGCTCAGCCAGTTTCTGCCCCTTTTCCACAGGCGCGTTGATCGGACCTTCGTAGACGACCTCAGCTTTGACGTCCTTGTCATTGAGAACTGGGAACAACAAGGTCAGATCACCTTCGGGCACCAGCCCAACAGTTTTTTCGGCGCCCATCCAAATCTGGGCTTCGGCTATCGGCGTTTCGGCGTCGGCAATGGTCCTCTCGACAAAATTGCGAAACGACCAGTTAACCACGGCCTCAGCCTCCTCTGCGCGACGGGCGGTGCTATCGAGGCCGGTCAGGACAAAGACAACCCGACGGTCGCCTTGCTTGGCCGAGCCGACAAGGCCGTAACCCGCCTCTTGCGTGTGCCCGGTTTTCAGGCCGTCGGCTCCGATCCCCAGTTTCAGCAGCGGATTGCGGTTACGTTTGTTAGACGGCGCACGGCCATCAAACTCAAACTCTTCTTCTGCGAACAGTGGGTAGTATTCGGGGAAGTCGCTGATCAGTCGGTTGGCCAATACGGCAAGGTCATGGACCGACATCATGTGGCCCGCCGCCGGCCATCCGTTCGAGTTGGCGAAGTTCGAGTTGTCCATGCCCATCTGCTTGGCGCGCTGTGTCATGTAGCGGGCAAACCCGGCCTCGGTCCCATCGGGGCTTAGCGCCTCGGCAATCACCACGCATGCGTCGTTACCAGACAATACGATGATGCCACGCAGCAGATCCTCGACGCTGACACGATCCTGCGTGTTCAGGAACATGGTCGACCCACCATAGCTCATGGCGTGTTCCGACACGGGCAAGGTTTCCCCCAGGGTCAGGCGGCCATCGCGCAGCGCCTCAAACGCGACGTAGAGCGTCATCAGTTTGGACATCGACGCAGGCGGCAGGGGCTGGTCGGCTTCTTTTGACAGCAGAACCGTTCCGGTCGTCTGATCGATCACATAGGCCGCGCGGGCGGTTGTTTCGAAAGCGTGTGCGGGCAGGGCAATCAGCGCCAGCCCGAGGGTCAAAACAGATGATCGCAGTGAGGACAGCATGGGGGCCTCCTTTGTTTCAGTTTTTGACGGTGAACGCGTCGTTAAAGCCCAGGTCTTTGACATCGCGTTGCATGGCATTGCGTTCCGAACGCGACGTTGCTGGGCCGACCAGGACCCTCCAGACCGTTTTGCCGTCCGAGGTCAGTTCTCGCACTTCGGCAGGCATTCCGTTGCGGCGGATCTTGTTGGCAGCGCTATTGGCGTTGGTTTCAACCCCGAAAGTGCCGACCTGAACAAACGGCTTTGACAAAGACGACACCGTGGCCGCGGTGGCTACCGATGCGTCGGCGGTTGTGGCAGAGGGGGTGTTGACCGGTGTGGGTTCGGCTGCGTCAATCGCCGCAGCCGCGCCCGCGATCGGATCCAGCGGCGTTTCGGTGATTTCATCGGGCTTCTTCTTTTGCCACCATTTACGTTTGGCTGGTTGTTCAGTCGGCGGGGTAACCTCAGGGTCCACCAGTGAAGCCGATGCTGCTTCTGCGGTCGTTTCTACCACCTCAGTCGCTGTGTCGGTCGCCGTATCGGTTGCGGCATCAACGGCCACGGCCGCCTCGGCAGGTTTTTTGCGCTGCCACCATTTGGGCTTGGCCGGTTTTTCAGTCTCTGTGACGTTTTCGACTGCCTCGGTGGCTATTTCCGCCGCTGTGTCGGTTGCCGTGTCGGTCGCGGCATCTGTGGCTACAGCAGCCGCAGTCGCGGCACCGGCCGCTGCAGCAGGTTTTTTGCGTTGCCACCACTTGAGCTTAGCTGGCTGTTCAGCTTCCGCGGCCTCATTTTCGGCGATGACGGTCTTGGACTCATCCGCTGCTGCGGTTTGCGTTTCTTCGACAGGGGTTTCTTCGGCTGCGGGCTTTTCTTCGACCGGCTCAGGTTTCGGTTCGGGCGCTTTGCGACGCAGGGCGACGACATCAACATTTGTAGGTGCACCAGCCAGAATACCCAGCTTTTCGGCCGCAGCAGAGGAAAGCTGCAGTTCGGGTCCCGGCAGGTTTCGCTCGCGGCGGAATAGCGCGGCAGTGACCGTTTTGTTGTTCTTGGGATTTTTGACGCGCACACGTTCGGGCTGTGTCACATCCGGGTGGGCAATCCAAATGCCCCCCAATGACGGGCGGCCGTCCCATAAGCCTGCCTCAGACAGCTGAAACACCTCAGGGGCTTCGACATCATCTTTCGGGCTGCCGTCAGGAATGGGGAAAAGGTCGGTCCGGCCGTCTGCTTGGGTATCAGAACTTTGGCTATCTGCTGAGACATTGTCGGGGGAAAGCACCTCATCGCAACCAGCCAAAACCACGGACATAACGGCCAAAGCCGCTAACGCTCGCGGATGTGCGCGTGTCTCTGTCGCTCGCTTCATCTTGTCATCCCTTGCCTGATTGGGCCTCGTTTCCCGAGACCCGCTGCCGATTGCTGGTTCTGTATTGCCAGCCTGCTTCGGTCTTTCCTGCGGATCATAACGCGGCCAATGTGTCATGGAAAGACCGCAGCAGGCGCTTCGGCAAGAATTCCCTATTTGGTCTTGCCACCGGTTCGCTATGGCCTTAGACCCGGCCCCACGCGGGGAGGTGGCAGAGTGGTCGAATGCGGCGGTCTTGAAAACCGTTGAACGTGAGAGCGTTCCCAGGGTTCGAATCCCTGTCTCCCCGCCACTCATACCCGTCTCAGTTTAGTTGTGTTTTCTGACCCGGAATTGTGCCGCAATTCCCGCGAGTTGGAGCATGCGCTTTCAATCAGAGACAGAGCAGACCGTACACTCAGAGCGCACTTCCGGTGGCAGTCTCAGTGGCGCATTTCGGCGGGGTCGCTTTGGGCGGGATTTCCCTGATAAGCGGCGATTTACACGGAATATTCGTTGAACAGGTCTGAGTTCCGTCATTTCTCCTATCGGAAATGCATGTTTTGCAGAGGTTTATGTTGCAAATTCCCTAAAAGGTGGAACAGGGAATTTTCTCGTGGGAACAGGGAATTGTGCTGACGGATCAGGGAGGGCGAACCCTGTATCAGGGACGCCGGATCTGGAGGTGTCAGAAACCGAGCTGTCGCTCCTGTTCGGTCCAATCAAGTGGGTGGGTCTTGCTGACCAGACGCTTGAGTGTGAGTTCGGGCGGCTGGTTGCCGTCGAGAATCGCGGCCTGAATCTTCGGTGAGAGAAAGGCGAGCTGAGCGCAGGTACGGATAAAGGCGCCGGGGGTCTTGTCAGAAGAACTTTGCTTGAGCGGGGCAGGGCGGGTGCATAGCATTTAGGAATGACCAAACCTGCCACCTTCAAGTACTTCAAAACCAGTCCTGAGATCATCCGCCTGGCGGTGATGCTGTATATTCGGTTTCCACTCTCGCTTCGGAATGTCGAAGATCTGCTGCATGAGCGAGGCATCGACGTGAGCCACGAAACTGTCCGAAATTGGTGGAACAGGTTTGGCCCAATGTTTGCTGCCGAGATCAGACGAAAGCGTGTTCAGCAACTCCGAGCCTTTTCAAAATGGAAGTGGCACGTGGACGAGGTCTTTGTGAAGGTGAATGGCAAACGCCACTATCTCTGGCGTGCGGTCGATCACGAAGGTGAAGTGCTGGAAGCGGTTGTTACCAAACGCCGAAACAAAGCTGCAGCGTTGAAATTTCTTAAGAAATTAGTGAAACGCCACGGCAAAGCTGAAGAAGTAGTCACAGATCGCTTCGCATCCTACAAGGCTGCGCTCAGAGATTTGGGCGCTCTGGAAAAACAGCAGACGGGCAGGTGGCTTAACAACCGGGTTGAGAATTCGCACCTGCCGTTTCGACGACGAGAACGCGCTATGCAACGTTTCAGGCGCATGCGAAGTTTACAGAAATTCGCTTCCGTCCATTCCTCCGTATACAACCACTTCAACCAGGAAAGATCGCTAGCCAGCCGAGACACCTTCAAGCTGACCCGCGCCGCCGCACTTAGCGAGTGGCGTCAACTTTGTTCCGGATAGGTTCACGGTTTCTGCGGCAAACTGAGACTGGTTCGAATTCGTCTGACAGCACCGGTGCGTCTTCGGGATGCGAAGCTCAGCTGCAGGCCTTGCCGCTCAATACGTATTGGACCAATTTATGAAATCCAAAAAGATGCTGCCTTCTACATTGATCTAACCGAACATTAATTACGCTCAAACTTTTTAAAGTGTTGGCCGGCAAAAGCCATGAAGCTTCGAACCGCCGGGCGTCTGTAACTTTCCTGAGAAGCGACCAACCAAAGAGTATGGTGAAGCTCATCGTGCTGGAAGCACCGCACGAGATCGGGATGCGCATCACCTGTCACACATGGTAGCAACCCTAGACCGACCCCTGTTTGCAAAGCCGCAACCATGCTGGCTACGGCGTTAACCTGATAAAGAACCTGACTGTCTTTGAGTTGCAGGTTTAACCAATCGACCGCTTTCATAACTTTCGCGACATCGTTTGAATAAACTAGGAACTTATGGTTTTTTATCTCTTTAAGTGTTTTTGGCGCCGTGTATTTTTGATCGTAGGACTGGCTGCAGTAAACGCCTAAGGGGAACCTGGCAAGTTTCTTGGCGACGAGCGCATCACCCGAAATCTCGTCCAATGGTCGAAGTGCCAGATCGGCCTTTCCGGTCTCGAGAGGTGGCTGATCCTTTTTCCAAGCGACGTCGATCATCAACTCAAATGCAATGTCCGCGTTCTTTTCCCGAAAGCTTGATACCAAACCAACGCCAAATCGCTGCATAGCCTCAGCGTTACCGGCAAAACGGATCACACCTTGATCATCACGCGTCAGCTGTTCGGCGGTCGAAATTACCGATGTTGCTGAATTCCGCATGGTTCTAGCTACATCCAGTAGCACCATGCCCTGAGCTGTTATTTCATATCCGCGATTGTCACGATCAAATAGCTTTAACTTCAAAGAGTGCTCAAGCGCATCAATACGGCGAGCTACTGTTGTTTGGTTCAGTCCAACAACACTGGCTGCTGCGAGTGTCGACCCTTCCTCAGCTACCGCGAGAAAAACTCTAATGTCATTCCAATTGAACATCGCCGGTCTCTCACACGTCAGTCTGCAGGAATGCAGAATAGCACATCACTATTCTGTATTTGTGCAGAGGGGGCTTGTAGGTATCCTAGCACCCAACTGTTGAACTTGCGAGGATCCTGCAGTGCGCGGCTTACCGGAAAAAAACCGAGACATTCATAATCATCACATCGATAGCACAGTGTGGGAAGACGTAAGGTTTCGCGACGACGACATCATCATTGGGACTTATGCAAAGTCAGGAACCACTTGGATGCAACAGATCGTGGGTCAGCTTTTGTTTGATGCACAAGAAGGAATTGCCGTTTCAGAAATGAGCCCTTGGGTCGACCTGCGCGTCCCGCCAAAAGAAGTGAAACTCGCAATGATCGAGGCGCAGACCCATCGCCGCTTTATGAAAACGCATTTACCCGTCGATGCGCTCGTGTTCCATGACAAATGCAAGTACATTTATGTTGGGCGCGACGGGCGCGATATTGTCTGGTCGTTGTATAACCATCATGCAAACGCAAACGAAGCTTGGTACGACGCGCTGAACAATTCGCCGGGGCGCGTAGGGCCGGCTATTGGCGCGCCTGCACGCTCAGAGATCGAGTATTTCCAGCATTGGTTGGAAAACGACGGCGCGCCGTTTTGGTCATTCTGGGAAAGCGTCCGCTCGTGGTGGGAGATAAGGGACCTGCCAAATGTGTTGCTGGTTCATTTTTCTGATTTGAAGGCTGATCTGGAAGGACAAATGTCTCGGATAGCCGACTTCATCGATGTGACCGTTGACGAAGAGACAATGGAACGCGCTCTTGAACACTGCTCGTTCGACTATATGAAAACAAACGCAGCTCAATCGGCGCCTTTAGGAGGTGCATTTTGGCAGGGAGGCGCCCGCACATTTATTCACAAAGGGATGAATGGCCGGTGGCGGGATACATTGCCGCAATCCCTCATAGATAAGTATGAAGAGACTGCAAAAACTCAACTTGGAGTGGAATGTGCCCGATGGATTATGTCCGGTAGCCAACAGGGCTGATCAGGCATCACCGAGTGATCGCAAACCGTGACTGCGAAGCCTCGGAAAAGGTCGCGCACAGCAGCGCGCTAGACGTTGTTCTTGTTGAGTTTAATCCAGAACTCCAAACGAACCGGTGGGGTGCGAAGCAATGCTGGAGAATCGCAAGCTTGCAGCGATCTTGGTAACTGACATAGTTGGTTTCAGTCGTCTGACGGGTGCTGACGAAGAAGGCACTCTCGCCCGACTAAGAACCCTTCGTAGCGAGGTCGTCGAGCCGGCAATCGATGTACACAAAGGTCGCCTGGTGAAGCGAACCGGAGACGGATCGCTCATTGAATTCCGAAGTGTGGTAGAGGCTGTAAGATGCGCTATCGCAATCCAACGTGCGATGAACGAAAGAAATGCCGGTGTACCTCAGGAGCGCCGCGTAGACTTCCGGATGGGGATTCATCTCGGAGATGTCGTCGAAGAAGGCGACGGTGATCTTATGGGGGACGGCGTCAACATCGCTGCGCGTCTGGAAAGTATTTCTGATCCTGGTGCCATCTGCATATCTGAAGACGCCTATCGTCAGGTTCGGGCCCGGCTCGACTTGTCAGTTACGGACTTGGGAACGAAATCGCTAAAGAACATCAGCGAACCCTTAAAGGTCTATGCGTTGGAAGTCGGAAGTCCCGCTGACCCTCCAACCGGCGAATATGCCAATAATGTCCGGAATGCTCTTGATAAGCCATCTATCGCAGTTCTGCCTTTTTCAAATATGTCTGGAGACGCCGATCAGGAATACTTCGTGGACGGAATGGCAGAAGACATCCTCACGGCTTTGTCCAGATTCGAGCAGCTTTTTGTAATCGCGAGGAACTCCAGTTTCGTTTACAAAGGCAGCGCCGTTGACATAACGCAGGTTGGACGCGATCTCGGCGTGAGATATGTGCTGGAAGGCAGCGCCCGAAGATCGGGTGACCGAATTCGGATTACAGGTCAATTAATTGACGCAAAGACGGGAAATCACCTTTGGGCCGAGAAGTTTGACGGAGTGTTCAATGATGTCTTTGCACTTCAAGACAAAGTCACCGCCAAGGTCGTAGGCGCCTTAGAACCGACGATACGTAAAGCTGAAATTGAACGCGCACGCCGAAAACCGGTGGAGCACATGGCGGCTTACGATCTCTATCTCCAGGCGCTGCCTCATGTCTATGCATCTCATTCTGATGCCAACCTTAAAGCGCTTGAGTTGTTGACCAAGGCGACCGACATAGATCCAGATTTTTCGCCTGCCTTGGCACACATCGGCTGGTGTTTAGTGCAGCGTGCGACTCGACTGTGGGCGCCATTTGGTGATGATGATGTTGGCCTGGCGGTTTCAAAGGCTCGCCGAGTGTTAACCAACGAAAGCGATGATGCGCATTCGATTGTTCTTGGTGGGTTCGTCCTTGCTATGACTGGCACGGACTATTTGTCAGGCTTAGACGCCGTAAAGCGGGCCGTGGAAATCAATCCGGGTTCCGGTTTCGTCAATGCGATGGCAGGCTGCGCTCTTGTATTTGGCGACGAACTCAGCGACGGCCTTGATCTACTGGGCCGTGCACTTGATCTTTGCCCGAAAGATCCGAATTATTTCGGCTACCTAACTGTCACTGCCTTTGGTCACCTGGTTGCAGGTGCACCAGAACGAGCACTGGAACTGGCACAGCGTGCTCTGGCGATGAGCTCTGGATGGGATTCTACTTATTGGGTCTTGATAACAATTTACGCGAAGCTCGAACGACTAGATGATGCAAAAAATGCTGCTGAAGAACTGCTAGGAAAACACCCAGATGTGACGACGACGCGATACGAGCAAGTACTGCCAATTAGGAGTGCCGAGGCGCGGCGACTGGTTCTCGATAGCTTGCAAAAAGCCGGAGTCCCGTCTTGAGGAATTGGTATCCGCAAGAGATTGCTAACGGAAGCTTGGCGGGGCAAAGCTAACATTGAAGCAACGCTTATGAAGGACCGCTTCGTCCGCACAGCGGAAGTGGACCGGTTTTCCGTAAGTGTCCGCTTTTGGTGAAAGCAGTCGTTCAGGACAAAAACTTCGAATTTCCGGTCGTGAACGGCAGCTCAACGCGTCAAAGCTGACGTTTGAGAGAATCGGTCCAATGACTGCGGTGAGCCTAAAGTTACAGTTAAGTAGTAACGGTGACGTTGTGGATTTCACCAGGCAGATCGTTTGATCGTTCTGGTCTCGATTGTAAAGGTTTCTTGGGGGCCACAGGTGATCAGCTCGCGTTGAATTCGACACAAGTACGCTGGTTGCGCTCACACCTGTTACGGCATTAGAAGCGCGGCTGCAACGAGGGCCGTAGAGTGACGGCGGGTAAGTATCGGTGATTCCTCGTTAACTGACAGCAATCTTAGATCGAGCGTGCCTTTCAAGCACTAAATAATATCGCGATCTTGGTTTCAATAATTGCCTTGACGTGACATGAACTAAGCTAACGGTATCCGCGCAAAGCCTTTGTTTGTAGAAGAAAGGAACGACTCATGACCTCAGCCAAACCAAATGTTGGCGCGCAAATCGAGCAAATGAGTTTTTTTAGGCTGGGGTCTGAGGGCAAGGTTACGATCGGTCAACAAAAAGACCGCTGGACCATGTTGTTTGTTTATCGAGGCAAGCATTGTCCTCGCTGCAAGCGCTTCTTGAACAAGTTGAATGCGGCGCTGTCAGCATGGGCTGACGTTATGGACGTTATCGTTGTCTCTGCCGACACCAAAGAAAAAGCTGCGGCGGACAAAGCAGAATTTGGCTGGGATTTTGATCTTTGTTATGGAATGACCGAAGCGCAAATGCGCTCGCTTGGTCTTTTTGTGTCATCACCTCTGTCTGATGCAGAAACTACAGGTCTATTCGCCGAACCTGGTGCGTTTGGTATCCGTCCGAACGGGACGCTGATGTTGGTCGATATCTCAAACGGCCCAGCAGCACGCCCCGATTTGGAAGAGCTTTTGGACGGCATGAAATTCAATATTGATAATGACCGTCCGGAACGAGGAACGGCCTGAGACCAACAGATCGCATGGCCTCGGTTACTCAAAGTAGCCTGGGTGCGTCTTGTGAATGAAGTCGATGGTTTCGTCGAGGCGGGACAGGTGTGTTCTGACAGCGGCTTGCGCTTGATCATGGTCTCCTGCCGCCATGGCCTGTGCAATCTCTCGGTGATCGGCGAGGATGGCGTCTGCGGCACTGCCCTTTTCAAGACTGAGCATACAAAGCCGGTCAACCTTTTGCTTGGATTCTAGCATTACATCAAATGCCATCGGATTGCCGCTGAGCACGTAGATCAGTTTGTGAAAATCATAGTCCAGCGCGTGAAACGCCGATAGATCACCGTTACTGATCGCCTGCTCTTGTAAGGCGAGATTTTCCGCAAGTTTTGCTTCACGTGTTGCGTCCCAGACTTCCATTGCTCGATGGACGATCTCCAGCTCCACCGCCATTCGAACCAATCGAGCGAGAGCCACACGCTCCATAGAAAACCCTCGAACTACGGTCGCCTTTTGTGGTCGTATTAAGAGCAGATCTTCGTTGCCGAGCCTTGTGAATGCGTTGCGAACCGGTTGGCGTGATACGCCGAATCGGCTGGCTACCTCTGTTTCGGATAGCTTTGTACCGGGAAGAATTTCAAGCGAAACGATCTCGTCGTGTAGCGCTTCATAGACCGCATCGGTTGTGGTTCGTCTGACAATTTCTTCCACGGTATGTTGCTTGCGCCCTCTGTCTTAGTCACGTTTCAAATTACAGATCCACTGTTATGGCATTGAAACAAATAGAATATTCTATTTTGTTTTGCTTGAGTGAACCAATGTAGGCCTGTCACCTATCAAATGCCCTGCGCTTTCGACTGTCAAGCAATCTGACATACTAAAAGCCTACAGTTGACATAACTTGGATACTAGTGTCCCTTTAAGGGCAGCAGCGATTCTGGTTCTTGGGGGAAATCGAAAGCTACGTGGCTTACGGTCTCTGAAATTCCATGAAAGCCAAATCCTGTCCAAAAATAACCGGGGAGGAGAACCCATGACTTTCACGAAATCGTTCTTTGCGACTGCGACCGCTGTGGCATTCATTGCAACGTCAGTTTCAGCTGACACCTGGCGTGCCTGGAATATCCACAACGACGGCCATCCCAACACGGCTGCAATGGACAAGTTTGCCGAACTGGTTGACGCCGCTACAGACGGCGAAGTTACCGTCGATGTGTTCCACGGTGGTGTTCTTGGTTCCCAACCGGATGCCCTAGAACAGGTTCGTATCGGCGCAATCGAGGTTGGTAACTTCAACCTCGGTCCCATTGGCCCAATGGTGAAAGAAGCTAACCTTGTATCGCTTCCTTTCATCTTCAAAGATGTGCCGCACATGTTCCGCGTGCTGGACGGCGACGCCGGTGAGGTTGTTTCAGCTGCGATGGGTGAAGCAGGTGTTCTGCCACTGGCATGGTTCGATGCCGGTGCGCGTTCTTTCTACAGCCAAAAGCCGATCAACACGCCCGCAGATGTCGAAGGTCTGAAAATCCGTGTGATGAACAACGATCTTTATACATCTATGATTTCAGCTATGGGCGGTAACCCGTCTCCAATGGCATTCTCCGAAGTTCAGCAAGCGCTGAAAACCGGCGTTGTTGATGGTGCGGAGAACAACTTCCCGTCG
Organism: Ruegeria sp. YTSC003; assembly: GCF_059609785.1. Lineage (NCBI taxonomy): Bacteria > Pseudomonadati > Pseudomonadota > Alphaproteobacteria > Rhodobacterales > Roseobacteraceae > Ruegeria > Ruegeria sp. YTSC003. The sequence goes on along the minus strand of NZ_JBXWMK010000001.1, from coordinate 89,263 downwards.
TTCAAGAATGTCGGTCACTATGAAGTGACCACAAATTATTCTTTGTCCGAACACCTGATTATCCCCGAGTGTATCTGCGTGAACACGACCAAATTCAATGCACTTTCTCCTGAATTGCAAGCCGCTGTGCGCGGTGCCGCAGAAGAAGCCGCATTGGTCCAGCGTGAGCTTTGGGCAATTGGTTCTGAACAAGCGCGTAAAGATGTTGAAGCGGCCGGCATCACCGTAAATGAAATCGCCGACAAAGGCCCATTCCAGTCCGCAATGGATTCGGTTTATGCAGACTACTTGGCTGCAAATCCTGATATGAAAGCGTTGGTAGAAATGGCGCAAGCCACTGAATAAGTTGTCTTAACAGTTCAACTTTGAGCGCCCGGCTCCGCCAATTGGATGCCGGGCGTTTTGTCTCAGAGGAAATCCAATGCAAGAGCCCGATACCTCCCCTGCCGCCATGCGCAACATGGACAGGATTCTTGATCTGCTCGCACGAGTTTGCATGTTGCTGTCTGGCGTCGCCATTGTGTTTATGACTGCGATCTTTGCCTGGCTGGTGTTCGGGCGCTACGTTCTGAACAACACGCCCACTTGGGTTGAGCAGGTTTCACTGCTTTTGGTTATGGTCATCGCGTTTCTCGGGGCGGCTGCGGGTGTGCACAATCACACGCACCTCTCTGTTGTCGTGTTCCGCAATTTAGTCCCACCCTCTGTGCGAACGGTATTCGTCGTGCTCACTGATGTCCTGATGGCAGGTTTCGGTGGCATGATGTTTTGGTACGGGATCGAGCTGACAATATTCAAATGGAACACCCTGATCCCGCTCATCCAATGGTCAGAGGGCTTGCGCTCCTTGCCACTGACAATCAGCGGCGCGTTGGTGTTCCTTTTTTCCACTGGCCATCTGATCCGCCTGTTTCTGGGCCGAGACGAACGCCAAGACAACATAGATCAGGGATAGTCATGGGACTCATGATTCTGTTGGGGGTTTTTGCCCTATGTGTCATCATCGGCGCTCCAGTGGCATACGCCCTTGGTATCGCTGCATTGGCTTCCTTTTGGTTTGAAGGATTGCCGATGTTTGTTGGGTTCCAGCGTATCGTGTCCGGGATCAACGTCTTTTCCCTAATGGCGATCCCGTTTTTTATCTTTGCGGGCGAGCTGATGTTTCACGGTGGAATCGCGATCCGGTTGGTTCGGTTTGCGCAGGCCGCCGTAGGCGCTGTGCGCGGTGGGCTTGGTATCGTCAATGTCTTCTCGTCCATGTTGTTTGGTGGCATTTCCGGATCGGCAATTGCAGATATCTCGGCGCTTGGGTCAATCCTGATCCCGGTGATGAAAGACAAAGGTTATGATGCCGACTATGCGGTGAACGTCACAGTGACATCATCAATTGCCGGGATCATCATCCCTCCCAGCCACAACATGATCATCTTTGCCCTTGCAACAGGCGGTGCAGTTTCAATCTCAAAACTGTTCCTGGCCGGAGTTGTGCCCGGTGTCCTTATGTGTTGCTGCCTTGCGATTGCCGCCTATGTCGTGGCGGTCAAGCGCGGCTATCAGGCCGAACAGTTTCCGGGTTGGACCGCACTGGCCATCGCCTTTGTTGGATCGATCCCTGGCTTGTTGACGGCCGTGATCATTGTTGGAGGGGTCTTGTCAGGCGTCTTTACGGTCACTGAATCCGGCGCGTTCGGGGCAATGTATGCCTTTGTGGTGACGCTTATTGTCTATCGCAGCCTGTCCTGGGAAAACTTCAAAACCGCCGTTATCTCTTCGGTGCGCACAACGTCTATGGTGATGATCCTGATCGCCTGTGCCGGTGCCTTTGCCTATATGCTGACGTTCAACCGGGTGCCGACAAAAACAGTCGAATTCCTGTTGGGTATCACAGAAAACCCGATCCTGATCTTGTTGATGATCAACGCTGTGCTGTTGCTCTTAGGGATGATCATGGACATGGCCGCGTTGATCCTGATCTGCACACCGATTTTCCTGCCGGTGATGAACATGCTGGGCATCGACCCGCTACAGTTCGGCATGATCCTTTTGGTGAACCTCGGTCTTGGTCTTTGCACACCACCTGTCGGGACCTGTCTCTTTGTGGGGTGTGCTGTTGGAAAACTACCGATGGAGAAAGCGGTCAAAACGATTTGGCCTTTCTACCTCGCCATCTTTGCCGCGCTCATGCTGATCACTTTTGTACCGGCAATATCGCTGACACTGCCGAACTTGATCATTGGTCCCTAAATCAAAGGAGAATGAGGCGATGCTGACACTAAGACGCCTGGACATAGATGACGCGGGCAAGTTGATCGCAGGAGCGCGAGCCAAGGCGCAGGAAATTGGTGTACCGATGTGTATTGCCGTCACAGACGAAAGCGGCAACCTCATCGCGTTTGAGCGGATGGATGGTGGCAAGATTACCAGCATCATTTTGGCCATCGACAAGAGTTTCACTGCAACCGGTATCCAAAAAGGAACCGATGCTCTTGGTGAAGCAAATCAGCCTGGCATGGCCGCACACGGAATATCCTCAACGCTGGGCGGACGAATGGTGACCGTTGCAGGTGGCCTTCCCGTGACGGTCGACGGACAGGTGGTTGGGGGGATTGGTGTCAGCTCGGGTTCGCCAGCTCAAGATCTCGAAGTTGCACAGGCAGGGGTCACGGCACTCTGCGAAGCCTAATTGGAAAGAGTTTAAGGAGTCAGATATGACAAAACCCGTCATCGGTTTCATCGGCCTCGGTCTTATGGGCGGTAACATGGCAGAGTGCCTGCAAAACAACAGTTTTGATCTGGTTGTTATGGGTCGGAACAAGGAAGCCGTCGCAGCCACAGTCAACCGCGGTGCTGTAGAGGTTACAACGCCACGAGAGCTTGCTGAAAACAGCGATATCGTGATGCTTTGTGTAACAACATCGGATGTCGTCGAGAGCCTGATCTACGGCGATGACGGCATCCTGGCAGGCATCAAAGATGGTGCTGTGGTCATTGACTTTGGTACCTCGATCCCAGCGTCCACACGCAAAATCGGCACAGACTTGGCCGCAAAAGGTGCTGGTATGATTGATGCGCCGCTGGGACGCACACCCGCGCACGCCAAGGATGGTTTGCTGAACATTATGGCAGCGGGCGATATATCCACCTTTGAGAAGGTGAAACCTGTCCTGGATGTACTGGGGGAAAATGTCTTTCACCTCGGCGAGCTGGGTGCGGGCCATGTGACCAAGCTCATCAACAATTATATGGGCATGACGACAGCTTGCACCATGAGCCAAGCCTTTGCTGTGGCTGAACGCTCAGGTGTAAACAAACAGCAGCTTTTTGACATCATGTCAGCTGGACCGTCCAATTCCCCTTTTATGCACTTTTGTAAGAACTACGCGGTGGATGGTGTCAGCGATTTGGGGTTTTCGATTAACAACGCCAACAAGGATCTTGGTTACTTCCTGAAGCTGGCCGAGGACGTGGGCACTCGTGCCGAGATCGCTGAAGGAACCGCGAACAACCTTCAGGCAGCCGCGGACGCAGGCATGGGCGACGGCAACGTGCCGGAAATCTTCGACTATTTTGCCAAGCTTTAGCGTCAGATCCATCAGTCACGCATAGCAGCACCAATTGAACGGGAAAAGCAACCATGAAACTTCAGGGAAAGACCGCAATTGTCACGGGTGGTGGCCGCGATATCGGGCGCGCCTGCGCTGTCAAACTCGCCTCCGAAGGGGTGAATGTCGCGGTGAACTACTTCGCCAGTAGTGCCGGCGCCGAGGAAACCGTAGCCGAGATCAAAAAGATCGGTGGACAGGCGTTTGCAATGCAAGGCGACCTGAACAAACCCGAAGAGGTCGATGCGTTGATCGCCAAGACGGTCGATACCTATGGCAGCCTGGACATTCTGGTGAACAATGCCGGAGGTTTGATCGCGCGCAAGAAAATCGCCGAGATGTCGCTTGAGCATTGGCAGGCTGTCATGGATCTCAACCTGACCAGCACGTTTCTTATGGTCAAAGCGGCACTGCTGCATATGAAATCCGGGGCCATTGTAAACATCGCCAGTCAGGCGGGTCGCGACGGTGGTGGCCCGGGTGCGTCGGCTTATGCAACGTCAAAAGGCGGGGTCATGACGCTCACCCGTAGTCTTGCAAAAGAACTGGGTCCTGATATCCGTGTCAACGCAATCTGCCCAGGCATGATCGACACGGATTTCCATAACATACATACTCCCGATGCAGGCCGTCGGGGGCTAGAAGCTGCTGCGCCGCTCAAGCGGCAAGGCCAGTCTCAGGACGTTGCGAACCTCGTGGCGTTTCTGGCAAGCGAGGACTCGGCTTATCTGACCGGGACCAATGTCGATATTAATGGTGGGATGCTGTTCTCGTGACCACTGCAGAACAGGTTACCTAATTGTCGAACGCTACCGTTTGTCAAACTTCGAAGTACTGGAAACCGGAATATGCGAATTCTCGCGATAGGTGAATGCATGGCCGAAATGGCTCCAACTGACGCGCCAAGCACGTATCAAATGGGGTTCGCCGGAGACACGTTCAATACAGCTTGGTATCTGGCCCAACTCACACCCGAAACGCCCTTGTCCTATTTTACCGCCGTCGGAGATGATGCCATCTCGTCCCGGATGCTGGTTGCGATGCGCGAAAGCGGGGTCAACACCCAGCAGGTGCGGATCGTGCCAAACCGTTCAGTGGGGTTGTATCTTATCACGCTAAACAATGGAGAACGCAGCTTTACCTATTGGCGCGGCCAGTCGGCCGCACGCCTGTTGGCCCAAGACAAGCAAGCACTTGCCCGCGCCATGACGCAATCAGATCTCATCTATTTCTCGGGCATCACTCTGGCAATCTTGAACCCTGAAGGGCGCGCCGCCTTGCTCGACGTTGCTCAGTCAGCGCGGCGCGCCGGAAAACGGATTGCCTTCGACCCCAATCTGCGCCCGCATCTTTGGGACAGCCCCTCTGAGATGACCGAGAACATCATGCAGGCCGCCGCAGTTAGCGATATCGCTTTGCCATCGTTCGAGGACGAGGCACGTTGGTTCAGCGACCAGGAACCCGCGGCCACTTTGCAGCGCTATGCAAGGGCGGGCGCGGAAACGATCGTTGTCAAGAATGGCGCAGAAACGGTCCTTTATCGTACTCGCGGCGCAGAGGGCTCTGTCCATGTTCCGCCTCTGGCCTCGGTTGTGGATACGACTGCTGCAGGCGACAGTTTCAACGCTGGCATTCTGGCGGGGCTGGCAACGGATACACCCTTACCTGACAGCTTAGCACTGGCCTGCAAACTGGCAGGGCATGTCGTGCAAGGCAAAGGTGCACTTGTTCCCATCAACCAAAGCCTGCTCGATAGTTGCCTACAGCCTTAGCAGAAGGATCCAGCCCTTGCCGAACCCTCAGCCTGCCGAAATGATCAAACTGCATCCGGATACGCTTGATCGCTTGTCAAAGGTCAGCACAGCGACTGTAGCCACGCTGCTTTACAAACGCGGTTATCAAAACGCCTATGTTCAAGGCGTTGCCCCATTGGGCAAGGGTAGGCACTCCCTTGTCGGCCCGGCTTTTACACTGCGCTACATTCCTGCACGGCCTGACACCGACCCGATCGAGGCGTTTCGTGAGCCAGATCACCCGCAGCGCGTGGCCGTGGAAACATGTCCTGAACGCGCGGTATTGGTCATGGATTGTCGGCAGGATGCATCGGCGGCCTCGGCAGGTTCGATCCTTTTGACGCGACTAGAAATGCGCGGAGCAGCGGGCGTTGTCACGGATGGTGGCATTCGCGACGCCGACGGTGCCGCAGCACTTGAGATGCCAGTCTTTGCCGCAAAACCATCTGCCCCAACCAACCTTACGAAACATCATGCGGTTGATGTCGGTTTGCCAATCGGGTGTGGCGGCGTGGCGGTCTATCCTGGTGACATCGTTCTGGGTGACAGCGATGGTGTCATGATTATCCCACGTCACCTCGCCGATGACATTGCGATCGAGGCAGGCCCAATGGAGTTGTTCGAACGCTTCGTTCTGGAAGAAGTGCGAAAAAACACCCCCGTAATCGGACTTTATCCTGCAACCGACCCAGACGTTCTTGAACGATTTGAGGTCTGGCGCGCAAGGCTCTCTGACTGATGTCTGAATCGCTGCAATGTAGATTTTGTCAGAAGAACTTGGCTTGAGGCGGGCAGGGGGCATTCATAGCCTTTGTGGATGGAAAGACGATCACCATTTAAATGCTTCAAAACCAGTCCCGAGATCATCCGCTTTGCGGTGATGCTGTACATCCTTTCCCGCTCTCGCTTCGGAATGTCGAAGATCTGGTGCACGAGCGAGGCATCGACGTGAGCCACGAAACTGTTCGATTTTGGTGGCACAGGTTTGGCCCGATGTTTGCTGCTGATATAAGGCGGAAACGTGTTCAGCTGCTGCGCGCGTTCTCCAAATGGAAGTGGCACGTCGACGAGGTCTTCGTGAAGGTAAATGGCAAGCGGCATTATATTTGGCGGGCCGTTTATCAGGAAGGCGAGGTACTGGAAGCTGTTGTCACCAAGCGCCAAAACAATGCTGCAGCATTGAAATTCCTTGAGAAATTGATGAAGCGACACGGCAAAGCGGAAACCATCGTCACGGATCGCTTTGCCTCATACAGAGCCGCTCTCAGAGAACTGGGCGCGCTTGAAAAACAACAGACGGGCAGGTGGCTCAACAACCGCGTCGAGAATTCGCACCTGCCGTTTCGACGACGCGAACGCGTAATGCAGCGGTTCAGGCGGGTGCGAAGTTTACAGACATTCGCCTCCGTCCATTCCTCCGTCTACAACCACTTTAACAAGGAGCGATCTCACCAGCAGAGATACATTCAAGCTGACCCGCGCCGCCGCCCTTAGAGAGTGGCGTCAACTTTGTTCCGGATAGGTTCGCGGTTTCCGCGGCAAACTGAGGCTAGTTCGAATTAGTCGGAAAACATCTAGGAAAATCCGTTTTCGGTCGGGCGGGCAGCGCGACGCCATTTTTTGCGCCAGAAATCGGATCAATGACGGACGACGCCGCAGCTTAGGTTAAGAATTGCGTCCCTCGCGTGCTGATCCGATGCCAAGGATCAGGTCGGCGCATCGTTCGCCAAGCATCATGGCAGGTGCGTTTGTGTTGCCGGCGTTGATGTCAGGCACTGCGGACATGTCGCAAACCCGTAAGCGCTCGATCCCGCGCACACGCATTCTGGCGTCCAGCACTGCCATACCGTCGCCGTCCCGGCCCATTTTGGCAGTGCCCGCCGGGTGATAGTTGGTTTTTACGAATCTCTTACAATGTGCTCGCAGCGTCTGTTCGTCGTCCGCTATCGGAATGACGATTTCGCGGATCCTTTGTGCAAGCGGGCCGGACGTGAATGCCTGGCGAAAGAACCGCTGTCCCCGGATCATCTCTTGCATGTCGTCTTCATGCTTCAGAAGGTTGGGCGAGACCACAGGCATGGCGAGAGGATCGTTCGAACGAAGCTGAACCTCTCCGCGTGATTTCGGTTTGACCACGACGGTCGTAACGGTCAGGCCAAAGTCATCCTGCACCTCGTCCAGCGCGTCGCGATCCAGATATACGATGGGAACGCAAAAGGCTTGGATGGTTGGTTCTCCATCAGGAGCCGAAGGATTGACGAACGCGCCGGCTTCGACCCCGGCCGAAGTCACGGGGCCGCTGCCGAACAGTTTGAACTGTATGCCGTTTCGCAGCATCCGCCAGCCTTCACCTTGTTTGAAATATCCGTATGGACCGTTTGCAAAGGCGGTGATTGGAACTTCGGGGTGGTCGATCAAGTTCTGGCCGACCCCAGGCACTGAGCAGACCACGGGAATATCGTGTTCGGCAAGATGTGCATCCGGTCCGATACCCGACAGCAATAGGATTTTCGGCGTGACCAGAGCGCCCGCCGCAAGGACAATCTCACCATCACACTGGACGGTGTGGAACCCGTGTTTGTCGCGATACTGCACACCGACAGCCCTGTCGTTTTCGACAATGACTTTGCTGACCGTTGCGCCAAGCCGGACGATCAAATTAGAGTTTTTCTCGAGAGGGTCGAGGAAAGCATAAGCTGACGAGCTGCGCTTTCCGGCGCGATTGGTGAATTGATAGAAGCCGACACCGCGCTGTGTTGCGCCGTTGAAGTCAGTGTTGAATGGTTCGCCAAGGGCCTGCACCGACTGAACGAACCAACGGGACATTTCGTCGATATGCCCCGGATCCGAGACCTGCAGCGGACCGTTGCTGCCATGCAGGTCATTGTGAAGTCTGTTGTTGTCTTCCATCCTGCGGAAATAGGGCAGCACATCGTCCCATCCCCAACCAACCCTGTCGTTGGTATTTCGGAGTAGGTCGTTCCAAGCGTCATAATCGGAAGGGCGACCGCGCATATAGACCTGCGCATTCACGGACGACCCGCCGCCAAGTACGTTGGCCTGCGGAATGTCATGCACGCGGCCGTCAAGGTGGTCCTGCGGTTCGGTCTGGTGATAGGTCATGAACTTGGACCCGTTGATCATCTTGAAGATACCCGGCGGCATGTCCAGCAACGGATGGCGGTGCGAATGCCCGGCCTCCAGCAACAGAACCCTGCACTTGCCCTGGTTGACCAGTCGCGCTGCAGCTGCGGCGCCGGCAGAGCCGCCGCCGATTACGATGTGATCGAAGGTTTCCGTCATGATTTCGCCTTCAGGTCCGGCGTTTGGGTTCGCTGATCGAGTCGCGCTCGACCAGTTCGCATTCAAGCTTTACGAGTGGGTGCCTCTGACCATCCGTCGGCCCGTGGAATAGCTGTTCGACGACCCAGCGTCCCATCGCCCGGGTGGGAAGGATCATCGAGGTCAGGGGTGGCGACAGGTGCCGCGCGGTTTCGTCATCGTCAAATCCGATGACCGAGATGTCCTCGGGGATTGAAAGGCCAAGTTCCTTGAGTGCCTCATAGCAACCGATTGCCATGCGGTCATTCTGACAGAAAATGGCGGTTGGCGGAGAGGGCAGATCCATCAATTCACGCGTGGCGGCATATCCGGCGCTGGGCAACCAATTGCCTTCGACAACCAAGTCCTCGTCGAACGGAATGTCGGCGGAAGCCAAGGCGTTTCTGTACCCGGTCGTTCGTCCAGCGGCGCATTCCATGAACGGCTCACCGGTTATTGTGGCGATCCGTTTGTGCCCGGCCTTGATCAGGGCGTTGGTCGCCGTATGTCCAGCAGCGACTTCGCCGGGGATCACCGCAGGAAAGGAGAGGTCGTCGCAAAAGCAGTTCAGTAGCATAACCGGGGTTGCGGTCTGCCTGAGGATTTCCGGAACGACCACCCGCCGGGTGAAAACGGTTGCGTAAATGATGCCCGCAACCTGTTGGTCGAGGAAATACCGGAGCGTATTGGGCTCGACCTCGGGGTCGTTTTGGGTTTCTGCCAGCAATACAAGATTACCGGTGTCCCGAACGGCCTGTTTCACCCCGTTAAAAGCGTTCACCATTTCGGGGCTTGACGCCAGATCATCCACGACGAAAGCGATGGTCCCGTCCAGCGCCGCGGGCCGGCGCGCGCTGTCCTGGGGTTTCCTGAGTTGAGAGGGCATGGCGTATCCAAGCGTGTTGGCGGCATCCAGGACTCGTTGCTTTGTGTCCTCGGAGATTTTGACGGAATCGTTCTTGTTCAGAACCAGCGATACTGTCGTTTGTGAGCATCCGGCGACGCGTGCAATGTCGTGCATCGTTATGCGCTGCCGGCCCGCGACTCGTCCTACACCCCTGTGTTGCCCGGCCTTGTTCGCTTGATCGTTCATCGTTCAACCTTTTTGTTCGTATCCTTTTTATCGACTATGCGGAGGACGTGCAACTAATATTAGTTGATAGTAATTAATATTAGTGTTGACGAAATAATATTATTAGTGTTTTGATCGGTGGTGCGGTCGCCATTGTGGTTTGACCGAGCAAGCGCGGGAGGCGAAATTGCGGTCTGTAGTAGGGGAGCTGGGTCCAGTCGTTCGGCATTCGATGTTCATCGATGGCCGCTTTGTCGACTTTGACGCGGACACGGTTGTTGTCGAAAACCCTGCAAATGAAGAGATCGTTGCGCTGGTTCCAGATGGCGCCGCCGCTCACGCGGATGCGTCGGTCGAGGCGGCCCATCGGGCTTTTGGCTCGTGGTCCTCGCGCCCGGCGATCGAGCGGGCTCGGCTGGTCCTGAGACTCGCTGAGGCCGTCCGGGTCGACGCCGGTCGTTTGGCTGCTCTGATAACCGCCGAGCAGGGCAAGCCGATCTCGCAAGCCCGAGGTGAAGTGGATGCTGCCGTCACCTTTCTTTGCCATGCGGCTGAAGAGGCCCGGAGGATTTCGGGTGACATAGTTGCATCGGACAACGAGTCCGAGGAAATCCAGATCCGGCGTCATCCTTATGGCGTTGTTGTTGCGTTGACAGCCTGGAACTATCCGTTGGCATTGGCCGCCAGGAAGGTCGGACCCGCGCTGGTCGCGGGCAACACCGTTGTTCTGTTGGGGCACGAAATCACGCCGCTGTCCGGTCTTGCGGTCGCCGAGCTTGCCAACAAGGTCGGGTTTCCGCCTGGTGTTCTTAATGTTCTGACAGGCAAGGGGCCGGTGGTAGGGCAGCGGTTGGTCGAACACCCCGATACTTCACTGATTACAATGACCGGCAGCACACGCGCCGGGAAAGAGATTTTTCGCGCTGCGGCCAACCGGATCAAGGTTGTCCGGCTCGAGCTTGGCGGTAAGGCTCCGTTCATCGTGATGGAGGATGCGGATATTGACGCCGCCGTTTCGGCCGCCATTGCCGCCCGGTTTGCCAATTGCGGCCAGATTTGCACCTGCAACGAGCGTATGTATCTGCATCGCGGCATTGCGGATCAGTTCCTGGAAAAATTCGTGTCCGCGGCCCGCGCTTTGTCGATCGGGGATCCGATGGACGACTGCGATTTGGGTCCCAAAGTCAGCAAGGCCGAAGTGACCAAGGTCGTCGAGATCATCCAGCGCAGCATCGCCGAAGGCGCCACGGTTCATCTTGCAGGCGGGCCCCTGACGGACGGGGCGCACCATAAGGGGCACTGGATGTCCCCGACGGTTCTTGAGGTCTCAGACAACGGCAATGCCGCGATGCAAGAGGAGGTCTTTGGCCCCGTGGCGACAGCAATGCGAGTCGATGATTTTGATCAGGCGATAGACGCAGCGAATGACACATCATTCGGGCTGTCTGCCTATCTCTTTACGGCATCGCACCGGCGATTGATGGAAGCCCCGAGCCGTTTGAAGTTCGGCGAATTGTACCTGAACCGCTCCAATGGCGAGGCCGTGCAGGGATTTCATACCGGTTGGGGTATGTCCGGGGTTGGGGGTGAAGACGGCGCTTATGGCTTCGATGGCTATCTGAGGAAGCAGACGACTTACATGAATTGGGCATGACCTAAAACTCGCGGTCAAAACGGAGGCGACCGCACCAATGGAGGAGGAATAACCATGAAACGCAGAACTCTTTTGATCTCGACGGTTGTCGCGGGTGCGCTGTTGGGCACGACTGCGATAGCGCAGGATCTGCCACAGCTTGAGCAGAAGGAGCGCTACAAAGTCGGCTTTGCGCAGATGGAGTCGAACAATCCGTGGCGTATTGCCGAGACCAAATCGTTCCATGACACGGCCGAGGCCTGCGGCTGGGACCTTGTCGCGACGGATGCAGCTGGATCAGCGGCCAAGCAGGTAGCAGATGTGGACAGCATGATCGCACAAGGCATCGACGTTCTGTTTCTGCCTCCAAGGGAAGAAAAGCCACTGATTCCGGCCGTTATGAAAGCACGCGCCGCCGGCATTCCGACTTTTCTCGTGGACCGCTCGGTTGATCCGGCCGTCGCCAAGCCAGGCGAGCATTTCGTAGCATTCCTAGGATCGGACTTCATTGATCAGGGCAACCGGGCCGCGCAATGGCTGATGGACAATTTTGACGGCGACCAGGGCGTTATCGTCCAGTTGGAGGGCACAACTGGTTCTTCACCTGCAAATGACCGTAAAAAGGGTTTCGACGACGCGATCGCAGCGGACGACCGCTTTGAGATCGTGGCTTCTCAGACCGGTGACTTTGCGCGCGATCTGGGTCGTCAGGTGATGGAAACCCTGCTACAGGCGCACCCCGACGTGAACGTGGTCTACGCCCACAATGACGAGATGGCGATCGGCGCGATCCAGGCTCTGGAACTGGCCGGCCGCAAGCCAGGCGAGGACGTGACCATCGTTTCGATTGATGGAACGCGTGATGCGCTTCAGGCAATTATCGATGGCAAGATGGGCGTGACCGTAGAAAGCTCCCCCTTCTTTGGCCCATTGGCTTGTGATGTCATGAAGAAGTATGCGGCGGGCGAGCAGATCCCTGAGTGGGTAAAGGTCGAAGACCGGATCTTTACGCAAGACAACGCCGCTGATCACATCGACGAAGCCTATTGATTCTCCCTGTTGGGTGGTGCTGGCTGAGTGTCAGCGCTGCCCGCAAGCAATTGGAGTACGAGATATCATGAACGCGCTCGTTTCGATGTCGGGGATCGACAAGTCTTTTGCTGAGGTTCCAGCACTCAGCCAGGCCAGTCTGGAAATAGCTCCCGGCGAAGTTCACGCACTCATCGGGCAGAACGGTGCCGGCAAATCGACGATGATCAAGGTCCTTACCGGAGTTTACGGCCGGGATGCCGGTGACGTCTATCTGACGGGCGCGCCAAGCCGCATTTCTACCCCGCGCGAAGCGCAGAAATACGGAATTGCCACAATCTATCAAGAGCTCAACCTGGTGCCGCTGCGGTCAGTGACCGAGAACATCATCATGGGGTACGAGCCCAAACGCCTGGGCTTTCTGGTCGACTGGCGCGAGTGTAACAGGCGCGCACGCGAGGTTCTTGCGCGCTTTGGCATAGATATCGACGTAACCGAGCCTCTGGGGAATTTCTCGACTGCGATCCAGCAGTTGGTCGCGATAGCGCGAGCGGTGTCGCTGGACGCGAAGCTGGTCATTATGGACGAGCCGACGTCGTCGCTTGATGCCAGCGAGGTCGAGGTTTTGTTCGGTGTGGTGCGCGAGTTGAAGAAACAGGGCGTGTCCGTTCTGTATGTCTCGCATTTCCTCGATGAGCTGTTCCAGATCTGCGATCGGGTCACAACGATGCGCGACGGGCGCACTGTCAGCACTCGCAATGTCCAGGACACGACCAAGCTGGAAATGATCGCGGACATGCTGGGCCGCAACAAGGACGAGATTGCGGCAGACGGTTTGACGGACTTCGCCGGCGCCAAGGCTAAGAAAGGCGATATCGTTCTGCGGGCCGACTCTGTTTCGACTGGCCCACGACTGACGCATTTCGACCTCACGCTCCACCGCGGGGAAATTGTTGGGCTGGGCGGGCTGCTGGGCTCAGGCCGGACTGAGGCGACGCGGGCCTTGTTCGGAGTGGACGGAGCACTCAGCGGCGCAATCGAGATACACGGTGCGGTCGGGCAACCGTCCGGACCGGGTGAAGCGATAGCAAACGGGGTCGGCTTTCTGACCGAAGATCGCAAGGCCGAAGGGATTATTCCCGACATGTCCGTGCGTGAGAACATAACGTTGGCCCTGTTGCCGAAACTAGCCAGCCGTGGTCAGATCGATTTTGCCCGCGAGCGCGAGATCGTTCAGGCCTTCATCGACGATCTGGGCATCAAGGCGGCGCATATGGACCAACCCATTCGCGAGTTGTCCGGCGGCAACCAGCAGAAGGTGCTGCTTGCCCGTTGGCTGGCGACGCAGCCCGACATCCTGATACTCGATGAGCCGACCCGAGGCGTGGATGTCGGCGCCAAGCGAGAGATCCAATCGTTCATTCGGTCTTACGTCGAGAAGGGGTTTGGCGTGGTCCTCATCAGTTCAGAATTCGAAGAACTGGTAGAAGGCGCCGACCGCATCGTGGTCATGCACGAGGGGCGCTCGGTCAAGGAACTGACCAACCCCGGGATTACCGAGAACATACTGGTGCGCGCGCTTGCGCATCATGAAGGAGGATCTGGTTCATGGACCGAGCAATGAAGTTGCCGCAACGGGTCGCCTCAATGCCCTTCCGCTTTCACGGCGGCATCGCCGCGTTGGTCGCCTTATTGGTGTTCAACGCGTTTTTCACCCCCAATTTCCTGCAACTGCAAACATTGTTCGTGAATATCAGCCAGGTTGCCACGATCGCCATCGTGGCCATGGGCATGACGCTGGTGATCGCCACGGGTGGTATCGATCTTTCGGTCGGTGCGGTCATGGCACTGGCGGGGGCAGTTGCTCCGCTGATTTTCCTGTCGGATCTGGGCGCTGCCTATCCGATGCTGGGCGTCACTTTGGCCATTGTCCTACCGCTGTTTATCGCCGGGCTATGCGGGGTGTTCAACGGTGTGATGGTTGCCGTGTTGAATGTGCAACCCATTATTGCGACGCTCATTCTCTTTATCTCGGGTCGCGGTATTGCCCAAGTCTTGACGAACGGGAACCTGCAGACGTTTTCCAACCCTTCATTCAGTTATCTTGGAACCGGCAAAGTGCTTGGCTTGCCGTTCCAAGGGTGGCTGGCGCTGGTCATTGCCTGTGTTCTGTTTTGGGCTATCACCAGAACCACTTGGGGTCGTTACCTGCTGGCTATCGGCGGCAATGAACGCGCGGCCTATCTGTCGGGCGGTCCTGTCCGGCGGGTCAAGATTGGGGCCTATGTCATCTGCGCCGTGCTTGCGGGTCTGGCGGGGCTGATCGTCGTTGCTATCAACTCGGCTTCGGACGCGGCGCGCAACGGTAATCTTATGGAGCTTGATGCCATCGCGGCCGCGGTTGTTGGCGGGGCTCTTTTGCAAGGCGGGCGGGCGCCGATCTTCGGTGCCATACTGGGAGCCGTTATCATCCAATTGGTCAAATATACGTTGTTGGCCAACGGGGTAGAGGACGAAGTTGCACTAATCGCCAAAGCCGTCATCATTATCCTGGCCGTTTGGGTCCAGCAATTCCGGAGGGCATGATTGGTGTTGGATGAAACGGCTTTTGACCTGCGAAAATACCTTCGGCGCAATTCGGCTTCGGTGACGGTGTGGATCGCACTGCTGACTTTGATCCTGTTTGGGCTGATGCGCTATGACAACTTTGGAAGCGCCTACAATTTCTCGTCTTTCCTGAATTACAACGCGATGTTCATTGCGATCGCGCTGGGCATGTGCTTCGTGATCATGACCGGCGGGATTGATTTGTCGGTCGGATCCGTGGCGGCCTTTACGTCGGTTGTTGCGGCCTATCTCAGCCCCTACGGGATTCAGATTGCGCTGCCGGGGGCCGTTCTTGCCGGCGTTGGCTTCGGAGCGATCAACGCCTTTTGCATAATCATCCTTCGGATCCCGCCCTTCATCGCCACACTGGCAACCATGCTAGCCGCCAAAGGCGGCGCATTGGTGATTTCGGGCGCTCAGACAATTTCGGTCGATTGGGGGTCGAACTTCACCAAGCTTGGCATGGGGCAGGCGTTTGGCCTGTTTCCATGGGCAATCGTCATCGTAGCCGGACTGACGCTGGCACTTTGGCTGGTGCTGGAAAGAACAACCATCGGGCGGACCGTCTTGGCGATCGGTGGCAGCGAGGATGCCTCGAACCTAATGGGCCTGAAAGTCAATCGCGCCAAGGCTTTCGTCTACCTGCTGTCAGGGGGCTGCGCAGGGCTGGCTGGCGTCTTTCTGGCCTCGGGCTTTGGAGCCGGACAACCCCTTGAGGGCATCGGATGGGAATTGTCGGCCATCGCGTCCGTCGTTGTGGGCGGCACCTTGTTGACAGGTGGGATGGGGTCGATCCCTGCGACCGTGGCCGGAGCGCTTTTGCTGGGTCTGGTGTTCAACGTTCTGAACTTTGAAAACGGTCAGGGCACCATCAGTTTCAGCGCCTATTGGCAGATGGTCATACGCGGAGGCTTTCTTTTTGCGGTCATCCTTTTACAGTCTCGGGTTATTGCCAGGCAGCAGAAGGTCTTGGGTTCGTGAATCGCATAAAAAGTGTTTCAGCGCGGCTGTTCAACGTCCCGCTCGCCGAAGTCCTGGTCGATGCCAAACATGGGGATCACACGTTCTTTCAATTGATCACCGTCACCATTCAAACGACGGATGGGGTCGAGGGGGTTGGGTATACCTATACGGGCGGCAAGGGCGGTCATGCCATTCTGGCGATGATCCAGCATGACCTGGCGCCGTTCCTGGTTGGGCAAGACGCCGAACAGATCGAAAGCCTGTACGATGCCATGCAGTGGCATGTGCACTACGTTGCACGGGGCGGGATCGCCTCGTTCGCTATCTCGGCCGTGGATATTGCCCTTTGGGACATTCGTGGCAGAACGCAGAATGCACCACTGTGGCAAATGGCTGGTGGAGCGTCCAAACGGTGCAAGGCCTATGCCGGCGGGATCGACCTGAATTTCTCGTTGGAGAAACTGCTGCGGCAGACCGAAGGCTACCTTGCGCGTGGGTTCAACGCGGTCAAGATCAAGGTTGGGCAACCGGATCTGGTCGACGATCTTGCACGTGCCCGGGCAGTGCGCGAGATGCTGGGGCCGGACCGGTTCTTCATGGTCGATGCGAATTACTCCATGAGCGTCGAGCAGGCCATCGAGGCCGCCCAAGGGTTCGCCGACTGCGATATCCTGTGGTTCGAGGAGCCGACAATTCCAGACGATTACAAAGGCTATGGCCGAATTGCCGAAGCCACGGGCGTTCCCCTTGCCATGGGTGAAAACCTACACACGATTCACGAATTCGAATACGCCTTTGATGACGCGAAGTTGAGTTTCATCCAGCCCGATGCCTCAAACTGCGGTGGGATCACCGGTTGGCTGCGCGTGGCCGGGCTAAGCGCACAGTACGACATTCCGGTTTGCAGTCATGGGATGCAGGAGCTGCACGTCAGCCTTGTTGCCGCGCAACCCAACGCAGGGTGGCTAGAAGTACACTCATTCCCGATAGATCAGTACACGACCCGTCCGCTGGTTGTGGAAGACTGTATGGCCGTGGCCCCGGATACACCGGGAACCGGAGTGGAATTCGACTGGGACAAACTGAATGCGGAACACATGGAGATGCATACATGACAACCGAGACGATCTGTGCGGCATACTACAGGGGCAACAAGAGCTTTGTTGTAGAGCAAGCCCAAGCGACGGATCCGGGCCCCGGCGAGGCTGCTGTTCGCGTTGCCTATTGTGGGATTTGCGGGACGGATATGCACGTCTACCACGGCAACATGGATGCCCGTGTCGGCCTGAATCGGGTGATTGGACATGAAATGTCAGGTGTCGTCGAAGCGGTGGGCGAGGGCGTCGATACGGTAAAACCCGGCCAGAAGGTCGTGGTCCGACCGCTGGATCACTGCGGAGAATGCCCGGTCTGCAAACGGGGGCATCAGCATATCTGTCAGAACCTCAAGTTTCTCGGCCTCGATACCGATGGTGCCATGCAAGAGATCTGGACCGTTCCGGCCCACACCTTGCACGTTCTACCGGATGACTTGCGCATGGATCACGCGGCGCTGATCGAGCCGGTCGCCGTTGCCTGCCACGATGTGCGCTTGTCTGGCCTGCAACCTGGCGAGGACGTCGTCGTCATCGGCGGCGGCCCGATCGGCATCCTGGTTGCCATGGTTGCGCGGGACGCGGGCGGAAACGTCGTGATTTCCGAAGTGAACCCAAACCGCTTGGCCATTGCCGAAAAGCTTGGTTTTGACACGATCAACCCAATCGAAACCGATCTGGTGGCCACGATCAACGGGCGCACGGGCGACAAAGGGGCGGATGTAGTTTTCGAGGTATCGGGAACGCAGCCCGGTGTTGATGCGATGACAGCGGTTGCCGCGACGCGGGCCCGGATCGTGATGGTCGCGATCCATGCTCAAAAACCCCATATCGACCTGTTCCAATTCTTCTGGCGAGAGCTGCAACTGATCGGTGCTCGGGTCTATGAGCCGGAGGATTACGAGAAGGCGATCGCAGTTGTCGCTTCGGGCGGAGTGGACGCGGATGTTGTGATTACCGACGTCAGCCCTCTGTCAGACATTCAGGCTGCGTTCGAAGCACTGGATCGCAGCCCAACCGCAATGAAAAGCCTGATCGAAGTAGGACCGCGTTCATGAGTGTTTTGCAAAGTTTCGACCTGACGGGAAAAACGGCACTTGTGACCGGGTGCAAACGCGGCATCGGGCGCGGCATGGCCGAGGCATTGGCATCGGCCGGAGCTGATATTATCGGAGTGTCCGCCTCGCTCGAGCTGTCCGGCTCGGAGGTCGAAAAAGCCGTCACGGCGATGGGGCGCAGTTTCCGGGCTTACCAATGCGACTTCTCGGACCGCTCCGCGCTGCATGGGTTCATTGATCAGTTGAGGGCCGACGGACAAACCCCTGATATCCTTGTCAACAATGCCGGCACGATCAAACGCAAGCCAGCCGCCGAACACCCGGACGACTGGTGGGACGAAGTGATTGAGGTCAACCTGTCCTCGCAATTCGTTCTGTCTCGCGAGATCGGTAAGGAAATGCTGGCGCGCGGCTCGGGCAAGATCATCTTCACCGCATCGCTGCTGACGTTTCAGGGCGGCATCACCGTTCCCGGATATGCGGCGTCGAAAGGTGGGATTGGACAGCTGACCAAGGCCTTGGCCAATGAATGGGCCGGGCAGGGTGTGAACGTGAATGCAATCGCCCCCGGCTACATCGCGACCGACAATACCCAAGCTTTGCAGGACGATCCGGTTCGGTCGAAGTCGATTCTGGAACGAACACCCCAGGGCCGTTGGGGTACGCCTGGTGATTTTGCCGGACCCGTGGTTTTTCTGGCTTCTGCAGCGTCGGACTACGTCAACGGTGAAATCCTTGTTGTCGACGGGGGCTGGATGGGGCGGTAACACCGTCAACGCGCCACGGGACCCAAGGCATCACGTCCCGATGTAGTGCACCTTCAATCGCCGCGTCTTGGGTGCCTCGCGGTGTTCGAACAGGTACAGGCTTTGTACGCGGCCCAGCGGAAGTTGCCCCTGTTCGACCGGGATGGACACCTGCGTTTGCGTCACCAGCGCGCGCAGATGCGATGGCGCGTTGTCGTCTTCGGTCGGGCGGTGGTGATATTTGCCTGGTGACTTGGGGACCAGTTCTTCGAAGAACGTCTCGATATCCTTGACCACCTCGGGATCGGCATTGGCCTGTACCAACAGCGCGGCACCTGTATGGACACACCAAAGGGTCAGTAGGCCCGAGCCAAATCCATGTTCAGACACCGTACGCTGAACCACCCCGCTGATGTCGGTGAGGGATTTGCCGGGCGTTTCAATGGACAAGTCAAAAAACTCTTGCTTCATCCATCCGATCCTTTCCTTGATTTTGCGCGAATACGCCCAGCTTTCCGCACCCCATTCGGCATTCAACTTTGAGGCTTAAGAATTTAATTTGTAACACGCTAAAGCTTTCATTCATGCAAACAGGCCTTTGAACCTGTCTATGCACAGACGAAACCCATCTTCGAAATTTCCGTTGCCGGGATGATAAACGCTTTCGAAGGAAATCACGCCATCATAGCCGTCGGATCTGAGCGCGTCCGCGATGGGTTGGAACAGAGGCGCAAGCTGACCTTCCCCCATGCGGCGCACTTCCAGCGTTGCCCGTGGCGTGTCGACCTTTACGTCCTTGATGTGAATGTGCCCCAGATAGCCGCCGCGCAGTTCTTCGTAACCGTCCGGGTATGCCAGTTCATGGCACCAGCAATTGTTTCCGGGGTCCCAAAGAATTTTCAACGCATCCTTTGCATCCAACTCGTCGATCAGTTTGCGGGCTGTATAGTTGGAATTGACCAGCGTGCCGTTTCCGGTTTCTACGACAAGCGTCACGCCCTCAGCCCTGGCAAGTTCAACCGCCGGCGCGATCAGCGGCGGCATCGAGTCCCATACCCCATGCGCCACGTTCCACTTCTCGGCGCCGTTTTTTCCCCAGAGTATCTGCTCTTTTCGTTGGGTCATGATCCGAACCAGCGGAGACCCCACGATATGCGCCATGTCGATCACGCGTTTCAAGGCGTCCATGTGTCGGGTGTGCAGGTTGTCGCCGGGCCTGTTGGCAGCTGTCATCCCCGCAAAGATATGGCGCGACAGACACGACACAAGCTTGCCCCGGTCGCGCAAGAGCGCGTCGATCTCGGCAATTTCCTGCGGGGAATGGTCCCCGACCTCGGTGTCGCCCACGAACTGTAGCTCTGCATAGTCCAGGCCGAATTCGTCCATTACGTCCACGGCCTGCCGCAGATCGCGGGAAATGCCGTCGCAAATCACACCTAGTTTCATATCCTGTCCTCTCAGCGATGCAATTCTGCGCCAACGATCTCTTCGATGACGCGGGTACACACCCAGTTGTCGCCGTTCGGGTATTTGGTTTTTCCGGCGTGAAAGATCTGCATTGCGGACGAGGCAGTGTGCATAGGAACGCCCAACGCACCGGCCAGTGCCAGAGAGATCGTCAGGTCCTTGTGCATAGTTGCGATATGACTACCGGTAGCCTCGAACTTGCGATCAATGATGTTTTCAAGGGCGGTATTCACGACGCCGCACCCCGCGCTGGAGGATGAGAACACGTCATGCAATGCCTGACCGGTGACACCGGCTTTGGCCGCCAGGGCCGCAGCCTCGAATGTGGCGGAAAAGATCGACCCGATAAGGGATTGCAGGCAGGCTTTCACGGTTTGCCCGTCACCGGCGTTTTCTCCGACCCGGTGAATGGTTGCCGACACTGCCTGCATGACTTTGGCGTTTTGGTCCAGCACATCAGCGGCACCGGCAGCCATCATCGTCAATGTGCCGTTCTGCGCGCCGGGAAACCCACCCGAGACCGGAGTGTCGATCAGGTGGATGCCGGAGCCCTCCATGTCATGCCCGATGGCGCTTGCTTCGGCCGGTGTAATGGTCGCCGACAGGATGACAGTTCCGCCTTCGGCCATGTTCGCAACCAGTCCGTTTTCACCCAGAATGACATCGCGGGCCTGATCTCCGTGCATCACCATGACAAACACGCTGGCGGCGTGACGACCGACCTGTCCCACGCTGTCCTTGGGCAGGCCGCCCATGTCGGTAAATGCCGCCATGCGTGTCTCGCTCAGGTCGAAACCGGATGTTTCAAAGCCATTCTTGATCAGGTTCTTGGCAAGGCCGCTGCCCATGTCGCCAAGACCTATTACGCCTGTGGTTTTCATTTGGACTCCTCCCGTTCTTCCGTCTTTGCCGTCTGGCAGACGTTTCGAAAATTGATGCCTCAAGGCATCGGTTTTCGCGGGAGTTTCACGCGTCTTGAACAGACGTCGGGCGAGTCCGGAAGACACCCCGCTGCCCGTTTACGTGCCGTAAGTAAACGAAGAATACCGCGCACAGGCAAGCAAAGAAGTGTTACGGACGGAAAGAAACAGCCTGATCCGACGTGTCAGGAAAACGCCGCCATGATGCCGCGCAGTTCCGCCAGCCCGCGCATTCGTCCGATCAGCGGATAGCCAGGAGTGCTGTGTCCGCCCAGATCGCTCAGCAGCTCTTGTCCGTGGTCGGGTCGCATCGGAATTTGCCAGTCGTCCCGCCCTTGAGATTTGCGGCGGCGTTGTTCGTTCATCAGCTCGCGAATGGTGCCGACCATGTCGGTGTCTCCCTCCAGATGCGGAGCCTCATAGAAATCCGGCTTCTGTCTGTCCGACCCCGCGATGCGTCGGGTATTTCGCAAGTGAACAAAGTGAATCCGGCCGCCATGCCTGCGTACGAAGTCCGGCCCATCGAATTCGGAGGAAACACCCAGCGATCCGGTACACAAGGTTGCGCCGTTCGCGGGCATATCAACCGCATCCAGCACGGCGCCGTAGTCCTCAGTACTGGACATGATCCGCGGCAGACCGAGCAACGAGAAGGGTGGATCATCCGGGTGACAGCACAAGCGCAACCCCAATTCTTGAGCTACCGGGGCGACCTCAGACAGGAAGTCGATTAGGTTTGTGCGCAGCCGGTCACGGTCTATCTCGGCATATGTCCGCAACAAAGAGCGCACGTCCTGCACGCTCCACTGATCGTTGGCGCCGGGCAGCCCCGCAGTGACATTGTGCTGCAACTGGGCTTTGGATTCATCCGACAGGCGTAAGAAGCGATCCTCGGCCGTTTGCTGGACGTCGTTGGAATAGTCTTCCGACGCGCCCGGACGTTCGAGAATATATATGTCGAAAACTGCAAAATCAGTCAGGTCGAACAGCATGGCCGTTCCGCCATGCGGCTGCGGGGAGCGAAGGGCGGTGCGTGTCCAATCCAGAATCGGCATAAAGTTGTAGCACACGACTTTGACGCCACGGGCGGACAGGGCCCTGAGGCTGGACTTATACGCCTGCAGATGTTCGGCTATGTCTGCGGACTGCGTCTTGATCGCCTCGGAGACGGGCAGGCTTTCGACAACGTCCCAACTGTACCCGGCAGCGGCCAGAACTGCCTGCCGATCGGCGATGCTCGGTTCGTCCCAGGGCAGTCCAGGCGGGATGTGATGCAACGCAGTAACGATGCCCTGAACCCCGACTTGATGTAGATCGGCCAGAGCGATCGGATCATCGGGTCCGAACCAACGCCAGTATTGTTTCATGGCAGCCATCCTTCATACAGCGGGTGATCGGGCTTGATGGGAAGGGCAACACGCTGCCCGGTGCGCGCCGCGTAATAAATCGCAGTCACGAGGCCGATGGACGCGGCGCCGTCCTGCAGCGTAGCGGCCGAATTTGCCTCGGACCGCAGCGCCTTGCCGATTTCGGTAAAGAACCCTTCGAAACCTGTTGGTTCGGCAGCGGCGGCTGCAAGGGCCTCGTCGATAGCGGCTTGATCCACCGGGTCCCGCGCAACGAATGTCCAAGGCGTTTGACCCGGCGCATAGGGTTCCGTGCCAGAGGTGGCGGTCACCTTTTCAAAGACGAACCGCAGGCGGGTTTCGTCCGTGGCGGCGCCTAGTGTGATATTGCTTGTGCACAAAGCTCCGGAAGCCATGCCAAAGCAGATCGCGGCGCAGTCTTCGGTCTCGATCGGGTTGACCCGCGTTGTGGTCATTGCTGACACCCAGGCGATATCACCCGCGATATGTGTCAGCAGATCATGGTTGTGGATGGCATGGCCAAGCACTGCGCCGCCGCGTTCACCGGCCCATGTTCCTCGCCACGGCACCGCGTAATAATCTGCCCCTCGGGACCAATGGGTTTCAAGCGCGGCAGTTTGGACCGCTCCGGTCAGGCCGGCGCGTTGCAGGTGGCGCAATTGGGCCAGTGACGGGCCCCACCGGTATTGAAAAACCGGAAACACATGCTTGCCCGTGCTGTGGGCGGCTGCCGCGATCCGATCCACATCCTGCATCGAGGTCGCAAGGGGCTTTTCGCAGAAAACGTGTTTTCCTGCGGCCAATGCCGCAAGAGTGGTCGGCACATGTAGATGGGGCGGCAGGCAGATGTCGATGACATCAATCTCCGGATCATCCAGCGCGTCTTGAATGTTGGTCAGAGATCGAAAATCCGAGTTCTGTCGAATCTGTTCGATCCGGTCCGTATTCTGATCGACCACGGCGGTTACGCGGAATTTGCGGTCAAGCCGTTCCAGTGCGCTTATATGTTGCGCACCGATACCTGCGCCAAGGATCGCAACGTTGATCATTTGCGTTCCGCCATTTCCTGCGCGTGCAATGCCAGTTCCATGACCGTAAAGCAGTGGGTTTGGATCATCGCGGTTTCGGTCCGGTTACGGATGTCATCGGCCAGGCGCGAAAAGTAGGGAAGGCCGGCGTCAGATGCGTCGATCTTTTGGCAGGTTTCACCATTGACGAGGATCAGATGGTCTGTTCCCGAGGCTCCACCCACATCAACGTATTTCCGCAACTCGATATAGCCTTCGGTGCCCAGGATCGTCAGGCGACCATCTCCCCAGTTTGGCAGGGCATCCGGCGTAAACCAGTCAACCCGGATGTACCCGGTGCCGTTCTCGCTTCGTAGATTGAGCTCTCCGAAATCCTGCAATCCGGGATCTTTGGGGTTTGCGTAGTTCGCCACACAAGCGTTTGTGATTTCCGCGGTTTCCGAACCTGTGTAGTGCAAGAACTGATCGATCTGATGCGAGGCGATGTCGGTCAGAATACCGCCATAGCGTTCACGTTTAAAAAACCACTCCGGCCGGGTTGCCCGGTTCAATCGGTGCGGGCCAAGTCCGACCGTCTGGATCACGCGCCCGATGGCACCGGCCTCGACCAACTCGGTCGCCCGGGTGCTGACGGGCGTTTCAAACCTTTCGGAAAAATTCACCGACCAGATGCGACCGGTGTCCGCAACCGCCCGTTTGATCTGGTCGAGTTGCTCGAACGTCGTACAGCCCGGCTTGTCGCTCATGACGTCCATGCCGTTTTGCATGGCGCGGATTGTCAAAGCGGCCCTATCTGCCGGTATTGCCGAAATCAGCGCTAGATCCGCCCCGCAAGTTAAGGCGTCTTCCAGTCGGGCCAGCCGCAGAATATCGGGAAACCTTTTGACGTAGCCCGCCAGCGTTTCCGGATCGCCTTTTGTCCAATAGCCAACGCAGTCCACTCCGATTTTGCGCATGTTTTCGGTCATGCCATAGATATGGCGGTGGTCCAGGCCAAGGGCGACGCAGGTCAGGCTCATGAGATGACTCGTGTTTTCTGGCCGGTTCGATTGGCGATCTGCATCGCGTCTATGACGGCGTGGGTCAAAAGGGCACTGCGTCCGGTGGCCATGGGTCGCGTTACACCGGCGAGTGCGTTGGCAAAATCCTCTATGATCGCCTGGTGCCATTCATGGGTGAACGCCATGGGATCGGGCCCGCCGCCTGTGGCGGACGTTTCGCCAAACGTGGATTTCTGACCATCGAAAGTGGTCAAGGTCAGGACACCTGACTCCAGATTCGCTTTGGCGTTCGTGCCCTGGATGGTGATGGACTCTGCGGCCCCGGGATATTCGGCCGTTGTCGCCATCAAGGTACCCACTGCGCCGCTATCTGTTTCAAAGATTGCACCTGCCCAATCCTCGGCCTCGAGATCGTGTAACGGAGATTTTCTCATCATGGCTTGAATGCCCGAGATCGGCCCCAGCAGCCACATCGCAAGGTCAAGCGTGTGGATTGCCTGCGAGATCATGACACCGCCTCCGTCGCGTGCGTAAGTGCCGCGACCCGGCTCTTCATAGTAGCTCTGATCACGCCACCAAGGGACACGGATCTCCACCGTGGCGATCGAGCCCAGCTCACCCTGTTCAATGGCTGATTTCAGAGCCTGCGAGGCGGCGCGGGCGCGGTGCTGAAAGACGATACCCAGCGGCACGCCAGAGGCCTCGCACTGCTCGACAATGGCTGTCGCGGCGGCCAGCGTTCTTTCGATGGGCTTTTCCATCAGGATCGGTTTCGAAGCGGTCGAAAGAACCCGAACCAACTCTGTGCGCTGATCGGGCGGGGTTGCGATGATCGCAAAGTCGACGTTTGGGTCGTTTGCGATTTCCTCGACCGAGCTGAACGCGCGGGTGTCGTTTCGCTGCGCGAACTCAGCTGCTTTTTCAGGATTGCGCCCAAGGACGCCAGCAAGATTGAGGCCTTGATCCGATGCCCGAATTGCAGCCAAATGCGTACCCGAAACCATTCCCAAACCAATCAGCGCAATATTCATTCATTCCCCCGGATCACCCGGTCAGTCTGCGGGTTCGAACGGGAAAGATGCAACCACTAAAAACTGTGTTAACAATTTCGGGCAGCAGTATCGGAGGCAGAATTGACCGGTAATTTGAATGGCATGGCAGAAGACCTGTACCTGGGCATCAGGGACCTGCCGATCGTATCTCCGCATGGTCACTGCGATCCGGGGTGGTTTGCAACCGATGCGCCGTTTCCCAACCCGGCAGAACTGCTGGTGGTTCCCGACCATTACGTGTTCCGTATGCTCTATTCGCAGGGCGTTCCCTTGTCCGAACTTGGCATTGGGGAAGAGGGGCGAAAGAAGGATCCTCGCGCCGTTTTTCGCACTTTTGCCGAGCACTGGCATCTGTTCCTGGGAACGCCATCCCGGATCTGGATGAATTACGTGCTGCATGAAACGCTGGGCGTGTCTGAGGAGTTGTCTTCGCGCACGGCAGACCAGGTTTACGATAAGATCTCAGAAAAGTTGGCGCGACCTGAATTTCGTCCGAGGGCTTTGTTCGACAGATTTGGGATCGAGGTTCTGGCCACCACAGATTCCGCTCTCGACAGCCTCGTTGAGCATCGGGAGATTCGTACAAGCGATTGGGGTGGGCGAGTTGTTCCGACGTTCCGCCCAGACGGGGTTTTGGATGGGGCGGACCCGGAGTTCGTACAAAACCTGAAAAAGTTGGCCGAGCTGACGGGCTGTGATCTGGGCAGCTACGATGGCTACCTCAACGCGCTGCGAATGCGGCGGGCTTATTTCATCCAGCTGGGCTGTACGGCCACCGACCACGGTATCGAACGTGTGCAGACCGAGTGGCTGGACGACCCGGATGCGCTGTACCAACGGCTGAGACGGCGGGAAGGTACAGAACAAGGCGCGCGCCGGTTCTATGGACATATGCTGATCGAAATGGCGCAGATGTCTATCGATGATGGTCTGACCATGCAGATACATGCTGGCAGCAAGCGCAACACGAACGACGCGGTAATGCGGGACTTCGGACGGGACAAGGGGGCCGACATTCCAATCGCGATGAATTGGGTCACGGGCCTTGAGGCGCTTTTGAACCGGGTCGGAAACTCGGCGGAACTGCGCATCATACTCTTCACATTGGACGAAAGCACCTATGCCCGTGAACTGGCGCCCATGGCGGGACATTGGCCGTGCCTTAGGATCGGGCCGCCTTGGTGGTTCCACGACAGCCCAGCCGGTATAGCGCGGTATTTCGATCAGATTGTTGAAACGTCCGGATATTACAATCTGGCCGGATTCAATGACGACACGCGGGCTTTTCTGTCCATTCCTGCACGGCACGACCTGTGGCGACGGGGAGTGGCGATTCATTTGGCCGATCAGGTTGCGCGCGGCTATTTCGGTCGGGATAGTGCTGAGCATCTTGCGCGGTTGCTGGCTGTCGATTTGGCGAAACAAGTTTACGGATTGCAAAGCTAGATGGGTACAATTCTTCACTTCGGCCTTGGAAACTTCGCCCGGGCGCATTTGCTGGACTACACGGATCAAGCTGGCGGATGGGACGTTGTCGGCGTCAGCCTGCGTTCATCCTCGGTTCGGGATGGATTGGCCCAACAAGGTTTCGAGTACGATTTGTGCGTACAGGGGCAGGGCGTCCGGCGCATCAAAGCTCTGCGTGACGTTCTGGTCGTGCCCAATGATCGCACAGAGATTTTCGATGTGATGGCGGATGCCGAGATCATCTCGGCGACCGTCACCGAGAAAGGTTACCATTTGGACGCCGCGGGCAATCTGAATCTTCAGGACCCAGCGATTGCCGCCGATCTGGCAGGGCAAGGGCCTGTGACGCTGATCGGTTTTTTAGCTTATGGCCTTGCGGAACGGTGCAAGCCAGTAACGGTGCTAAGCTGTGACAATCGCATGGAAAACGGCAAAACGCTCGGAACGGCAGTTGCCGATTTTGCGAATGCAGCCGGCCTGGACGTGAATTGGAATGCCATTCGCTTTCCAAACGCGATGGTCGACCGGATCACCCCGGCTACCACGGACGCCGTTCGCGCAATCAGCGGCGATCCTATGGCTGTTCCGACCGAGGCGTTCTCGGAGTGGGTGATCGAAGACAGTTTCGCCGGTCCGCACCCAGATTGGCCGGGCGTGCAACTGGTCGATGACGTAGCCCCGCACGAGATGCGAAAACTGCGCATGTTGAACGGTGCCCATTCCCTGTTGGCTTATGGCGGCTTGGAGCGAGGCCTGACCTACGTCCACGAAGCGGTTCGAGACCCGGTTTTGCGCCCGCTGGTTTCCGAGTTGATGAAGGATGCGGGCGCAACGCTGCCCGCAGCACTGCAAGTACAGGTTCCGGACTATGCCGAGGCTTTGTTGCGCCGCTTTGAAAACCTCGAGCTGGCGCACCGTCTGGACCAAATCGCGATGGATGGCAGCCAAAAGCTGCCGTATCGGTTTGTTCCCACACTCCGTGAGACCAGCTCTCAGGCGGTGATTGCAGGGATGCGGGCCTGGATCTCCTTTTGCATGTCCGAGACCGCCAAGGGCAGGACGCTGAACGATCCTTGCGCGTTGGAAATCGCCTCGGCTGTCAAACAGCCAGATCCGGTAGTGCCACTTTTGGACCTTGTTGGCGCTGAGGATCTC
Source organism: Ruegeria sp. YTSC003 (assembly GCF_059609785.1). Classification (NCBI taxonomy): domain Bacteria; kingdom Pseudomonadati; phylum Pseudomonadota; class Alphaproteobacteria; order Rhodobacterales; family Roseobacteraceae; genus Ruegeria; species Ruegeria sp. YTSC003. Next base: position 60,888 of record NZ_JBXWMK010000001.1, on the reverse strand, counting down.
GCGTCACTTATCCGGGAATGATCGCGCCGCGGAACTGAACAACGGTGGACGCCAGATTGTGTCCGGCCATCAGGGCCTTGGCCTGCGATTTTCCTGTCAGCAAGGCTGCGAGGTACCCACCGTTGAAACTGTCGCCCGCCGCTGTGGTATCCAGCACGTTTTTGGCAGGCTCATAGGTTTGGTCAATGTTCTGACCAATGGGCAGAGGGCCATCCTCTCCGCGTTTCAATGCACCGACACCGTGATGATCGGTAAAGCGTGCCGCCACTTGATCCGCGCTTTCCCCGAACAGTGCCATCTCGTCGTCGATGGATGGTAGGGCAATATCTGCACGCTGCCAAAGCCGTTGGTTGATCTGCCGGGCGTGTTCGGCGCTGTCCCAAAGACGCGGACGAAAATTGCTGTCATAGACCAACCGGACTGAAGAGCCTTCGAACCAGTCCAGAAGCGCAAGCCTTACTGAATGCGGAAGAATGGCCACGGAAATCCCTGACAAGTACAGCACGTCGTAACCTTTCAGCGAGCTGAAGTCATGATCGGCAAAAAGCTGGCGGGCGGCCGCCTCGCTGCGCCAATAGGTAAAGCTGCGTTCACCGTCCGCAGAGGTCGTGATCGCGTATAGTCCCGGAGAAGCGTTGGGAATGATGCGGATGCCGGATGTCCCGATGCCATGGCTGGCGACAAAGTCCGCGATGCGCCCTGAGAACGGGTCGTCGCCCAGACATGTCACATACTCCACCTGCAGATCAGGAGCCGCGCGGTGCATGTAGATGGCTGTGTTCAGCGTATCCCCGGCGACGCCCAACTTCGCGCCGGTCTCCAGCATGGACAATTCGATCATTGCTTCGCCGATGCAGGCAATTCGCGTCATTTCTTTTCTCTTTTCCAGATGATGAGCCCGGCAACCATGATCAGCGCAGCCCCTGCCAACGTGAATGCGTCCGGTACAGTGTCAAAGAACAGATAGCCCCAGATCGCAACGTAGATCAGGAACGAATAGGTGAATGGCATCAACTGGTTCGCCGTTCCGAACCGATGCGCGTTAGTCAGCAGTTGATGCCCGCACCAGCCAAAGACGCCAAGGCTAATCAGGACTATCAGACTCCAGGTGTTTTCCGGCTGGACCCAAAACCAGATGGCGAAGGGCAGCAGGACCACCGTCCCGGTAAGCCCGAGGTAGAATTGCATGGTATCCACCGCAACAACCCCGGACAGCCTGCGCGTCATGATCGAATACAAGGCCAGCGCAGTGGCGTTATAGACGATCAGCAGCATGGTCGGATGAAAGGCCGAACCAAACGGCCGCACGACAACCAACACCCCCAGAAAGCCCAGGATGATAGCCGCCCAACGCCATGGTCCTACTCTCTCCTTCAGCACGAAAACGGACAGGAAGCACACGATGACCGGGCTTGAGAACATGATTGCCGACACGACGGTCAGAGGCAAAAACCGCAAGGCATAAAAGTTGAAAACGGTCGCCGAGATCAGCAGTAAGGCCCGGCTAATGACCTGCCATGGATGGTCGGTCTTGAATCGGCTGGCCTCAATCCCGCCTTTGGCGATCACACCCACAGAGATCACAAAGTGCCCCGCGTAGCGCATGAACGCCAACTGAAATGCCGGCACGCCGGCCAACGCCAACCACTTGGCCCCAAGGTCAACCAACGAAAAGAATAGCCACGCCATCAGCATCAGCACAATGCCAAGGCGCGGCAGGTCAGCGGTGGGGTTGGCGGAGACGGCCATCGATCAGGTGTTGAAACGCTTGACGTAGTAGTCAACCATCTGGCTAACCATATCATCCGCCTGACCGTGGTCGCGCGCATCATTCAGCGCCGAAAGCGCGCACTGCGACATCACGCTGGAAACGCCTGCATCGCGTGCCATACGGTCATAATACCCAAGGTCTTTTGCCGCGTTCTTGATGGCAAAGGCCAGCTGATTTGGGTCGCTCTCAACGCCGTAGGCTTTGACGAAATCCATCATTCCAGAATGCAGAGGCCCTGCGGCCATAACGTCATACACCTGTTTACGGTCAACACCGGTGATATCAGCCATGGCAAAGGCTTCGGCCATCGCGTTCGCAACGGTCATTCCGAAGAAGTTGTTGATCAGCTTGATCGTGTGTCCGGACCCAACGGGGCCAAGATAAAAAACGTTTTCGCCCAAGTCTTTCAGTGTCGGCTCGGCCTTGTTAAAGGCAGCCTTGTCGCCGGAAGTCATAATGTTGAGCTTGCCCTCTAGCGCGTGCGTAGGCGTACGGCCAAGCGGCGCATCAAGATAGCTTCCGCCGGCTGCGGCAACCTCCTCGGCCAAGGCGCGTGTGCTGCCTGGAAGCGAGGTGCCAAAGTCGATGACGATCGCCCCGGGTTTCAATCCCGCGATCACTCCATCTGTGCCGCGCATACGGCTTTCGACCTGTTCCGAGGTGCCCATGCACAACATCACGATGTCGCTGGCTTCAGCCAGTTTTTGGGCGTTTTGCATCTCGCGGGCGCCACGGTCAATCGCGGCGTCCAGGTATGTGCGGTCGCGGTTTCCCAATACAGCGACCGAGTATCCTTGGTCCAACAGTCGGCTCACCATGGCTCCGCCCATTAGTCCCAAGCCGATAAACCCGATTGATGGTTTGCTCATTGGTTTCCCTTTCCGTGAATGTGTCTGGTTTTCATTCTTGTGTCTGGCGCGTGCGGCTTTGCAGTTTGAATGCTCATATTGCCCGACGGATAATCATTGGTCTTTGGGTGGTCCGGTATTTTGCCGGGCCGCATGTCAATCAGGCCGGCGCCCGCGCTCGAGCCGTTCGCGCCTTCAGCCCCTGTTCGATCCATGATGTGACCTCGAGCGTCCGGGCTGCATCCTCGACATCGATTAGTGGAGGGACGCCGTTGATCACGTCAAGGAAGTGATCCAGTTGCGCTTCAAGCGGTGCGCGTTGTTGTTCCGGTCGTGTAAGTTGGTTTTTTTGGGCCGCAGTGCCCCAATCCTTTCCACGCCACAGAGTCATGGAGGGAAAACTCACAGCGCCGCTGGTTCCCGTGATCCACATCATGTCCTGATGGGTCGTGCCGATGTTCGGGTTTTCGCCGGTTCCGGCTTCAAATCCCCAAGGGCTGGGTGCGGTGTCGGCAAAACTGATAGTGCCCGTCGCGCCGTTTTCGAACGCAATCGCAACAGCCCCGCTTTCTATCCGATCCGATCCGCGGATCGACGCGCCAGGCAGGGCGACGACATCCGAGATTTCCCCGATCACAAAGCGCAAGACATCGATATCATGCACCAGATTGATCATGACTGGACTGCCATCGGAAGTCCGCCAGTTCTGTTCAAAATAGCTCTCGGGTTTACGCATGGCCCACAGCAACGAGACGTTGATGACTTGTCCGATCGTACCTTGCTTGATCACTTCTTTCAGGCGCTGCAAGGTTGTGTGATACCGTCGATGGTGGCCTACAAGGCTGCAGACATCGGCCTTGCGAACGGCCGCCCTAAGGCGCTGGGCATCATCGACCGATGCGGCAACCGGCTTTTCGATCAGCATGTGCCAACCGCGGGATGCGGCCAGAATGCCATGTTCGGCATGCAGGCGGGTCGGCGTCGCGATGATGACGCCATCCACCGGGCCCTTCACCTTGTCCATACTGGCAAAACGCGGCGCGTCGATCTGGATCGAGCCATCTGGATCGGCCAACCCGACCAACACGCAGCCGGGGTGCTCGATCACGGCGCGCACGTGGCGGATACCGATCAATCCACCGCCGGCTACAAGGATCCGTTTCACATCACCGCTCCGATTTGCCAGGGAACGAATTCGTAGTCGCCCAGGCCCTGCGCCTCGGACTTGGTTCGCGCGCCCGAGGCGACTTGGAGCAGCCGTCGGTATATTTCCTGTCCTTTCTCTTCGACGCTGGCACCTTTGGTCAGAATGTCGCCAGCATCCACGTCCATGTCTTCTGGCATGCGCGCTGCCAACTCAGAGTTTGTAGCGATTTTCAGCGTAGGCGCCGGTTTGGACCCAAAGGCAGAACCGCGCCCCGTGGTGAAGCACACTAGGTTGCAGCCGGCCGCGATCTGCCCGGTCACGGAGGCCGGGTCATAACCGGGGCTATCCATGAAAGTGAAGCCTTTGGCGGTGATGGGTTCGGCGTATTTGAATACACCGGTCAAAGGCGTGGTTCCGCCCTTCGCCGCTGCCCCCAACGACTTCTCAAGGATGGTCGTCAGACCGCCTTGCTTGTTGCCGGGGCTTGGGTTGTTGTCCATCGAACCGTGATTGCGGGCGGTATAGTCCTGCCACCAATCGATCAGTCCGATCAGTTTTTCCCCAGTTGCGCGACTAAGGGCGCTGCGGGTCAAAAGATGTTCGGCTCCGTAGATTTCGGGCGTTTCCGCAAGGACCCCTGTGCCGCCTTGGGCAACCAACAGGTCGCAGGCATGCCCGAGCGCCGGGTTGGCGGTCACACCTGACCAGGCGTCCGATCCACCGCATTGCAGCGCAACCATAAGTTCGGACGCCGGGGCTTCACTGCGTCCCGCCTCATTGGCAATGGGCAGCATTTGGTTGATCTTACTGATGCCCATTTCGACGGTGCGGCGCAATCCGGCAACGTTCTGGATGTTCATCGTCTGGAAGGTAGGACTCTGCTTCAGCCCATACGCGTCCAGCAGCCAGTCGATCTGGTTCATCTCGCAGCCTAGGCCGACCATCAGAACGGCAGCGTGGTTGGGATGTTTCGCAAACCCCCACATGACCCGTTGAAGAGCTTCGAAACCGTCGCCGGAATCGGCCATCCCGCAGCCCGTTCCGTGGACAAAGGCCACCACGCCGTCGACGTTCGGAAACTCGGCCAACTTGTCCGGCGTGAAGTGGTTGGCGATCATACGGGCCGCAGTCGCCGAACAATTAACTGTGGTCAGAACCGCGATGTAATTGCGCGTGCCGACCCGACCACTGTCCCGGTGGTAGCCCATGAACGTATCGACCGAGGTGGCGGGTTTCATGGGCCTGTGATCCGTCGCAAACTCGTAGTCCACACTAGTGTTGCGGAACTCGATATTGTGGGTGTGCACATGGTCGCCAGGTTCGATCGGTTGGGTGGCGTAACCGATAATCTGGGCGTATTTTCTGACAGGATCGCCGGGTGCAAGATTCCGCGTGGCGACCTTGTGTCCCGAGGGGATGCGCGTATTGGTCATGACATCCTCCACCATACTGCCGGCCTCCAGGGACCGAGTTGCAACAACCACGCTATCCGTTCGATCTAAACGTACAAAAGTCATAATCAGCTTTCCTGGCGGCAGCAGCTAGGCGCAGAACGGTGAGTCCGATGTCCACCGGTGAATATCTATGTGCGGTTGTCCGGACAGCCTTGCTCGCGCCGCTTCCCAATTAGATTTGCAGACACGCCAATCTCGCAGTTCGGTTTCGGGGCGCGATCTGGACCTCGCGATGAAGCTGGGGAAATGGCCTCGACCGGTGGGCTGGCCTGCCGCACTGAAGCGGATGTCGAACGACCAGCGGAACCGGTCCGTTTCATTGACCAGCGAAGCATGTGGCGTCAGAGGGTGAAACAGGATGATCCCGCCCGCCTTGACAGGAAGGGGCACAGCCCGGCCTTCGTCAATGAATCCGTCGGCAATACCAGTCTGCGTCCGCGCGCAATGCGGCAGGATGGATTGGTCATGTGCCTTTGGCAGCACTTGCAGGCAGCCGTTTTCGACCGTTGCATCGTTGACGGCAATCCACACCGTGACCATGTCGGTCTGATCCGCATCCTCCAACGCAACCGCCCGGTCCTGATGCCAGTCCGTCGCTGTGATGTGCGCGCGCACCTCATCCTTGGACAGCTTGAGAACGGGGGGCTTCAGCCGGACGTGCTGGATTGGATTGCTCACCAACTCTGGCCCGATCAACTGCTCGACAATGTCAAGCATGGGCCGGGCCGTTAGCAAGTCGAACACTGCAGGCCCGATATGGAAAGGTGTGTCCGCCATGATCCGATCGCCGGGCAACGAGATGTCCAGCGGCTGGAAATAGTCGCAACCGGCCTGATAGGCGGACAGAAGTTTGTCCCAGAAGGTCATTCCAGACGGTTCGTCCTTGACCAGCCCTCTTTCGTACCAACCGTCATAGAGCCGGCTCAGGACATCCGAGTATTCGATCTGTACCCGATCAAGGACATCGGCAGGGATAACATCCTCGACCACGAGGTATCCGTCCGTCTGGAACTTGCCAATCTGATCTTGTGTCAGCATGGGTGCGACCTCACAACAGCAGCGCGATGATGCCCGGCCAAATCAGAAGAACGGAAAGCGCCAGCAACTGGATCCCGATGAATGGCAGGAAGCCGCGGAAGATATCCGTCAGACTGATATGTGGCGGGGCCACCGACTTGAGGTAGAACGCGGCCGGGCCAAAAGGGGGCGAGAGGAAGCTGACCTGCATGTTCATACAGAACACGACGCCGAACCAGATGGCGACATGACTCGGCTCCAACTGGCCAAAGACTCCGATTTCTTCGATAGGAAGGCGCAGGACGATCGGCAGAAAGACCGGAATAATCAACAGCACGATTCCGACCCAATCCATGAATGCGCCCATGAACAGCAAGATCAGCATCATCACCAGAATGACCAGCATGGTTGGCAGCTCCTGGCCGACGATTAGGTCGGCCACGTATTGGGGCCCGCCAGCAATGGTATAGGCACCCGCCAGCGCGGCGGCTCCGATCGTAACCCATATGATGGTGCCTGTGGATTTTAGGGTTCGCATCAAGCTGTCCCAAACCAGCTCGAACGATCCTTCGCCCCGCAGGATGGCGATAATGAGAACGGCGAAGGCGCCCATGCCCGCAGCCTCGGTGATGCCTGTGATCCCGCCATAGATCGAGCCGAGCACGACGCCGATGACGACCAGCGGAGCGACGAGGCCTTTGCCCATTTCCCACCCGATTTTAGCGCGCTCTCTGCCAAAGACGAAGAAGATCAGCAGAAGGGCAACGATCGTGATGCCGGCAAACCAGGGCAGGTAGTCAGCCGTTCCCAGCCTCGCGGGCTCGCCCTGGCTGGCAGCGTTCGAGCCTGAGAGCTCGAAAAACGCGGCCCGGATAAACAGAACGGTGGAAAACCCGGCGACGACGATGCTCATGAAGGCCCCAAACAGTTTGCGTTTTTCGGCCGGTTCGGGGTCGTTCGGATCCGGTTCCGGCAGCGGAGCGTGATGAGGATTCAACTGCGTGCGGATGATGATGTACAGGATGATCATCGAGGCCAGCATGAAGCCAGGAATGAAAGACGCGGTGAACAGCGACTTGATCGAGGTTTCGGTGATCAGGCCATAGATGATCAGAACGATGGAGGGAGGGATCATGGTGCCCAGCGACCCCGAGGCGCAGATGACGCCGATCGCGAGATTTTGATCGTACCCTAGGCGCAGCATCTGGGGCAGGGCGATAAGTCCCAGCAGGACAACCTCGCCACCAATTATGCCGGACATGGCTGCCATGATCACCGCCATGATCGAGGTCACGATCGCGATGCCGCCGCGTGTTCTGGAAAGCCAGACATTCAGCGACGAATACATGTCACGCGCGATCCCGGATCGCTCTAGCAGCGACGCCATGAAGATAAACAATGGCACTGATATGAGCACGTAGTCCGTTAAGAGCCCATATATCTTCTGCGCCAGGATATAGAGCGGCCCAGTGCCTGGCCGACCGGTGAGAACCCCGTCGCCGAATGAAAATGGGTTCAAAAGCAGTGTCGGTTCGAACTTCAGGACAAGAACCAGAACCGCAAGGGAAGCCGAGGCCAGACCCAAAGGCATCCCGATCGCCAGAAGCGCGATCAGGGCGACCATCAGGATGAGTGAGATTGTTCCAATATCCATCAGTCTTGTCCCACTGCTCGTTTGATCATTTCAATTTCGTCTTCGTCCGGTTCATCTGTGTGGATTTCCGGTTCTTTGTTCCAATCCGCGATCAAGTTCAAAATTGCTTGCATTGCGACGAGCGTAATCACGATCAGCACCATCGGCTGCAACGTCGCCGGGATCGGAGGATTGAAGGCGGAGCCATAAAGCTCCCATTTATAGAGCTTGTTGACGAACACCTGTTTGTAGCTGCCGTAGACCAGAAAGAAGGCAAACAGTACGATCAGGATTGTCGAAACCGTATCAAAAACACGCTGAAGCCAACGTGGAACTGCGTCGTACAGCAGGAATATTCGAATGTGACTGCGTTGTTGCATGGCGTAGTAGCCAGACATCAAAAACACAAAGCTGGCGAACCAGAGTGTCATTTCGTTGGCCCACTCGGTCGGCTTTTCCAAGATATAGCGCATGAAGACTTCGTAGAGCATGACGACAGTCATGATTGCGATCATCATCATGGTAACTCGGCCTATGAACAGGGCGAAACGATCCATAATCGTCGAGCCTTGGAACTCCATCGTCGCTGGGCGCACGGTCTTGGTACCAATCACTGCAAGAAACGGCAGAAGTACTAGCGCGGCCACGTCGATGATGTCGACATACCCACCGAACACGCCATGCAATTCGGGCGTGACGTCGCTGCGCAGATATATTTCCGTTACCTGGCTTTTGAGGGATTCAGAGGTGTAAGGCAGCCAATCCAATAGGAATGCCGGGAGATGCCAAACAAGCCAACTGGCAGTCGCGACGAAGGCTAACGGTATAAGCCATTCAATTGGTCCGCCTGAATTCTTGTGCATCGCGTAACCCTCGTCCCTATCCTTCGATCCTGTAGTGATCGATAAAGTCTCGATCCGGCTCGACCCCCAGTCCGGGGCCAGTCGGGATCATGACACGGCCGTTGTTGGCCTTGACCTGATTTTGAATTTCCAGCGGTACGGTCAGCAGATTGTCCCGAAACATGTTGTCCGTTGTGTCGAACTCCAGCATAGGCTCCCATGGATGCAAACCGCCTGGAATTGCTGGCATGGCCGCCAGTAGGTGTAGATTAGTTGCGACGGCGATGGCGCTGCCCCAGACGTGATTTACGACCGGAGTGAAATGTGCGTGGCATAGGGCCAGTACCCTGAGATACTCTGAAACACCGCCCAAAGCACATACTTCTGGCTGCGCTATATCAATGCCGCGATTTTCAAGAAGATTGCGCCAGGCCCAGCGATTGAATATCGCCTCTCCGCCCGAGATGTTGACTTTAAGCGAAGTGCGCAGTTCGCGGTACCCGTCAATGTCTTCTGGCGCGACCGGTTCTTCGAACCAATATGCGTCCAGCTCTTCCAGCGCCCGACCGACAAAAAATGCGTCCGAAGTCGTATAGGCATGGTTCGCATCGACCATAAAAGGAAAGTCGTCACCAACTCCGCGTCGAACTGCTTCGCACAACTTCACATCAGGCTTCGGGCCAAAGCCCGTTTTCATTTTGGTGGCGGTAAATCCCATTTCCTTGATCTTCGCGGCTTCCTCCTCAAAACGGCTGGCCAGACTAGAAATCGGTTCATCCCGAAGCATCATGCCGTAGCCGTAGCAAGGAACGCTTGTGCGATGCGCGCCGCCGACAAGCTTATGAAGGGGTAGGCCAGAGATTTTGCCGGTGATGTCCCAAAGTGCGATGTCTACCCCGGACAAAGCCTGTATTGGCATTCCGCTTTGGCCATGGTCTCGCAGAAGGTTGTACACCTTGTGCCAGATCACGTCTTTGTCCAAAGGGTCCATGCCAAGAACCAATGGTTGGATTACCTTTTCTACGATGGACTTGTTGGCAATGGCTACGTTTCCGGGACCAAAACACTCCCCCCAACCGGTTACCCCTTCATCTGTCCGAATCTCGACCAGATGGGTTGTACGTTTGTCATAATACTGTTGCGAGTAGCCCAGAACTTCCGGCATGTCGTACTGCAGTACATGGCTTATTATTCTGTTGATTTTCATGAAGTTATGGATCCATACGCCGATCCAGAGGGGCCGCTAATGCGGCCTCTCCGTGCGTCGTAATTCGGTCGAAGTCTGACTATTGCATTGCGCCCAGGTCACGCAGGAAGTTGATGTGGCTTTCCAAAAGCGCCTGTGCCTCAGGGGTCGTCGCGAACTCAGTCCAACCGACCTGAACGGCCGCGCGATACGCTGCCAGGTCTTCAGGCGACCATTCGTACAACTGAACACCTTTTGCTTTCAGGTCTTTTGCAGTCTGAGCGTTCTGCACTTCATTGATTGTGGCATTGTGCAATGCCAAGCTATCCATTGCGACTTCCATGATCTTCTTGTGGTGCGCAGGCATCGCTTCCCAAACGTCTTTGCGACAGGCTAGGTGATCTGCAGGCATCGAGTGAAAACCGGGATAGTTTGTGTGACCTGCGATCTCGTACAGACCCAGTCCCACGTTGTTAGTCAGGTTCGCGGCATCCGCGCCATCAATGATGCCGGTTTCCAAAGCCGTAAAGATTTCGTTGAAGTCCATAACGATCGGAGAAGCACCAAGTTCCGCGAACACTTTGGTCGCAAGGCCTGGAGGGGAGCGGAATTTCCAATCTTTGAAGTCGTCCACTTTTGCAATCGGCTTGGTCGAAGAAAGCGACTCCGGCCCGGGAATCCACCATCCGATGAACTCCATGTCATAGCCGTTGTATAGATCATTCACAGCTTCTCTTCCGCCGCCATGAAGAAGCCAAGCCATTTGCTGATATGGGTTCTGATACCCGCCGAGCAGGTCGCCCGCAAACTGGAAGGCCGGATTTTTTCCCGTCTGATAGCCGCCGCCCGTCATGTCGCAGTCCAGAATTCCCGTAGCTGCGGCATCGAAGGTTTCAACTGATTTGACCACCGAAGAGGAATAGAACATTTCAACTTCGATTTCGCCGTTCGACATCTCCTGAATGTCTTCAACGTATTTTGCAGCCATCTGACCAGACAGAGTTTCGGGTGAAAAATGGGTTTGAATTCTAAGTTTCGTTGTTTCAGCCATCGCGAAACCGGCTGCCATTGTCGTGGCTACGGCCGCCACGGCCGCTGTCTTGACTATTTTCATAGTGTCCTCCCAGACGTTGAGCATTGCGCTTAGTGGGAGATCTTGTCGCCTCCGCTGCTGTCACGCAGATAAACGTTAAGCCGACGAATCGAATGCAACAAGAAAAATTTGAAATTTCTAAAAATTTCGAGATTATTGCATAAACTCGAAAATTTGCTTACGACGCTACTTGGACAAAAATTGAAGGCGCACACAGGGATGAAAGAAGAAATCGATATTTATCAAAATCTTAAAATGCGCCTAGTCTCTAATGGATTCGAGCATGGAGCCAAGGTGAGAGCCGAAGAACTTCGTATTGAGTATGGCTGTTCTGCGAGTGCGGTTCGGGAAGTCCTTTTTCGTTTAGCCGCTGTTGGATTGGTGGACTTTCAGGAACAAAAAGGTTTCCGTGTGCCAATGCGTTCGCCGCAGAAGCTTATCGAACTGACACACGTCCGTGTTTTGTTGGAGGCCGAAGGCACTGCGATGTCGATCCGCAATGGCGGAGTGGATTGGGAAGCAAGATTGACGGCCGCGCATCACAAACTTAGCCATATCGAAAAACGCATACACTCCACAGACGACCCGAGCGGCCTGATCGAGATATGGTTTGCCTCGGAGAAGGAGTTTCACCAAACGCTTATTTCTGCCTGTGGCTCGGAAACCTTAAAACAAATGCATAGCCGAGTTTACGCGCAATTCAGACAGCAGTTGATGGTGGCAGATCGGAACTTTGAGTTCATTTCTCAAAACATAAGACACCATGCCGATATACTTGAAGCAGCATTGTCAGGGGATGAGCAGTTAACACGAGAAAAAATTCACGATCATCTGAAACGCCACCTAACTGGAAAGACGATGGGCGACTAAAGTCGAAAATCGTCTTCCAAATACACCTGAATGATTTCGTCGAAGCTTGATTCCGCCTTAAACCCCAACTCCAGGGCGCGATCTGTTTGAAAGTCGCGCGGCCAATTCTTGACTATTCTTTCGATTGCCTCGTCGGGTTCTCGCCTAATTAAGCCCACTGCATCTTGACCGGCCACATTGCGCAGCGCTTCGATTTGTTCGGCGACGGTGCAACTTACGCCCGGCATGTTCAAGGCGCGTCTGTCGTTCAAAAGCTGCGTGTCCATAGTTGCTGCATGGGTCAAAAAAGTCGCAGCGGCGCGAGGGCTGGCGTGCCAGTGGCGAACAGTTTCGGCAACTGGTAAGATCGCCTCATCCCCATTCAATGGTTCTCGGATTATACCTGAAAAGAAGGAGGAAGCGGCAGCGTTGGCCTTGCCCGGGCGCACACACAAAGTGGGTAAGCGCAAAGAAACACCATTGATATATCCTTTCCTGCTGAAATCCGTGATCATCAATTCAGACGCCGCTTTTTGTGCTCCATAACTGGTCAAAGGTGCCGAGAGGAACTCATCACTTATCTTTTCGGGGAACGGCGCCCCGAAAACTGCTATGGACGAGGCGAAAACCAGACGAGGTGTGTACTCGCCTCCTGATGCCTCGTGTTCATCTCTGAGTGCGTTCAGCAGTGCCCAGGTCGCCAAAAGGTTGACATCCCAACCCAACGCAAAGTTTGTCTCAGCTTGGCCTGAAACGATAGCTGCAAGATGGAATATGACGTCCGGGCGTTTAGCTGCAACCGACTCGGCGATGCCTGCCGCAGTCAAGTTCCCCACAATCTGATTGCCTGGCGCACTGTCTGGCGGGAACGAGAGATCGAACAGTGAGAGTTGAGCATCTGCTCCAAAAATTTCTTGGGTCGAAACGCGTAGGGCCAGCTTCTGGCCCAGCATTCCTCCACCGCCCATAACAAGGATCCGCGTCACAGCATTCCATTCCGTTTTTTGAGTTCCAGATACAAAGCCGAATGATCCAGCTCGGCCCCATCCATTTCGTCTATCAGATATTCGAAACGGTCGCGCACAGATCGGGTGCTAGGTAGCTCAAGGCCAAGGCTGCGCGCTTCTTCTAGCGTGTTGTCCAAATCCTTTAATTGAAACTTAGACAAACCTCCGGGTGCAAAATTTCCATCAGACATGCGTTCGCCATGTTGTTGCAAGATAATACTATCCGCAAAGCCCCCCTTCAGTGCGGCCCTCAACGCGCTGGGGTCAGCACCACCTTGCTGAGCCAGTAGAGTCGCCTCGGCGACTGCCGATATTGTTACAGCGACAATTGTTTGATTGGCCAATTTGCACAATTGACCAGAACCACTTGGGCCAACATGCACAGGCTGGCCCATTGCTGTCAGAACCGGTCGCACGCGCTCCATAACGTCCTGATCGCCACCGACCATGATCGCAAGGGTGCCAGCTTCGGCACCTTTGGTGCCACCGGAAACCGGGGCGTCCAGATGCCGCACCCCCATCGAGGAAAGCTGCGCGGATTGCTCTCTTGCGTGTTCGGGTTTGGCGCTCGACATATCAATCCAGATCATCCCCGTTTTGAGTTGCTCGCGGAAAGCCTCGTCAGCAAGTAGCGCGCCGGTCGCGTATCCATCCGAGAGCATGGTTATTATTACGTCTGCACCCGAAACCGCCAGCGGGGCAGTTTCTACCAATGTCGCGCCTTCTGCTGTCAACGGTTTTGCCTTTTTCAAGCTGCGGTTCCATACAGTGAGCGGAAACTCGGCGCGCAAAATATTTCGCGCCATGGGAGCACCCATCAGGCCGGTTCCCAACAGAGCCACTTTGAACTGCTTGCCCATCATTTACTGTCCTTCCGAAGGTGCGCCACGCATGGTTATGGCCAAACCAAAATCTCTGTCATACGCTAACGGCTCTGTGCCCACATGCCAGAAGTCGTTGCAAATCCGCCAAGGTTTCTTTGCTTCTCGGTTGATCTGTGGGACGAAGTAACACTTGTCCAGTCGCCACTTCTGAGGTCGGAATATTTATATGTCAGAAAGACTTAAGGGAAAAAGCGTCCTGGTCACAGCCGCCGCACAAGGGATCGGACTTGCAAGCGCAATTGCAATGGCAAGAGAGGGTGCAAAAGTCTATGCGACGGATATTAACCCTGAAAAACTAAATTTGATTCGCGGTCAGAATCTCGAAAATCTCGAAATATTCGAGATGGATGTGACGAATAATGACAGCGTTCATCATGGGGTCGCGCGAGCGAAGCCGGACGTTTTGTTCAACTGCGCAGGGTTCGTGCATCACGGAACTATTCTGGATGCAACCGATGAAGAGTGGGATTTCGCCATGGACCTTAATGTGCGCTCAATGGTGCGCACGACAAAGGCTGTATTGCCGGGAATGCTAGAGCGCGGAGGAGGCTCGATAATCAATATGTCTTCCGCACTGGGTTCCATAATCGGTGCGCCAAATCGTTTTGTATATGGAACGACAAAAGCCGCTGTTGTTGGGCTGACGAAATCGGTGGCCGTGGACTTCATAACAAAAGGAATCCGATGCAATTGCATTTGTCCGGGAACAGTCGACAGTCCCAGTTGGCGTGACCGCGTAGATGCGTTGGGCGAGCAACTGGGCAGCAGAGAAGAGGCCCTTGCACAATTTGTGGCGCGACAGCCTATGGGGCGTGTAGCGAAAGCAGAAGAGATTGCTGCATTGGTCGTCTATCTGGCGAGCGATGAAAGTGCATTCACCACAGGACACACGCACATAATTGACGGGGGTTGGTCAGGCCAATGACAAAAGTATCAAAAAACGATTTGCGATCTCGCAAGTGGTTCATGAATTCTGAGAACCTTGAGATGACTGCATTGTATCTGGAAAGATACCTGAATTACGGTTTGACCCGTGAGGAACTGCAATCAGGCAAACCGATCATTGGCATTGCCCAGACCGGCAGTGATTTGAGCCCCTGTAATCGGCATCATATCGAATTGTCCAAACGTGTTCGCGATGGAATCATCGCCGCCGGGGGAACGTGCATCGAAATACCGGTCCATCCGATACAAGAGACCGGTAAACGGCCAACGGCCTCACTCGACCGCAACCTGGCTTATCTGTCCTTGGTTGAGAGTCTATTTGGGTATCCGATTGATGGCGTTGTTCTCAACATTGGTTGCGACAAGACCACGCCCGCACTTCTTATGGCCGCTGCGACTGTCAACATCCCGGCGATCGCCCTGTCGGTCGGCCCCATGCTCAACGGTTGGTGGAAAGGTGAACGCGCTGGATCGGGCACGGTTATATGGAAAGCGCGCGAAGACCTTGCGGCTGACGAAATCGACACCGATGAGTTCATGGAAATCGCAGCCGCCGCAGCACCTTCGGTGGGCTATTGCAATACGATGGGAACAGCAACGACCATGAATTCGCTTGCTGAGGCCTTGGGTATGCAATTGCCCGGATCAGCAGCCATTCCAGCCCCGTATAGAGAGCGCGGTCAAATCAGTTATGAAACGGGTAAACGCATTGTGGACATGGTCTGGGAGGATCTACGCCCCAGCGATGTGATGACACGTCAAGCTTTTGAGAATGCGATTGTTATCAACTCTGCGATTGGCGGATCGACGAACGCGCCGATCCACCTGAATGCGATCGCTCGGCACCTTGGTGTTCCGTTGACCAACGATGACTGGCAGAAACTTGGCCACGACGTTCCTCTGTTGGTTAACATGCAGCCAGCGGGTGAGTATCTGGGCGAAGATTACCAACAGGCCGGAGGTGTACCCGCCGTTGTCGGTGAGCTTCTTGATGCTGGATTGCTGCCGCATCCCGATGCGATAACGGTGAACGGTAAGACGATGGGCAATAACTGCTCGACGCGCCGGTCTCAGAATAGCGACGTAATCAAGCCTGTCAGTAGCCCGGTTAAGCAACAGGCGGGGTTCATCAATCTCTCGGGCAACCTGTTCGAGAGTGCGATTATGAAGACATCTGTGATCTCAAAGGCATTTCGAGAGACCTACCTGTCGAACCCGGATGATCCAAATGCGTTTGAGGGCAGGGCGATTGTGTTTGATGGGCCTGAGGACTTTCACCATCGGATCGATGATCCCGCAGAAAACATCGACGCAAACTGTATTCTGATTATGCGCGGAGCGGGACCAAAAGGATACCCGGGTGCTGCAGAGGTCGTGAACATGCGGCCGCCCGCATATTTGTTGAAACAGGGCATCGAAGCTCTTCCTTGCATCGGTGATGGACGGCAATCCGGTACATCAGGAAGTCCGTCTATCCTGAATGCCTCACCCGAAGCTGCAGAGGGTGGTGGGTTGGCCTTAGTGAGAAATGGTGACCGACTGCGCATCGATCTTGGCAAAGGCACAGCGGATATGCTGGTTTCGCTCGAAGAGCTGCATGAACGCGCTCGCGATCTGGAGGCAAAGGGTGGGTATTCAATGCCGCCCAACCAATCCCCGTGGCAGGAGATATTCCGCGAAAAAGTAGATCGGTTGGATCGCGGTATGACGCTCAAGGGTGCAGAAAACTACCGCGATATCGCACGAGGCTTCATGCCACGCGATAACCACTAAAAGGAACAGAAATGAAACTTGTTCGTTACGGAGCCGAGGGCTCGGAAAAGCCTGCGTTGGTCGACTCTGAGGGTCAATTGCGGGATCTGTCAGCTCATATCAACGATATTACGGGGGATATGCTGGATGATGGAACGCTAGATAATTTGCGTTCGTTGGATCCGAACAACCTGCCAATTGTGGAGGGTGATCCTCGTATCGCACCGTGTGTCGGCGAAATCGGAAAATTTCTTTGCATCGGTTTGAACTACTCGGACCATGCTGCAGAAACCGGCGCAGATATTCCCGAGCATCCGATACTTTTTTTCAAGGCTAACTCAGCGGTCATAGGGGCATATGACGATGTTGTCATGCCGCGCGGATCTACCTGCACCGATTGGGAATGCGAACTGGGGGTCGTCATCGGTAAGACGGCCAAATACGTTTCCAAGGCCGATGCGCTCGAACATGTTGCGGGCTATTGCATCGTAAACGATGTGTCGGAAAGGCATTTTCAAACTCAACTGACCGGTCAATGGACCAAGGGCAAGTCGTGCGACACATTTGGCCCTACTGGTCCGTGGCTAGTGACCCGGGATGAAGTGCCTGATCCTCAAAGTCTTGGTATGTCACTGGATGTAAACGGTCAGCGCATGCAAACCGGGAATACTGCTACGATGATTTTTTCGGTTGCCGAGATCATTGAGCATCTAAGTCAACTTTTCACATTGCACCCCGGTGACGTCATTTCAACTGGAACACCGCCCGGTGTCGGAATGGGGATCAAACCGAAACCAGTTTACCTAAAAAAAGGCGACGTCATGGAGCTTCGCATCGATGGGCTTGGTGTTCAGCGGCAAAAGGTCGGTCAAGATGACTGACTTATTGCAAATCGGAAGGATCACAGAACGGATGCGAGAGCGCCTGTCCGCAGCGTTCGACATTCATCAATTGGACGATTTCAACGCGGAAAATGTTACGCATATCGTTACGAACGGGCACGATGGTGTTCCGCATAACCTGATGACATCACTCGGTAATCTGAAGATGATCAGTGTCTATGGGGTCGGCTACGACGCCGTCGACGCAAATGCAGCAGCTGAGCGCGGGATTGTTGTGACGCACACGCCCAGTGTTTTGAACAAAGAAGTCGCAACCACCGCCGTTCTGCTGTTGCTGTCATGTTATCGAGAGCTCATACGTGACGACGATTACGTTCGGTCCGGACGGTGGGAAGTTGAAGGTAATGCCCCTTTGACACGATCAGCGGACAATCAAAGAATAGGCATTCTTGGTCTTGGTCGCATTGGTCAGGCGATCGTTGATAAGTTGGAGCCGTGGGCCCCCGAAATTTCTTATCACACCCGCAATCAAAAGGATGTCCCGTACCGATATTTCGACAGTTTGGTTGAAATGGCAGAACATGTGGATGTCCTCATATGCATCACGCCCGGCGGCCCGTCGACCAATAGGCTGGTCAACGCTGAGGTGTTGCGCGCGTTGGGGGCAGGGGGCACTCTTATAAACGTTAGTCGAGGTTCGGTTGTCGACGAAACTGCCCTAATCAATGCATTGCAAAACGGTGAGCTCGGGTGGGCAGGGCTTGATGTTTTTGAAGACGAACCGCGCGTTCCAAAAGCATTGCGCGAGTTGTCCAATGTCGTTCTGCTCCCTCACGCTGGTAGCGCGACTATTGAGACACGTGCAGCTATGGGTGACCTAACTGTCGACAATCTCCTGCAACACCTTAAGGACGGATCGGTGATCACAGCTGTGCCGGAATGCAGAGATCTGTAGAAGGCCAATCTGAATAGTGTTTGAGTTTGCCGTTGCGGTTTTCTTTCTGCTGATTACGCCTGGCCCAGGTGTTTTGACAACTGCGGGTATTGGATCAGCATTTGGTTTTCGAGCTGGGCTCGCTTTTGTGGCCGGTTTGATGCTGGGCGGGTTCATCAACATGATGTTTGTTGTCTCTGGAGTCGCTGCAGTAGCTTTGGCTATACCGGTACTTAGAACTTTGCTGCTATTTGCCTCTGTTGGGTATTTGGGATTTCTTGCCTGGCGTATTGCAAGAGCTGGCTCAAAGGTCGGGTTTTCCCCCGCGGTCTCGCCACTTGGTTTTGCGAACGGGCTGACACTTCAGTTCATTAATCCCAAGGCTTACGTGGTCGGCACTGCATTGTTTTCAGGGTTTGCCTTTTTGCCCGATGCGCCCGTTTGGGAGGTCGTCATAAAAATCGTAATATTCAATATGGTTTGGGTGCCAGTGCACATGATCTGGCTGGGTGCTGGCGCAAAGCTAGGCAGCCTTGATTTAAGTGAGAGATCACATCAAAGGATCAACTTTGCGATGGCGGCTTCATTGATGGTTGTTGTGGTGATTGCTTTGGCGTCGGCGCTTTAAACAAAGCCTGCGTCAGTCGTACCTAGCAGACGGTTGAAAGACATAAATCAAAGTGACGCCGTTATTCCGCCATCAACGTAGAGAGTATGTCCATTGACGAAACTGGATGCAGGGGAGGCAAGGAATATGGCGGCGCCGACAAGTTCTTCCACATTGCCCCAGCGACCGGCCGGGGTGCGTTTCTCGAGCCATGCACTAAACTCAGGGTCAGCAACCAATGCGGCGTTCAAAGGTGTATCGAAATATCCAGGCGCAATGGCATTGCAGTTTAGGCCATACTTAGCCCAATCAGTCGCCATTCCTTTTGTAAGGTTGGTCACGGCACCTTTTGTCGCCGTGTAAGGCGCAATACCCGGTCTTGCCAATGCGGATTGAACCGACGCAATGTTAATGATCTTGCCTGACTTTCTTTCAATCATGTGCCGTGCCACAGCCTGACCGACATGAAAGACGGACGCTACATTTGTCTGTAGTAGGTGCTCGAAGGCATCAGCGGGGAAATCCTGTAGCTCCGTCCTGTGTTGCATTCCGGCGTTGTTTATCAGGATGTCTATGGGGCCGACATTGTCTTCAAAGTTGTCCACGGCAGATCGGACACCTTCATGATCGGTTGCATCGAACGAAAGTTCACGTACCGAGGCGCCTGTTTCGCTCAACTCGGATGCTGCTGCCGCTAGTTTCGCGGTGTCGCGCCCGTTCAAAACGACTTGCGAACCGGCGGCAGCCAAGCCACGGGCCAACGCAAATCCAATGCCTTGGCTAGAGCCTGTTACTAGTGCGCGTGTTCCCTCTAGGTTGAACATTTCAAGCATCATGCAAAAACCCCTTGGTTGTCAGCACCGACTATCCGTATCTTTTGGCAATATGTATAGGGAGTCTGTGCAATGTCTTCGGCCAATGTTGCTGTTGTTATCCATGCCGCAAAAGATCTGAGGTTGGAAAACCGGGACGTACACGACGTGGGGCCAGACGAAGTCTTGATTGCCATGCGCGCGGGTGGGATTTGCGGCTCTGACCTGCATTATTATAACCACGGTGGTTTCGGTGCGATCAAGTTGCGTCAGCCGATGGTGCTAGGACATGAAGTCGCCGGAGAAATCGTGAAAGTCGGGTCAAGTGTGCAGGGGCTGCACTTAGGCCAACTGGTTGCAGTTTCTCCATCCCGCCCTTGCCAAGCCTGCATTTATTGTCTGAACGGGCAGCAAAACCACTGTCTTGATATGAAGTTCTATGGCAGCGCGATGCCGTTCCCGCATATCCAAGGCGCTTTTCAAAGCAAACTCGTGGCGAAAGCCAGTCAATGTGTTCCGGCAGATGGGTTGAGCCCTGCGCAGGCCGCTATGGCCGAACCTCTGGCTGTCTGTTTGCACGCGATTAAACAAGCCGGGAACCTCTTAGGCAAAACGGTACTTATCACGGGATGCGGTCCGATTGGCTGCCTCACGATCTTGGCGGTACGTCGTTCTGGAGCGGCCAGAATAGTGGCGACGGATATCTCGGACCAGACCCTCGCTCTGGCGCGTGAATGCGGGGCAGACGATGTCATCAACACCTACGCCGATCCGCAAAAACTGGAGCAGTTTGAAAACGACAAGGGCCAGGTTGATGTCCAACTGGAGTGTTCTGGGGCTCAATCGGCTCTGGCTTCTGGCGTCGCATGCTTGCGACCGGGTGGAACATTGGTTCAGCTTGGTCTGGGTGGAGATATGACTGTGCCGATGCAGGCGTTGACTGCAAAAGAGATAGGGCTTCGTGGGTCTTTCCGTTTCCATTCCGAGTTCTCAGTCGCGGTCGAGATGATGCGAAGCGGACTAATAAACGTCGACCAGTTGGTGACGCATTCCTTCGAAGTTGGCGAGGCTGTAACTGCCTTTGAGGTCGCGTCTGATCGAAGCCAATCAATGAAAGTGCAGTTAACGTTTCCGGAAAATGACGATGGATAGACGAATGCGTGATATTGCAAAGACTTATGAAAGAGACGGTTTCGTAGCTCCGCTGGATATCCTGACAGCTTACGAGGTCCAAACGCTGCGCGATGATTTTGAAAAAGCAGAGCGCATTCTCAGAGACGACCCAGAGAAACTCAAGCTTCTATATTCTTATCCGGACAGGCTGATACCATCATTCGATGCACTTCTTCGCCATCCGAAGCTGATTGAGGCTGCTTCAACAGTGTTGGGGCCGGACCTCATGGTTTGGAGCGGTGCACTTTTCGTAAAAGAAGCGCGATCATCGAAGATAGTCTCGTGGCATCAAGACTTGACCTATTGGGGTTTGGATGATGCTGAAGAGGTAACCTGTTGGGTTGCAATTTCGGAAGCGACTGAGCAAAGCGGGTGTATGAGGTTTGTTCCTGGCAGCCATAAAAGCCGTATCGTGCCTCACGTGGACACCTTCAGCGAAAACAATCTCTTGTCACGTGGGCAAGAAATCGCAGTCGATGTAAACGAAAAAGATGCAGTTGCTGCCGAATTGCGTGCAGGGCAGGCATCAATGCATCACGGGCATCTCTTTCACGCATCAGGGCCCAATAACACAGACGATAGACGCATTGGTGCGGCGTTGCGTTTCATAAAGCCCTCAATGAAACAGCAAAACAGGGTGAAAACTTTGGTTGCGCTAGTCGCAGGGCGAGATGATTTTGGGCATTTTTTAGTTGCGTCCTCCCCTCAGGGCTTTTTGCATGAGAACGATTTCGTTTTGTGTCAAAGGGATGCAGATCGCAAAAAACAAATACTCTTCGCCGGAGTATAATGACTCCCTTCGAGGGTCTTGTCAGAAGAACTTTGCTTGAGCGGGGTAGGGGTGTTGCGTAGCTTTTGCCCCTGACCAGACCTGCCTCTTTCAAATACTTAAAAACCAGTCCCGAGATCATCCGCTTGGCCGTGATGCTTTACATCCGTTTCCCGCTCTCGCTTCGGAATGTCGAAGATCTGCTGCACGAGCGAGGCATCGACGTGAGCCACGAAACCGTCCGATATTGGTGGAACAGGTTCGGCCCGATGTTTGCCTCCGAGATCAGACAAAAGCGAGTTCAGCAATTGCGAGCACACTCGAAATGGAAATGGCACGTCGACGAGGTCTTTGTGAAGGTGAATGGCAAGCGACACTATCTGTGGCGGGCTGTTGATCACGAGGGCGAGGTGCTGGAAGCCGTTGTCACCAAACGCCGAAACAAAGCTGCAGCACTGAAATTCCTTAAGAAATTGATGAAACGGCACGGTTGCGCCGCGGAGGTCGTGACCGACCGGTTTGCATCCTACAAAGCAGCGCTCAGAGATTTGGGTGCTCTCGAAAAACAACAGACGGGCAGTTGGCTCAACAACCGCGTTGAGAATTCGCACCTGCCTTTCCAACGAAGAGAGCGCGCTATGCAACGTTTCAGGCGCATGCGAAGTTTGCAGAAATTCGCCTCCGTTCATTCCTCCGTCTACAACCACTTCAACCAGGAAAGATCGGTCGCCAGCCGAGACACCTTCAAGCTGACACGCACCGTCGCTCTTGCCGAGTGGCGCGAACTTGGTATGGCATAAAGGGCACCTATATTGGCTTAGCTGAGACTAGTTCGAATTTGTCTGACGGCACCGCCACTCATACCCGCCTCAATTCAAATGTGCTTTCCGCCGCAAGACCTTACCCAAATATCGGCGCGCTCGAATTTTCACGTTTCGGGTGACGGCAAATTCACTGCAGTCCGGATTCGCGCAACCCAATCCCATTGCCGATTGGCCTGAGCGCCCGGTTTACATCAGGATTAATCGAAACAGACAGCGAGCCGCGTTGCTTTGATGCAGTTCCGTAGGGGGGACCAGTTCCTGGTCTCATGCTCAGCTTGAACCCAACTGCTAAAGCGCTCCGGCTACCATGCTGGAGGCACAAAATAAGCCTCCACCGTGATTTGCGCGACAATGCCTGGGCATAGCTGACTGTTACTTTCTTTACAAAAAATCCCGAGTTTCGTGAACAAATTTACAAAATTTTATTTCAAGACCAGTAATTTATTGAGAAATTTTCTGTCTGATTTCCATTATTGGAATGCACAAAAGTGCGCTTTCGTCTGCTGGAAGAGGAGCCAAAGGACGAAAAATGGAAATGGGAGGAATACATGACTAAGAATAATGTCACGCGCCGCGGCGTGCTAAAGTCCGGTGCCGTTGCAGGTACCGGTCTGGCCCTGCCTACGATCTTTACGGCTTCGTCGGCCGCTGCCTTTACCAATGAGCCGACAGGGGCGTCTGTCACTCTGGGCTTCAATGTTCCGCAAACCGGACCTTATGCCGACGAAGGCAATGACGAATTGCTGGCGCAACAGCTGGCGGTCGAACATCTGAACGGCGAGGGCGACGGAGGTTGCTTGAACACTTTCTCGTCGAAGGCTCTGCAGGGGAACGGTATCCTGGGCAAGAAGGTCGGGTTCGTCACCGGCGACACCCAGACCAAATCGGATGCAGCCCGCGCATCGGCCAAGTCGATGATCGAAAAAGACGGCGCGATCATGATCAACGGTGGTTCGTCCTCGGGCGTGGCCGTTGCGGTTCAGGGCCTGTGCCAAGAGGCGGGCGTGATCTTCATGGCCGGCCTGACGCACGCAAACGACACTACGGGCAAGGACAAGAAGGCCAACGGTTTCCGTCACTTCTTCAATGCATACATGTCGGGTGCCGCGCTGGCGCCGGTTCTAGCGGCTGAGATGGGCAAGGAGCGTCGTGCCTATCACCTGACGGCCGACTACAACTGGGGCTGGACCCAGGAAGAGTCGATCGTTGCCTCGACCGAAGCCCTGGGATGGGAAACGGTCAACACGGTCAAAACACCGCTGGCGTCGACCGACTTCTCGTCCTACATCGCACCGGTTCTGAACTCTGGCGCGGACGTGCTGGTTCTGAACCACTATGGCGGCAACATGGTGAACTCGCTGACCAACGCGATCCAGTTCGGTCTGCTCGACAAGGTTGCAAACGGCAAGGACTTCAAGATCGTCGTGCCGCTGTATTCCGAGCTGATGGCCGCTGGTGCGGGCGAGAACATCAAGGGCGTGCTGGGTTCGATGAACTGGAACTGGCAGCTGCAGGATGAGGGCACCAAGGCCTTCGTGAAGTCCTTTGGTGAGAAATACGGCAAGCCGCCGTCCAACTCTGCTCAGACCTGTTATGCACAAGTGCTGCTTTATGCGGATGCATGTGAGCGTGCGGGCACCTTCAATCCCTGTGGTGTTGCCGAAGCTCTGGAAGACTTTGAGTTCGACGGGCTGGGCAATGGTCCCACCTGGTATCGCGGTGCCGATCACCAGTGCTTCAAGGACGTGCTGGTTGTACGTGGCAACGAGAACCCGACCAACGCGTATGACACGCTTGAAATCGTCGAGATCACGCCGCGTGCGCAGGTCGAGTACGATCCCGAGCACCCGATGTTCGCCGGTGGCGAACTGGGCAAGTGCAATCCGGGCGCGTAAGCCTTTTGGCGAATGTCTGACCGTCGTTCTCGGCGGTCAGACGACTTACGGCCAGGCCTGTGGGCCTGGTCCCAACCACTCAATCCACACTGACCAACCCTGAGGTGGGCCCAATGGACGCCATCCTACTGCAAATACTTAACGGTCTGGACAAGGGCTCGGCTTATGCGCTGATCGCGCTGGGTCTTACCCTGATCTTCGGGACGCTCGGCGTCGTGAATTTTGCCCACGGGGCTTTGTTCATGATTGGCGCGTTCTGCGCCGTTACTTTGCAAAAGCTGCTGAACCTGAGTTTCGTGACCCTCGATGAAACCCAAAAAGACTTTTTGGGTAATCCGCTGAAGGTCGAAACCCCTTATATCGAGGCCTGGTTCGGCCCCGAAGTCGGCGCAACGATCATCGACTGGTCCGTCCCGTTGGCCATCCTGTTTGCGATCCCGATCATGCTGCTGGTTGGCTATGTGATGGAACGCGGGCTGATCAAACACTTCTATAAGCGCCCGCATGCAGACCAGATCCTGGTGACCTTTGGTCTTGCGATCGTTCTGCAGGAAATCGTCAAGTATTTCTTTGGCGCCAACCCGATCCAGACCCCGCCGCCCGATGTGCTGAGCGGATCTGTCGATCTGGGCACCATGGTTGGTTTTGATCCCAATGCAATCATCTACCCGATCTGGCGATTGGTTTATTTTGGCTTTGCCGTAGGCATTATTGGCGCAGTGTTTTCCTTCCTGCAGTTCACCACCTTCGGGATGGTTGTCCGTGCTGGGATGGCTGACCGGGAAACGGTGGGCCTGCTGGGCATCAATATTGACCGCCGGTTTACCATTATGTTTGGCATTGCTGCCGGTGTCGCCGGACTGGCCGGTGTGATGTACGGGCCGCTCAACCCGCCGAACTACCACATGGGAATGGACTTTCTGGTCCTTAGCTTCGTCGTGGTTGTTGTTGGCGGAATGGGGTCATTGCCAGGCGCCGTTCTGGCAGGCTTTTTGCTGGGCATTCTGGAAAGCTTTGCCTCGACCACCTGGGCCACCACAACGATCCCAGGCATCAATCAGATCATCATCTACCTTGTCGCCATCATCGTGCTGCTGACGCGTCCGCGCGGGCTGATGGGGCGCAAGGGCGTGATGGAGGAATAATCAATGTTGGGACTGAATAAAAAAGACACCAGCCTGCTGATCGTCGTCGCACTCCTGACCTTGCTGGCGCCTTTCATCCTGAACCCGTTTCCAGAGGGCAGCGCCATGGCGCAGTTCAACGCGGGTTACCCGGATTTGATGCAGAGGTTCGTGATTTTCGGGATCTTTGCCATCGGGTTCAACATTCTGTTTGGCCTGACCGGGTACTTGTCCTTCGGTCACGCGGCCTTTCTGGGCGTAGGATCATACTCGGCAGTTTGGATGTTCAAACTGCTCAGCTACAACGTCATTCCAGCCATCGCGCTGAGTGTCGTCGTCGCGGGCCTGTTCTCGCTACTTATCGGGTTCATCAGCCTGCGGCGGTCGGGGATCTATTTCTCGATCCTGACGCTGGCCTTTGCACAAATGAGCTTTGCGCTGGCCTACTCGGTTCTGTCAAACCCCAAGTTTAACCTGACGAACGGGGAAACCGGCCTGCAGGTTTATGCGGACGATCCGCAGATCCTGCAGGGCGCTAACGCGCCGGATTTACCGCATCTGTTTGGATTGCCAATGCGCGCGACGTACACGATGGATGTGGGCGCGTGGAGCTTTGACTTCAACGCGGGTTACTACTTGTGCGCAATCATAATGATGGTCGTGTTTTACCTGTCTATCCGTATTTTCCGGTCGCCCTTTGGCATGATGCTGCGGGCAGTAAAATCGAACCAGCAGCGGATGAACTATACGGGTCTGAACTCCAAGCCATATACGCTCGCGGCCTTTGTGATTTCTGGCATGTACGCCGGTCTGGCCGGTGGTCTGATGGCCGCAATGGACCCGCTGGCAGGTGCCGAGCGGATGCAATGGACCGCTTCGGGCGAGGTGGTTCTGATGACGATCCTCGGTGGTACGGGCACGTTGATCGGGCCGGTTCTGGGCGCAGGTTTCATCAAGTATTTCGAGAACATCTTCTCGAAGATCAACGACAACGTCCTGCATAGCTGGTTCGCATTCCTGCCTGACGGGTTGGAGGACGCCGTGGTGTTCGTGATCCACCCGTTCATCGGCAAAGGCTGGCACCTGACGCTGGGCATCCTGTTCATGCTGGTTGTCATCTATCTGCCGGGTGGTCTTGTTGAGGGTGGACAACGTTTGCTCAAGCGCTTCAAGCGCAAGAAAAAAGACACCGACGATGCGCCGTCGGGCAAAACAGAACCGGCGGAATAAGGGGCGAGAAATGGCAATTCTAAGAGTCAAAGACGTCAGCAAACGCTTCGGTGGCCTTAAGGCGCTGACAGATGTGAACCTCAATATCGAAGAGAACTCGGTTCATGCGATCATCGGCCCCAATGGCGCGGGAAAATCGACGCTGCTGAACTGTCTGGTGGGTAAGCTGATGCCAGACACCGGGTCGGTGTTGTTCAACAACAACTCGGTTCTGGGACTCGAGCCGTTCCAGATCAACCAGATGGGCATTAGCCGCGTGTTCCAAACGCCTGAGATCTTTGGCGAGCTGACCGTGATGGAGAACATGCTGATCCCGATCTTCGCGATGCGGGATGGGGCATTCCGGATGCATGCCTATGAGACCATCGCTCGCGAACGTGAGGTCGTCGAACAGGCCGAAGTCATGCTGGAAGAAATGAACATGGCCGACAAACGCGAAATGCACGCGGCGTCGCTGTCCCGGGGCGACAAGCGGCGACTTGAGATTGGCATGTGCCTCAGTCAAAATCCGCGGCTGTTGTTGCTGGACGAACCTACGGCGGGCATGGCGCGGGCGGACACCAACAACACCATTGATTTGCTAAAACAGATCAAGGATGAGCGCGACATAACCATCGCCATTATCGAGCATGACATGCATGTGGTCTTCAGCCTTGCGGAACGCATCACAGTGCTGGCGCAAGGGACGCCGCTGGTCGAAGATACTCCAGAAAAAATCCGTGGACATCCCAAGGTTCGTGAAGCCTATCTGGGCGAGGCGGCGTAAGGAAAAGCTATGAACGAGAAACCCGACTTTTCGAAAAACGCCAATAGGGCAAGCACCGCGCCTGCGTTCCTGTCTGTATGGGACATGCATTCATACTACGGGGAAAGCTATATCGTGCAGGGCGTCAGCTTTAATGTGCACGAAGGCGAGATTCTGGCCCTGCTTGGACGGAACGGCGCTGGCAAAACCTCGACACTCCGGTCGATTGCGCGGGTAGGCGATCCGGAAGTAAGGCACGGTGAAATCTGGCTGGATCATCAGCCACTACACAATATGACAAGCTACGAAGCGGCGTCTGTTGGTCTTGGCCTTGTACCGGAAGACAGACGAATTATCCCAGGGCTGACCGTTGAGGAAAACCTGCAGCTTGCCCAGATTGCGCCGCCAGTTGGATGGTCCCTGGAGCGGTTGTATGAACTGTTCCCGCGTTTGGGCGAACGCAGGAAACAAGAGGGGATTACGTTATCGGGTGGCGAACAACAAATGCTGTCAATCGCCAGAGCCCTTGCACGGGATATCAAGGTCCTGCTTCTGGATGAGCCTTACGAAGGTCTGGCCCCGGTCATTGTCGACGAGATTGAAAAAACACTGGCTCATGTCAAGCAACAGGGCATGACCACGATCATCGTCGAACAGAACGCCGTCCGAGCATTGGAGTTAGCCGATCGCGCGATCATTCTGGACACCGGCACCATCGTATTTGATGGGACGGCGAACGAGGTGCTTCAAGACACCGGCCTCCGCGAGGAGTATTTGGCCATCTAGGGCAGGCTCGAAGTCTTAGGTACATTCTGGTTGCAAACGCCTTAGTTATGGTGACGCTCGAATTCTTCGGACGCTTGCGCTCCTACAATCATGATCAAGGCAACTAACTATGATCCGCCATATCGTTCTGACAAAATTCCGGTCCGACGTGACCGACGAAACCATCTGGAAGATTTACAGGGGCCTGTCGGACCTAACCGACGCCCTGCCGGGTGCAGGCGGGTTTACCGGTGGTCGCAGCGAAAGCCCTGAACAGATCGAACGCGGTTACAAGCATGGGTTTGTGATTGATTTCGATGATTGGGCCGCATTGGCAAGCTATCAAAGCAACGAGAGGCACAAAGCGCTGGGCGCGCAGTTGGTCGAAAACGCCGTGGGCGGCATCGACGGAATTCTGGTCCTGGATTTAGAGGTCTGAGACAGTAAAGCGGGTTTAACCAGATTCCGAATGGCTGACTGAAACGGTGTGCTGACCGTCCCAGCGTGGCGCTGCGCGCCTGTGTCCCTGTAACCGTTCGACGGCAAGATTTTTGATCTGCGGAAACAGCCCTGATCAGCTTGATCACCAATGATTTGACGGACCCAATTTTACTGAATTCGCGTCACCGACGCAAATGGTGCCAGGGCACAGAAGGGGCGAACGACGGCACATTCTGCCCTTGCGAGACCGGCAATAGTTGCACGACGAACACCGGATTACTTGTGTTCCAGCGGTCAATTTTTTATACTGCTTCGTACATTTTTTTGAATTTTTTGATGTTCACGAGTGTATTTGGTTTGCCCGAGTTGCGACAGCAAAGAGCGTGTTCTGGCGGCCAGTTCGGGGGTATTGATGACAAAGGCCAGCGATCCAAAAACTCGCCCTGAAGTTGCCAAAAATGACGCTAATACAGTGTCGGGTGTTTATGACTTTGTGCAATCTCCTGACTGGCAGGAGATGCTTGAAAATGCTCGGAAACAGCGAGAAATAAACATCGCCACTCGCAAGGCAAAAGCCGCTGCTTCACAGTCATCTGATCCAGACCAACCCAAAGCCACGAACTCAACCGATGGTGCGCAACCAGCGAACGCGCTAAACGCAGCGGCGGGGCTGTCGGGAGCCTTTGGTAAGTCTGCCCAAGCTACCAGCTCTCACCAATCTGGTGAGTCGGTTCAAAAAGCGACGGCAGGGCGATTTGACAGTCAACCCTTCAATGATGACAGTCGCGCGACTGAAAACGTGACACGCGATGCTCGAGGAGAAGCACACACTGTGCCGCCCGATGGCAGGCCCGCGCCGGGCATCCATCCCGACAACACGCCAGAGGATCTAGCCGACCCGAAATCAGGTCAAAAGCTTCCCGAGGAAGGGTTCGCGGATCGATTGCGCGGAACCCTTCAGGAAAGAACAGACGATCAGAATCGTAAGCGTCTCAAGATGCGGTTGGGACTGGTCGCGGCAGGATGCGGCATCGGTGTTGTTGCGTCGTCGTCGGTTTTTTTGATTTTGTCTGGGTTGAACGCCCCCGGTCCAACCGAAAATGCAGGTTTGGTGAGCCAAGAGACCGCGGCAACAGGCGCGATCATGCAACCAGACGCGGAACTCGCCGAGCGATCGGTGCCGCCGTCCGACATTACAGGTGATGCGGCGGACCCGACGGTAACTTCTGAAACCGTGTTCGATATACCATCTGAATCGATTTTGCCTGACGGTGACACAACCGCGTCACAGGATTTGGCCTCGTTGTCGCTACCCTTATCAGATTTGTCCGAGCAACCGGGCGGTATCAAACCAGAATTGTCGCTCTTGGCACCTAGTGTTCGGTCTTTCGTGCCGACCTTTGCCCAGCCACCACTGCCGATAACCCTGCTAAGCTATCGACCTCGGGAAGAGTTGAATCTTGGTTTTGTCCGGCTTCAATCCACGCCGGAAATTTTCAGCACTTCTGTCGCTTTGCTTGAAACAACTGTGACTGTGGTAAAGCCCGAAGAGTTTTTGAAAGGCGTAAACGTAGCTGCAACCCCAAAAACAATGCGTCCGCCTGTAGTTCCGATCCAGCCCGTTGTACTGGACTATACCGTGACGCAAGTATCTTTGGATGTCCTCTTGACCGAGCCTGAGGTTGGTTCTCAGCCGGAACAGGGTCTTCAGACAAGCGAAGTAAATGGTTCGGACATTGCCGTGCGGCCAGAGGGCACAAGTCTTGCTGCCGAGATTGCGCAACCGTTGCCATATGAACCCCAGCCCGAGCCTGTCGAATTTGCGGCATTGCCAATCGCACCAAAGCCAATCGACGCGCCGGCCCCATTGATCACACCGGCCGCTTACGAGACATCATTGGCTTTACGGGCACCGGTCCTTTCGGTGACACCAAGCCCGCTGGAATCACCGGTCTTGCCTCGGACACCGGCTCTGCTGAATGATGCAATCACACCCCCGGAACCAGAGCCTGCCCCGGCAAACATGTCCGTGACCTTCCGGATCTATGCGCCGACCAATGTTCCGCAGAGCGTTGTGGATTCTGTTGTGTCCAACCTGACTTCGACCGGACATGAGCTTAACGGGCAAGCCCGCGTGGGGTTTAAGATCACCCAGTCAAACGTTCGCTTCTATCACAAGCAGGACGAGGAAAGAGCCGCCACCCTTGCCAGAGACTCAGGTGCATTGCTGCGGGATTTCACAGGGTCCAACAACAAAACTCCTAGTGGAATCGTAGAGTTATGGTTGGCAGGAAAAGGTTCTGGCGTCGCCAGTGTCAAGCGAACCAACACACGCAGCACGGCCAGAACCCAAGCCCCTAACCGCGTCAATCAACTGAAAAGTCAGGTCCTGAGCAAACTTAAGAAAGCGACGACCCAATGACTGTATTTTTAAGCTATACTGAAAAGGCTGATTCAAGATTTTGTACTGTTAATTGTTTCCGACGAGGTATCCAAAATGACGGATAGACGACTTATCGGCATCGTAACTGCTCTGCTATTCTTATCGACGACCCAAAACGCGCGTGCCGAAATTACGCTTGAGCATCTGCTGGCCATCGACCAAATGCTGTCCACCAATGACATTCAGGCACTGTATTCCTACCTCGACAAAAACCCGGAGCTATTGACCGGCGAAGATGAACTGTCGCTGGAGCTGCGGAGCTTTCACGAGGTCGCATCTGTTGGCAATCTGGATTTCAGCTATGCCACCAGTGCACCGGCCAGCAGCGAGAACCGTGCGGCTAACGAGGCATTCGATGCCTCGCGGCAACACTGAGTCGGATGTCAGAAATGCTTGCCGTCGGGCGATCGAACACACCAACGATCGCCTATGTCATCGAGCCGCGGTTCTCTGGCGGGACTTCTGCGGCTGTGGCGGCCGAATTGCCGGTGGCCGCCGAATGCGGGCAGGTGGTCGTGCACGCGATCACGTCCAGGACGTTTGGCACCAACCAACACGTTTCACCGGTTTTGCGGCAGGTGCTGGACGAGCTGAACATTCCGATCATTTGGGATGCACCCCGGATCAGCGCGGATTTCGTGTTTTTGCACAACCCGTCTTTTTTGAAATTTCAGGACACGCTTGGCACAAGGATCATTGCGCGCGAGCTGTACGTGATCACGCATGAGAATTTTCTGCGTCCGGGCGGGGCGGAAGGGTTTGATGTTTCAAGCTGTCTAAGTCAGATCGAAGCCTCGACAATTTCGCTGAGGAAAACACTCGCGCCGATATCACCGTTTAATCGAAGCGGCGTAGTCGACTGGTTGGCAACCTCTCGTGTGGCGCGACAGTGGGAGGTTTTGAGCTCTGACTGGTTCAACATTTGCGAGACTGAGATGAGCGCCCCATGTGAAACACCACAGGACCGCCGTGGGCGTCATTCACGACCCGGATTCGAGAAGTTCCCGGTTGTTGCTGATTTGGACAGCTGTTTTCCAAGCCATTCGCAGTGCAATGTAATTCTAGGGGCGGATGCTTTGTTGAATGCCCGTGTTCTTCGCGCGCATTGGACCTTGCTTCCCTTTGATGCCATAACTGTGCAAGAGTTCTTTGGAATGATTGACTTTTTTGTATATTTCACCGCGCCGACCTGGCAGGAAAGTTTTGGTCGCGTTGTGGCCGAAGCGGTTGCCGCGGGTAAGGTGGTTCTAACCAACACTGATACTGGCGCTACGTTCGGAAATGCTGTCTTGGCTTGCCAGCCATCACAGGTGGACGCAATCATTGCCGACCTGATCGCCCAACCGCAGAAGTATCATGATCAGGTGGCCAGATCGCAATCGGCGCTGCAGAACTACTCTGCAGGGAAATTCAAGGCGATGCTGTCGGGGGTTTTGTCCGCCGATAGCGGGGTGAACAAATGATCTATGTCGAAGTGGGCACACGCTCATTGCGGTCGTTTGACACGCAGTTGATCTTTGCTGAGCAGCTTGCCGCACGTGGCTTCAATGTTTGCATTGATGCCGATTATCTGCCCGAGGATGCAGGGCGTGGCAGGATCTACGAGGCAGCCAAGTTCCTTGTCGACCCGGGTGAGAACAAGGCGCAGAGTGTATTCGTACTGGGTGCAGAAGAGATCGATGATTTTCTTCTTGCGTCGTTGCGCAACAAACAGCTCGACCCGAGTGTCCCGGTTGTTGCGACGGGCCGCTTTATGACTCAGCAAAGCTATATCGCGGCCAAGGCCCGGCTGGCCTATGCGCTTGGGCGCGAAGCCAAGGTGATCGACCTGACAGATTTTCAACCGCGACCGGTGTTGCCATCTACCTCCAGCCCTTTGGTGGCGGATGTTCGGCCAGTATCGCGGCGGTCCAAACGGGTGGTGCCGAACGTGACCGTTGTTCTGGGTTCGATGGAGTTGGACAACCCCGAGACGCTGTCTTGTTTTTCCCGGATGAGCAGCCAGAGTGGCTATAACCTGAAACTCATTGTTAGCGGCGCACAGAACGAGGCGATCAAGGCGTCGCCGTTTCACGATTTGCCGACCTACTTGTATACCGGACTGTCGCCGCTGACTTTGGCAATTTCGACGGATATTCTGGCGATGTTCGGTAATGGAATTGCCGGAGTTCGCATGGCCGCTTTTGCGGTTGAGCTGATTGCAACGGGCGGCGTTGCCATTGACTGTACCGACGATGAGGTTCTGATGTCCTCGGGCGCACCTGCATTGCTGGGCCCCAAGACTCCTTTCGCATTGGATGGGTATCTGATCGGCAATGTGATCGGGAACGTGCCGCAAATTGTCGAACAGGCCTCGAAATCGCAATGGTTGCACACAGTTGATATTTCTCGTCTGGAAACGGCTGCAGGTCTGAAACCGAAACGGCGTCAGACGGAACAGGACAAGCCTAAAACCCTGTTTTTCCCGACAAACGGGGTGGGGCTGGGCCACGCGCAGCGGTGCAGTATCATTGCCCGTGAAATGCCGGACACCATGACAAAAATGTTCGCGGCCTTTCCCAGCTGTGTCCCGCTTGTTCGCCGTGAGGGTATCGGCTGTATCCCTCTGGTTCAGCGCACCGATACAAAGACCAATTCAGATGGCAATGACGTGCTGACTTATCGGCGTCTTGGTGGGGTGCTTCAGGAAAACGACACGCTGGTTTTTGACGGCGGCTACGTGTTTGACTCCGTCTACCGGGTGATCCGTGAACGCAAACTGTCGGCGGCTTGGATCCGGCGCGGGTTGTGGCCCGAAGGCCGGTCAAGGCAGACCATGCTGCGCCGCGAAAGCGTGTTTGACCGTGTCATCGTGCCCTCCGAGGCATTTGACGAGCTGAACGACGCTTACAGCTATGGTGACCATGTCCATTATGTCGGGCCAATCGTGCGTCAGGTGGAACAATCCGCCGCGGAAAAAGAACAGCTCAGGGCCCGGCTGGCGGAACGTTTCGGGCGCGACTTCAAGCAACTGGTTGTCAGCATGTTAGGGGGTGGGGTTGCCTCGGACAGGTCTGCACAATTGCAGGCGATCTCGGGCATGCTTGAGGCGCGCAAAGATTGCCTGCACCTTGTTGTAACGTGGCCCGGAAGCACGGTTCAGCCTGCCACATTTGGTTGGAAAAACACCCACGTGGTTCAGACGTTAGAGGCGACCAAGCTTTGTCTTGCCGCGGATGTGGTTATATCTGCAGCCGGTTACAACTCGGTCCTTGAGATGCTGTACCATCGCATCCCGGCGATATTTATTCCGCAGTCAGCACCCTATCTGGACGATCAGGAACGGCGCGCCACAGCCATGGCCGACCGTGACTTGTGCGCCGCCATCACCGAGCGCGAATTCATGAAGCTTGAACGCACGGTCGCAGATTGGTTGGATCATGACGGAGCCGAATTATACCGATCCGCTTTAAATGATTTTGAGCTGCCCAAAACGGGGGCAGTCAAGGCCGCCGAATTGTTGACCGAATTGGGGGCCGGATATGACCAGTGATCTATGGTTCGAAATTCTCAGCCGAGCGTCGCCAAATCGGCCCGTGCCGCTGGACGATCTGATCAATGAGGATCACGGCGCCAAGCCGCTTGGCAAGGTTGTCTTTCCGAACATGCGGCTGGCACCGTCGCTTATGCTGTGGGACCGCGAACCCGGTGGTCCGGTGCATATCGGCGTGCGGGTGCATGAACCGCCAGAGATACCGTATCGAATCGCCAGGCTTTTGGCCGCCGCCGCGATGGAGCGGGAGGTTTTTCCGGTCATTCTCAGCCGTGTTGACTATTGCGGTCTTGAACGGTTCGGGTTTCGTGTCGAACGCGTGCCCGAAGAGGCCGCTGCAGCCCAGGCCGCCGAGGAAGAAATCAGAAAATACTGGGACCTGGCGATTATCATTGACGGGCATGAAATCGGTCTGTTGGGCTAGCGAGACGCCGATTTAGGGCAAGGAGCGTTTTGTGAAAATCATGACCGGCGGACAAACGGGCGTTGATCTGGCGGCTTTCCAGTTCGCTTTGGAAAACGAGATTCCCTATGGCGGCTGGGTTCCGAAAGGCCGCTTGAATGAGGCGGGCCGCATTCCGGATCGCTTCTCTGGTTTGAATGAAACACAGTCCGCGGATGTCGCCGAACGCACAAAGCTGAACGTTTTGGCCTGTGACGCATTGCTGGTGTTTGTGGATGGATCGACCAGTCCGGGAACGCAGTTGACCATCGATTTTGCGCAAGAGATCGGAAAGCCTTATCTGGTCGTTGATCTAGGGCAGGGGCTTGAGGCGTGTGCGCGCCAAGTAGAGCAATGGGTCATGGCGAGCCCTAATACGATATTGAACATCGCTGGCCCCAGAGAAAGTGAAGCCCCCCAGATCGGAGCCAAAGTGACAGCGATCTTACGTCAATCGATTTTGCCCCAAAGCCCCGAGGCATAGCCAAACTTTGGTTCCGGCTATACGACGTTTCGCCAGTAGGCGCGGCACCCGACGGTTGCTAGGATTGGGACAAACAGATTGCGAAGGCCAAGTTTCATGTTTGCAAAAACCGCCGGACAGATTGATTTTGACAAGGTCCTGATCGTCGATGACCATCCATTGTTTTGTGATGCTTTGTCGATGACGCTGCAAAGTGTCACTCGTATCGGTGAAATCCACACCGCAGATCGATTGGAAAACGCGATTGCTCTGATTGCCGGTGGGTTGCGACCAGATGCGGTTATACTGGACCTCAACCTGCCGGATGTGGACGGGCTTGAAGGTTTGGTGCGCGTCAAAGCGGCCACCGATGCACCGGTCATCGTGGTGTCGTCGATTTCAGAGAACCGCGTGATCAGTCAGGTGATCCGTGCGGGTGCCTCAGGCTATGTCCCCAAGCACAGCCAGCGAGACGTGTTTCGTACAGCTTTCGAGACAGTTCATTCCGGGGACGTCTTCGTGCCAGACGGTTTTGCACTGATTGACGACGATGCAGATACCGAACACAGCGACGCCGCCAATCGGCTTGCCACATTGACCAATCAGCAATCGCGCATTCTGCAGCTTATTTGTGAAGGCAAACTGAACAAGCAGATTGCGTTTGATCTGTCCATTGCCGAGACCACGGTCAAGGCGCATGTAACTGCAATCATGCGTAAACTCGGGGTGCAAAGTCGTACGCAGGCCGTTCTGCTTGCCAAGAAGGCTTCTCTTGCCAGCGTCTTGCAAGAATAAGCCCTCGCGCCATATCATATGAAAACGTTGCGCTTCAGGGAGGAGGGCAGGATGAACCAAGCAGTCGGGTGGGCGACAGCTGCTGCCCGTGCGCCAGGTATCGTCAAAACGGGCTTTGTACATCGCGAAACGGATCAGGCGATTGAAAAACTCGCCGGATCCTTGGGCGATGATCTTTTGTCCTTGGTTATTCTGTTCGTGAGCTCCGGCGCGGATGCGGCGGCGGTTATTTCCGAGGCAGTCGATGCTTTTGCGCCAGCGCCGGTAATCGGATGCACCACAGCGGGCGAGCTTGCAGATTGCGGCTATGGCGAAGATCAGATTGTCGCCATCGGATTACCGTATTCGCATTTCGAGGTGCGCACTCTGCTGGTGCCCGACCTTGGGAATTTCTCGGCGCAGGACATCATCGACCAGATGATCCGCAACCGTAACGAAATGGCGGCGTCCGCACCGGATTGGAAACACGAGTTTTCCTTTTTGATGATCGACGGGTTGTCGACGAAAGAGGATGCGCTGACGTCGGAACTCGCCTTTGGACTGGGGCCGGTGCCCTTGTTCGGCGGGTCCGCAGGGGACGGAACCCATTTCGGCGCGACCTATGTGTTGATGGACGGTCAGGCCATGCAGAACGCGGCGATCCTGACGCAGGTTCGCACGCGCTGCCCGATCAAAGTGTTCAAGACGGATCACCTGGTGCCAACGGCGCGGCGTATGGTTGTCACCAAGGCCGATCCGGCAAACCGTATCGTGCAGGAAATCAACGCCGAGCCAGCCGCGCGCGAATATGCCCGTCTACTTGGAAAAGACCCTGAACAGCTGACGACCTTTACCTTCGCGGCCCACCCGCTGGTTGTGCAGATCGGCGGCCAGCATCATGTGCGGGCCATTCAGCGCGTCGCGGGCAATGGTGATCTTGTGTTCTTTTCCGCGATTGATGAGGGGCTGGTGCTGACGCTGGCCGAACCTCGCGACATGGTTTCGCATCTCGAGGAAGAAATCGCTGCGCTGACACAGACCACCCGTCCGGACACGATCCTGGGCTGCGATTGCATCCTGCGCCGGCTGGAGGCACAGGAAAAGCAAAAGACGGGCGAAATTTCGCGCCTGCTGGCCGAGAACCATGTCGTCGGGTTTTCGACCTATGGCGAGCAATTCAATTCGATCCATGTGAATCAGACGCTGACCGGCGTCGCGATTTACCCTCCGGAAGACGGGTAGGCGATGATTGAATCCCTGACCGACCCCAATGATCCGCTTGATCGGCAGAATGAAAAGCTGCTGAAGATCGTCGCGGCCCTGATGCGGCGGGTCGAGGAATCCACTGACGCCTCGGGCGCGGCTTACGCACAGTTTCAGCGGGCTGCCATGCTTGAACAGGAAGTGCGGGCCCGAACAGATGACCTTGAGCGGGCGTTGGACTTGCTCAACGACTCGAACGCGCGCTTGGCGCAGGCCAATCAGGAAACCGAAGCCGCCCGCGCAAACCTCGCCAATGCGATCGAGGCGGTACAGGAAGGGTTTGCGCTGTTCAATCGGGATGAAGAAATGGTCCTGTGCAATAGCCGCTTTGGCCTGCATATGCCCGACATTCAGACCAAGCTGACACCGGGGTTGCGGTTCACCGATTATGTCGGGTTGGTCAGCCAGTCCAGGTTCCTGTCCTTGCCCGGGGTCGTTTCCCCAAAGGAGTGGGTACAGCGGCGCATGGCGCGCCATGCTGAAGATCACGTTGTCTTTAACATCCGCCTTAGCGGCAACCGCTGGATGCAGGTATCCGAACACCGGACGCCGGATGGCGGCACGGTGATCCTGCAGACGGATGTGACCGACATCATGCGGTTCGAGCGGCAGGAACGGGACCGTATCCTTGATGACAAAGCGCGCCTGATCCGCGCGACACTGGAACATATCGATCAGGGGGTCTGTATCTTTGACAGCAAGCTGCGTCTGGTCGGGTGGAACAACCGCGCCAGCGAACTTCTGGCCATTCCCAATGCGCAATTTCAGAAGGGGGCACCGTTCCAGACGTTGTTTCACCGGTTAAGCGCGACAATCAGTTTTGAGAGCGGCGTGAGCGACGCTGACCTTCTGGCCTGGGTCAACCGCTCGACCGAACGTCCGCCGCTACAATTCCAGATGCACAGCGGTCGTGCCAAGATTTTGTCAGTCTTTGCGCAGGAAATGCCGGATCAGGGATTTGTGATTTCTTTCACTGATGTGACGGAAGACAGAAAATCCGCGCAAGCTCTTGTCGAAGCAAAGGAACTGTTGGAACAGCGTGTTGCATCGCGAACAATGGAGCTTGCGGACGCGCTGAACGAGGCAGAACGCGCGAACGCATCAAAATCGCGCTTTGTTGCGGCGGCCAGCCATGATCTGCTGCAACCTCTGTCGGCTGCAAAACTCTACATCTCGACACTGGGCAGCGGATTGGACAAGGCTGACGCACGCGCAGTCGCGGTGAAAGCAGAGAGCGCTCTTAACAGTGTCGAACACATTCTTGAGGCGCTGCTGGATATCTCGAAACTGGATTCCGGGCGGGCATCGGTTCACTTGTCTTCCGTCCCGGTCGGAGAGCTTTTTTCCCAGATGGAGGACGCCTTTCGGCCTATGGCGCAAGCAAAAGGGCTTGGATTGGGATTTGTGGGTACCGATGCGGTTGTCAGAAGCGATGCCAGTTACTTGCGGCGTATTCTGCAAAACCTTTTGTCGAACGCGATCCGGTACACGGAAACGGGCAGGGTTCTGGTCGGTGTAAGACGACTGGGGAAAACCATATCGATTCAGGTCTGGGATACCGGCATTGGGATCGCACCTGACCAAAGAGACGTTGTTTTTCAAGAATTTAAACGTATTCATTCAGACGCCAGTGCGGCCGAAGGGATGGGTTTGGGCCTTGCCATTGTGGAACGCGCCTGTGGTTTGCTGAAACATCCGATAAATTTGCAGTCCGAACTGGGGCGCGGAACCGTTTTTTCAATCACGGTTCCATCAGCAGGCCAGGCACGCGATGCGCTGAATAGTGGTGAGCCGTCGATACAATCGCGCTCGGACGTGCTGCACAGGACGGTTGCCTTGCTGATTGAAAACGATGACAACCTGCGCGGGGCGCTGTGCATGACGATGGAAAACTGGGGCGTTCAGGTATTGGAAGCGGCCAGCAAAGATGAGGCGGCAAACCTGCTGCACGAGATCGGGATTTTACCGGATGTCATTGTCGCCGATTTTCAACTGGACGGCGGAAAGGCCGGTACCGAAGCCATTGCCGAACTGACACGCGAATTCGGGCAACTGCCCGGTTGCATCATTTCCGCTGATCGTTCGACCGAATTGGCGACCTCTTGCAAAACGGCAGGCTACCTTTTGCTGCAAAAGCCGATTGATGCACAAAAGCTAAAATCCGTGTTAGAGGCTTCGGTCAGTTGACAGGTCAGGGCGTTCGTCGCTTACCTACCGTCCGCATCATCTGACGGAAATAGAGCTTTGGTGCCAGACGGTTCAGCAGATTGGCGATCTGTGCGATCCGCCCGACAGGGATGTAGTCTTTACGTCGCCGGTAACCTTGCAAGATTACTTGCGCCGCCGCTTCCGGCTCCATGTAGTCGATACCATCCGAGGCAGAGCCGGGACGAACGAACCCAGCGTCTGCGGCCTCCGGTCGCCCGATATTGGTCGCCACAAAGGATGGCGCGGCGATGGAAACACGAACCCCGTGGGCGGATTCCTCGGCGCGAAGGGACTTAAAGAACCCCTCCATCGCGTGTTTGCTGGCTGCATAGGCGGTTCGATGAATGAGGGGTGCAAAACCTGCAACGGAAGAGATCGCGAGGTGCGTACCCTTGGCCTTCCTGACCGCGTCCAGAAAATCCTGAGCGCAAGAAACCGCAGCGAAATAGTTGATTTCGAACAAGTTTCGGTGCGAGCGCATATCGCTGTCCGAAAACGCGGAAATCTGCGAGACGCCTGCATTGTAGATCACCAGATCTATGGAGTCCCTTGCCGCAATGATCCGGGTGCAGGTGTCTTTGCATTGATCAGCGTCGGTCAGATCACAGGCATAGATGCTGACGTCATCCTGATTGGCAAGCGCGTCAAGCTCTGGCCCCGGTAAATCGATCAACGCCGTGTGCCAGCCGTCGGCCCTCAGCGCGGCGGACAGCGCACGGCCCAAACCGCCAGCGCCTCCGGTGATGACAGCGGTTGGTTTCATTGGGCAGCCTCCCACCAGCGATCAAACGCCTCGGCACTTGTGAATTTGGGGTGATAGCCGAATTCGCCTTTCAGCGCGGCATTGTTCAACACGGGACGGTATAGAAGGAAACGCACTTGTTCTGGCCCATAGCGCGACAGACCCAGCGGGCGGGCAATGGACAGGGCGATCTTGACCACCGCAGGGGACAGCCAACGCACCGATTTGCCCATTTGTGACGCGATCTGTGAGATGGTCAGCGCGCCGTCACCCGCAACGTTGAAAACGCCGGCAGGCCCGTCCGTGGCCGCACGAACCAGTATATCGGCCAAGTCTTCGTCCCAAATGAACACGAAAGGGCTGTCGGAGCCTTTCAAGCCCAGCAGACTGGGCTTGTGGAACAGAGCCGTTATCTGGTTTTCGACCTTGGGCCCCAATACTGTGCCCACGCGCAGAACAACCTGTTCGAGGTCGGGCGCGCTTTGTCTGGCTTCGGCCAGCATTTCTTCGACCAGCCGCTTGTGCCAGGAATAGGCAAACTCCTTATTGCCTCGTATCGTATCCGTTTCGCGCAAGGGAACCGGGTTATCGGCATGATACCCATAAGCGGCCCCCGAAGAGGTAACCACCAGACGCTTGACCCCGGCGGCAATCGCCGCATTCAGCACATTTCGGGTACCTTCGACATCAACCTGATATTCATGGTCTCTGGTCGAGTTGGGACCGGGGGTCACGATGGACGCCAGATGAACGATGGTGTCCGGTTCTTCGGCCAGAATGACGTTGAGAGGCGCGTTGCCGGTGACATCCATTCGTACGAACCGTGCATTTTTCGGCAAGTTGGCGGGTTCTTGAATATCGGTTGCGGTGATCGTGATGTCGGCACGATCGCCCAACCGATGCAGCAGGGCAGTGCCCACCGAGCCCGCAGCTCCGGTGATCAGGATGTGGCGCATTCGGGCACCTCTCGTCTTGCGAAGAAGGCGGCCAGAGCCAACCCCGAGATTGCGTGCCAGATGCCCCAAAGAGCGGCGGCCACCGCCATGCCGCCAAGCCCTCCGAAAAAGGCGAAAATCAGGATGAGGCCAAGGCCCGAGTTCTGAATCCCAGTTTCGATTGTGACAGACCGGCGGTCGCGTTCCGACAGATTAGCTGCCGTCGCGGTCAGATACCCGCCCATAAAAGCCAGCGCGTTATGCAGAATAACAATCCCGATGATCATGGTCGCAAAATGCTGGAAAATTGCCCAGTTCGCGGCGAGCGCAACCATGATGAATGTGATGAAGATCGCCATCGAGAGCCACTGCATCGGGCGGCGGATTTTATCGGCGACGGCTGTGAAGCGCGCATTGACCAGCATGCCAAGGATCAGCGGTAGGATCAGCATGAAGCCGACCGTAATGGCCACTGCGACCGGGTCGATTTCTGTCCTTTGCAGGATTTCTCGTGTTGGGGCGTAAAGATTCCCCCACAACGCAACATTAGCGGGCGTGATGATGATCGCGCCGACGGTTGCGAAAGCTGTCATCGACACCGAAAGCGCCACGTTTCCGCCAGCACGGTGCGTCATGAAATTCGAGATGTTCCCTCCCGGGCAGGCCGCTACAAGGATCAGCCCCATCGCGACCGACGGTAGTGGATTGACCACCAGCAGCATCAGAAACGTGAGTGCGGGTAGAACCAAAAACTGGGACGCCAGCCCAACAAGCAACGGTTTCGGTCCGCGCAGGATCCGGCGAAAGTCATCCATCCTAAGATCCAGCGCGATTGAGAACATCACGACGGCAAGGATGACGTTCAGCAGCTTTAGGTTGCCTGCATCGAAGTTCAGCGCGACATCGTCGATCCCGTTCATGACTGGGCCGCTTTTAACGCCGCGATCTGTCGGGTCACTTCACCGCGGTAGGTCGCTTTGTCGACATAATAGGCCATCCGGGGCAGGTCGATATAGTTCATGCCGCCAGTCGCGCGTTCGAATTTTTCGGATTTGGTCGCGTGAATGGCCTTTGCGGCAGAGTTTCCGGATCTTAGCCCTGCGATATAGCGCGCCACCATCTCGGCCTGTTCATGCCGTCCCTGCCACCCCAGACCGGATGCTTCGATCATACCCAGGACGAAAAGGTCATCGCGGGTTGGGTGCATGCAGTTCAAGTACAGGTGCGGGGCGTCGCCCTGCCAGTTCAAGTGCGACTTGTCGATAAACGGGTAGTGCAGTTTATAACCGGTCGCGGCCAGAATCATGTCGTATTCAGCACTGGTGCCATCACGGAAATGGACGGTCTTGCCGTCGAAACGTTCAACGTCAGGGCGCACCTTCAAATCGCCATGCCCGGCGTGGAATAGGATCAGCGAATTGACGACGGGAT
Organism: Ruegeria sp. YTSC003; assembly: GCF_059609785.1. Classification (NCBI taxonomy): domain Bacteria; kingdom Pseudomonadati; phylum Pseudomonadota; class Alphaproteobacteria; order Rhodobacterales; family Roseobacteraceae; genus Ruegeria; species Ruegeria sp. YTSC003. The sequence goes on along the minus strand of NZ_JBXWMK010000001.1, from coordinate 18,066 downwards.
GGGACTCGTAGAGGGCGTAATCCGGTTTGGGAAAGCCATATTTCTGCGGATCACCCACGAACCATTTCAGAATTGCCCCGTCCACTTTACGTTTCAGCCACATGGGCAATTTGATCTTCCCGCCCATCGTGTCAGCCGGAACACCGAAGACGTATTTGGGTACAAAATAGTACCCCCGGCGCATCGAGATGTCACAAGACTGCCCGTGGTGAATGGCGTCAACCGCGATGTCGCAGCCCGAGTTTCCGGCCCCGATAACCAGAACCCTCTTACCTGTGAATCGCGTCGGATAACGGTAATCCGAAGCGTGGATCAACTCGCCGGTAAATTCTCCCTCAAACTTGGGTAGATTGGGTTCGGACAAGGTGCCGTTGGCGATCAGAACACCCGCAAAGATCTGGCAGTGCTCAGTGCCTGCCTTGTCGCGCCACTTCACCTCCCATCCGCCTGCGTCCAGCGGTGTGGTACTCAGGACCTCGGCACCAAAATGATAGTGCTGGTACAGGTCAAATGCGTTCGCGAAGTCGTGGAAATACGTCTTGAGCTCGCGATGTGATGGATACTCCGCCGTTTCTTCCTGCATAGGGAAGTCGGTGAATTCGGTCATTTTCTTAGACGATATGAGGTGGGCGGTCTCGTACATCGTAGACCGAGGGGCATCGATGTTCCACAGACCACCCACATCATCAGCCAATTCAAATCCTTGAAATGGCACTCCCTGCTCGACAAGTGTCTTGGCCATCGCCAGACCCATGGGCCCAGCTCCGATCAGAGCAAAACACTCTTCCGGGCGGGCCTTCACCGTGACCGGCTGGCCCGCTCCGACTTGCACCTGTTCCATCCGTCTCTCCTCCTGCGACATTATTTATCTTGAACGATCGTTCGAAATAAGGCAAATTAGTTTTTGAAATGGCACAACACGCTGTAAAAGAAAGAAAAAGGGCGCCCTCGCAGCGATCCATTGCGGCACGAGAACGTATTCTTGACGCTGCGGAACTTGTCTTTGCCGAGCAGGGATTCGACGGTGCCTCGATTCGCGACATCGCCGAACGGGCGCAGGTTCAGAAGGCCAACGTGAACTTTCACGGTGGTCCAAAGGATGAGCTTTTTGAACGCATCGTGGCACGCCGCGCCAGCGAGCTATCGCAAGAGCGTCGTGAAGCCATCAGCCGATTGGAGGATCGCGGCGATTGGGACGCCGCGGACCTGATGTCAGCCTTCATGCGGCCGCTGTTGACCCGCGCATTCAGTAATGACCCGCAGTGGCTGGCGTACGCGCGCATTGTGGCGATTGTTTCCGCTGATGCGCGCTGGCATGCGCTGGCCAAAACCCATTTTGATCCCGTCGCTTCGCTGGTCGTTCACAAGCTGTGCACAAAATATCCCAAGGCCGACCCGGCGAACGTTGCCGGGGCGTTGGTCTTTTCAGTGTCGTCCATGCTGGCGTTGTGCACGTCGGAGTGGCGGATTGGGGCACTTTCCGGCCCTGACCAAAAACGCGACGCCGAGGGCGCAATCGGGAACCTGTTGCAGTTCTGTCATGCTGGGCTCGCCGGTGTTTTGAACCCGTCGCGGTAATCTTGGAACGATCACAACACTTCGCCCCAACCCGCTCAACTTGAAGTTACGCATGGGACCAAATCAAATGGTCGCATGCGTTATTATCTAGTGATTATCCAAGTTTATCGATTGGGAGCGTGGGGTGACATGACAGAGAAAAGGGACCGCCTGACCGCGGAGGAGGCGAGGGGGCTGCGGACGGCCAAAGAGCTTGAGGCGCATCTGGCCTGGTTGGACACGTTCACGCCAGCCGCTTTGGGTGTTTTGGCGATCGCTTAGGGAATCTACACTTACCTTGGTGTTTCGTTACTGTTGGAAGACAATGGCGCGGTAATCTTTTTCGCAGCGGTCGCATACTCGATCGCGGTGTCCGTCGGCATCTTTTTGTTCTGGAGCCATATGCTGCGGTTACTTCCGTCGATTTGCACGGCCAGCGGTTCGTTGGCCTGACGTTGTCGACGATCGTTGGATCCGTTGCAATTATAGCCATGTCCAGCTGGCTTAACGCCACTGCACTGGCTGGTGCCGCAGCGGTCGAACAGCACTTGGAAAACACCGTGCGCGACTACCAGGCAGCGCTTGAGCAAGCGCATGACATTGCACTTAGCGGTCAGGCGCTGGGGCAAGAGGTCGAGCGCGCGCGTCAAAGCTTCGAAGATCTGGCTGAGCTGGAGTAAGCCGGTGATCTGCGGCGTGTCCTTCTGATGAGTGGTCAGATCGAAACGGGCGATGCCGAAAGGTTCGAAACTTATTTGTCCGAGATGCAAGAACAACCCGACATGGTCGCGCTGCTCAGCCCGGGCGGCCACGTGTCCGAAGCTTTGTTGATCGGCGCGCAGATTCGCGAGACCGGGTTGTCATCGGCTGTACAGCCGGGCGCGGTCTGCACGTCCGCCTGTCCATATGTTCTGGCCGATGGGGTCGCGCGTATCGTGTCATTGCAAGGCATTGTCGGACTTCATCAGCATTACTAAGACCAACCACGCCTGATCCCCGTGGTCTTTGCCGTTGAAAGCATCCAAAAGGGGCAAGGCGAAGCAATGCAGCAACTGATCGAATTGGGCGTCGATCCTGCTTTGATGCTTTATTCTCTGAACACGCCGCCGGATCAGATCTAGGCCCTTGTAGAAGATGAGCTGGCAAGCACCGGTATTGCAACGCAAATTCTGGAATAGCGCAAAGGCCCGACCAGCGGGCCGTTCTTATCAATTCTGCAAGGCAGAGATGAGCGCCTCGGCCAGCGGTAACGAGGAATATCCGTGCCGGGAGGGCGTCAAACCCAACCGCACAACGACCATGTCTTGGGATGGGAATACACCGATGAACTGCCCGTCATGCCCCTGAAGCCAGACGGCGTCCTCATAGGGCGGCAACCCTCCCGGAGAGTCCAGCCACAGATGACCTTTGGCATACATCCCGTCAGATGCAGCAACCGGCTCAAACATCCAGTCCGTAAAGCCCTCGGGCAGGATTTGTTGTTCGTTCCATTCGCCTTTCTGCAATAGCAGTTGCCCAAAACGCGCCCAGTCACGCGCAGTGGCATACATATAGCTGGACCCGACGAATGTGTCCGCCGCGTCGGTCTCGAGTACGACGGATGTCATGCCCAATGGTTCGAACAGAGCCTCTTGCGGATAGGTTAGGCTGCCATCGGTCAGCTTGTTCTGCCAGACGCGCGACAAGGCTGTGGTCGTCCCCGATGAGTAGTTGAAGTCCGCCGCAACCTCACTTTCCGCCGGACGGCCCGAGACAAAACCTGCCATGTCATCATTAAGATACAGCATCTTGGTCACGTCCGAGACGTCGCCATATTCCTCATTCCATTGCAGACCGCTGGACATGGCCAGCATGTCCTTAAGGGTGATGCTTTTGCGCCTATCCTGCGCCCAGTCCGGATAGCTGTCGGTCAACGTATCATCCAGCGACATCTGGCCGGATTCGATCAGGGTGCCGATCAGGCCTGCAGTAACTGTCTTGGTCATCGACCATCCAAGCAAAGGCGTGTTTTCGTCAAACCCCTCCGCATAGGTCTCGCCAACGATACGCCCACCCCGCACGACTACCACGGCGCGGTATCCTTCGCCCAGCAGGGTGCTATCCGCCAGGATGCGCGCAATTTCCGGGTCTTGTGACAATTGAACTTCGTTGCCGGCGGGCCAGAGACCAGCAGGCAAGGGCTCGATTGCGGCTAAGGTCGCAGTGCTGAGTGTCGCGTCATGGAGATTGGTGCAGCCAAGCCCCTCGCGATATTGCGAGGTCGCGGGGGCAAAGAACCGGAATATCCGCGTTGTCACGGTTTGGGCCTCGGCGTCCACGTCGATCGATATCTGCTTAAGCAATGGATGCCCCGGGGCCTGAACATCGACGGTCAAAACCTCTTCCGGGTCGCGCCCGGCAATGAAGACATTGGAGCAGACGATCTTGGCCGAATAGTTTGTTCCCACCTTCAAAAGGTCAGGCGGGGCGATCAGCAGATAGCCCACAATTGCGACGACACCCAGAATAAGCGTGCCCGCGATAATTTTCAGCGCCTTGATGATCAATCGATTTTCTGAACCGGTCGTACCGGCCCCCTCCCGTTTCTCTCCGGATTTCGTCTGAGTTAAGAGCGTATCGGCTTTGGTTGCCACCTTTCCGTCGCGTAGGTTCCGACCATATGCGCCCGTCGACCCGCCCTTGTCGTTGCACTTGACCAGAGCTTTGGTGTCGTCCTTGATGGTGACAAGCCCCGTCGTTGACGCCGGTAACAGGACCAGAAATTGCGATTTCCCGGGTGCAGATAGGCGACTGTTTATGATGCGCCGACCTTTGACAACATCAGTGGGGTGCGTCAGACGGCCGAGGCTTGGTGGGACAGTGGTGCAGGGAACTACAAACCGTACCCGTTGACTTTGATCGCCGAACTGATTTTGAAAGCCGGTGATCCCGAGGTCGCCCGGCAGGTGTTGATCGAGGCGCGCCAGCACCAGAAACTAACAAACCAAGGCTGGGCGCAGGCCGAAACGGACCGGGTTCAGGCGTGTTTACTGCAGCTGCAAGAGACCGCGAAATAGCGGACTGGCCAATCAAAACCCGCTGACGCGTTCAACCAACCAGTACAGCGACACGCAGCCGATGGCATATCCGGTGACGGGTACGGCGACGACGCCAGCCTTTTGCGAAATCGTTGGCAGCGCAAGACGCCATAACAGGATCAGGGCCGACAGTGCGGCGATGAACAGAAGCTGACCGGCCTCGACCCCGATGTTGAAGGCCAGCAGTGCCGCGAAGATATCCTCGGTTGGAACTCCGATATCGGCCAAGGCGCCAGCAAATCCCAGTCCGTGCAACAATCCGAAGCAAAAGCAGACGATCCAGGGATATTGTTCGGACAGGCGCAGCTCACCATCCTTTCGGTTGAGGATTTCCAAAGCGAGGAACACGATCGACAAGGCGATCACGGCTTCGACCGGTGGACCGGGCACGTTCAGAACGCCCAGCGTGGCAAGCGCCAGCGTAATGGAATGCGCGACGGTAAAGGCTGTAACCGCCCCGACCAACCGCCATGGGTCGCGCACCAGCACAAATAAAGCGAAAACAAACAGAAGGTGATCCCAACCCTCCAGGATATGCTCGAACCCAAGGCGGAAATAACTGCTCAGAACCGACCAGGTCGTTGGCTGTTCTGGTATGACCAAAGCAGGCGTCTCGGGTGTGAACCGCAAAGTGGATGGTTCCGACGATATGGGTTGGATGCGCAGCAGAACGTCGTTTCGTTGTTGCTCCAGCCCTTCAATGGTGATGGTGTGACCGGCGATATCGTCCTCGCATTCAAGAACCCAGGTCGCGATCCAAGCTGTTCCGTCGGACCGTGGCTCGGGTCCTCGGTTTTGGGCACAGTGAGCGGGCAATATGGCATCGATACCCATGGGGCGGCCATTCACATCAGGCTTGCGCCATAGCACTTGCCAGGTGTTGCTCGCCAATTGCCGCAGGTCCAAATAACCGGGGTCAAGTGCATGTGCATGTCCCGCTTGTGCAGCGAACATCAGCCAGCCCGAGAATAACAGGCAAAAGAGCCGCTTCATTCGACTGCCTTGTCCATGTCGGGTGTTTCGACCTGGTAATTCGACGCCAGGCTTTCATATTGCGCCTGCGCCAGGTCCGACCCGGCTTCGCGGCGCCATTCCAGTAAAACGGTATCGCGGATATCTTCCAGCTTTGGCAATATGGGGTCTTGTTTGTCTGTAACGCGAACGACGTGGATGCCATATGCGGATCGGACTGGGCCGGACCAGTTGCCTGGCTCCAACGAATTCAGAGCCGCCGAAAAGCCAGTGCCAAAGTTTGCGTCCACCATGCGCACTACTGTCAGAGGCATCGACTTTGGAAGCAAAGTTGTCGATCCGATGCTGCTCCAGTCCTGCTGAGTGTTTGCAGCCTCAATCGCGCTTTCGATGGCATCCAGCTCAGCGTTCTCGTTCAGGTAGATCTGATCAAAAGCAATCTGTGCCGGTTTGGTAAACCGTTCCGGGTTTTCGTTCAGAAAGGTCTGCAACACTTCGGGCTCGGGTTCGATCGAAGCCGCGATTGCGTCAGTCAGAAAATCCATCTTCTGCGCCAGGCGAGCACGGATGACCTGATCACCTTGATCCAGGCCCAGCTTGCGTGCTTCACGCACAAGAACTTCTTCGCGGATCGCCCCGTCAATCAGGGCCTGTAACTCGTCTTCCGTCGGTGGGCGGTTCCAGCTGTTTTGGAAACGTGTTTTCAGAAGGGCGACATCGTTACCATCAACTGTGATCGTGTCGGTTTCTTCAACGATGTCCTGTTGCGGGGAAATCCATGCAAACCAACCGAAAATGGCAACCCCGATCAAAATGAAGTGGACTAAAGGTTGTTTTAGAATTTGCATGCGGGTTCTCAATGTCGTGTCGCAATATTGCCGGGCGGGGTTGGCCGCCCGGCAATGTCTTTAGTGTATTGTTCGGTTACTCGCTAGGTGTGTACCAGATTGGCGACGAATACGCGCGCTCTTGATGGATCAGCTGCGCCTCTTCCGGCAATTCAATACCGAACCGGACCTTGTCGTACAGGACCCAACGGGGTGTGGGAATTTCAAGCGCCCGGACATAGTAGAAGGCCCGCGCATTTGGATCAAAGTCTGGATCGGCCCAAACCGACACAAGCTCGGCGGTGCCAATCGTGTTACTCCAGCTGGCGGTTTCGATATCGACGGTGTTGCCGACAGCCGGGACTTTGCCGTTTTCATCAGCAGCCCGGTCATCCGACCATGCAACGTCGTAGACTTTCTCGTGCAATTCTCCTTCGCCATCGAGCCACCCTTTTACGACCTGTACCCGGTCCAGATTGGCCCCAACCGGATCGCGTAGCGCTGCAATCAGGAATGAAGGCGCTCCATCACCTTCGTTAGGGCGTAAGTCCGAGCCCATCGGAACGCCTTTGGTGTAGCCAACGTCCGCAAGGAACCGGGTCTCAAGATCTGCTTCGTCAAATTCCCATCCACCAAAGAACCGCAGACCGATCCGAGGACCAGTCGTGGCATAGGTTTCACGCCGTTTGAAAGCATCAAAGATCGCCGAACGCGTGTTCTCGGTGGCCCAGACGGCAGTGTAACCAGATGCGACAAGAAGGTCGCCGGGGATTTCGCCAAGATCATTGGCGATGAAGGGGTGCTGGATTCTTGTGGCCGACGGTTCAACGCTGACGGATTTTCCGAAAAAGTTGTCCTCTTCAGCTGTTGCCAGCGATGTGTGGCTGTCTGTTGCCCCACCCATTCCGAACTTATAAGGGTTCACCCCGAATTTTTCTTCCAGCATTAGGCCACGTTTCAAGGCTTCTCTGGCATATTCACCGGCCAGCATGTCCTCCGTTTTCAGCTCGGTAATGTCGAGGTTGCCGACGTCCCAGTTTTCATAGTCCGCAAATTCGTCTTCCGGGCTTAGGAAGGGGTGTGCTTCTCCGTCGCCTTTGATTTGGGTGACCTCATAATGCGGCTCCCACTTGGCGCGGTTCTGCACGTATTCTTCGTCTACCTTGCCGCCGTGATAAGTATCTTCAGTGGGGAACATCCAGCCATTTGACAGGTTGCCGTTATGTGCAAAAGCAACCGCGCGACCGCCGGTTTTACCCTGATATTCTTCAAGCCACGCATAAAGCGCCTTGGGGTCGGTGTCGCCGTAAGGAGGCTGAGTCACGGGTGGCACCATTTGCAGTGCCCGAATTGGCCCGTCACGTAGCATGACATTGCGGTGCAGGTTGAACCCCTTGGGAACGGACGTCCATTCAAACCCAATAAAGGCGGTGAAATTGCCGGGGTCGTTGTGCCGTTCCGCTGCCATAACGATGTTTTCCCATGTAAATGCGAATGCGTCCGCGCCCGGGCTGTATGACTCAAGTAGGATTTCCGGCAGGGTCATTTGAGAGAAATTTGTAATAATGTCGAAGGCCGCTTTCCCGGCTTCTTCACCGCCTGCTTTGTATCCCTCGTACCACTCCAAGCCTTTTGGGTCACCAATAACGCCAGGTTTACCGGCCTGCAGGTCCGGGGCGAAACCCATCAAATCAGTATGATCCGTCAGCACCATCCAATCCAGGGGCCGCGCCAGCCTGACGGCCTGACCGGTTGACGAAATAACTTGTTCCCCCTTTGCGAACCGCCATGCCTCATCAGGAAGCAAGGTGTTTCCGAATGCGCCCGCATCCAGCGACAAACCGGTGTGCAGGTGTGTATCACCCCAAAGCGGCCGTTCGGGGAACGATCGGTTGGCGTAGGGCGAATATGGGCGGTCAGCAAAGGTGCCTTCAGCAGCCTCTTTGCTGGGGACCGCGTCTGCCCAAACAAGCGCTGGTAGTGTCAGCAAAGAGATCAAACAGGTTGTAAGTCGAAGCATTGAATCCTCCCCAGGTCTTCGCGCTAATCGAATATCGTAAACTCAGTATATTCATTTCTTATAATGTATTGAGCGAGTTTTGGTACTGATTTTTCTACCATGAGACCCGCGTCCAGTGCAGGCTGGTACCCCGCATGGCGGTACCCGCGGTCAGAGTACCTCACCGCCATCGACCGTTTCACACGGCGGCCACATGCGTGCCCGCCCTCGACATACACTGCGCAAACGTATGCGCCGAAAAGGTAGTACGCGCCGGGATGGGTGAGTTTGTCCTGTTCGTTGAGAACGGCAACCTTCCCGTCGATCAGGCATTTCCGGCAAAATCGTTGACTTAGAATGCTGGATGCGAGGCGCCAGTGGACGCAGCGCTGGATGCCGATATGCAAAGCGGCAAGGATTTTCGTACTGCAACATCATCGCAGCGGCGCAAAATGCGGATTGCCAAAAAGGTAGGGCAGTATTCGTCGCGCACTGCACAAGTTTGAGGTTGCTGACTGGTGCCCATGGCGGGCAGATTGATTTCCAGGACAAAGGGACGGACCAGCCAATGACACAACAATCCACGGGCATGGCTGTCTTTTTGACCGGCAGTCTGATGGGGCATGTGACCCGAATGTCGCTGACCACCAGCATTGGTCTTATGGCAATCTTTGCCGTGGATTTCGTGGACATGGTGTTCATCTCAATGCTGGGCAATGACGCCTTGGCCGCAGCGGTCGGCTATGCGGGCACGCTTTTGTTTTTCACCAACTCGATCAATGTGGGGCTGTCCATCGCAGCCGGGGCTCTAGTCGCCCGCGAGTTGGGGGCCGGGCGGCCCGAAAAAGCCCGGCAATTTGGGACCAGCGTTGCCCTTCTTGGGATTCTGATTGGGTTGATTGTGTCTGCTATCGTCATGATCAATATCAAGTTTTTTCTGTCCTTGCTGGGCGCGCAGGGCGAAGTTCTGCAACTGGCCGCACGGTATGTCAGCATTATTCTGCCAACCATGTGGGTTATGGCAGTGGCAATGACGGGTATGGCCGTGCTGCGTGCACATGGCGATGCGCGCCGGTCCATGCAGGCCACGATTTACGGCGGGCTGGCCAACGCGATTTTGGATCCGATCCTGATTTTCGCTGTCGGTCTTGGCCTGGACGGGGCGGCGATTGCCTCGGTTATTGCACGTATCTGTATGCTGATAGCGGCGGTCCGGCCCGCAGTGCGCGTGCACCATGGATTTGCGCGACCGTCGCTGAGGCAAGTGATGGATGACCTCCAACCGGTTCGGGCGATTGCAATACCGGCAGTTCTGACCAATGTCGCCACGCCGGTCGGCAACGCCATCGTGATCCGTGAGGTTGCACAGTTTGGAACAGACGCCGTGGCTGGCATGGCGGTAATAGGGCGGTTGATGCCTGTCGCCTTTTCCGTCGTGTTTGCACTGTCCGGGGCCATAGGCCCGATTGTCGGGCAGAACTTTGGGGCAGGGCAGTATGACAGGGTGAAGGGCGCATTCCTGGCGGGCGTGAAATTTACTGCCGTCTATGTGGTTCTGATGGCGGCGGTGTTGTTCATACTGCGTGCCCCCATCGCCAACTTGTTTCAGGCCCAGGGCGAGACGCGGGCGCTGATCTATCTGTTTTGCGGGCCGCTGGCCCTTGCGTCCTTCTTCAACGGGGTGATCTTTGTTGCGAATGCCAGCTTCAACAACCTTGGCTATCCCATTTACTCCACGTGGGTTAACTGGGGGCGACATACGCTGGGCACGTGGCCATTTGCAGTGGCCGGAGCCTATTTCGCAGGCGCTCCGGGAGTGTTGTTGGGGCAGGCGCTGGGCGGTGTGATATTTGCTGCAATCTGCTGGGTAATGGTGCGCCGCGTTGTCTCGGGCCTGACTGCGCCATCAGAGGTCGATCCTTTTGCCGGGCAAAGCCGGCTGCAATCCCTGTTCGGGCGAAGGGGGTGGTGAGCCCTCCCAGCGCGTTTGAATACCAACGGTTTTGGTCACCAGGGGCGGTTTTCGTCTCCTTTGTCGCAACGAAGACATCCTCGTTTGCCAATTTATGAATTCGTTGTAAGCTGAGCTTATGATTGCAAAAAACGCCAAGTTATTTCGGGGCGTTGACTTCAAAAAACACCTTTAACGACCGAGGATGAGCAATGTCCGGAAGTCTTTTGAAGTACACGCGTGTTCTTGAGATTGTTGGAGACACGATCAAAGTCAGGGTGCCTCTGGGCGGATCGACCGACGCAGCGGTGCGTTTCAACGATCTGGCCGTGATCGAAACCGTGGACGGCCACAAGACACTTGCGCAGGCGATTTTCATTGACCGAGATGTTGTCACCCTGCAGGTGTTTTCCGGCACCAAGGGCATCTCGACCGAGGCGACGGCGACGTTTCTGGGCCACCCGATGCAGACGCCGTATTCGCAGAACATTCTGGGCCGCGTTTTTGATGGCGCGGGCGTTTCAATCGATGGCGGACCCGACCTGTCATCCGAACCGCGCGTGGATATTGGCGGGCCGACCGTGAACCCTGCGGAACGCGCCGTTCCCAACAAGATGATCCGAACGGATGTGCCGATGATCGACGTGTTCAACACGTTGGTCGAAAGTCAGAAAATCCCGATTTTTTCGGTCTCGGGTGAGCCGTTCAACGCGTTCCTCAGCAGAATTGGTATTCAGGCGGATGCGGATATCGTGGTGTTTGGCGGGCTGGGGCTGATCTTTGACGACTACTTTACTTTCAGGACGTCCTTCGAGGATGCGGGCGTATTTTCCCGGACAGTGATGTTCGTCAACCAGGCGATGGACCCGCTGGTCGAACGGCTGCTGGTACCCGATATGGCGCTGGCCGTGGCCGAAAAATTCGCGGTGGAAGAGGGCAAACGCGTGCTGGTTCTACTGACTGATATGACCGCTTATGCCGACGCGATGAAGGAAGTTGGTATCAGCCAAGAGCGCGTACCGTCGCAGCGTGGCTATATGGGCGACCTCTATTCCCAGCTGGCCCGCCGATACGAAAAAGCCTGCGACTATGCCAAGGGCGGATCGGTCACTGTGCTCACCGTTACGACGATGCCCGGCAATGACGTGACCCATCCGGTGCCCGACAACACGGGCTATATCACCGAGGGGCAGATCTATTTGCACTCGGGAGTGATTGACCCGTTCGGCAGCCTCTCGCGGCTCAAGCAGAACGTGATCGGCAAGACGACGCGCGAGGATCACGGGCAGATCATGAACACGATGATCCGGTTCTATTCCGAAAGTCGCGACGCCGCGCAGAAACAGGCAATGGCGTTCGACCTTTCGGATTACGACCATCAGTTGTTGAAGTTTGGTGACCTGTTCAAGACCCGGTTCATGGACATCAACGTTTCAATCTCGCTGGAAGATGCGCTGGATTTGGGGTGGAAAACTCTGGCCGAGTGTTTCGCACCTGAGCAGCTACTGATGAAACAGGCCCTGATCGAAAAGTATTTCCCAAAGGATGCCGATGGCGCGGTTGCAGCTGAATAAATCGTCGCTCGCGCGCGAGCAGACGCAGCTGAAAAGCTATGAGCGGTTCTTGCCATCGCTGGACCTTAAGCGTCAGCAATTGATGGCCGAGCGCGCGAAGGCGCGCGAAGATGTGCAGCGCCTTCAGGATGAGGTGCAGGAACTGGCGCAAAAGGTTGGAGAAAAACTGCCGATGCTGGCGCAGCAAGGCGTTGATCTGGACGGGTTGGTCGCGCTGAAAGACTACAAAGTCAAAGAGGTCAACGTCGTGGGCGTAAAGATGCCTGCGCTAGACCGGATCGAGGTCGCGGTGCGTCTGTATTCCTATCTGGCCAAACCTCATTGGGTCGATGCGGCGGCCCGGTTGCTGCACGATATGATCGAGGCGCGTCTACGGGTCAAAGTGGCCGAAGAGCGGGTGAAGATATTCGATAGGGCTGTGGCCACCATCACCCAGCGTGTCAATCTGTTCGAAAAGGTTCTGATCCCGCGCGCCAAAGCGAACATAAAGAAAATCCGCATTTATCTGAGTGATGAACAGATGCAGGCCGTGGTCCGGTCGAAAATCTCAAAGCGCAAACATGCGCAGGAGGCGGTGTCATGAGTGTCGCGCGCCTCAAGAAACTGTCACTGGTCGGGCGATCAAATCAAAAGACCGAAACGCTTGAGGCGCTGCAGGAATTGGGATGCATGCACGTCCTGCCGCTGGTCCCGCCGCCCTCTGAACCGGAAAAGATCAGCGAGCGTGGTGCGCGGGACGCCTATAAGGCGCTGCGGTTCCTGCATGACGTGTCCGAACCGCGCCGACAAATCCAGCGCGACCCCGGTTTTGACATGGAGCAGTTCGTCAAGGATGTGCTGGACCTGATGCAACGGACCCGTGACATGACGGACCAAAGGGATTTTCTGGCCAACCGGATCGCGCAGGTTCGCCCTTGGGGTGACCTGGATTTTCCACCCGACGATGTATTAGCAGGGAACCGATTGTGGTTCTATCAACTGCCGCTCAAGCATCGCGATGCGTTGGAAGCCCTGGATATGCCCTGGGCTATACTCGAGCAGGACCATAGGTTCATCTATGCCGTGCTGATCGACCCGGATGAGCCGGATGACGATATCCTTCCAGTCCCGCGCACGCACACAGGATCGCTGCCCATTCACGAGCTTGAGGCGCAACTGGAAGAGGCTGAGATCGCCATCGAAGCGCTTGAGGCTGAGCGCGTCGCGCAGACCCGATACCTGACACTGATGCGCCGGAACCTGTCGGTTGCCGAAAGTGCGGCTGAGCTGGCCCATGCTACCCAAAAGGTGCGCGACGAAGAGGCGATGTTTGCCCTTCAGGGCTGGGTGCCCGAGGATCGTATAGATGCGGTTCTGGACATGGCAAACGCCAAGGATGCCGCTGTGCTGATCGAAGAACCCGGCCCCGAAGACAGCCCGCCCACCTTGTTAGAACAACCAGAAAAGCGCAGTGCTGCTGTAGACTTGGCACTGTTTTATCAAGTGCCGGGTTACAAGGATTGGGACCCTAGCGTCATCGTCGCCGTTTCGTTCGCGATCTTCTTTGCGATGATCGTGGCCGATGCCGGGTACGGGGCAATTATCTTGGCGGGGCTCTTGTTGTTTTGGAAACGCCTTGATCGCACACCACATGAGCGTTCCTGGCGACGCTTTGGCGTGATCATCTCGGGGGCGACGATCCTGTACGGCATATTGGTCGGCAGCTATTTCGGCGTATCGCCAACTGAGGGGTCGTTCTGGTCCAAGCTCAAACTGCTCGACCTGAACAATTTCGGCGCGATGATGATGGTTTCGATTGTCGTTGGCGTATTGCATCTGGTGCTGGCCAATGCGCTTGCCGCCCGCGCGGCTTGGGGGCACCGAAACGCCATTGCCAATCTGGGCTGGATCGCGGCGCTGATTGGAGGATTCATTTTGTGGCTTAGCTACATGAAGGGCAATTCTCCGGTGCCGGGTGCGGCCTTGATGGGGATCGGGGTTCTGGCCATCGTCTGGTTCTCAAGCGAGCGGGTCATCAAGAAACCAACCGACTGGGTTTGGTGCCTGATCGAAGGGCTGCAAAGCCTTGCCGGGGCCATGGGGGCGTTCGGAGACGTGCTAAGCTACATGCGCCTGTTTGCGTTAGGTCTGGCCTCAGCCTCATTGGCGATCACCTTCAACGATCTGGCGGTTTCAGTCATGCATTCGCTCAAAGGGCTGGGCGTTCTTTTTGCGCTGCTGATCCTGATCACTGGCCACATTCTCAACTTCGCCCTCGCCATGATGAGCGGCGTCGTCCACGGATTACGTCTCAATTACATCGAATTCTTTAAATGGGGTCTGCCGGACGAAGGCGTTGTCTTTCGCCCGTTCGCCCGCAAGGAGGTTCAGGAATGAATGAGCTTGTTTTGACATTGGGTTGGCTGGGCATTTACGCGCCTATGGCGTTGGGCGCGGCCTCCAGCGCGATCGGGTGCTCCATCGCCGGCATGGCCAGTATTGGCGCCATGACAGAAACTGAAGGCGGCTATGGGCGCTTTGTTGGCGTATCAGCCTTTCCGTCGACCATGGTGATTTACGGCATCGTCATCATGTTTACCTTGAACCGAGATGTGACACCCGAAAACGCGGGCGGCTTGTTCGGGATAGGTATCCTGTCAGGCATCGCATTGATGTATTGCGGGATCTGGCAGGGTCGGGCCTGTGCTGCGGCGATCAACGCCACCAAGGAAAAGCCCGAGATCTTTGGCCTGGCACTGGCTCCGGCGGCGATCATCGAAGGGTTCGGCGTCTTTGCCTTTGTCTTTGCTCTGGTGATCAGCGCGGGGATCAGCTGATGGCGCAGGATGGCATGATTTCACACGGTGTGGATGCCCTGATCGATAAGCTGCGAAATGATGGCGTGGCGGCTGGTCAGGCTGACGCTGAAAAACTGCGGTCAGAGGCCAAGGCCGAAGCCGCCAAAATCTTGGCTGACGCGAAACGCGAAGCGGACGACTATCAGAAAAAGGCGCGCAGCGATTCCGACAAATACCGCGCGGCGGGAGAAGAGGCGTTGAATACCGCCATGCGTGATGCAGTTCTGACCATGAAAGGTGGATTGACCGACCGGTTTCGTGAAGATGTCGAACGTCTGGTGACCAAGGAAATGGCTGACCCGAAATTGCTGAAACAGATGATTTTGGAGGTCGTCGGTCAAGAGGCTGATGGCGTCAATCTGGATGGCAAGGTCCAGGTCATTCTGCCTGCCAAAGTCGCGACGCAGGAAGACATCAAGCAGAACGCGGATGACATCCAGTCTGGCAAGCTGACCAAATATGTTCTTGGGCTGACAGCTGAAATGTTGCGCGAACAGGTAGAGCTGCATGCATCGGACGACAACCAAGATGGTATCCGCGTTCGGGCCGAAGATCAGGGCGTTGTGCTGGACCTGACGGACAAGGCGGTCGCCTCACTGCTGATGGAGCATCTTCAGCCGCGGTTCCGTGCCGTGCTGGAAGGTGTGATCCGCTGAGATGTCAGACCCTGACGCCTATATCGCGCTGATCAGCAGCCTGCCGGGATCTGAACGGCTGTTTGTGGCCAAGCAGCCACCGCTGTCACGGCTGCGGTTGGATCGTCGCCTGACCGCGCTTGCATCTGAGGATGCGCGTGTTCTGAAAGCGTTGGAGCAGGCGCTGAACTGGAGTGCATATGACATGGATGTCACGGATGCGCAGGCAGTACAGCGATGCAATCAGGCGTTGGGCAAAATTCCGCAACCAACCTTGCGTAGACTGTTCCTTGAGCGGATGGACTTGCGCACTGTAGTTGCTGCACTGCGCCTGCGCGCGCGTGGAGGCAATCCGCCCTCGGGAGCGTACGGCATTGGACGTTGGAGCCGCCATATTCCAGCCAACTGGGGGGACCCGGATTTCCGACTTTTGGTGCCGATGCCGTGGATCAAGGACGCGCGTCAGCTGTTAGAAGCCGAGGACCCTTTGGGGCTGGAGCGACTGTTGTTATCGGTCAGCCATAAGCAACTGAAACGGTACGCCGCCCGCCACCTGTTCGATTTTGAGGCCGTGGCAATATACGTCCTGATCTGGAACATTTTTGATCGATGGGCGCAAAGCAACGCTCAGGACGCAGCCACAAGATTTGAGAAACTGGCCCAGCAGGCCATGGCCAATGTCGCAGAATTCGATTTTGAGAGAGTAAGCGCATGACTGCCCAAACACCACCGGTTCAAACCGCAACCGCCCGTGTCGTCTCGGTCCAGGAAGGGCTGGTGCAGATTCAGGCCAACCAAGATGCCGCCGGAGTTCCGGGCCAATTGGTCAAAAACGAGGTGGTGTTCATCCTGCCGACCCGTGCTGGACCGGGCGGGCGTCAGGAACGGCTCAAAGCCGAGGTGCTGCGCGTGCGCGGGGACACAGCTGATGTACAGGTGTATGAAAGCACAGACGGCGTGGCCGTTGGCGATCCGGTGGAACAATCGGGTCAGTTGCTGTCTGTAGAACTGGGGCCGGGGCTGTTGGGTCAGGTCTTTGACGGCCTGCAATCGCCTTTGCCCAAAGTTGCTTCCGAATTTGGAACCTTCTTGCCGCGGGGGGCCGATGTAGCACCGTTGGACGATCAGGCGAAATGGTCCTTCACGCCCTCGGTTAAGGTTGGAGATACAGTCACGGCAGGCGACAGCATCGGAACTGTTCCGGAAGGCCGGTTCACCCATAAAATTATGCTGCCCTTCAATTGGGTTGGCGAATACAAGGTCGTTTGGGTTCAGAAAGGGGCCGCGTCAATCCATGAGATTGTTGCCCGACTTGAAGACGAGCAGGGGGGTGAGCACACTTTGACGCTGTGTCAGAAGTGGCCAGTTCGGCGGCCCTTGCCTGAAACGGTTCTGAAACGTGCCCTGTCCGAACGCTTGTACCCGACTGAACCTGTGCTGACCTCGCAACGCTTGATTGATACGTTCTTTCCCATCGCGCGTGGTGGTACGGCCTGTATTCCCGGCCCGTTCGGGGCGGGTAAGACTGTGCTTCAAAACCTTATCGCGCGGAACTCCAAAGTGGATATCGTGATCGTCGTTGCCTGTGGTGAACGCGCGGGCGAGGTTGTTGAAACGATCCACGAATTCCCCAAGATGACCGATCCGATGTCGGGCGGAAGTCTGATGGATCGGACGATCATCATTTGCAACACCTCTTCCATGCCCGTTGCGGCTCGCGAGGCGTCGATTTTCACCGGAATCACGCTGGGCGAATACTACCGTCAGATGGGGTATGATGTTCTGCTGATCGCGGACAGTACCAGTCGCTGGGCGCAGGCCATGCGCGAGACTTCCGGCAAGCTGGAGGAAATTCCGGGTGAAGAGGGTTTTCCTGCCTACCTGGAGAGTTCGATCAAGGGCCTGTACGAGCGTGCTGGGGCGCTGAAAACAAACGATGGCGACCTGGGTAGCCTGACGTTGATCGGCACTGTGTCACCAGCGGGAGGCAATTTTGACGAACCAGTGACGCAGTCCACGCTGTCAACGGTGAAGTGCTTTCTTGGGCTGTCCTCGGAACGAGCCTACAAACGGTTCTATCCCGCCGTCGATCCCTTGCTCAGTTGGTCGCGCTATACTGAACAACTCTCGGATTGGTATGACAAGAACGCCGAGGCTGGTTGGACAGGCAAGGTGGGCGATCTGCTGGCGCTGATCGAAAAAGGCGAGCAGGTCGATCAGATGATGCAGGTCACTGGTGAAGAGGGCGTCACGATCGAGGATTTCGTGATCCAGCAAAAGGGCCTGTTCGTGGACATGGTCTATCTGCAGCAGGACGCATTCGACAAAGTGGATGCCACCGTTCCGCTGGAGCGTCAGAAGATGACGTTCAAACTGGTCTACGATGTCACGCAATCGACCGCGGAATTTGCGGATAAGGGTGAAGTCCGTCAAGTCTTTACACAGCTTACCGGTTTGATGAAGAATTTCCATTATGCTGCAGAAAATACACCGGAATTCAAATCGCTGTGGGGACAGATTCAGGATCTTTGCCGCGAAAAATTTGGGGTGTAAGTCAGAGAAGTGGTAGCCCGTAGGGGAATCGAACCCCTCTTTCCAGGTTGAAAACCTGGCGTCCTAACCGATAGACGAACGGGC